>NZ_JBNDIU010000004.1:0-431520 GCF_050434565.1 Ensifer sp. 4252
CCGGGCTCGTTCGGCGAATTCGTCTGCCTGCCGGAATACAACGTCGTGCCGATCCCGCCGGATGTTCCCGACGAGATCGCCGCGATCTTCGATCCCTTCGGCAATGCGGTGCACACCGCACTGTCGTTCGATCTGGTCGGCGAGGATGTGCTGGTGACCGGCGCCGGGCCGATCGGCATCATGGGCGCTCTGGTCGCCAAGCGTTCGGGCGCGCGCAAGGTCGTGATCACCGACATCAACCCGACGAGGCTTGAGCTTGCCCGCAAGGTCGGCATCGACCATGTCGTCGATGCCTCGAAGGAGAACCTTGCCGACGTGATGAAGGCGATCGGCATGACCGAAGGTTTTGACGTCGGGCTGGAAATGTCGGGAGCGGCCCCTGCCTTTCGCGACATGATCGACAAGATGAACAATGGCGGCAAGATCGCCATTCTCGGCATTGCGCCGGCCGGCTTCGAGATCGACTGGAACAAGGTGATCTTCAAGATGCTCAACCTCAAGGGCATCTACGGCCGCGAGATGTTCGAGACCTGGTACAAGATGATCGCCTTCGTCCAGGGTGGGCTCGACCTTTCGCCCATCATCACCCATCGCATCGGCATCGACGCGTTCCGCGACGGCTTCGAGGCCATGCGCGCAGGCAATTCCGGCAAGGTCGTCATGGACTGGTAATCGAGACGACGCTTCCACACGGTGTCCAACTCAAAAGGCCGCGCGTTCCACGAATGCGCGGCTTTTTTCGTCAGTTGGCAAGACCGAACTGGATCTCGATCTCATGGTAGCGGGCGCCCGGGCCTGCCCAGCGGTGATAGATCTCGCGGCTTTCGCCGGAGAAATTGTGCCTGCTCATCTCGATCTTTTCCACCAGAGGCGCGTAGCCCTGGGTAAAGAGGCTTCGCATCGGCCCCTGATGCAGGGCAGAGGCGACCATGATCGGTTCGAGCGTGATCATATCCAGCGCGCCGTGATAGTCCTTGCCACCCTCGACGGGGCGGCAGATGCGCCAGTCAAATGCTGTTGTGGCGTTTTTCGGCAGGTTCTGTGCGATGAAAATCCATGGCCCTGCGGGCGTGAGCCCCGCCCGGCCGATCTCCGCCTCGATCAGTGGCGCCAGCTCGGCGGCGGCGTGCCTGACGTCCGGAATCGTGATCCTGCGCGCAATGCTCATGACGCGCATGGCGTCAGTCTCCCTGATGTTCATTCTGGCCTCCGTTTCTTCGGCGGAGAGTCTTTCGAGATTGGGTGGCCGGCAAGCGGAAAAGCGGAATAATATTGCGAACTCGAAGGCGAAGTCCGCCGTTTCAGGAATTGTTTTGCGTCTTGTTGATCCGGCTTGTTCGCCGGCTGCGGCGCACTATCTTTGCCGGCACTGCGGATGTCTGCGATCAGCGGTTGTGACGGTCAAAGGAGCCTTGCATGCGTTACGAGGGAAGTTGTCATTGCGGGAAGATTGCCTTCGAGGTCGAGGGAGACTTCGCCGAGGCGATTGATTGCAATTGTTCGATGTGCCGCCGGCGCGGCGGACTGCTGGCCTTCGTTGCGCGCGACAGTCTGCGGCTGAAGACGCCTGCGGCTGATCTCTCGACCTATGAATTCAACAGGCATGTCATCAAGCATCATTTCTGCAACCATTGTGGCATCGCGCCTTTCGGCGAAGGGGCCGGTCCGAACGGACCCATGGCGGCCATCAACCTGCGCTGCCTGCCGGAGTTCGACACCGAGGCCGTGAAGATCGTCAAGTACGACGGGCTTTCGATGTGACGGCTGACAGCGGGTACAGCTATGGTTGCGCCGGCGGCTTCGGCACAACGAAGCATTGCCGATATGCGGTATCGACCCTTGTCTTTTTACAGGCAGCGCCTACATGTTCAGCGGACGCTGATAAACACCAAAAAACATGAACTGAGGCGATTTTTGCCGAATCGGGCGGTTTTTCAGCGGAAATGCTTGACGGGATCGAAAATTCTGGGAATCACCATTTCCAAGCAAGAAATGGCGAAATGACACGGCGGTTAGGATATCATGCCAGTAGTGCTTCAGTGGCAGGACTGTCGAAGCTTGCCCGCTTTGCCACGATCGCTATCGTGGTTAATCAGGAATTAAACATCATCCCGTTACGTCAGGGGAAATGATTCGGTGGCGGGTGCGCGGCGCACCCGGACCTTCGAGCGGCATTTGCACCGGGCTCACGCCGGTTGCGACAAGGAAAGCGACGAACTAAATGGCAACCAAAGTCAAAGAAAACGAAGAAGCTGACGTTGAACGCGAAGGCGCTCCTGACGGCCCGCTTCTCGATCTTTCCGATGACGCTGTCAAGAAGATGATCAAGGCCGCCAAGAAGCGCGGCTATGTGACGATGGACGAGCTGAACTCCGTCCTGCCGTCCGAAGAAGTCACCTCCGAGCAGATCGAAGACACGATGGCGATGCTCTCCGACATGGGCATCAACGTCATCGAAGACGAGGAAGCTGAGGAAGCCGCCGGCGGCAGCAGCGACGACGAAAGCAGCGACGACGACAACGACGGCGAAGGCGGCGAACTGGCCCCCTCCGGCGGCACGGCGCTTGCGGCGACGAAGAAGAAAGAGCCGACCGACAGGACCGACGACCCGGTGCGCATGTATCTGCGCGAAATGGGTTCGGTAGAGCTTCTGTCGCGCGAAGGCGAAATCGCGATCGCCAAGCGCATCGAGGCTGGCCGCGAGACGATGATCGCCGGTCTCTGTGAGAGCCCGTTGACGTTCCAGGCGCTGATCATCTGGCGCGACGAACTCAACGAGGGCCAGACGCTGCTGCGCGAGATCATCGATCTCGAAACCACCTATTCCGGTCCCGAGGCAAAGGCTGCTCCGCAGTTCCAGAGCCCGGAAAAGATCGAGGCCGACCGCAAGGCTGCCGAGGAAAAGGAAAAGACCCGCAAGGTTCGCGCCGCCAACGACGACGACATCACCAATGTCGGCGGCGATGTCATGCCGAGCGAGGAAGAAGAGGAAGACGACGACGAGTCGAACCTCTCGCTCGCCGCGATGGAAGCGGAACTGCGCCCGCAGGTCATGGAAACCCTCGACATCATCGCCGAGACCTACAAGAAGCTGCGCAAGCTGCAGGATCAGCAGGTGGAAGCCCGCCTTGCTGCCACCGGCACGCTTTCGCCTGCCCAGGAGCGCCGCTACAAGGAACTCAAGGACGAGCTGATCAAGGCGGTCAAGTCGCTGTCGCTCAACCAGAACCGCGTCGACAGTCTCGTCGAGCAGCTCTACGACATTTCCAAGCGCCTGATGCAGAACGAAGGTCGCCTGTTGCGACTGGCCGAATCCTACGGCGTCAAGCGTGACTCGTTCCTCGAGCAGTATTCCGGCGCCGAACTCGATCCGAACTGGATGAAGTCGATCAGCAACCTGGCCGGCAAGGGCTGGAAGGAATTCGCCAAGAGCGAAAACCAGACGATCCGCGACATCCGCCAGGAGATCCAGAACCTTGCGACCGAAACCGGCATCTCGATCGCCGAGTTCCGCCGTATCGTATCCATGGTGCAGAAGGGCGAGCGCGAAGCGCGCATCGCCAAGAAGGAAATGGTCGAGGCGAACCTGCGCCTCGTCATCTCCATCGCCAAGAAGTACACCAACCGCGGCCTGCAGTTCCTCGACCTCATTCAGGAAGGCAACATCGGCCTGATGAAGGCGGTCGACAAGTTCGAATACCGTCGCGGCTACAAGTTCTCGACCTATGCGACCTGGTGGATCCGTCAGGCGATCACCCGCTCGATCGCCGACCAGGCCCGCACGATCCGCATTCCGGTGCACATGATCGAAACGATCAACAAGATCGTTCGCACGTCGCGCCAGATGCTGCATGAAATCGGTCGCGAGCCGACGCCGGAAGAACTGGCCGAGAAGCTTGCCATGCCGCTTGAAAAGGTCCGCAAGGTCCTGAAGATCGCCAAGGAGCCGATCTCGCTCGAAACCCCCGTGGGTGACGAAGAGGATTCGCATCTCGGCGATTTCATCGAGGACAAGAACGCCCTTCTGCCGATCGACGCCGCCATCCAGGCGAACCTGCGCGAAACGACGACCCGTGTTCTCGCCTCGCTGACGCCGCGCGAAGAGCGCGTCCTGCGCATGCGCTTCGGCATCGGCATGAACACCGACCATACGCTCGAAGAAGTCGGCCAGCAGTTCTCGGTTACCCGCGAACGTATCCGTCAGATCGAGGCGAAGGCGCTGCGCAAGCTCAAGCACCCGAGCCGCTCGCGCAAGCTGCGCAGCTTCCTCGACAGCTAAGCGTCGATATATCGAACATAGAAAAGCCGGGCTCATCGCCCGGCTTTTTGTTTCGGGGTAGAGGCTGGCCGGTTTTCTTGTGACGCCCCGCCCGGAGGACTATACTCCTCTTTTCCGAGCAATCGGGGCACCCGGCCAAAGCGCGGGAGCAGTCGCACCGCGGGCGTGAAACGTGCCCTGTGGGAGGTGTGAAATGACCACTTATGTCGTGCTCCTCAACTGGACAGAGCAGGGCGTGAAGAATGTGCGCGAGTCTCCCAAGCGGCTCGACGCGGCCAAGAAGATGCTCGCCGACATGGGCGGCTCCTTCAAACACTTCTTTTTGACGATGGGTGAGTACGACATGGTGGCCATCTGTGAGGCCCCGGACGATGCGGTGGCGGCGCGTTTTGCCATGACGCTCGGCATGGCTGGCAATGTGCGCACGCGGACGCTTAAGGCATTTCCGGAAGCCGCCTATCGCGAGCTGGTCGCATCGCTCGACTGAGAGAAGCAGGGCTGAGCGAGCAACGACCGGCTGAACAATGCCTATCTACGGTGAGCCGTTGCCGGAGAGAATGCGGGCTGTGCCGCGCATGGCATGACGAAAGGCCTCGTCGAAGCTGACGCCGCGGATCTGCCAGCGATACGCCTTGCCGTTTTCCGTGAGACGCCAGTCGGCGATCCAGCCACGGGCGACGTCGGACCAGATGAGTGTGCCGGCAAGGGGCACTTGCGCGCCAATGTCCGCGCTAAGCTGCTTCAGCTCGGCCGGCCGCAGCTGCGCCAGCTGTTCGAAATCAAACCCTTCGGCGGTCAGCGTTGCAGCATCGGGCAGCCGGATCGAGAGTGCCAGCGGCACTGTCGCGGCGGCAAGTGATTCTGCCATGTAGGGGCTCTCGCTGCCGTCGCGCGTCAGCACGAAGCGGCGCCTCTGGTCGTGAACGTCGAGCAGGACGGCGATGATCGGACGTGTTGACAGCCACGGCTTGCGACCGAGCTTTGCCAAGAGCGGATCGATGGTGGCGGGCTCGAAACGGCAAGTGAGGTCGTGCGGGCGGTCGTGCGTTCCCTGCTCGTCATGGATCGGGATCCCTTCGAGCCGGTCGCGGTAGGAGTAGGCGGCAATGAACTTCGCGGCCTGCGCCTGTACAGCGGCAAGCGCTGTGCTTTCCGTGAGCGTGAAGTCGCCGGAGACCTTGATCAGAACTTCGCTCAGGCATTCGCGAAAGCCGATCTGCCGGTTTTCCTCGCCGGTGCCGGTGACGATCGCGTCGCTGGTGTAGAGCTGCGATATGTCTCCCGCGATCACCGCGTGGCCGGTCCAGGCGCTGGCAAGCGCGATGGCGAAAACGCACGTCTTCGCCGCCTTTGTCAGAGCAGGCATCAGTTGGCTGACGGTATGGGGCAACTGAGGTCGCCTTCCTCGCAGCTCAGGTAGCTCTTGAAGTCCTTGACGCGGTTCTGCGTCAGGCCATCCCGGCATTGCAGGACGATCATCGGATAGACAGAGCCTCCCGCGACACCGGCGGCAGAAAAATCGCATTCGGTATCGCGGAAGGCGATCCAGGCTTTCTGTGCCGAGACGAGCAGCTTTGTTTTGTCTTGGTCGTCCTTCAGGCGCGCCTCGATCTGTTTATAAAGGGTGTTGAGTTCGGTGTCGGAGGCCTTGAGCGCCTTGTCGGCACATTCGTTCAGCGTCGCCTGGTCGCTGGCATTGGCGCAATCGTCGGCCCGTGCGGCCTGCGTTAAGCCCGTCAGTCCGACAAGGGTTGCAAACATCAAAGCAGGAAATCGCATTTCTTCGCTCTCCTCGTTTTAGGCGTGCCGCCGTCGGTGCGCCCGCGCTTTCGCAGGACCTTCGAAAACCTGCGGAATCCGGGCTCGGGTGCTCGCCCACTGCCGTCCTCCGGCGCGCCGAGAATAAGTCAAAGCTGAAACTTCAGATAGCGGATTCTTGGGCGATGCACGCTCCAGCGCCGCGCGTCAAATATGACGCGCAAAGGACGCTGTAGCACTTTGAACCTGCTGCATAATTTTGTCCTTAAAAACGGATCCGATTTAAGGAATTACGCAGTACCCCCGATCACTCGCAATCGATTCAAAACCGATCCTTAACGTTTACGTTTTATCAATCTCTTGGAAACGAGAGGTTCGAAGATGCGTTGCGTTTTTGTCGTCGTCCTCCTGTTGCTGGCCGGTTGCGCAACGGTGCCGAGAGACACCCGAAACGCATGTACGGTTTTCGAGCAGCGAGATGGTCTTTTCAACAACTGGCGCCGCGCCGCCTATCAGGCGGAGCGTGAATACGGCGTGCCCGTTCCGGTGCTGATGGCGACGATCTATACGGAATCCGGCTTCCGCCATAATGCCAAGCCGCCGCGCACCAAGCTGTTCGGCTTCATTCCCTGGACGCGCGTTTCGTCGGCCTATGGCTATTCGCAGGCGCTCGATGGCACCTGGGCGCGCTACCAGAGCGAAACCGGACGCTGGACGGCGCGACGGTCCGATTTCGGCGACGCCATCCGCTTCATCGCCTGGTATCACCGCGAGAGCGGCCAGAAAAACGGCATCGCGCTCAACGACACCTATCGGCTCTACATCGCCTATTATCACGGCCATGCCGGCTATGCCCGCGGCAACTGGAGCAACACGGCCAAGAACGGCGCCAAGCGCGCCGCCGGTATGGCCTCGCTCTATAGCCGCCAGCTGAGCGGCTGCGGCAGCTGATGGAATATCGGCGCAGGTTGGTATAAGGCTCAGCCGGCGGCTGCCTTTTCAAGTCCGGCGACGTCGATCTTGACCATACCCATCATCGCCTGCTGGGCGCGGCCGGCGCGTGCCGGATCGGGATCGCTCAAGTGCTGCATCAGCGCATCCGGTATGATCTGCCAGGCAAGGCCGAAACGGTCCTTCAGCCAGCCGCAGTGCTGCGGCGTGCCGCCGTCGAGCAGTCGTTCCCAGTAGTAATCGACCTCGGCCTGATCGGCGCAGCGCACGAAGAACGAGACGGCTTCGGAAAACTTGAAATGCGGCCCGCCGTTGAGCCCCATGAACGCCTGCCCCTCGAGCTCGAACGAGGCGGTGAAGGCCTTGCCATCGGGCCCTTTCTTGACGTCTGTGATGCGGGAATTGCGGAAGATGGTGGTGTAGAACTGGATGGCGTCTTCGAGCTGGTTGTCGAACCAAAGAAAGGGCGTGATCTTCTGCATGACGGTTTCTCCCTTGGGTGATGGTCTGTCCCAAGGACGAATGGAAAAGGGACGTGCCGACAGGCGAGCGGGATTTTTTCGCCAAAACTTGCGCGGCCGCAACAAGCCGCCCGGCAAAGGTGGCGAGGGCGCACTTAACATTCATCAACTGAAAAAATCGCTGGTATTGTCGGAACCTTTCGTTCCCGTTCGTCCTTTGGTGGTGGAAGCAACCGAGGAGGATATCGACATGAGTTACGTGGATGGTTTTATCGTTGCCGTGCCCAAGGGCAATATCGAGGCCTACAAGGACATGGCGCGGGAGGCGAGCAATGTGTGGATGGAGCATGGCGCGCTATCCTATGCCGAGTGCCTCGGTGACGACGTGCCCTATGGCGAGGTGACGTCCTTTCCTCGCGCCGTGCAGGCAAAGGACGACGAAACCGTCGTCTTTTCCTGGATCACCTACAAGTCGCGCGCCGACCGCGACGCGATCGTTGCCAAGGTGATGGCGGATCCGCGGCTGCAGGGCGATGCCTGGAAGGATGTGTTCGATGGCAAGCGCATGATCTATGGCGGCTTCGAGGCTTTTCTCGAGAAATAGACCTGGCAGAAGGCCTACAGCGCCCGCGCGTCTTATTAGACGCGCAAAGGTCGCTGTAGCACTTTGAATTGCTGCATGTTTTTTCCTTAAATCGAATAGGATTTAAGGAACCATGCAGTAGGCTTGACTTGGCGGCGGCTTTTGCCGAACCCCTTGGGTAGCCGTGCGCTTTGCCGCCGCCAGCCGAGGAGAGACGCCGCCGATGCCGCAGACCACGATCGTCATTTCCACCCGCGGTCAGGGGCTCTACGAGTTCACCGACGAGGCGGCGGACTTCGTCGGCGCCAACGGCGCGGGAGAGGGGCTGTTGACCCTGTTCGTGCGCCACACCTCCTGCTCGCTATTGATCCAGGAAAACGCCGATCCTGACGTGAAGCGGGACTTGCATGAATTCTTCGGCCGGCTTGTGCCGCCATCCTCCGATCCGTCGATGCGCTGGGTGGTGCACACGCAGGAGGGGCCCGATGATATGCCCGCTCATATCAAGGCGGCGCTGACGCAGGTGTCGATCGGCATCCCGGTCAATGCCGGCCGCCTGGCGCTCGGCACCTGGCAGGGGCTCTATCTCTTCGAACACCGCGACCGGCCGCACCGCCGTGAGGTCGTGCTGCATCTTGGCCCCTGACATCTACCGATCGTGCTCTTGATCGCCGCGCCGTCTTGAAGCGCGCAGCCTCCCTTCCATATTCGTAAGGGGACGGCGTGCGGAAATGAGTTTGCCCGCGCGTCCATTCAACCTTGGTTCCCGGCCCTTCGTCCGAAAGGCATGTCCGAACCCGCAATCAGCATCTGAGGCAGATATGACCGACGCGCAGACCATTGCCAGCCGCTTTATCGACGCATTGAACGATCGCGATTTCGACGCTCTGGCGCGGCTTGTCGACGAGGATGTGGCGCTTGATTCGGTCACCGGCCAGCGCACCGTCGGCGTCGAGCCGCTGCGGGCGAGCGTCATGACCTATCTCCGGCATTTCGACGAAACCTATGGCGACATCGTGCTGATGCGCGACAATTTCGGCCAGCGTATCGCTGCCGACCTGACGGCGCGCGGTACCTACCGCGAAACACTGGAAGGTTTCCCCGCTGCCTCCGGCCAGAGCTATTCGATCCCGAGCGTCTTCGTGATCGAGATCGAGGATCAGTCGATCACCCGCATCAGCCACTATCGCAACATGCGCGCTTTTGAGCGCGAGCTTGCCGGCTGAGTGACGTCGACGCATCCGCCTCAAGAGATCGCGTTGTTTTTTGACGCCGCGCGCGCGGGGTCGGAATCCTGTGTTCCGCACGACCGTTAATTAACTGATATTACTGACGAATATCAGCATTGCACTTGCCGACGGCATGCAGCCGCGCTCGCTCAAAAGTCGAACGAATCTTTGTTTCCCGCCCGCTCTCGTCAGCTGTCCGCAATCTGAACCCCGCATGAATGCGCAGTTCCGCTAGCGTTCAGTTTGGCGCCGCTATTGTCCGATCAATCGCTTGGGACGGTGATTGCAGATTGAACCCTTCAAGCCCTCGGAGAAAGACCATGAAGAATATCCTCATCAACGCCGCCGCCGCCGTCGTCATCGGTTTGACCGGCCTCGTGGGCGCCGCCTCCACCGCTTCCGCAGAAACCGTCGAATTCGGCTTCGGCTCGGGCGGTGGCGTTCAGGTCCAGTACCGCGATTTCGACCGTGGCTACGGTGACGAGCGCGACTGGGGTCGCGAGCGCCGCGGTCCGGACCGTGGCTGGGATGGCGGTGGCCGCCGCAGCCGTTGCGCGCCCTGGATGGCCGTCGACAAGGCCCGTGACCATGGCTTGCGCCGCGCCTATGTCGCCGACGTTTCGCGCCGCCGCATCGTCGTCGAAGGCAGCCGCCGCGGTTATCGCCAGTCGATCGCTTTCGCCAATGAACGCGGTTGCCCGGTTATCGGCCGCTGGTAATCCAAGCCTTTTCCGTCCTGTCTCCCCCGGCCGGCGGAAATGCACCCCTCACGCCCCAGGCGTGAGGGGTTTTTCTTTGCCTGAGACACATCGCAAAGGTGCGGTTCTGCGCGGTGCGCGGCAAGTCCCCGGTCAATAGCTGTTTCGAAAGCGGCGCTTTGCCGACCAATACCAACCTGCGCTGATATTGACCATGGTGTGGGACCGTATGCGGTCCATCCGGCGAGAAGCGGACCTGCGAGCGCTGCCTTGGCATCGGTCACGACGCTGCCCGTGGCCGACAGACGGCCCGCCCGAAGGGCCGGGCGATTTTGGCCCCCCGACGAAGTCGATAATCCTCACCGGACCACTGGGTCAGGTTGCGGTTTTCTCCTTGCGGGAAACCAAAATCGCCCCGGCGCGATAGGTCAATATCAGCGCAGGTTGGTATCGGCTCTCGGCTTTGCGCATGTCGTCATCGCAAACCTTCCGGACATTTTGCGCAAAGTGCTTTCATCTCTCGCCAGAAAGAAAAACCCCGCGCGGTTGCGACCGCGCGGGGCTTTGTTTTTTGTTTCATGTCTGTCTGGCCAAGTGTCGCACCAGGCCAACCGGAGACAGCGAAAGCCCGTCCGCATTTTCCGCGCAACGGGCCTCGGTGATCGGCTTACTGCTTGATCGCGAAGGTGACGTTGACCGTCACGTTGTAGCTGTTTTCGCCCGTCGCCACCGGCACGGAGTCGGCCGCGTATTCCTTGGCCATGCCGGCGCGCATCATCGGAACCGGCTCCGGACGGAAACCCTGTTCGGTGATGTTGACGATTTTGCCCAGCGAGACGCCCGCAGCTTCAGCCAGCACCTTGGCCTTCTCGATAGCGTCGGCAACGGCGGCTTTGCGCGCTTCGGTGATCGCGCTTTCCGGCTTGTCGTTGGTGAACTGGATGCCGCCGCCCTGGTTGACGCCGAGGGTCACCGACTTGTCGACGATTTCGCCGAGCTTGGCGAGGTCGCGCACGCGCACGCTGACGCCGTTGGCCACCTGGTAGCCGATCAGTTCGGGCGGGCGGTTGCCGCCGTCATTGTTGGTCGGGTAGTTGTATTGCGGGTTGACCGAAAAACCGCTCGTCTGCAGGTCGCGCTCGGCAATGCCGCCGGCCTTCAGCGCAGCCAGAACCTCGGCCATCGTCTTGTTGTTGGCGTCGAGCGCCTCGCGGGCGGTCTTGGCGTCCTTGACCACGCTTAGCTGCAGGATCGCCATGTCCGGCGCGATCGACGAGCGGCCTTCGCCGGCAACCGTGATGATCGCTCCGCGGTCCCTTTCGCGGTCCTTGGCGGGATCCTGCGCCTGCGCGCCGGCAGCGGCAATACCCGCAAAGGCGGCGGCCAAGGCAGCGATGGAAAGCGTGCGGGCAGTGCGTGTGGAAGTCATGGGTCGTGTCTCTCCGGTTGTTTCTGTCCCTGCTGCTTTCATGCTTATCGATTGTGTAGGCATTGCGGCAATGACTTGTCGTCAAAAAGGTTTTCGGCTAGAGCCATTGCCGATCACGAACTGCCATTGGTTCGCTGAGTCCCGGATCTTCGATCCGGCGTGGGCCTGTAGCTCAATGGTTAGAGCCGGCGGCTCATAACCGCTTGGTTGGGGGTTCGAGTCCCTCCGGGCCCACCATTGAAACTTACCGGCGAATGTTTGCGAGATCTGCGTCTCAAGCCCATTAAATCATTGGGTGTGATGAAGCGTAAAGCGGTAGCTATGTCAGTCAGGCTTTTTCGGTTCGATGAGCGAAACGGAAATCATTGGTCTTTGCGGCTGGCTTCGCCTGGCCAAGCCAAAGTCCGCCGACAGCACTTAAGACTGGAAGTAGCCCAATCGCGGCTATGCTGTATAAGGGGAGGAGAATAGGGTTGGCGAACGGATTGCCTCGGGAACCTGTGCTCTCCCATCCGACAGGCAGGGGAACGATCATGCCGAACATGATTGGAACCAGCGCCGGTATAACAACGGCCCGGTGAGCACTCCATGGCTGGTGCTGCCCTGGTGAAAAGGGGAACTGCAGACCAGTTCGATAGCACCGTGTTGCTGCGACAACCGACAGCGACAATATCACAGCGTAAACGAACAGCATCGTGAAGAAGTAGAAATTTACAGCTTCAGAGGGATAGATTTCCTTGAAATTCTTGGCTTCCAGCCAGAATTTTGGGAGATACGTCATGATCTCCTTTGGGCCGTTAAAATCAAAGAGATGGCGCGGGATAGCTAGGAATAGAATATATGGAGCACAGGTCAGGATCAGGATCAGGATGCCGTATCCTAAGAAAAACGCATAGAACCGCTTAAAGGATTGATCATCAATACCCTCTGCGATTCTCATCAGAGCGGTATCTTCTTTCTTCGTCACCTGCGGTCTCTATCCCTTGCAGCTATTAGGATGTCAACGCCAGCTTATTGCTGAGCTCCTTCCTAATGTTCGCCGGTGCGCCTTGGGTAATCGACCCCGCGCCGCCATGCTTTGACTTTGGGAAGCCGCAACAGTGCAGCGCTAGAGAACAGTGCTCGCGATGGCTGCGGATCAGATGCTTCTCATTTGTGGGGCAGTCGGCGAGGCAAAAAAATGCCCGCCGGAGCGGGCAGTTTTGGAGTGGGCGCATACGCTCAAACATGTTGCGCCTGGAAGCCAAGGTGCGTCACAGACGTCAACACTGTGTAAACAGCCGGCGGCCAGAAATGAGGGGGCTTTGGTCGGAACGGTGCTGCGTCGAGCCTCCCGCGGAAGAACGTTTGTTCCGGCTTGACAGGTGGTCGGCGTGCACGACGGCGGTAGCTGCTGGTGCGGCCCTGTGCGTCAAGCGAAGGAAGATGGGTCCGCAACGGCGCACGGTTGAAATCGGCGCGGGCGGTTTCGCCGCCCAACCTGCTGATCTCATCGCGCTTCTTCGTTCTGTTGCCTATCTCAGCTCGGCTTGGTAGCGGCTGGCGAGACGGTCAACCGTGCCGACGGCGTCGATGGCGGGAGTTCCGGAGATAGAAAAGTCAGTGCTAAGCAAGAAACTCTTAATTTTAGCTGTCAATAATAAGAAGTTGGGGTTGAACGTCACGGTCGATTCCCGCTAAAGAGGTTGCCGGGCGGCGTTGGCCGCTCATTCGAAAGGATGCTTATGCGAAGCCTAACTGCCTTGGGCGGCGTTCGCCGCACCACCGTTTCGGGTTTCAAGTATCTCGTACCTGCCTCGCTTCTCGGTCTTCTGCTTATCTCATCCGGCTGTTCGTCGGCGAGCGTGGCCGAAAGTCCGTTGTTCTCGTCTGCCGGCTCG
Organism: Ensifer sp. 4252; assembly: GCF_050434565.1. Lineage (NCBI taxonomy): Bacteria > Pseudomonadati > Pseudomonadota > Alphaproteobacteria > Hyphomicrobiales > Rhizobiaceae > Ensifer > Ensifer sp. 4252. The sequence continues at coordinate 13,269 of NZ_JBNDIU010000004.1, forward strand.
AAGGCAGCAGTGAGCACGCCGAGTGCGGCCCCGAGAGAGGGCAAGCTGATCAAGGTTGCGGAAGAAGACGATATCGTCGAACCGCTGCCGGCAAGACGGCGCGTTTCCGCCTATCTCGGCCGCGCGCCCTATATCTGCTCGCCGAGCGGCTTCGGCCATACATCGCGCTGCTTCCTCAGAAGCTCGCTGTAAAGCCATTCCCATAAGGCGGAGGGCCAAAGCTCTTCGTTTCAATCCGGGTGCCGTTAGACCGTTTCCGCTTTGGATGCACTGACGGAAAGACTCTAGTTCCTTGTTTTTCAGGCATTTCCGGGCGGAAGCCGCTTCGCGCTTTTCCTGGAAATGCTCCAGATCTTCGGTCGGAGACTGCTCTTGTCGATTGCGATGTTCAGATCGGTTTTCCTGGCCGGCCTCATGGCGCTTCTGCCTGTGGGGGGCGCCTCGCGTGTCGCGGCTGCCGATCTCGGCGGCACGGTCGATCGCGTGCTGACGACCGGCTCGATCAGCTCTGCGGCGCGGCGTGCCGGGACACCCGGCGGTGAGGTCGCGATCGGCGTCTACGATCCCCATGACGCGGTGGCGAGCAGCGATGCGCTGCAGATCGAGCATGTCTTCATCTATTGGCAGGCGCTCGACAAGGCGATGCTGAAGCGCAAGATCGCCATTGCCGAGGGCCAAGGGCGGGCGCTGATGATCTCGGTCGAGCCCTATACCCATGCCAGCGACTGGCGGGCGGGCGGCGAGCGGCTGTTTGCCGATATCGGCCGCGGCCGTTTCGACCGTGAGATCCGCGATATCTGCCGGCGCGCCGGCGCGGTCGCAGCCCCGGTCTACATGCGCTGGGGCCACGAGATGGAAGATCCGGATGGTCGCTATCCCTGGGCGCGGCGCGACGCGGACGGCTACAAGAAGGCGTTTCGCTATTTCGTCAGGAGTTGCCGGGAACTGGCGCCCGACGTGCGCTTCGTCTGGTCGCCCAAGGGCCATCGCAACCTTGCCGGCTACTACCCCGGGGATGACGTGGTCGATGCCATCGGCATTCCCGTCTGGGGCCTCCAGAAGATGGATGTAGACTATTGGGGGCGCGAGCGCAGTTTTGGCGAGACGCTTGGCGAAAAATATCGCCGTGTCGAAGGCTTTGGAAAGCCTGTGATGGTTGCCGAGCTCGGGGTTTCCGGCTCCGCAGACTACAAGCGCGCTTGGTATGCGGAAATCTTCGACCGCAGGACCTATCACGAGTGCTTTCCGCTTTTGACGGCCGTGGTGTTCTTCAACGACAAGGAACCCTACAAGTGGCCGCTCGGCTATGGTTCGCCGGATTGGCGGCTGGACAAGGCCTCGCTTGCAGCACTTGTTTCCGACAAGGTCGAAACCAACAGCGGGCCGACGCAATAGCGGCTGCCGCATGTTTCCTTAAATCGTATCCGGTTTAAGGAAACATGCAGCAATTCAAAGTGTTACGGCGACCTTTGCGCGCCTGACAAGATGCGCGGCCTGTAGGGGCGGTGGACGCACCGGCCGTTCAGCCGGTGCGTGAATCTCGGAAAACTGGAGTTTTTCTCAGGCGAGCAACAGGCCCGATTCGCGGGCGGCTGCGGCAAAGCAGCGGCTTGCCCTGTTGACACTGGTCAGCCCGTCGAGCGCATCCAGGCAGCGCTGAAGGGCGGCACGATATTCCCGTCCACGTCTGCCCGGCCATTGCCGCAGCAGCTCAAGCGCCTCCCAGACCGTCCTGACGACGGTCTGCCGCTTGGACGACAGTTTCAGGTGGATCGGCGTTGCGAAGGGTTTTTCGCTCATCTTGCATTCCTCATTCATAGTCTTTTGAGCGCGAGGCCAACGCGGGGAATCGCGAATAGTTCCCCTGGCGGACGCACTTTTTTAACCATGATGAAGTCGGCCGGGCGTGGCCGGCGCGACCGGAGCTGTCGGAAGCACCGGAAAACAAGGCTTTCGGACGAGCGCCGGCGCGCTTTGACCGTGACAATTGTTGCGAAGGATTTTTTCGATTGATGGAGGCATTAAGGGAATGGCGATGGTCCCGAGACCCTAATCAGCGCGGGTTGGTGTAACGCAGGTTGCGGGCGAACAGGCTCCTATGGTCTGCCTTGGACGATCCTGGTGCATGCCGTCTTCCCGAAGTCGTTCCAGCGTTTCGGTGACGGGTATCAGAGATCGAGCGCGGCCCTGAGGTCGGTCGGCTTGCGCTCCCTGAGGTCGAGATCGGCTTCAATATGATCGATATGGCGGATCATCAGTGCGCAGGCGGTCTCGACGTCGCCGGTTTCGATCGCGGTCAGGATGTCGCCATGCTCGTTGTGGCCGCAACTCGACACGCTAGATTGTCCGTAAAGCGCGATGACGAGCGAGGAGCGTGCCACCAGCTCATCCATGAACCGCCGCAGGATGGTATTGCCGGAGAGATCGGCGAGGGCCAGGTGGAAATCGCCCGAGGCCTTGATCTCGGCGCGGCGCGCCGACCGGCCGCGCTGCGCGGTCAGGTGATGTTCGGCGGCCAGCAGGCGGCGCAGGTTGTCGATCTCTGCCGGGCCAATGCGGGGCGCGGCAGCGCGCACGAGCCCAGGCTCGATCAGCCGGCGGGTCGCAAAAATCTGGCGGGCTTCATCGGGCGAGGGATGGGCAACGAAGGCGCCGCGGTTCTTCTCGACATTGACAAGACCCTCATAGGCGAGCGCTTGCAGGGCGGCGCGCACCAGCGTGCGGCTGACGTTGAACAGATCGCCGACATCGCTTTCCGACAGCTTGGTTCCCGGCGCAAGCCGTCGTTCGACGATCGCATCGCGCAGCTTGTCGCGGATCTGCCGGGTGCTGGTGTCGGTGGACGCGTCGGCCGGCGCAGGATGGGTCGTCAGGGACATGAAGGAAATCGATCCGCGAATGAATGCGTCATCTTATCGTCCGCGCGCGTTGAAGGGAAACGACAATCTGGCATGGCAAAGCGTTGTTGCCGCGCCGGCGGCCGTTGCTTGTGCCAACTGGCTACTTGTCGAGCTCAGGATAGATGCGGTCGAGGAAACCGGGCCGCAGCTTTTCGCCGATCAGGCAGTCGGGCGCGGGCAGGGCATCGACAAGCCGCACGCTCGGCGGTGCCGGCAGGCCGCTCACCTCCAGGATCAGCTTCTGGCGGATGGCGACGGCGAAATCCTCCGGCTCATGCACCGGCAGCACGAAGGAGCCGGGGCCGCCGACGACGCACTCGGCATAATACTGATCGAGCGGGCCGGTGGAGACGGATGGCCGGATCAGGATCGCCAGCCCATTGATGATGATGCCGCGGGCAATCGCAATGTCGCGGGCGGGGGTGACCGGCGGGCCGATATTGTTGGGCCCGTCGCCGGATACGTCAATGATGCGGCGCATGCCGGAAAAGGCGTTGGAGTCGATCAGCGCCGTGCCGTAGGTGATCGCGTTGGAAATCGACGTGCCGCGCCTTGTGCCGACCGGCCGGGCCTCGATCATCGCGGCAAAGGCGGCGGCATCTGCGGCATTTGCGATCACCTGCCAGGCGACGACGGAGGATTCGTTGACCGTGCCGGCCCACTCGTAATAGCCGATGGCGATGCGGCCGTAGCGCCCGCTGGCGACGGCGTTGAGAAAGTCCGCATGGCGCAGCGCCTGCACATAGCCGGCGCGCTGGATGCGCGCTTCGTCGAGGTCCATCGAGCCGGACATGTCGACGGCGAGGACCAGTTCGACGTCGACATCAACAGGCGCGGCGGTCGATTGGGTCGGGCCACCAGTCAGGGAAAGGATCAACGCCAGCATGCTTAACATCGCTTCAACCCGTCATTGCGAGCCGCGTCATCTGAGGAACTGTAGCACAGGATTGGCGTTCGGCGACTGTTTGGGGTTGGCTGACCTTCAATAAAAGGTGATATCGACTGGGTTCACCGCCGATCGATACCGTGCCAACGGGCACGCATGAGCCGAGGATATGCTTCAACAGACACGGAATACGGAATGTTTTCAGATCGATAGGCTGCAGTCCGCCGCCTTCGACTACTTCCTGCGCTATAGCGACCCAAGCACAGGGCTTGTCGCCGATACCTCGCTTGCCGACGCGCCTTCGAGCATCGCCGCCACCGGCTTCGGGCTTTCCTGCTACCCTGTTGGCGTCGAACGCGGCTGGATCGGACGCGGCGAAGCTGCCAGCCGGGTGCTGACCACATTGCGGTTTCTGGCGCAAAGCCGGCAGGCGAGCGATGCGCTTGCCACCGGTTATCGCGGCTTCTACTATCATTTTCTCCACATGAAGACCGGCGAGCGGGTGTGGCAGTGCGAGCTTTCGACCATCGATACCGCGCTGCTGATTGCCGGCATGCTGACTGCAGCGGCCTATTTCACCGGTGAGGACGCAACGGAGACGGAGATCCGCGCGCTTTCGGAAACGCTCTATGCCCGGGTGGACTGGCGCTGGGCGCTCGCTCGCGGCGAGACGCTGACGATGGGCTGGCGGCCGCCGGGGCGGTTTCTGAAACATCGATGGCAGGGCTATAGCGAGGCCTTGCTGCTTTACGTGCTGGCGCTCGGCGCGCCGCACCACGCGATCGGCCCGGAGCATTACCACGCCTTCACCGCCGCCTATGAGTGGATCACGGTCGACGGCGCGCCGCATCTGCAGGCCGGTCCATTGTTCATCCATCTCTTTTCGCAGGCCTGGATCGACCTTCGCGCCCTCCGCGATGCACCGATGCGCGACAAGGCGACGGATTATTTCGCCAATACCGGCCGGGCGATCGCGTTGCAGCGGACCTATGCGAAGCGCAATCCCGGCGGTTTCGCCGGCTACGGCAGAGATATGTGGGGGCTCAGCGCCTGCGATGGACCGACGGGGCGGCACCGGCTTGTCGACGGGCGATGGCAGCGGATGCTCGGCTATGCGGCGCGGGGCGCACCCCATGGTCCTGACGATGGCACGCTGGTGCCCTGGGGGCCGATCGCCTGCCTGCCTTTCGCCGCCGATGCGTCGCGGTCGGCACTGGCCGAGCTTGAGAGCTGCTGTCCCGACCTCCTCAGCGAAGGCCGGTTTCCCGGCGGGTTCAATCCGAGTCTGCCCGGTGCAGGGCGTGAGGGTTGGGTCGACGACCGCGTGGTCGGGCTTGACCAAGGGCTTGTCGTGATGATGATCGAGAACGCCAGAAACGGTTTCGTCTGGGAGCTGACGCGCGGCATTCCGGCCATCCGGCGTGGATTGCAGCGGGCGGATTTTCGCGGCGGCTGGCTTGCGACCAAGGAGACGGCATGAGGTTGGGCCACGAGCGGCAGGAGGTGCGCTTGGCGAAAGACGAGGCGCTGCGCCGAAGCACCCTTGGCGTCCTTGCGCGCCTGCAGTCGTCGTTCCCCGAAGTCGGCTTTTCGCTCGAGGCTACCGGCGACGATTTTCTTTCCGAGGCGCGGTTCTGGGCGGAGGACGGCGGCGGGCTAGAAGCCGGCCTTGCCTATCAGGATCGTTTTGCCGAGGGCATGGACGACAAGATCCGGGCCGCCCATCTGATCGCCTTCTACAGCAACCAGCTCGCCCTGGCGCTTGGCAGCCTCTACCTCGGTGCAGGAATCGTGGCAGCCGTTCGCGGCCTTCGCTTCGAAGAATTTTCAAGGGTGTATGGCGAGCGGGTGGTGGAGGCCAAGCGGTTTCATTTCAGCCTAGCCTTGCCCGCAGCCGGAGATGATACCCCAGCGGATGCGGACGCCTTCGGTGAAACCTTCGCTGCGCACCTGGCGCCGATCGTCGCCACGTTGAAACGCCGCACCGGCTTGTCCTCGGGCGCGCAATGGCGGCTTGCGGCGGATTCGCTTGCCGGCGGCTTCCTGGAGATCGGCCGCGCGCTCGGCGACGAGGAGACCGGGATGGCGAGGGCGCTGGCGATCGTCACGCGCGCGGGCACGCCGCTCTTCTCCGACAGGCTCTGTTACGAAAACATCACCGTCGAGATCGGCGACAGTGCCGGCCATCGGCCGCTGTCGCGGGTCTATCGCCTGCGCGGCGGCTGCTGTCTCTACTATCGAACTCAAGGCGGCAGCTACTGCGATAGCTGCGTGCTGCTGGCGCCGGACGAACGTCGAGAACGATTGCAGGTGCATCTGCTGGCATCGCAGACCGGCTGAGGGCATTAAACGACAGAGCCCCTGATATCGGCGATATCAGGGGCTCTGGTTTGATCATGATGTCTGGCCGGCCTGTTACGCCTTAGCGAAACGGTCGTTGATGAAGCCCGCCACCACGCCGAGGACGATCCAGAAGGCGAGCGTGGTGGCAAGGGCTGCCACGGCGAATTCGGCGCCGAGCACGGGCGGGACATTGCTGGAGATGTCCGACGGCTGCGGCGCGCCATAGACATGGGGTGCCGCGATCAGCACGAGGCCGATGATCTTGGCGACGATCTCTCCCCGCAGGACCACGAGATAGAGGCCGACGGCCGAAAGCGCCACAGTTGCCAGCCACCAGACCTGGCGATCTCCCAGCTCGGCGGCCGGGAAGCCCGGCAGTTCCGGCGGCAGACCGATTGCCGGCAGCATGTGCACGGCAAGCCAGCCGCAGGCGCCCCAGAGCGCGCCGTTTCGGAGCGTGATCGGGTAACCGATGACGAGGCTGACGCCGGCCAAAAGCAGCGCGAAGCCGGAGCCGGTGACCAGATTGGCGATCAGCGTGCCGGAGAAGCGGCTCATGCCGAACATGATGCCGCCTTCCTCGTGTTCGCCCTCATGGGCGTAGGCGGGGGTGATCGGCGACAGGGCGTCGAGCAGGGCGCCGATCGGCGAAACCGCCTTCAGCGACGAATGCTGGTCGTGGTTGGCTGCGGCCGGATCGGCCGATCCGGGCTGTACGGCGGCAGGCTGTTCGCCGGCTGCCGGCGCTTCGCCTTCGAATTCTTCGGCATGCAGGATCAGCGGTACGACACGCAGTTCCTGGGCGCCGGTCATGAAGACACCGGCAATCAATCCAGCCACGATCGCGGCCAGAAGCGTTCTGACAATCATTTTCGATGTCCCTCGATATCGGCGCGCCATGCATCATCTGGCGGGCAGCGCCGTGTCCCATTGGCAAATTTGCGAACGGCTCCATCCGGCAGATCTTCAGTCTGCGTCAGACGTAAGCAAACGCGTCCGGCTGTCTGCCGGAAGCGTTTCTGTCCGCAGTTATGTCGATGCGGAACGCATGCAGCGTCCCTGAGCATCGCTTAGTGGCAGGGGAAGCCGTAGGAGTGGCGGGTGTCGTGCGCGGTGTCATGCAGCACGGCCGAGTTCGCCAGGCCTGCGCCAAAGACGAGGAAGCCGCCGATGAGGAGCGCGATGATACCTGCGGTCAGACGATCGCTGAGGGAGAGCGGAATGCTCGAAACTGTTGAAGTAGCCATGACAACCTCCGTGATGGCATCGGGATGTTTCCCGGTTTGGGCCCTATGCCCGCATCGACTGGCAGGTTTCCTGGCTCAGGACGTCGGGTGAGATCACCCTGGATTTGCCTCGCCTTCCCAGAGCCAAGGTCCGCCCTCTCGCGGTCTCGTCTCCAGTGGCTTTTTCCGGATCGCTCCGGAACGGCGCATTCACGTCGCTCTACAGTCGCGGGGTCGGCCGTGATTTGAATGCCCAGTATGGGTCCATCCGTCACGTTCCCGTTTACTCCCGAAACGCGTTCGCGTTGCGGGAACCAATCGATCCATGATGATTAGGATCGCACCCCGGAGATGTCAATTAGACTTGCGCCGCCGCCCGGTCCATCCGCGACAAAATCACGAAGGATCATGCGTTTATAGGCTTCGACGATCTGGTCGCCCTCAGCGCGGTCGACGGAGACCGCAAGCCGCATGGTGCAATCGCCGAGATGCATGATCAAAAAGGCGGCGCTGTCGATCGTCTCCCGTGGTGTGTCGGGTGCAAAGCGCACCCAGACGTCGGCAAGAAGCCGGCCGCCGGCCCGGCTTTGCAGAAGGTCGATCTCACGCAGCGCCTTGTCGGCCTGCATCGCCGACCAGATGTCGCGCATCACCGGCTCGGCCAGGAACATATCGTAATAGATGTCGAACAGCACGGAAAAGGCGTCGCGCAGTTCCGCGATCGACGTCACCTTGGCAAGCTCGGCCTGGATGCACTCGCTGCAGACGGCATTGTAGCGCTCGGCCAGCGTGCGCACGATCGCGGCCTTGTCGGGAAAGTACTGGTAGAGCGAGCCGATCGAAATTCCAGCCTTTTCAGCGACTTCGCTCATGCGCATGGCGTCACTGCCCTTCTCCTGGATGATCGCCGTCGCGCAGGCAAGGATTTGCTCGACGCGGTCGCGGCTGCGCTTCTGGCTCGGCGTACGGCGCAGCGCGGTCTCGTCGTCGGCGGGAACCGCGGCAGGGCTTATTTCTGGAATCATGAGTGATGCTCACATTTTGACTTGACTCTTAAAATACGAGGATTTATCACATTTGCAAATGTGAGAGATGCTCATGTTTGTGAATGAACCTCAGGAGGAAGCGATGACGGACAAACTCACACTGGTTTTGGGCGGTACCGGCAAGACGGGGCGGCGGGTCGCTGCCCGCCTTGAGGAGCGTGGCGTTGCGGTGCGCATCGGCGCCCGTTCGGCGTCGCCTTCCTTCGACTGGACCGACGAGGCGACCTGGCCGGCAGTCCTTGAGAATGTCGAGCGCATCTATGTCAGCTACCAGCCGGATCTGGCGGTGCCGGGCGCCGTCGACGCCATTCGCAAATTCTCGAGCCTTGCCGTTCGCTCGGGCATCAAGCGGCTGGTGCTTCTGTCCGGGCGCGGCGAGGACGAGGCGGAAGCGGCCGAGCGCGAGTTGCAGGCCTCCGGCGCCGACTGGACGATCATCCGGGCAAGCTGGTTCTTCGAGAATTTCAGCGAGGATTTTTTGACCGATGCCGTTCGCAGCGGATCGGTCTTCCTGCCGCCGGATCAGGTCATCGAGCCGTTCATCGGTACCGACGACATTGCCGACGTGGCGGTTGCAGCGCTTCTGGATGAGGGGCATGTCAGCAAGGTCTACGAGTTGACCGGCCCGCGATTGATGACCTTTGCCCAGGCCGTGGCCGAGATCGCCGCGGCTGCCAACCGCCGGATCGCTTATCAGCCCGTGCCGGTTGCCGACTTCACCGCGCAATTGCGGGCCGACGGTTTGCCTGATGACTATGTCGAACTCATCCGCTATCTCTTTACCTCGGTGCTCGACGGACGGAATTCTCAAGTGACGTCCGATGTCGAGCGCGTGCTTGGGCGCAAACCGCGCGACTTCGCCGACTATGCCCGGGAGACTGCTGCAACTGGTGTCTGGAGTATCGCCGCATGATCCCGATGATCCCCGCTCTGGCGTTTGCCGCCGCGATCGGCTCCGGCCTGATGGCCGGGCTGTTCTTCATCTTCTCGGTCTGCATCATGCAGGCCTTGTCGCGGCTGCCGGCGGAGCAGGGGATCGCGGCGATGAACGCCATCAACGTGGTGATTCAGAATCCGCTGTTTCTCAGCGCGTTCATAGGTACGGCGCTGTTGGGGCTCGCGCTGGTGGTCGCGGCCTTCATCTGGGGCGGTAACGGCAGCATGCTGCTGGCGGCGGGCGGTATCGTCTATGTTGCCGGCGTGCTCATCGTCACCATCGTCTTCAACGTGCCGATGAACGATGCGCTGGCGGCAGCAGCCCCCGGGCAGGCAGCGACTGAAATCTGGCAGCAGCGCTACCTGACCGACTGGGTGTGGTGGAACCATGTGCGCACGATTTCCTCGATCGGCGCGCTGGCGCTGTTCATCCTGGGCTTTGCTCGCGCCTGAAGCACGACGACCGGCAGACCTTCAAAAAGGTTGCGCCGGTCGTTCTTGTCAATCGACCAGCGAACCGCAGGTGAGATTGGCGATCGCGCCTGTCATGGCGCCCGCCCTGTCCGAGGCGACGAAGGCGGCATAGTCGGCGACCTCGTCGAGCTTCGGGAAGCGGCCGAGCAATGTGCCTGTCTTCGCCCGCCCGTCGAGCATCTCCTCCACCGTCGTGTCGAAGCGATCGGCAAACCCCTGGAACACGGCGCGTGCATGCGAAACCGGCAGCGCCTCGGGAATGACATCGGGACGCAGGCAGATGACGCGGATGCCGTGGCTGCCTAGTTCGCCGGCCAGAATGCGCGAGAAGGTCTCGATGGCGCCGCAGGTGGTGCCGTAGCCGAGGAAGCCCGAGCCAGACATGCGCGAGCCTGGCGTCGATAGCGTCACGATGACGCCTCCCCCGTTTCTTTCCATATGCGTCGCGGCCGCCTTGGCGGTGATGAAATTGGCGCGGGTGTAGGCTGCGATCGGGTGCTCGAACTGCTCCAGCGTCAGTTCCGAAAGCGGCGGGCCCTGGATATGGGCAAAGCCGACCGCGGTCAGGACCACGTCGATCCGGCCGGTGCGGTCGACGACGGATTGCGCATGCCGCTCGACGGCGGCCTGATCCAGGACGTCGACGACGTCGAACTCCGCCTTTCCACCCGCCGCCCGAATCGTCTCGGCCGTGTGATTCAAGGTTTCGGCCGTTCGACCGACCAGAAAGACGTTAGCACCTTCGCGGGCAAAGGCACGCGCCGCAGCACCACCGATCGCGCCGCTGCCGCCATAAACAATCGCCACCTTACTCTGAAGCAACATTTCAACCTCCCTTGATCCTGTCCGGGTGAATGGGCATGCGGCATGAGGCCCCTGGCATCGACATCGATCCAAAGGAAAAACCATACAGAAAGTCTGATGCGTTAGGGTGTGCTAGCGCGGCGATATCCGCTGCGCATATTCGTGTTCGAGCCGGGTATGCTTTTTCCAGAAGCCATGCGACGTGCGGCCGGAAACCACGTCGACAAGAATGTCGAGATGGGTGTGCCAGCCGGCTGCGACGCTTGCCATCATCTCCTGCGTTGCGATGCGCGAATGAGTGATCACCAGCAGCACTTCGGTACCCCTCACTTCCAGATCGAAGCGCACCTGCGACGGCGTCGGCGTGCCTTCGCCCCAGCTATAGGCCAGCAGGTGCGGCGGGTCGCAGGCGATGATGCGGCCGCGGATGCGGCTCTCGCCGGCAAGAGCGGCATATTTGGCTGGCGGCTCACCGCAGTCCGTGCCGAGTTCCTCATGGCGGAAGATATGTTCGACAGCGGCCTCGGTCGTATCACCTATGGTTCCCGACGCCATCCAAAGGCGCCGCTTGTCTTCCTCCGTCAGATAGGTCCAGATGCGCTCGATAGGGCCGGGCAACAGCCGCTCGATGCGTGCCGCATCCGGCGCGACGATCCTGGCGTATCCGTCGTCAGTGCCGGGCGGCGGGGTCATCGCTTCTTCTCCGTTTCCTGCCGCGTCGTGGGCTGCTCGTCTGTGGCCTTGGCGGCGTCTTCGGCCAGAAGCAGCGCCTCCAGCACGTCGATGCGTTGGCGCCAGAAGGCCTCGTAGTGGCGCATCCACTCCATGCCGGCATGCATCGGTTCGGCGTCGAGCCGGCAGACATGCGCCCGGCCGCGCACCTCGCGCCGCACGAGGCCGGCGCCTTCGAGCACCTTGATGTGTTTCGATGCGGCGGCAAGCGAGATGGAGAAGGGTGCCGCAAGCTCGCCCACCAGCCGTTCACCCCCTGACAGATCCTGCAGCATCGCCCGCCGCGTCGGGTCGGAGAGCGCATGGAATACGGCGTCGAGCCGATCGTTCATATATTCAACCATGTCGTTGAATATCGCCGATGTCATCGGTATTGTCAACCGATTGGTTGAATGTTTTAGGTGTCAACCGCCCGTTCAGTCCCCTGTCGATCCTTCCAGGCTGCCAGCGCCTCAGTCAGATCCGGGGTCGGCACCATGCGGGCGAACTGCTCGCTTTCCACAAGAAGCCCCTCTGATATCGACATGTTGAGGCCGCGGGTGACAGCCGTAATGATCGTCTGGGCCGCAAGCGGCGAATGGCGCAGAATGCGTTTGGCAAGCGCGCGAGCGGCGGGCATGAGATCGTCATGGGCAACGACGCTGTTGACCAAGCCCAGTTCAAGCGCGTGTTCGGCCGAAAAGTCGTCGCCGGTCAGAAGCAGTTCCAGTGCGCGTTTGCGGCCGGCGAGCCGGGGCAGGCGCTGCGTGCCGCCAAAGGTCGGCGGCATGCCCAGCTTGATCTCGGGCTTGGCGAAGCGGGCGCGATCGCTGGCGACGGCAAGGTGCACGGCCTCGGTGATTTCGCAGCCACCGCCATAGGCGAGACCGTTGACGGCGGCGATGACCGGCTTGGGAAAGGCCTCCAGCCTTGCGGTCAGGCGCTGGCCGCGGCGGACGAAATCGCGCACGGCGGTGTTTGCGCCCTTGGCCACGCTTTGCAAGAACTCGTGGATGTCGCCGCCGGCGGAAAAGGCCCGTTCGCCCGCACCGGTGATGATCACGGCGCCGACAGTGTCGTTCACCTCGAGCATGTCGAGCAGGCTTAAGAGCCAGTCGATCAGTTCGTAGTTCAGTGCATTGAGCTTGGCCGGTCGGTTCAGCGTCAGAAGCGCGATGCCATCGGAAATCTGCAGCAATACGGTGTCGGTCATGGTGGTCTCCCTTTGTCGCGTCGAGCGAGGCATTGACGAGGAGAGGCTAGGTGGGGGAGGATCCGATGTATATTCACTAGTCGGTATACATAGAGATGGCGAAACCAGAGCGCAGCACCCGGGAAGGCATCATCGATGCCGCATCGAAACTCTTCTACGCCGAGGGCATTCGCGCCGTCAGCGTCGATGCCGTCGCGGAAGCTGCCGGGGTGACAAAGCGCACGCTCTACTATCATTTCGAGAGCAAGGACGAGTTGATCGCCGCCTATCTGGAAGGTCGCGACCAGCCGAACCTGTCGCTCTTTCGCAAATGGTTCGAGGCGGCCGACGGCGATCTTGCCGCGAAGGTCGAGGCGATCTTCGTCAATCTCGCCCGCACCGCCCGGCATCCCAAGTGGAAGGGGTGCGGCTTCCTGCGCACTTCGGCCGAGCTTGCAAACATGCCCGGCCATCCGGCGATCCGCATCGGTGCTGCGCACAAGAAGAAGTTCGAGACGTGGCTGATGCGGGTGTTTGCCGAGGCGAGTGTCGATGATGCAGGCGAGTTGGCGCGCCAGATGCTGTTGCTGCTCGACGGCAGTTTTGCAGTTGTCCTCCTGCACCGGGATGCGAGCTATATGGAGAGCGCGGGCAAGGCGGCAGCGATGCTGGTTCGCGTAGCGACGGCTGCCCGCTGATCTCGGGTTCCTGCAGTCAGCGTTTTCCGTCAGCTTCTACCTTGGTGGTGCCGCAGGGATCGAGCACGACGCCGTTTTCGAACGTGCCGGACACCAGCCCGCTGACATCGACCCGGTCTCCCGGCTTCAGGGTGCTGTTGTTGTATTCGAGGCAGACGACGCGGGTCGTGGTTTGTGGGCAAAGTGTGGTGACGGCGATCGGATCCTGGACGTCCAGCGACACGACCTCGGCCGTCAGTTCGACATCCGGCCACTCGGGCGGTTGCTTCTGCCAGCCGGCAACCATATGGAAGATCGCCTCGCAGCTGGTAACGTGCGGGCCGCCATTCTCGGCGGCCGATGGCGTCGGCAGCAACAGAAGCGGCAGGAAAGTGCTGCGGGCGATCCGTGTCAGGCGAGGCATTTGAGGTCTCCTGTGTTAGGGAGGCGCTCTAGCAGGGCCGGCAAGCGCTGGAAAATGATCGCTCCTCATGTCGCATTGAACGGAATTCAGCATGCTCGACTGGCGTCGCATCGATCTCAACAATCTGAAAGTGCTGCATGCGCTGATGCTGGAGCGCCATGTCGGGCGGGCGGCAGAGCGGCTGGGGGTGACGGCCTCCTCCATCAGCCACAGGCTGCGACGCATGCGGGAGGACTTTTCCGACGAACTGTTCGTGCGTACGCCGACCGGCATGGCGCCGTCGCCCCGCATGGAGGAGATCGCGGTACCGCTGAGCGAGATGATCACCAGCATTACGCTCGCGGTTTCATCCGGCGCGATGGAGGCGCTGCCCCAGGCGCGCCGGTTTACGCTTGTGGTGCCGGACGGCTTGCGCCAGCAATTGCTGCCTGTCCTGATGCAGGGCGTGCAACAGGACCATGCCTGTCATAGCCTGGAGATCCGCTCCTTCGAGCGCCGCTCCTACGCCACCGAACTGTCGCAGGGCGAGGTCGATGCCGTCGTCTCGGTCGGCGGCGATCGAGACGATCGCAGCCTCGTCGACCGAACCCCGGTTGCGATTGACCGCCTCGTTTGCCTGTTCGGCCCGCTCTGCCCACTCGCCGGTGCAGATAAGGTCACGGTGGAAGACTATCTTTCGATCGCGCATCTCTATTCGCTGCCATGGCCGGTTTCGGACAATCACCTCGATCGGCTGCTGGCGCGGGATGGGCGCTCGCGCCGTATCATGCTCACCATGCCATCGCACTTGGGGATCGGCGATGCACTGATCGCAAGCCGGCTGGTCGCCACCGTTCCGTCGTCGCTTGCCCGTCATCTGGCGGCTCTGCACCCGGCGCTCGCCATCCGCCCGCTCGCGATCGACGGCACCGAGGGAACGGTCTTTCTGGAGACCTCGCGCCAACAGCAGCGGCGGCCGGAGATCGGGCGCTTCAAGGCACTGGTTGAAACGGCTATCCGGACCGTGCTGCCCCGGTCGTCATAGAGCGTTTCCGGTTTAGACGGAGTCGTAGAAACGCTCTATCTCCTTGTTCTTACGCATTTCCCGGCGGAAGACCGTTTCGCAGTTCTTCTGGAAATGCTGCAGGCGCGGGCAGGCTTGGCAAAATCTCTGCCGCGATACAGATTGCACCTGACGAAATGCAGGAGGACGACATGGCAGTCAAGCGCATCGTGTCCAATCTACAGGCTTCGGATCCGCGGGCCGCGCACGCCTTTTACGCCGATCTGCTCGGGCTCGAGGTGGTGATGGATCACGGCTGGATCCTGACGTTCGCAGCCAAGGGGCAGGCGGCGATGCCGCAGGTGGGCGTGGCGAGCGAGGGCGGGAACGGTACGCCCGTGCCGGTGCTTTCGATCGAGGTGGATGATGTCGACGCGGTCTATGCCCAGGCCCAGGAAAAGGGGGTGGCTATCGTTTATGACATCACCGACGAGCCCTGGGGTGTGCGGCGCTTCTATCTGCGCGATCCGTTCGGCAACGTGATCAACATCCTGTCCCACTGAAAAGACCGGCCGCCGAAGGCATCGGCGGCCGGTCTTTCGAAATCAGGCCGCTCGAAATCAGGCGAGCGTCAGCGCGTTGGCGAGGTCGGCGACCAGATCGTCTGGGTGTTCGATGCCGATCGAAAGCCGGATCGTCGTGTCGAGAACGCCGATGCGGCGGCGCACCTCGATCGGCACGCCGGAATGGGTCATCGCCGCCGGATGGCTTGCCAGCGATTCCGTGCCGCCAAGGCTGACCGCGAGCTTGAAGATCTGCAGCGCATTCAAGAAACGGAAGGCCGCCTCCTGGCCGCCGGTGATGTCGAAAGAAAAGGTCGAGCCGGCGCCGGTGCACTGCGCCGCATAGGCCTTGCCGAGCGGCGAGGCTTCGTCGTGGAAGGGCAGGTAGTGGATGCGCTCGACCTTCGGATGGTCGCGCAGGAATTCCGCGACAACACGGGCATTGTCGTTGGCCTTGTGCATGCGCACCGACAGGGTTTCGAGCGAGCGGCCGAGCATCCAGCAGGAATGCGGGTCGAGCTGCGTGCCGATTGCGCCGCGCAGCGCCTTCACCTGCTTCATCACCGCCTTCGAGCCGAGTGCGGCGCCGGCGATGAGGTCGGAGTGGCCGCCGACATATTTGGTCAGCGAGTAGAGCGAGATATCGGCGCCATGTTCAATCGGCCGCTGGAACACCGGGCCGAGCAGGGTGTTGTCGCAGGCGATGACAGGGGTATGGCCCTGTTTGGCGCCGATCGCGTCGGCGACGCGGCGGATCATGGCGACGTCGACGAGGCTGTTGGTCGGGTTGGCCGGCGTTTCGATGAGGATGACCGAGACGCGGCCCTTGGCCATCGCTTCTTCGGCAGCTTCAGTCACCGCCGCCTCGTTGACGCCATCGGCAAAGCCGACGGCCGAGACGCCGAGATTGAGGAAGGTTTTCGCCAGCAGCGTCTCCGAACCGCCATAGAGCGGCTGGCTATGCAGCACCGCGTCGCCCGGCTTCACGAAGGCGAGCAGTGTGGTGGCGATCGCCGACATGCCGGAGGAAAACAGCGCGCAGCTTTCCGTGCGCTCATAGACGGCGAGGCGATCCTCGACGATCTCGCTGTTCGGGTGGTTGAAGCGCGAATAGACAAGCCCGGCGCCCACACCCGCCGGCGGCTCGCGACGGCCTGAGACGAAATCGAAGAAGTCGCGGCCTTCCTCTGCCGAGCGGAAGACGAAGGTGGAGGTCAGGAACACCGGCGGCTTGACGGCCCCCTCCGACAGTTCAGGATCGTAGCCATAGTTCAGCATCAGGGTTTCGGGATGCAGCTTGTGGTTTCCGATGTGGGTCTTGTAGGGGTGCGGCGCGGTCATGGCTTTTCTCCTGAAGCGAAACGGGCGACTGACAGGCAAATTATATCAGACGCTTGGACCGATCCTTGCTATTTGCGATCATATACCCTTGAGTTGCGCAAAGAATTGCCAGGATCGGAACAATATGACGCAGAAAATTGCCGACGAAACGGACCGCCGGATTATGAAGGAATTGCTGACCGACGCGCGCATCACCAACAACGAGCTCGCCGAGCGTGTCGGGCTGTCGGCATCGCCCTGCCTGCGCCGGCTGCGGCGGCTGGAAGAGACCGGCGTCATCCGCGGCTATACGGCGCTGATCGACCCGGCGGTGGAGGGCTGGACGATGACAGCGATCGCGACCGTCAGGCTCAGCCGCCAGCACGAGGACGAGATCGTCATGTTCGAGCAGGCGATCCGTGGCTGGGACGAGGTGCTCGAATGCCACCTCGTCACCGGCTCGCGCGATTATGTGCTGAAGGTGATGAGCGCCGGGCTGGAGCAGTACGAGCGCTTCATCAAGGAGAAGATCGCGCGGCTCAAATGCGTGGCCTCGATCGAGACGAGCTTCGTCATGAACACGATCAAGGAGCGGCGGATCTAGTGGACTGCTCTATGTGCAGAGTCGTGTTTTCCGGCACCAAAGCTCTGAGAGTATTTCGTATTTTCGATCGCAGTCCTCTTTTTTGGGGGATGAGATCCGTCTCGCGCGACGCCTGAAATCAATGGATCCCGACGCGACGGCGTCAGGTTTTCGGGCGGCGGCTATGAAAGTGCAAAGGGTGCTCTAGATTCAAAGAGAGCGTCTCTGGATCACGGTGATTTTCGGTCGATCGACCCACGATCATGGATGTGATCGATTCTAGATAGGGCGGGATGCGGGCGGAAACCGCGCCCACTTCTCCTCATCCCGCTCTTGTGCGCTCAGATGGACGCTTGGCGCTCGCGGAGAAAGGCGATGGATTTCGCAGAAGCATTCGACGCCGTCGGTTCCTGGATGCGGACCGTCCTTCTCAACGAGTGGACGTTCTTTCAACTTGCCCTGATTGTCGCCGGCTACCTGCTTTGCGGCCTTCTGGCAAGACGGATAGAGCCGGTAGTCGAAGCCCGGGCACGCACGATCAAGGGCAATCCGGACCTGCTGCGCGTCATCATCGCTTTCATGCGGCGGCTGCGGTGGCTGTTCCTGATTGTATGGCTATGGATCGCCGATGCGATGCTTTTGCGCTTTGGGTGGCCCTCGTATCGATGGCTGGTCGCCACCGCGCTTACGCTTGCGGCGGCGTGGTTCGTCATCTCGGTCCTCACACGCATCATCAGAAACCAGACGCTGGCGCGTGTTGTTGCCGTCACTGGTTGGACCTATTTTGCTGCCTACGCGATTGGCCTCGATCGCGTGATCCTGACGACGCTCGATAGCGTGGCGTTTAATCTCGGCGCGGTTCGCCTTTCGCTGTTGCTTGTCTTGAAAGCCATCGCGCTTTCTTTCGCGCTGATCTGGCTGGCCGTTCTGGTCGGCAACGTCTCGGCGCATTGGATACAGAGGTCCGCGGATCTCACGCCGTCCTTCAAGGTTCTCATCAGCAAATTGGTCAAGATCGGGCTGATCGGCTTCGCGGGCGTTATCGCCCTGAACGCGACCGGCGTCGACTTGACCGCATTGACGATTTTTTCGGGTGCCGTCGGCGTCGGTATCGGTTTTGGCCTGCAGAAGGTGGTCTCCAATTTCATCTCGGGGATCATCATCCTGCTCGACAAATCCATCAAACCGGGCGACACGATTACGCTCGGCGACACCTTCGGCTCGGTCCGCGACCTGCGTTCCCGGTTCGTCTCGGTGATCACGAGAGACGGCAAGGAGTACCTCATCCCAAACGAGGACTTCATTTCGCAGCAGGTCGTGAACTGGTCGTTTTCCAGCGACTATGTTCGCATCGAGATCAACTTCGGAACGTCTTATGACAGCGATCCGCACGAGGTCGCGCGCATCGCCATCGAGACCGCCGCATCGATACCGCGGGTTGCCAGCACCTATGCCCGGCCGGTCTGCTGGATGACCGGTTTCGGTGCATCATCGCTCGATTTCAAACTGAGGTTCTGGATTTCCGATCCGAGCAACGGGCTGACGAATATCCGCGGCCAAGTGCTCATGGCCCTATGGGAAGCGTTCAAGGCGGCTGGCATTTCGATCCCGTTCCCGCATCGTGAAATCATCATGAAAACACCTGTCGAGGTGACCCGCGCGTGAAGCGGAACGCAGCTGCGCGGGTGGTGTGGAGGACGATGAAACGCCCGGCAATGTCCGCGTGCAGTTAGGAACCGATCTCGCCTTGCCAAGCAAGCGCAGGCATTGTCTATTGCCAGCTATTCCGCACCGTCCGGCTATCGGGAGTACATCGATGCCTTCTATGGAACTGCTGTTGGCTTTCCTCGCGACCACGGCGATCTTCGCCTATATCCCCGGTCCTGCGATGCTCTACGCGGCGGCGCAGACGATGGCGCGTGGCCGCTGGTCGGGACTGATGGCGACGCTCGGCATTCACTTCGGCGGTTATGTGCATGTTTTTGCGGCGGCCGCCGGCCTGTCGGTGCTGTTTCATGCGGTGCCGGTGCTCTACATGGTCGTCAAGTTCGCCGGTGCGGCCTACCTCGTCTGGCTCGGCATCTCGCTGTTTCGCGCCAAGACGCAAGGCCAGAGCGCCTTGCCCGGCATCCAGGCGAAATCCGGCCGGCGCGCCTTCTTCGAGAGCATCACCGTCGAAGTGCTGAACCCCAAGACGGCGATTTTCTTCGTGGCCTTCCTGCCGCAGTTCATCGATGCATCCGCGGCCTTTCCGGTCTGGCTGCAGTTCGTCATCCTCGGCACGATCGTCAATCTGATGTTTTCATCGGCTGATATTGCCTGCGTCATCCTGGCGGGCGTGTTGATCACCCGGCTCAAGCGTTCGAGCATGGCGCAGCGCGCCATGCAACGCGTTGGCGGGGGTGTGCTCGTCGGGCTGGGCGTACACCTAGCCTTCCAGAAAAGCTGATCCGCGCGCAAGTGATGCCGCCCCATGGTGGTTGCACGGCGGATGCGAGGTTGTCGCGGTTGAGGCTGGCGGCTATCAATCGGGTAACGCGCCAATCGGAATGGCGCGCTCGATGAACGACTGACACAAGGAGCCTGCCGGTGGATCACCTTCAAGAGACGGGTCTGCGCAGGATGAAGTGGCCCGTTCCGCAATTCGTGTCCGGGCTTTGGGCGTCGTTTTCGACGACGGGCCTCATCGTCGGCGTGCTGTTCTTCGCCACGTCGCTGACACCGAGCCTGATCCCGCGCCCCTATGTCATCCAGGCGGTCATCTCAGGACTTTCGCTTGCCGCGGGCTATGCCATCGGCGTGTTCCTTCGCTGGCTCTGGTCCTATCTCGAGCTGCCGGACGTGCGCCCGAGGACAGGCCTGATCGTGAAGCTGCTTGCTGCGCTCGGCTGCAGCCTTGTCGTGCTCACTTTTCTTTGGCGAACTGCCGAATGGCAGAACACCGTGCGCACGATCATGGGGCTTGATCCGGTCGAGAGCGCCGAGCCGTTCAAGCTTGGCCTTATCGCTGCTCTCGTCTTCATTTTCATCGTCCTGCTGGCACGCCTGTTCCGGCTGACGTTCCGCTTTCTATCCAGGCGCTTCGAATATGTGTTGACGCGGCCGTTGGCAAAGTTCGCCGCCATTGCCGCGGCCATCGCTCTCTTCTGGTCGGCTGTTGACGGGGTGATCTTCCGCTACGCGCTGCATGCGGCCGACAGCTCGTTCCAACGGCTCGATGCGCTGATCGACCCCGATGTAGCGCCGCCGACCGACCCGATGAAGACGGGTAGCGGCGCATCGCTGATGACCTGGGACGAACTCGGCCGGCAGGGACGCCAGTTCATCGCCTCCGGGCCGAGCGGCGGGGATATCGGCGCCTTCTTCAGTGGCGAGGCCAAGGAGCCCTTGCGCGTCTATGCCGGGCTCAATTCGGCCGAGACGGCGAAAGAACGGGCCAAACTGGCGCTCGAAGAGTTGAAGCGCGTCGGCGGGTTCGAGCGGTCCAACCTCATGATCGTCGTGCCGACCGGAACCGGCTGGATCGATCCACCAGGGCTCGATTCGCTCGAGTACCTGCTGAAGGGCGATGTCGCCAGCGTCGCGGTGCAATATTCCTATCTGACGAGTTGGCTCTCCTTGCTGGTCGAGCCGGAATATGGTGCCGAGACTGCCGATGCACTGTTCGACGCCGTCTACGGCTACTGGACGACGCTGCCCAAGGACAAGAGACCCAGGCTCTATCTCTATGGTCTCAGCCTCGGCTCGATGAATTCGCAGGGTTCGGTCGACCCGTTCGATATCATCAGCGATCCGTTCCAGGGCGCGCTCTGGGTCGGCTCGCCGTTCCCGACCAAGACTTGGCTATCGATCACCGGCAACCGCAATGCCGGCTCGCCGGAATGGCGCCCGCTCTATCGCGACGGCTCGGTGATCCGCTTCACCAACCAGGAGAATGCGCTTGATATCCCGGGCGCAGTATGGGGCAATGTCCGCATCGTCTATCTGCAATATGCCAGCGACCCGATCACCTTCTTCGATCCGCACTCCTTCTACCGCGAGCCGGACTGGATGAAGGCGCCGCGCGGCCATGACGTCTCGCCCGACCTCAGGTGGTTCCCCGTGGTGACGATGTTCCAGTTGCTGGCCGACATGGCGATGGGCACGACGACGCCGATCGGTTATGGCCATGTCTATGCGCCGGAACACTATATCGATTCCTGGATGCAGGTGGTCGCTCCGCCGGGCGTGACGGCTGACGATGCGGAACGGCTGAAGGCGCTGCTCAAGGGGCGTTACTGAAATCCTGCCCCGACGTCAGTCGCCGCGCAGATGGGCGGCGATCTGATGGGCAAGCGCCTGGATCAGCGGCTCTTCGGCTTTTTCCGTCGGACAGAGGAGATAGTATCCTGCTGATGCCGGTATCGCTGTCGGGAACGGCTGGATCAGCCGGCCCTCCTGCAGGTAGGAGCGGGTAAGAACATCCGAGACGAGCGCGATGCCCTGTCCCTGCAGGGCGGATGCGACGGCGACGGCGACCGAGGGCACCCGGACGCTGCGACTGCCTTCGAGCGAAATGCGCGAGGCGGCCGACCAGCGTGTCCATTCCCGCCCGTCATCTTCATGCAGCAATGTGACGTCGCGCAGCTTCCTGTCGCGGTGCGAGCCTTCCAGCCGCGGGAACAAGAGCGGCGAGCATATGGTCTTGAGCTTCACGTCGCTGACCACCTGCCACCACAGGCCGTCGAAAGGCGGATTGTCGTAGACCACAGCCAGATCGACATCGTCCCACAGCACGTCGCTCGCGCGGATGCAGCTATGCATAGCGAGGTCGCTGACGCCGCGCGCGTCGGCAAATTGCACCAGGAGGCCGGCCATCCAGGCGATTGCCAGCGCCGGTGGCAGAGCCACCGTCAGCTTCTTCTGGTGGTTTTCGAGCTGCCGCTCGGCACCGTTCTCGACCGCAACGACGAGATTGCCGATGGCATGCGAGACGGTCTGGGCGAAATCACGCCCGGCCGCGGTCAGGCGGATGTTGCGTCCCGATTTTTCCAGGAGCGTCAGCCCCGTGGTCTCCGCAAGCCGGCGCAGTTGCAGCGATACCGCGCCAGGGCTGAGGCCGAGCTCGTCGGCGGCCTGACGGACCGACCCGATCCGGGCGACGGCTTCGAAGGCCCTGAGATAGGGCAGGAAATGCAGCGCCTTCATTCGACCTCCGAGCTCCGATCCGCCGCTGATTGCATTCGGGTCCGAACTCGCAATCGTTTAGCTAAACTAGACAATATCAAGCACAAAAAATCGCTATTCCCAATCGATTTTTGCTCCTATGAATTGGAACGGAGAGAGGGAGACATGTCATGATCGCAGCGCAACCATTTGATTTTCCTTATGACGGCAGGTTGGTTCCGTCACAGACCGCGCTGATGGTGATCGACCTTCAGATCGACTTCTGCTCGCCCGACGGCTACTTCGCCTCGATGGGTTACGATCCGGCGCCGCTCGCGGCTATCGTGCCGGCCGTCAATCGGGTCATATCAGCCGCACGGCAAGCCGGATGCCTGATTATCCATACGCGCCAGGGCTACCGCGCCGACCTCGCCGACATGACGCCTTACGAAAAATGGCGCCGCAAGCGCTCGGGCCTGGAGAACACCCAGGTGCTGCTGCGTTCGAGCCCCGGCTTTCAATTGCTGCCCGAACTCGATGTCGCGGAAAGTGACGTCATCATCGACAAGACCTGCAACAGCTCGTTCACCTATACGGATCTCGAGCATGTGCTGAGGGCGCAGGGCATCACCCATATGCTGTTTACCGGCTGCACCACAGACGTCTGCGTGCACACGACGCTGCGCGAGGCCTGCGACCGCAATTTCCAGTGCCTGACGATCTCGGACTGTTGCGCCAGCGGCGAGCAATGGGCGCATGAGGCGGCGATCAACATGATCTCGATCGAGAACGGCATTTTCGGCACGGTCTCGACCAGCGATGCCGTCATCGCCGGCCTGGAAAAAGCCATCCGCTAAGCGCCGTACCGCATCCACATTCTCAAGACGTTTTGCCAACCGTTTCAACGGAATGATGCCCCATGCAAAGATATATCTCGCTGATGAAACTGACGGCCAAGGGACTGGCCGAACTTGCCGACAGTGGCGCGCGGCGCAAGGTGAGCGAAGACCGCGTCTCGTCGCTCGGGGGGCGGTCGGTCGCCTTCTACGCCACGCTTGGAGCCTATGATTTCGTTCAGGTTTTCGAGATGCCCGACAATGCGTCGATGATGCAATACGTGCTGACGGCACGACGCGACGGGTTCGTCGACCCGCTTATCCTTCCCGCTTTCGACAGCCAGACGTACGGCGACATCGTCGGGCGCGTTTCACCAACTCAATGAGGGGAATAGAGATGATCAGACTGGCATCGCATGCAACCCTTCTCGGGACCATCCTGCTGTCGGCGGGGCTTGCCCATGCGGAAGTACCGGCTTTCGCAACCGATGGCGACATCGGCGTCTGCACCACCGCCGCCTTTCCGCCGCTCACCTTCAAGGAGAGCCCGGCCGATGCGAGGCCGACCGGCATCGATATCGAGATCGCCGAGGCGCTTGCCGGTCTCTGGAACGCCAAGGTCAACTATACCGTCACGGAGTTTGCCGGCCTGTTGCCGACGCTGGGCGCCGGGCGCTGCGACGTGATCATCAGCGGCATCTACATCAACGCCAAGCGCCGCGAGACCTATGACGGCGTGTCCTACATGAAATCGGCCACTGCAATGGTGACCAAGGCCGGCAGCGACACGATCAAGGTGCCGGAGGATCTGAGCGGCAAGGTGATCGCGCTCGAAGCCGGCGCCTATTACAAGGAAGAGCGGATCGAGCCCCTGAACAAGGCGCTCGCCGCCAAGGGCCAGCCGCCGGTCGAGGTGCAGGAATATCCGACCCAGCAGGCGGCATACCAGCAAGTCCTCGTCGGCCGTGTCGATGCGACGATGACCGAAGAGGCCGAAGGCGCCTACCGCGCCTCGCGCTCCGACGGGGCGTTGCAGCTTCCCTATACATGGGCGTCGGATTTCACCTACGGCATCTACAGCCGCCGCGAAGGCAGCGATGCTGCTCAGGTCAAGGCGGGGCTGAAGGCTCTGAAGGAGCAGGGCTTCTTTGGTGGCATCGCCAAGAAATATGGCCTCGATCCGGCGCTCTTCGACGTCGATTACGATCGTTGATGCTTGAGAGCGGGATGAGGAAAAGTGTGTGCGGTTTTCCGCCCGCATCCCGCTCCAACTTAATCTAAGGAGTGGGCAGGGCATGAACTTCGACGCGAAACTGTTTCTCGATGCCCTGACCATGCCGGTCATGCTGCAGGGGGCGGCAATCGCCGTCCTGCTGTCCATCCTGGTTCAGGTCGCATCGTTCCTGCTCTGCCTGCCGCTCGCCGTCGCGCTGAACTCGATGGCGGCGGTGCGGCGCACGGCGGCCCAGCTTTATGTCTGGCTGTTTCGCTCGGCCCCGCTCATCCTCGTGCTGCTGATCGTGTGGAACGGTGCGCCGCAGCTCTTTCCCGGCCTGACGCGGGCGCCCTGGTACACGCCCTTTGCCGCCGCCTTCATCGCCTTCACGCTGGTCACCACCGCCTATATGGCCGAAGCGATGCGCGGGGCACTGGCGGCGATCGGCCAGGGGCAGACGGATGCGGCACGCGCGCTCGGGCTCAGCCGGCTGCAGACCTTCTTCCTCGTCGTCCTGCCGCAGGCATTGCGCATCGTCATGCCGGTGCTCGTCAACGAGTTCATCAACCTGATCAAGCTGACGTCGCTTGCCTATGTGATTTCGATGCGCGAGATCATGGCCGTCGTCAACGACGCGATCGCCTCGAGCTTCCGCTTCGTCGAATGGTACTCGGCAGCGCTCGTCTACTATCTGGCGATCGTCTCCATCCTCATGTTCCTGCAGCGGCTGATCCAGCGCCGCATGGCCTAATCAAGTCGCTTGCAAGCGACCTGCTTTAGGCTCTTGTTCCTATGCATGTCGTCATCCCGAAACCGCTGCACACTTTCGGGCGACATGCACTAGCGCCTTCAGCCAGCGCCTTCGCCATCTGTCGAAAGCAGCGCCCCCATCGCGCCGATGATCTTGCGGTGCTGGTGGGCGTGGCGGGTGCGAAGACTGGTGGCGGCGTAGACGGTCTGCGCGATCACCGGCGCATCGGCAACAAGGGCGGCGCGGCCGGATTGCGTCAGCCGGTGGGCCGTTGCCGTGGTGACATAGGCGGCACCGCCGAGCGAATGCAGGAGCATAGTGATCGCCATGTTCTGGCCGGCTGCCACCGGCGCTGCGGAGAGATGCGGCAGAGCCAGCCGGTGGGCGCGATCGAAGGCCGGCGAATAGATTGCCTGGATATAGGTCTCGACCCTGATATCCGATAGTGAAGCGACATCCGTGCTCACCATCAGGTAATGCAGATCGCCGATCCTTTCGTAGTGCAGATCGGGCAGATAGTGCGGGGTATAGAGCATGGCGAGGTCGAGGTCGCCGGCGCCGAGATCCCGATTCATCTGGTTGGAATAATCGGCTTCCATGTAGATCTCGGTTGTCGGCAGCTCACGCCTGATAGTGGAGAGCCATTCGCCGGCAAAGGCTTCGGCCAGATCGTGCTGGATGCCGAGCCGCATCGAGCGCTCCAGCGCGCCGGCATTGGTGACGGCGCGTGTTGCCTCATGCCACTGGTTTTGCAGTGCTTTTGCGTAATCCAAGAACCGCAGACCGGCCGCTGTCGGCACGGTGCCGCCCTTGTTGCGGGTGAAGAGCTTGCGATTGAACTGCGCCTCCAGTGCCTTGACGCGGTGGGAAACGGTGGACTGGGTGATGTTCAAACGCTCGGCCGTGCGGTTGAAGGAGCGTGTCTCCATCAGGTCCAGGAACGTCTCGATCAGATCCACTTGCATCGACATTGTGTCCGGTTTCGAAGGTCCGCCCAATCTAATCGAATTTGTCGATCAATAAAGCCTGTTTCCGTCGCTTGATGGCGTCCCGTTTCAACGGCAAGAATTCCGGCAATACGAGGGAACAGTGCATGTCGAATTTGCCGTCTCACGCGCGCGTCGTGATCATCGGTGGGGGAGCGATCGGCGCTTCCTCGCTCTACCATCTCGCCAAGGCCGGCTGGACCGACTGCGTGCTTCTGGAGAAAAACGAGCTGACGGCCGGATCGACCTGGCACGCGGCCGGCAACGTGCCGACGTTTTCGTCGTCCTGGTCGATCATGAACATGCAGCGCTACTCCGCGTCGCTCTACCGCGATCTCGGTGCGCTCGTTGATTACCCGATGAACTACCACGTCACCGGCTCGGTAAGGCTCGGCCACTCCAGGGAGCGGCTGCAGGAGTTTAAGCGCGTCGTCGGCATGGGCCGCTACCAGGGCATGGACCTCGATATCCTGACGCCCGACGAGATGCGCAGCCGCTATCCGTTCCTTGAAACCCACGAGCTGACCGGCGCGCTCTACGACCCCTATGACGGCGATATCGACCCGGCGCAGCTGACGCAGGCGCTCGCCAAGGGCGCGCGCGACATGGGCGCTAAGATCATCCGCTTCTGTCCCGTCACGGCGGCGCGCCGCGAAAACGACGAATGGGTGATCTCGACGCCCCAGGGCGAAATCCGCTGCGAATATGTCGTCAACGCCGCCGGCTACTACGCCCGCGAGGTGGGCAAGATTTTCGGCCGTGACGTGCCGATGATGGTTATGAGCCATCAGTATATCCTGTTCGACGAGATCCCTGAGCTGGCCGCCTGGTCGAAGGAGGCCGGCCACAAGCTGCCGCTCCTGCGCGATGTCGACAGCTCCTACTATCTCCGCCAGGAGAAGAACGGCATGAATCTCGGCCCCTATGAGCGCAACTGCCGCGCCCACTGGACGACGCCTGACGATCCGATGCCCGAGGATTTCTCCTTCCAGCTTTTCCCTGACGATCTCGATCGGCTGGAGTGGTATCTGAACGATGCCGTCGAGCGCGTGCCGATCCTCGGAACGGCGGGCCTATCGCGGATCATCAACGGCCCGATCCCCTATGCGCCCGACGGCAATCCGCTGATCGGGCCGATGCCCGGCGTGCCGAATGCCTTCGAGGCCTGCGTCTTCACCTTCGGCATCTGCCAGGCCGGCGGCGCCGGCAAGGTGCTGGCCGAATGGATTACCGAGGGCCAGACGGAATGGGACATGTGGTCCTGCGATCCCAGGCGCTACACCGACTACACCGACCAGGATTATTGCATCGCCAAAGGCATGGAAATCTACGGCCACGAATATGCGATGCATTTCCCGAAGCACTACTGGGCGGCCGGCCGCGGCAAGAAGCTCTCGCCGATCCACGACCGGATCGCCGCACTCGGCGCGCAGTTCAAGCCCTATAACGGCTGGGAGCGGGCGATGTGGTACGCCAAGCCCGGCGACGACACCTCTGAAGAAGCAACGCAGACCTGGGGTCGGGCAGGGCCCTGGGCCAGACGCATCGAGGAGGAATGTCTCGCCGTGCGCGATGCCGCGGGCATCCTCGACCTGCCGGGCTTCTCGCGCTTTCGGGTGAAGGGCAAGGGCGCAACCGAATGGCTGTCCGGCCTGATCACCGGCCGCGTGCCGAAGCCCGGCCGCATCGGCCTTGCCTACTTCGCCGACGACAAGGGCCGCATCGTCACCGAAATGTCGATCATGATGCTGGACGAGGATTTCTTCTTCCTGATCACGGCGGCAACGGCGCAGTGGCACGATCTCGAATGGCTGCAAAAACATCTGCCCGCCGATGCCGTCTTCACGCTTGACGATGTCACCACCCAGTTTGCCTGCCAGATCCTGACGGGGCCGAAATCGCGCGACATCCTGGCTGAAGTCAGCAACGCGGATCTCGCCAAGGGCTGGCTCACCCATCAGACCGCGCAGATTGCCGGACGCTATTGCCAGCTGGTGCGCGTGTCCTTTGCCGGTGAACTCGGCTGGGAGATCCACACCAAGATTGACGACACTGGCGCGATCTTCGATGCCGTCTGGGCCGCAGGTCAGGTACATGGCCTGAAACCCTTCGGCATGGAAGCGCTCGACAGCCTGCGGATCGAGAAGGGCTACCGCGCCTGGAAGGGCGATCTGTCGACCGACTACACCATCCTGCAGGGCGGGCTGGAGCGCTTCGTCGACTGGGCGAAGCCCGGCTTCAAGGGCAAGGCGGCGCTGGAGCGGGAAAAACAGCAGGGTGTCGCCAAGCGCTTCGTCACCCTGACGGTTGCCGCCGACGGCTGCGACGCGCCCTACATGTCGACGCTCTGGTCGGACGGCCAGGTGGTGGGCGAAACGACGTCGGGCAACTGGGGCTACCGCGTCGGCAAGTCGATCGCGCTTGGCATGCTGCGCGCCGATCTCGCCGTGCCCGGCAAGGAGATCGAGGTCGAGATCTTCGGCGATCGCTTCAAGGCGACCGTCGAGGCCGACCAGCCGCTCTGGGATCCCTCCAATGAAAGACTGCGCGCATGACCAAGCCGATCCCTTCGAAAGCCCGGGCAGTCATCATCGGTGGCGGCGTTTCCGGCTGTTCGGTCGCCTATCATCTCGCCAAGCTCGGCTGGACCGACGTGGTGCTGCTTGAGCGCAAACAGCTGACATCGGGCACGACCTGGCATGCCGCCGGCCTTATCGGCCAGTTGCGCGCCTCGCAGAACATGACGCGGCTCGCGAAATATTCCGCCGACCTCTACGTCAAGCTCGAGGCCGAAACCGGCATTTCCACCGGCATGCGCCAGAACGGTTCGATCACCGTGGCGCTGACGGAGGAGCGAAAGGAAGAGATCTATCGCCAGGCCTCGCTGGCGCGTGCCTTCAATGTCGACGTGCGCGAGATCACGCCCGACGAGGTGAAGGCGATGTATCCGCATCTCAACACCTCGGATGTGAAGGCCGCCGTGCATCTGCCGCTCGACGGTCAGTGCGACCCGGCCAACATCGCCATGGCGCTCGCCAAGGGCGCGCGCCAGAACGGTGCGACGATCATCGAAGGCGTCAAGGTGACGGCCGTTTTGAAGAAGGACGGCCGGGTGACCGGGGTCACTTGCGAGCAGAACGGCGAGACCTACACGATAGACACCGACCACGTCGTCAACTGCGCGGGCATGTGGGGCCGCGAATTCGCGCGGCAATCCGGCGTGACCGTGCCGCTGCATGCCTGCGAGCATTTCTACATCGTCACCGAGGCGATCCCGGGATTGACCCGCCTGCCGGTGCTGCGCGTGCCGGATGAGTGCACCTATTACAAGGAAGATGCCGGAAAAATGCTGGTCGGCGCCTTCGAGCTCAAGGCCAAGCCCTGGGGCATGGACGGCATCCGCGAGGACTTCTGTTTCGACCAGTTGCCCGACGATTTCGATCATTTCTCGCCGATCCTCGAAATGGCCGTCAATCGCATGCCGATGCTGGAGACGGCGGGCATCCATACCTTCTTCAACGGGCCGGAGAGCTTTACACCCGACGACCGCTACTATCTCGGCGAGGCGCCGGAGGTGAAGGGCTATTGGGTCGCGGCCGGCTACAACTCGATCGGCATCGTTTCATCCGGCGGCGCCGGCATGGCGCTGGCGCAGTGGATGAACGACGGCGAGCCGCCGTTCGATCTCTGGGAGGTGGACATCCGTCGGGCGCAGCCGTTCCAGAAGAACCGCGCTTACCTTAGGGATCGCGTCTCGGAGACGCTCGGGCTGCTCTATGCCGATCACTTCCCCTATCGCCAGATGGCAACGGCGCGCGGCGTGCGCCGCTCGCCGTTGCACGAACACCTGAAAGAGCGCGGGGCGGTGTTCGGCGAAGTCGCCGGCTGGGAGCGGGCCAACTGGTTTGCCAATGACGGCCAGGAGCGCGAATACCGCTATTCCTGGAAACGGCAGAACTGGTTCGAGAACCAGAAGGCCGAACATCTGGCGGTCAGAAACGGCGTCGGGCTGTTCGACATGACCTCCTTCGGCAAGATCCGGGTGGAGGGGCGCGACGCGCTTGCCTTCCTGCAGCGGCTCTGCGCCAACGAGATGAATGTCGAGGCCGGCCGCATCGTCTACACCCAGATGCTCAACGGCCGCGGCGGCATCGAAAGCGACCTGACGGTTACGCGTCTTTCGGAAACCGCGTTCCTGCTGGTGGTGCCGGGCGCCACACTGCAGCGCGACCTTGCCTGGCTGCGCAAGCATGTGCGCGACGAGTTCGTTGTCATCACCGATGTTGGCGCCGGCGAAAGCGTGCTCTGCGTCATGGGGCCGAAGGCGCGCGACCTCTTGCAGAAGGTGAGCCCGAACGATTTCTCGAATGCGGCGCACCCCTTTGGCACGGCGCGCGAAATCGAGGTCGGCATGGGGCTCGCCCGTGCCCACCGCGTTACCTATGTCGGCGAACTCGGCTGGGAACTCTATGTCTCGACCGATCAGACGGCGCATGTGTTCGAGGCGCTGGAGGCGGCGGGCCAGGATCTCGGGCTCAAGCTTTGCGGCATCCACACGCTCGACAGCTGCCGGATCGAAAAGGCCTTCCGCCATTTCGGCCATGATATCACCGACGAGGACCACGTGCTCGAAGCCGGGCTCGGCTTTGCGGTCAAGCCCGACAAGGGCGATTTCATCGGCCGCGAGGCGGTGCTCGCCAAGCACAATCGCGGACTTTCGCGCCGGCTGGTGCAGTTCCGGCTGGCCGATCCGGAGCCGCTGCTCTTCCACAACGAGGCGATCGTGCGCGATGGCAAGATCGTAGGCACCATCACTTCGGGCAATTACGGCCACCATCTCGGCGGCGCCATCGGTCTTGGCTACGTGCCGTCTGAAGGCGAGAGCGATGCCGACGTGCTCGGCTCAAGCTTCGAGATCGAGATCGCCGGCACGCGGGTGAAGGCCGAGGCGTCGCTGAAGGCGATGTACGATCCGCGCTCCGAGCGGGTGAGGATGTAACGAGCGGCATTTGAGGCTGCCCCTCATCCGGCCTGCCGGCCACCTTCTCCCCGTTGACGGGCAGAAGGAGACTCGTGGCGAGCTTGCCGCCCATGAACGAGGCGAGGCGGAGCGCCGAGTGTACGGCTTTCCCTCTCCCCGCGTGCGGGGAGGCCAGGGTGAAGGGCAACCCGAGAACACGAGAGCAAATTTAGCATGCGCGCGCCGGAACGCGGGTCTTCCGGTCCATCTTTCGGGAGTTCAGGCCCATGTTCGCATCGGACCTTTCCAATGCCACTGTCGCGGGCGACCGCATCGATCAGCTGGTCGCGGCGCATCGGCCGGGCCATGGGCTGGTGCGGGCCTTCTACCACGAAGAGGACATTTACGAGCGCGATCTCGACCGGGTGTTTCGCCGGCATTGGCACTGCGTCGCGCATGAAAGCGTGATCCCGAACCCCAATGATTTTGAAGTCTTCCGCATGGCCTCCGAGCAGGTGATCGTCACCCGCACCGCCACCGGCGCAATCCACGCGATGCTGAACGTCTGCCGCCATCGCGGTGCCGAGGTCTGCACCAAGGACAAGGGCAATGCCCGCGCCTTCGTCTGTCCCTACCACGCCTGGACCTATGGCAATGACGGCGCGCTGAAGGCGGCGCGGCTGATGCCGAAGGATTTCCAGCGCGAGGATCATGGACTGAAGAAATTGCATGTGCGCGTCGTCGAGGGGCTGATCTTCATTTCCTTTGCCGAAGAGCCGCTCGATTTCACCGAGGTCGAGAACCTCCTGCATGCGACCTGCGGCCAGTATGGCTGGGCTGATGCCAAGGTCGCGCACCGGCAGTCCTATCCGGTTGATGCCAACTGGAAGCTCGCGGTCGAGAACTATGTCGAGTGCTACCATTGCGGCCCGGCGCATCCGGAATATTCCGAGACGCACGCGCTCGAGCAGCCGCTGCACATGATCGAGGAGCTGAACGCCAGGATGGAGGCGCGCACCTGTGCGCTCGGCATCGAAGTCGGCTCTGGCGACCACTGGCAGAGTTCTGCCGGCGGCAAGGAAACGGTGCACGCCTTCCGCTACGCGCTCTATGATGGCGTCAAGACCGGCAGCAAGGATGGCCAGCCGCTCAGCACCCTGATGGGCCGGTTCAGCGATTTCGATGGCGGCGTCACCTCCATCCACCTCGGCGGCACGACATTCCTTGTCTGCTATCCCGACCACGGCATGATCTATCGCTTCATTCCGAAGACGGCGGGCACCTGCGAAATGGAACTGATCTGGCTCGTCGACGGCAAGGCCGAGGAGGGGCAGGACTACGACCTCGAAAAGCTCACCTGGTTGTGGAAGGTCACGACCGACGAGGACAAGGCGATCATCGAGCACACCTCGCGCGGCGTGCGCTCGCACTATTTCGTGCCGGGACCGATCGCGCCGATGGAGCAGAACGAGCTGCGCTACATCACCTGGTACCTCGACGAGATCAGCCGGCCTTCTCAACCCTCATCCCTGTGCTTGTCACAGGGATCCAGCAGCGCCGCGTCGGCGGTGTGAAAGGACTTTGAACACTCCGGTTGGACGAAGAATCTCACTGACGGCGCGGACGCGCCGTCGCTAGATTCCTGTGGCAAGCACAGGAATGAGGCAAGATCTATGGCTCAGTTGCGGCATTGAGGCCGAAACAACGCGGGCGTCGTGCAGCGGCGTAGCGCGATCAATCCCGCCGGTCGAAATGGGTGCGCAGCGCTACATGGGTCTGCACGGTCGCAACGCCCGATATCAACGAGATCTGTCGGCGGATGGTGTCGAGATCGCCGTTCGAGGCGCATTCGACCAGCAGCATCAGGTCGGTCTCGCCGGCGAGCGACCAGCAGCTGACCACAGGCGGCATGCCGGCCAAGTGCGGCACGATGTGGTCGCAGTTCTTGCCGGGCCGAAAGGACACGGCGATCAGCGCGCGCACCACCGGCGCCTTGTCCTCGATGCCGATGCGGATGGTGTAACCGGCAATCACGCCCCTCGTTTCGAGCCGGCGCAGACGCTCATGAGCGGCACTGCGCGACAGGCCGGCATGGCGGGCAAGCGCCACGAGGCTCTGGCGCGAATCCTGCCGCAGGGCGGCCACCAACAGCCGGTCCTTTTCATCGAGTTCGGTCAATCTGTCGCCCTCTTGGTCATCTGGCCGGACGAACGTCCGGCATACCGCCATCATGTCCAGTGAAACCGGACGATAGGACGCCTAGCTTCCTGAAGCAACCAAGGAGCGTTAGCCATGACCATTCCGAGACTTCCCGACAATGCCGTCCTCATCCCGATCGACATGCAGCAGGCATTTGATACCGCCCCTTGGCCGCCACGCTGGAACGCGGATGTCGACGACAACGGCCGCGCCTTGCTTGCCTCATGGCGCGCGGCAGGTCGTCCGATCATTCATGTGCGGCACGACAGCGTCGCGCCGGGCTCGACCTTGAGCCCGGGTGCGCCGGGCAATGCGCCGCGCGCGGGCTTCGAACCTTTGGGTGACGAGCCGCTGGTCAGCAAGAGCGTCAATGCCGCCTTCATCGGCACCGATCTCGATCTTCGTCTGCGCCGGCTTGGCGCCGATACGATCGTCCTCTTCGGCATCTCGACGGATATGTGCGTCTCGACCTCGGTGCGGGTCGGGGCCAATCTCGGTTATCGGGTGATCCTGGTGGAAGATGCCTGCGACTGCTTCGACCAGCCGGACGTGCAAGGCGCCATGATCCCGGCGCGAGACATCCACCGTGCTCACGTCGCGACATTGCGGGCGGAATTCGCCGAGGTGACGACCACAGCCCAGATCCTCTCGGCCCTGCGGCCGGCGTCGGCGGCGTAAGGGCGCTGCAACGCGTAGAGAGAGTTATCGGCTGCCGGCGCCGCGGACTTCCAGCACCTGGTAGGTCCATTTCGGTGCCGTCAGGCTCCCGCCCTCGCGGCTCGGAAAGGTGAGGAAGGTCTCGAACGGCCGCGCCTGGCCGACGGGCACGCGGGCGAGAACCAGCGCGGTGTCGTCACCGATCTTCTGGCAGGTGTCCTGCGGGCAGTCTTCGAGCGTCACTGAAAGCCGGAAATATTCGAGCGCTGTCTCGCCATTGTTGGTGACCGTGCCGCGCAGGCGGAAGCTTCGTTCCGGCTGGCTTTGTTCGAATGTAATGCCGTCGAGGCTAATGTTCTCGGTGGCCGGAACCTCGGGGGCTGTCGTCACCGGGTCAGGTGCGGGCGCCTTGCGCTCGCCGCTGTCGCTGATCCAGATGATGAAGGCAGAGAGCAGGGCGATTGCCACCGCGACGGAGAGGATGGGTTCTGCCCATTTGCGGAAGCGGCTGAAACGCGCCGCCAGATACACGATCGCCACACCGACCAACGCAACCAACCAAAGCATGAAGCTCCTCCTCATTGACCCTTATATAGGGTGAGCGGTGGGTGGCAACATCGTCAGGGTGTGGTTGCAGATCATGCTTCCGACATTTGCTGGTTTGCATGGCGAGCGTTTTCGCCAACCCCTTGCGGTGATTGCAAATGTTGCGGGCTTTTGGGCGCTTCTAGCGAGGCGTATCGGCTTCAAGGCTGACCGAGTAGGTGCCCTCGAAGGGCACGGCAGCGAAGCGTTCGTTGATTTCGGCGAGGCTCTTTTCCGGATCGAGATCGGCAAAGATGTCGGGCCGCAGCCAATGGGCAAAGGCTTCGGCGGCGACGATGTTGAGCGGGATGGCGTTGAAGAAGTTCCACAAGCCATGGACACGGCCGTTCTCGACCGCCGCAATGCTGGAAAGCGCCGGAGTTGCGACCGCGGCGGCCAGCGTCTGCTGCGCCTCGCCCTTGGTAACGCCGGGACCAATCGAGAAGCCGCTGTATGTGCCGCCGGGTGAAGAGGTGGCGATATAGACCTCGGGGTTTGCGGCCATTACTGCCTCGGCATTGACGGTGCCGCCGGGTCTTGGGAGCGTGCCTTCGGCCATGTTGCGCCCACCGGCGATCGTCAGGAATTCTCCGAGCCCGCCGACGCCATAGGCCCAGCAGCAACGATCAGGCTTGGGAAACGCATCCATCAGCACAGTCGGGCGCGGTTCGGGCTTGGCGGCGACACGGGAGCGGATC
Source organism: Ensifer sp. 4252 (assembly GCF_050434565.1). Lineage (NCBI taxonomy): Bacteria > Pseudomonadati > Pseudomonadota > Alphaproteobacteria > Hyphomicrobiales > Rhizobiaceae > Ensifer > Ensifer sp. 4252. Next base: position 48,369 of record NZ_JBNDIU010000004.1, read on the forward strand.
AGCGCCAGCTTGTCCTCGTAGTAGCGCGCAAAAGCCTCGGCCTGTTCGTCGCGTTCAAGGATACGGCCGAGAAGCCACATCATATCCGGCGTGCTTTTCAGGGGATCGTTGTTGAAATCGACAACGATGACCGGCACACCAGTGCTGGTGAGGTAGTCGATGGCGCGCTGGCCCGGCTCGGTGTCGGCCTGCCAGTTGGCGAGGATTGCAAGGTCGGCCTTCAGCGTCAGCAGCGTTTCGAAAGACAGTGCGGTGCCCGCGCCGGCGCCGTCATCGATCAGCGGCACGTCGGCAATGTCAGGGAATTTCTTGCGGAAGCTCTCGTAGATCTCGGGGTTGTCGCCCTTCATGTCGCCGGACCAGCCGGCCAGCAGGCTGACGGGATCCGGATGAATGAGCGACAGGGCGACCAGGTTGAAACCGCTGCCAAGCAGGATGGCCTTTGGCTTTTCCGGTATCGTCACCTCGCGGCCGGCCGCGTCCTTCACCGTCAGCGGCCATCTGCTCTCGGCCCCGGCACCTGTGGCAAAAAGCGTGATGGCGACGAGGAGGGCCAGCAAAGCCCGGACCGTGGATCGCAATGCGAGGAGAAGCAAAACTACTGTTTCCGTTGGCTGGGAAGGGCGCACAGGCTGCCGCAGCTGCGCACCCCCGGTAAGAGGTAGCGCAGGCAGCAGATCTTGCGCCGGCAGACGCGCGCGCCGTCCTCTTCCTCGTGGCGCAGGCAATCGAAGAAGGGGTTGGGCGAACCGTCGGGCAGGGATTTGCTGCCGATGAGAGCCTCGGCCTGGGCATGAAGCGGTTCGACGCCTGCGGCACGCAGGGCATAGTCGATGTAGACCAGCGCGTTGTTCCAGGCGAGTTTCGGCGCGATGCCGCCGCTCGACTTGAGATAGCCGACGACTTCGCGCAGGTGCTCGCCCATCAGCGGTGCCAGGGTGGCGAACACGTCGTCGTCATCGCCGGACTGCCAGCCGCCGGCATCGGCGACGCCGAAGGCGCGAGGCAGGCCGTCTTCGGCGAGCGCCACCTTCATGCGGTCGAACGAAACCGGCAACACCTGATGGTCGAGCACGCGGGCAACGAGATAGGGAATGGTCAGGGCCGAAAAATAATAGAGCGACCACATGGATGCGACCGCGCGGCGATCGGTGCCGCCGGACTTTTCGGCGTAGGTATCAAGCGCCCGGTCGAAGGCGCCGGACGCGAAGAACTCCGGCAGGGCCATGCCATCGGAGAGCTCGTCAGACAGCACCATCTTCTCGTTGCACCAGGCATGCGGGCCTGAAAAGGCGGAGGAAAGCACCTTGGGGCCGCCCGTCTCCATGATCGCTTCGGACGCGGCCGCCGTCATCGCGCCACCTGCCATGAATGGACACCCCGACGAGATACGCTTTGCCTCACACGGTGCGGGCGGGACACAACCGGCAACCCGGCTGAAGCAGCGAACCTTCTTGCAAGCATGCGATACACCTTCTGAGCATGGGTCAGAAACTCATAAGGTGACCGTGTTACTCATGATTTTTTCCGACGCAAGTCATTTTTATGAGTTTGCCGGTCATGTTTGCGACCTGTGGGCGAATGACAACAGCAAGAGGCGCAGGGAATGACCCTGCGCCTCCGGATGCATGCGGCGGTTTATCTGCCTGCTTGGCGCGCTTCGCTTCAGCCGTGATTGATCATGATGTGACGCACGGCAGTGTAGTCCTCGAGCGCATAGACCGACATGTCCTTGCCATAGCCCGACTGCTTTACGCCGCCATGCGGCATCTCGTTGGTCAGCATGAAGTGGGTGTTGATCCAGGTGCAGCCATATTGCAGGCGCGAGGCCGCTTTCATCGCCTTGGAGATGTCCTTGGTCCAGACGGAAGAGGCGAGGCCATAGTCGCTGTCGTTGGCCCAGGCGACGGCGTCGTCCTTGCCGGTGAAGCGGGTGACCGAGACGACTGGGCCAAACACCTCGCGGCGGACGATTTCGTCTTCCTGGGTCGCTCCGGCAATCACCGTCGGCTGGAAGAAGAATCCGTCAGTGCTGCCGGCACCGCCGCCGGTGGTGATGTCGATATGCTTCTGGTCGGCGGCGCGTTCGACGAAGCTTGCCACCCGATCGCGCTGGCGACGCGAGATCAGCGGCCCGATCTCGTTTTCGGTGTCGTCGGCGAGGTTGTAGCGGATGGTGGAGACGGCCGAACTCAGGTCGGCGACGAGCTTTTCGTAGATGCCGGCCTCGGCATAGATGCGGCAGGCGGCGGTGCAGTCCTGGCCGGCATTGTAATAGCCGAAGGTACGGATGCCGTTGACGACGGCCTCGAGGTCGGCGTCGTCATAGACGATGACCGGAGCCTTGCCACCGAGTTCCAGATGCGTGCGCTTGACCGTCTTGGCGGCGGCCGTCAGCACCTTCTTGCCGGTGGCGATGTCGCCGGTGATCGAGACCATCGCGATCTTCGGGTGGTTGATCAGCGCGTTGCCGACGGTCTCGCCACGGCCGGTGACGACGTTGACGACGCCTTCCGGCAGGATGTCGGCGAGCAGGCGTGCGAGTTTCAGCGCTGTCAGCGGCGTCTGCTCGGACGGCTTGAAGACGACGGTGTTGCCGCCGGCAATTGCCGGCGCCAGTTTCCACGCCATCATCATCAGCGGATAGTTCCAGGGCGCGATCGAGCCGACGATGCCGACCGGATCGCGGCGGACCATGGAGGTATGCCCCGGCAGATACTCGCCCGATGTCGGCGCATGCAGGTTGCGGATGGCGCCGGCAAAGAACCGCCAGCAGTCGACGATCGCGGGCAGTTCGTCGTTCTTCACCGCGTTGATCGGCTTGCCGCAGTTGAGCGCTTCAAGCGCCGCAAAATCGTCGGCATTCTTCTCGATCGCGTCGGCGATCCTAAGCAGATAGCCGGAGCGTTCGCCCGGGGTCGTCATCGACCAGGAGACGAAGGCGCGTTCCGCCGCATCCACGGCCGCTTCAACCTGCATGTGCGAGGCTTCAGCGAGATCGATGATCTTTCCGCCGGTGCGCGGGTTCAGGATATGCTCCTCGGCCTCGGTTCCGGCTTCGAAGCGCGATCCGATCAAAAGCTGGGTGTCCATGTCTGTTCTCCCTTGAAAGTCGAGTTCATTTGCCGGCGCCGGCGATCTGGTCGCCGTCGCGGGTCAGGTAGTAGGCGCCGAGGATCGGCAGGAAAGTGATCAGCACCACGATCATGGCGACCACGTTGGTCACCGGTCGCTGACGCGGGCGGATGAGTTCTTCGAGCATCCAGATCGGCAGCGTCGACTGCTGGCCGGCTGTGAAGGTGGTGACGATCACCTCGTCGAAGGAAAGCGCGAAGGCGAGCATGCCGCCGGCCAGAAGTGCTGTGCCGATGTTCGGCAGGATGATATAGCGGAAGGTCTGGAAACCGTCGGCGCCGAGATCCATCGAGGCCTCGATCAGCGAGCCCGATATGCGGCGGAAACGGGCAACGGCATTGTTGTAGACGACGACGATGCAGAAGGTCGCGTGGCCGAGCACGATCGTCCAGAATGAAAACGGGATCTCCGCCATCGAAAAGGCCGAGCGCAGCGCAATGCCGGTGATGATGCCGGGCAGCGCGATCGGCAGGATGACCAGCAGCGAGATCGTCTCGCGGCCGAAGAAGCGCGTCTGGCTGACGGCGGCAGCGCAAAGCGTGCCGAGCACCAGGGCGACAGCGGTCGCGATCGAGGCGACCTTGACCGACAGCGTCAGCGCAGCCCAGACGTCGGGCCGGTTCCAGGCAACCGCAAACCATTGCGTCGTCAGCCCCGGTGGCGGAAACTGGTAGCTCTTTTCCTCCGTGGTGAAGGCATAGAGGAAGATCAGCAGGATCGGCACATGCATGAAGGCGAGGCCGGCGGCAGCCGCAATCTTCAGGCCGAGCGGTGAACGGTTGAGGCGATCAGAGCGCATCGAAGGCCCCCATGCGTTTGGCCATAAAGAGATAGGCGCCCATGATGACGATCGGCACCACGGTGAAGGCGGCGGCAAGCGGGATGTTGCCGGCGGTGCCCTGCTGGGCATACACAGCCTGGCCGATGAACAGCCGGGAGGAGCCGATGATCTGCGGAATGATGTAATCGCCGAGCGTCAGCGAAAAAGTGAAGATCGAGCCGGCGACGATGCCCGGCAGCGCCAAGGGAAAAAGCACGTGACGGAAGGTCTGGGCCGGCGTGCCGCCGAGATCGGAGGAAGCCTCGATCAGGTTGGTCGGCACGCGCTCCAGCGCTGCCTGGATCGGCAGGATCATGAATGGCATCCAGACATAGACGAAGACGATGAAGGTGCCGGTGTAGCTGACCGAGAGTGAGTTGCCGCCGACGATGGGAAGCGAGAGCCAGGCGTCGAGCACCCACAGAAGATGGAGCTTCGCCAGAAACCAGGTGACGATGCCTTCCTTGGCAAGGATCAGCTTCCAGGCGTAGATCTTGACCAGGTAGCTCGACCAGAGCGGCAGCATGACGCCGAGATAGAACAGCACCTTCCATTTTCCCTGCGCGTAGCGCGCCGCGTAATAGGCGATCGGGAAGGCGATGAGCGCCGAGGCGAGTGTCACGATCGCCGCCATCGACACCGTGCGCAGGATGATGTCGAGATTGGTTTCGCTGAGCAGCTGGCGATAGGTGGCGAAGGTGAACTCGTAATTGATCAAGCCGGAAAAATCGTCGATCGAGAAGAAGCTCTGCAGCAGAAGCGCAAAGAGCGAGCCGACATAGACGACGCCGAGCCAGAGCAGCGGCGGCGCCAGCAGGACCACAAGCAGCACGTGCGGGTGCTTCCAGAAGAAGTCCGAGAGCCGACCGGTCGCGCCGCGGCGATCCGGAGACGCGAGATTTTCAGCGACGGCGGTCATGCGTCCTCCATCGGGTGCAGCTCGTCGGCGGCAAAGCTGATGGTGACGGGGCTGCCGATTTGCGGGACGGCGAGCGAGGCGGGGCTTGCGACGGCGATGCGCACGCCTTCGACGTCGACGACGACGCGGTTGACCGCGCCGAGGAAACTATGAGCCGAAACGGTGCCGTTGAGGCTGAGCGCGCCTTCGCGCTGAGGCGACAGCACGATCGCCTCGGGGCGTAGGCTGGCATAGGATGAGTTGACCCCCAGCCTTTGGCACAGCTTTGCCGGCAACACGTTTGACGAGCCGACGAAATCGGCGACGAAGCGGGTCTTCGGCTGCTTGTAGACTTCCTCCGGGCTGCCGAGCTGCTGGATGCGGCCATCGTTGAAGACAGCGATGCGGTCGGCCATCGACAGTGCTTCGCCCTGGTCATGGGTGACGAAGACGAAGGTGATGCCGAGCGATTTCTGCAGGCTCTTCAGCTCCTCCTGCATCTGTTCGCGCAGCTTCAGGTCGAGCGCGCCGAGCGGCTCGTCGAGCAACAGCACCTTGGGCTTGTTGACCAACGCACGGGCCAGCGCCACGCGCTGGCGTTGGCCGCCCGAGAGCTGGCCGGGACGGCGGCTGCCATAGCTCGGCAGCTTAACCATGGCGAGCGCATCCTCCGCCGCCTTGCGGCGCTCCTCGCGGCCGACGCCCTTGACCATCAGCCCGTAGGCGACATTGTCGAGGATCGAGAGATGCGGAAACAGCGCATAGTCCTGGAACACGGTGTTGACGCTGCGGCGATAGGGCGGCACGCCCTCGGCCGTCTCGCCGAAGATTTCGATATGGCCGCCCGTCGGCTGTTCGAAGCCGGCCATCAGTCTCAGGCAGGTGGTCTTGCCCGAGCCGGAGGGGCCGAGCATGGCGAAGAACTCGCCCTCGGCGACTTCGAGGTTCACACCGTCGACCGCGCGCACGGCGCCGAAGTGGCGGGAAACATTGTCGAAAAGCACGGCGGTCATAAGAATACTCCGGAATTTCAGCCCCTCATCCCGCTGCCGCGACCTTCTCCCCGCGCGCGGGGAGAAGGGGACGTGCGGTTGGCGTCTCGCCCAAAGCTCACCCGACGGGTTTGCCGGGGGCGTTCCCTCTCCCCGCATGCGGGGAGAGGGCTAGGGTGAGGGGCAAATGCTTGCGTTATGGTCGTGGCGGCTTACCGCCCGCCGATGACGCCGATATAGTCGGAGACCCAGCGGTGATAGGGCACGCATTCGCCCTGGCTTGCGCATTTCGTCACCGGCGTCTTCCAGAACTTGACCTTGTCGAAGTCCTCGTAGCCGTTGGTCTTGCAGCCGGCGTCGGTCAGAAGCTCGTTACCCTTGCAGGCTGCGCCGACGGAGGGGTTGGCGCCGAACCAGGCGGAGACGTCACCCTGGACCTTGGGCGACAGCGAATGCTCCATCCACATATAGGCGCAGTTCGGATGTGCGCTTTCGGCGTGCAGCATGGTGGTGTCGGCCCATCCGGTGGCACCTTCTTCCGGGATGGTCGAGGCGATCGGCAGCTTTTCGGCTTCCATCAGGTTGACCTGGAACGGCCAGGAGCCGGAGGCGACGACGCCTTCGTTCTTGAAGTCGTCGATCTGGATCATCGCATCGTGCCAGTAGCGGCCGACGAGCGTGCGCTGGGTGCGAAGCAGATCGAGTGCTGCCTTGTACTGGTCTTCGTTGAGTTCGTACGGATCCTTGATGCCAAGCTCAGGCTTGTGCTTGATCAGGTAGTTGGCGGCGTCGGCCACATGGATCGGGCCGTCATAGGCCTGGACGCGACCCTTGTTGGACTTGCCGTCCGGCAGGGTCATTTCCTCGAAGACGACGTTCCAGCTCTTCGGCGCTTCGCCCTTGAAGGCGTCCTTGTTGTACATCAGCACGTTCGGGCCCCAGACGTAGGGCGTGCCGTAGTGAACGCCGTTGACCGTGTACCAGGGCGCGTTCTGCATGCGCTCGTCGATGGTCTTCCAGCTGGGGATGAGGTCGGTGTTGATTGGCTGGACGCGCTTGCCGGCGACAAGCCGCATCGAGGCATCGCCCGAGGCGGTGACGAGATCGAAGCCGCCTTCGTTCATCAGCGCCACCATTTCGTCCGAGGTGGCGGCGGTCTTGACGCTGACCTTGCAGCCGGTCTGCTTTTCGAAATCGGTGACCCAGTCGTAGTTCTTGTCGGTCTCGCCGCGCTCGATGTAGCCGGACCAGGCGACGATCGACAATTCGCCTTCGCCCTTGCCCAGTTCCTTCAGCGGCTCCTGCGCCAAGGCCGGCGCCACGAGGCCGAACGACAACGTCAGCGCGGTGCAGGATTTCAGGATCTGCTTCATCTGAATTCTCCCAGTTTTGAGCCGCATTTTACGGCTTCGTTCCCAGATTGAAGCGTGCCTTGATTTCTCCGCATTCGCAAATTCATTAATCAGAATGCCGCTATCGGTTTTGCCGATAGCGAGGACTGAGCGGGCGCGAACACACGCATCGACGGTGCCATAGCCCGATGATTTTCTTTGGATTTTTGTACACTATCGGATTTCTAGCGTGGACGGGCGCTGCGCAGCGCTTCGGCGATTCCGACGAAATCGCGTGCCGATTGCGGCAGGCTGGAGCCCTTGCGCCAGACCATGCCGACCTGGACGACGGGCAGGGCGCCCGAGACGTCGCGGCTCTCGATGCGGTCGCCTTCAAGCGACCAGGGGCGGTAGACGAGATCGGGCAGAAGCGCGACGCCGGCACCCGTCGCCACCAGGCTGCGCACCGCTTCGACCGAGCGGGTGCGGAAGGCGACATGCGGGCGGGCGCCGAGGGCCGACAGGAGCTTGCCTGTGTTCTCCTCGATCTCGTCGACCGTCAGCATGATCAGCGGCTCCTTGGCGATATCGCTGATCGAGATGATGTCGGCGCTGACAAGCGGATGGCCGATCGGCAGCCACAGGCGATAGGGCGAGGTTTCGAGAATCTCGGCCTGCAATGCCATGCGGTCTCTAAGGTTGGAGATGACCATGACGGCGACGTCGAGTTCTCCGCCTATCAGCAGGTGTTCGAGATAGGAGCCGTTGTCCTCGATGGCGCTGACATCGACGCCGGGGCAGGCCCGGCGATAGCGGGCGAGCAGGTCGGAAAGCACATAACCGGCCACCAGAGAGGTGACGCCGAGATTGAGCTTGCCGCCGGTTTCCTCGCGGCTGTCGGAGAAGCTGCGCCTCGCGTCCGAGACATCGGAGAGGATCTTGGTCGCATGCCGCAGGAACTGGTGGCCATTGTGGGTGATCGAAAGGCCGCGCGGATGCCGGTCGAACAGCTCGACGCCGAGGTCACCTTCAAGCTCCTTGATCGCCTCGGTGATCGAGGACTGTGAGATCGAGAGGTTCTGTGCTGCCCGCGTGATCGAGCCCTGCTCGGCGACGGCGACGAAATACTGCAACTGTCTGAAGGTGAAGGCCATCCGCGCAGTTAATCGTTGTCGCGCGGCGCTTGCAAGCGCGGCCAAGAGATCGTCCCCGACAACGCAACTGCGGCGGGATTTTCGCGTTGATGTCGGTTTCCGGATAGTAGACAGGCGGCCTGCTGCTAGACTTCCACCGGAGAGACGAGGGAGGCGGAATTTGGATCAGGCGGTATCAAAGCCCATGCCGACGGAGGAGGGCATTCTCGCCTTTCACCATCGCTGCGAAGCCTTCTATCCCGCCGATGCGGTCGACGCATCGATCGAGCAGCAGCGCAAATGGTATGATGCGCTCTGCGCCGAATTCGATGCGCCGTCGCCGCCGGGGCTTACGCGCGAGGATGCGCTTGTCGATGGCCGCATCCCGATCCGGCGCTATCGGCCAGCGACGGTTTCGACCGACACCCGCATCTACTACATTCACGGCGGAGGTTTCGTGGTCGGCTCGCTCGACAGCCATGATGCCATCTGCGCCGAGCTTGCCGATTTCGCCAGGGCCGAACTCTTTTCGATCGATTACCGGCTGGCCCCCGAACATGTCTGGCCGGCCGCCTTCGAGGATTGCTGCGCGGTGCTGAACTTCCTGCTGGCGGAAGGCCGGCCGGTGGTGGTCGCCGGCGACAGCGCCGGCGGGAACCTGACGGCGGGCATCGTGTTGAAGGCACGGGCGGACGGGGTGTCGGGTATCGTCGGGCAGGCGCTGATCTATCCCGGCCTCGGCGGTGACCTGGTTTCCGGCTCCTATGTGGAAATGTCCGAGGCGCCGGGGCTGACGACCGCCGACACCAGCTACTACCGAAAGATTTTGCAGGCGCCGGCCGACAATCCGTTCGCAGCGCCGCTGGCGGAGAAGGATCTTGCCGGTCTGCCGCCGACCTATATCACCGGCGCTTTCTTCGATCCGTTGCGGGATGACGCACGCCTTTATGCCGCTCGGCTTGCGACGGCAGGCGTCAACGTCACCTTTCGTGAAGAGCCGCAGATGATTCATGCTTGGCTGCGCGCGCGACACATGAGCGAAGGCGCGCGCGAGGCGTTTCGTCGCCTGGCCGAAGGCATTGCGGTGCTTGTCGGAACTGGCTGAGTTGGCTTTGACCGCGACGCACTTCCTGGAAGAGCACTTCACACGTCTCCCAGAATTGCTTTAGCTCTTCGCCTTGAACACCAACACGGGGTTGGCGCGGAAACTCTGCGGGAACAGTTTGCGCAGGCTCTCGATCTTCGGCATGTCGTTGTAGACGATATAGGGATAGGTCGGGTTGCGCGTCAGGAAATCCTGATGATAGCCCTCGGCGACATAGAAGCCTTTGAGCGGCGAGATCTCGGTGACGATCTCGGCCGGGAACACCCCTGATTTGCCCAGTTCGGCGATGTAGGCTTCGGCGATCCTCTTCTGCTCCGGTGTGGCGACGAACAGGGCCGAGCGATACTGCGTGCCGCGATCCGGCCCCTGATAGTTCAACTGCGTCGGATTGTGGCCGACGGAGAAGAAGATCTGCAGCAGCTTTCCGTAGCTCACCTGGCCTGGATCGTAGGTCACTTCCACCGATTCCGCATGGCCGGTGTCGCCATTGCTGACGGCCTCATAGGAAGCAGTGTCGGGGCTGCCGCCGGCATAGCCAGAGACAGCGTTGGTCACGCCCTTCACGTGCTGGAACACGCCCTGGACGCCCCAGAAACAGCCGCCGGCAAATACCGCCGTCTCCGGACCGCTGGCCGTTTTTTCATCGAGCGATGGCGGCGGAATGGACACGGCCGGTTCGGCGGCCCTTGCCATGGGGGCGATGGAAAGCGTGGCGCCGAGCGCAAGTGCGGAGGTAATCCACCGCAGGCGGCGGCCGGTCTTCACAGCGAGCGGATGATTGTCGCGTTTCGCAAACATCGGGCGGTTCCTTTGCCGCGGTCGGGCGGCGGCCGTGTTGCGCCCATGTTTTTCGTGGGCTCGTCCGAAAGCAAATCGCAAGAGCGTGCTTCACGGCAATGTGACGATCCGCTACCACTGCAGTTGCGATCGAGATCTCCCAAAATGAGGCCCGCGGAAGGTTGGAGGCGTTGTGATGGCTGGAGAAACGGATCTGACGACGTTGCTGGCGACGATGGCGCCGGTACTGTTCCCGCAGACCTATGTCTATTGCACTGTGCCCCATGACGAGGTGCGGCGCTACAGGCCGCTGGAGCCGCTTGCCACCTATCGTGAGGACGAAGGGCTGACGCTGATCCTGGAGCGGCACGCTGCGGATGCGGCCGACCTTGCCTACGGCCCGCTCCTTCGCCGCATTACGCTCAACGTGCATTCGGCGCTCGAAGCGGTCGGGCTGACGGCGGCGGTGGCAACGGCACTGACACGAGAGGGCATCAGCGCCAATGTCGTGGCAGCCTACTATCACGACCACATCTTCGTGCCGGAGGCGGACGCGGAACGTGCACTCGAGGCGTTGCGGGCATTGAGTCCCGCCTGATAAAATCCCGCTTGCGTATGCCCTGACAGGCGGCCACTTCACACTTTCCCCGGAAATTCTCCGGCTATGACGGTCACATGAAGCGAACGTCTGACGGCGGGTTTTCATAGTCGTCGTCACGACCGTTCTCGTAGATGATCGGTGCCGTGCCCAGCTCGTCGTCGCTGACGCCGTCCAGGCAGGCGACATTGACGGCGTAGAAATGGCCGAGGAAATCCTCGAGATAGCCGCGCGAAAACGGCCGGATACCGCAACGGCTGCAGAAGTAATGATCGACGTCGCCCTCCCGCCAGTTCGACGGTTCCGCCCGGTAGCTCGTCAGCGCTTCCTTGCCCTTGGTGATGGCGAACTCGTCGCGAAGCGCGAAGGATTTCTGCATGCGCGTCTCGGCACAGAAGCTGCAATTGCAGCGGCGGATGCCTTCGGCTAGATCGAGCTGGCATTCGAAGGCAACGGTGCCGCAGTGGCAGCTGCCGCGATAAAGCTTCTTCATTGGACGGGCTCCTGTTTTTTGGACAGGCGTCACCTGTCCCCGGTCTTTCGACCAGAGAGATGACGCTGCCGAGGTGAACGTTGATGCATATTCTGAACGGCGTCCGTTGCGTGGACGCCAGTCATTATCCGGCTTTGACGGAGGCTTCCGCCTCGTCGGCGATAACAGGATCGTTGTCGGCGCCGTCGCCGGTGGCCTTGCGCAAGAGCAGGAAGGCGAGCAGTGCCGTCAGCAGCGACAGCGCCACGCAGATCGATGCGGTGAAGGCAAACGAATTGGTGAACACGTCGCGGGCGGCAAACAGCAGCCGTTCCGACTGCTCGCCCGGAAGCTGCTCGGCGATGGCAACGGCGCCGCCAAGCGTCTGGCGTGCGGCCTCCACGGTCTCTGTGGGAAGGCCGGTGACGATCACGTCGTCCATGCGGCTGCGATAGGCTGATGTCAGCATGCTGCCGAGCACGGCGATCCCGAGCGCGCCGCCGAATTCGAAGCTCGTCTCCGAGATCGCCGATGCCGCCCCGGCGCGCTCCGGCGGAGCGGAGCCGACGATCAGGTCCGTCGTCAGCGTGCCCACGGGTGCGAAGCCGAGGCAGAGCACGACAAGGCCGATGGTGACGAGCAACGGGCTGCTTGTCGTTTCGACCTGGGTGCAGATGGCAAAGCCGATGGCGGTCAGCACAAAGCCGGCAGCAATCAGGTTCGAGGCGGCATAGCGGGCGGCAAGCGACGGCACGAGGATCGAGCCCAGCACCATGGCCACACCCGTCGGCACAGACCAGAGACCGGCAACGAAGGGCGACAGGCCGAGCACGAGCTGCAGATACTGCGCCACGAACAGGAAAGCGCCGAAGCCGACGAACAGCCCGAGGATATTGACGCCGAGGGCGGCGCTGAAGGCCGGTGTCCTGAACAGGGCAAGATCGATCAGCGGATCGGCAAGCCGGCTCTGGCGCCGGGCAAACAGCATGGCGACGGTCAGCCCGAGCAGGATGAAGAACACGGCGGTGACGTCGAGACCGTCTTCGGCGATGCGCTTCATGCCATAGATCACCGACAGCACTGCGACAAGCGACTGCCCGGCGCTGACGAAATCGAGCCGGCCCGCATTGGGGTCGCGGAATTCCGGCAGAAGCATGGGGGCGAGGATCAGAAGCAGGATCATCACGGGGACCGCGAGCAGGAAGACCGAACCCCACCAGAACTGCGACAGCATCAGCCCGCCAACGACAGGGCCGATGGCGCCGCCGGCGGAGAAGCTGGCGATCCAGATGCCGATGGCGAGCGTGCGCTGCTTGTCGTCGAGGAACATGTTGCGGATCAGCGACAGCGTCGAAGGCGCCAAGGTGGCAGCGGCGACGCCAAGAATGGCGCGGGCCAGGATCAGCGTCTCAGCGCTCCAGGCGAAGGCGGCCAGCACCGAGGCGATGCCGAAGGCGATTGAGCCGATCATCAGCAGCCGGCGCCGGCCGATGCGGTCGCCGAGCGTGCCCATGGTGATCAGCGAACCCGCCACCATGAAGCCGTAGATGTCGACGATCCAAAGCAGCTGCGAGGCTGATGGTTTCAGCTGCTCGGTCAGTTGCGGCACCGCCAGGTTCAGGACTGTCAGGTCCATGGAATAGAGCATGCAGGGCAGGGCGAGGACGGCCAGGCCGATCCAGTCCCGCCGCGTCGCCTTCGGGCCCGGTGCGTTGCCCGCGGTGGTGATTGTCTCAGACATAGGAAAGATACTCCTGCAGTCTTTCGAGGCACTCGCCCCAGCCTTCCTGGTGCGAGTCGCGCTCGTCGACGCTGTCGAAGGGGGTCTGGTGGAAGGTCAGGCGCGTCTTGCCGCCGACATCGGCGAAGGAAACTGTGATCAGCGTATCGGCACCCGGTTTACCTTCCTCGTCCCAGGCGAAGGTGAAGATGAGTTTCTCCGGCTCGATCACCTCGCGATAAACGCCGCCCATCCAGTAGTCGCGCCCTTCCGGCGAACGGATGCAACCGCGCCAGGCGCCGCCGGGGCGGAAATCCATCGTCAGGGAGTGTGCGGTGAAGTCGCGCGGCCCCCACCAGCGCAATTTGTGCTCGGGCGTCGACCATACCCTGAACACCAGGCTGCGCGGCGCGTCGAAGATCCTGGTGATCTCGAGGCTCAGATTACGGTCGCGCGATGCGTTTTCACTGGTCAATGCCATGACGACTCCTCCCACGGCCAACGCCGTCGGAAGGCGCGGCCGTTCTTTAACTCGAAAGTTATTTAACTTGTCGGTTAATAACCGGGTGTGCAGGGAATTGTCAAGGCGGCAGAGGCACCCGATCTGATTTTTGTCAGTTTTGCGACTGTTGGCAGCGAGCCTGGAGGCGAGCGAGCACGCGGACGAATGCCTCGGGATCATCGAGGCTGCGGGCAAGGATGAGGGCGCCCTGGATGCCGCCGATCACTTCTTCGGCCAGTGCTTGTCGGTCGTTTTCAGCGATGCCCTGGCGGCCGAGCGTCTCGGCAAGCGCGGCCCGCCAGTCGGCGAAATAGCGATTGAGTTCGACCGAGAAGCGATCATGGGCGCCGCTGGCGGCAATGACGCCCATCAGGCACAAGCGGCGTCCCTGGCGAAAGTAGTTGTCGACAGAAGCAAACATGTCGTCGACGGCCGCCGCCGGCGTTTCGCTGTCGCGCAGCCGTTCGAAGATGTTGGTCTGGAACCATGAGGCGATGTCGCCAAGCACCGCCTCGGCCATCTCCTCTTTCCCGCCGGGAAAGAAGTGATAGAGGCTGCCCTTGCCGAGCCCGGTCTTCTCGGTGATCAGGCTGAGGCTCGCGCCGTCATAGCCGTGTTCGCGGAAGACCTCCGCAAGCGTGGCGATGACGTCCTGGCGTTCGGCGACGACGCGGCTCATGCGGGTTTCCTCGTGAGCGGGTATTCGACCTTGCCAAAGCGGTGGAACAGCGTTCCGACCGCAACCAGCACCAGCGAGCCGGTGAGCACGGGGAAGAGTAGAAATTCGAAGCCGGGATCGCTCGCAAAGACGACGAGCGGGTTGGCGCCTGCTGGCGGATGGGTGATGCGCAGCGCCGCCATCAGCGCGATCGCAGCACCGACAGCGAGCCCGATTGCCCACCACTCGTTGGGGAAGATCGCGCGCATGATGAGGCCGACCAGCGTCGCGATGAAATGGCCGCCGACGACATTGGCCGGCTGGGAGAGCGGACTGCCCGCGACCGAGAAGATCAGCACGCAACTGGCGCCGAACGGTGCCATCAGCAGCGGTTCGCCGACGATTTTGGTGAGTGCACCGACGGCGGCAATGGCCACGAGGCCGCCGATGCCGGCAAGCAGGCCACGGCCGATATGGATGGGAGGTTGGTGTCGAAGGAAGAAATGGCGCATGACTGTACCGATCAGTAAATTGTTTACCGATTGGTACAGTCATGCGCCGTTACAGTCAAGACGCACTTACATCAGGTCGCGTGCGACCCGCTTGGAAAAGCTCTTTTCGAAGATCGGAACCTCGTTTTCATAGGCGATGATCTCGGCCTCTGTGATCCATTCGCTGTCGGTGCAGGAAAGCGTCGACGTCGAGACTGTGCGCACCGACCAGCCCTCACGCCGGGCAATGCAGGTCCAGGTCGAAGTGCCGATCATCGAATGCGGATCGTCGGGGGCAATGGACCATGTCTCGTCGCGAATGTCCTGCGTCGCGAGCCCGGTATCGGGATGCTCGCTCAAGCCCCCATCCTCGTAGATGCGATAGTGGGTGACGCCGTTGGTCATGTCGCGTTCGACGGTGCGGCTGGTGCTGCCCGCCGTCCGCTCGATGTATTTCGGCAGCGGATCGGGATTTGCCGGCTCCGGCACGACAACCTCGCTGTGCTGGCCAAGCAGGGGAAGCGAAAGCGTCAGGCTCGAAGTGTCGATCGTCAGGCCCGGATCGCTTGGCGGCGGCAGGATCATCGGCCAGTAGGCGGTCGACAGCGACAGCCGGATGCGGTGACCGGCGCGCACGCGATAGCCGCAGGCGTCGAGCACCAGGGTGATCCGCGTGCGGCGGCCCTTCTCCATCGCCCGCGGTTCGGCATTGTCGTCGCGATGCGCCAGGTTGAGCACGCCGAAGGCGATGCGCGTGGCGGTACCATCCGGGTGCACGTCGACGATGCGGGCGGCAAGATTGGCCGTGTCGGCGGCGCAGGTGACGTCGACAGTGAGTGTTGGCTGGCCGAGATAGTCTTCAGCCTCCAGCAGCGGCCGGGTTTCGAAGGTCAGCGCGCCGGCATCGTCGATGCGCTGGTCGCCGGCCATCTCGGCGTCGGGTTTCAGGGTAAAGTATTCGCCGGAAGCGGTGCCGGTATCGAGCGGCGATTTCAGATAGACGTCGCCGATGCCCTTGGCTTTTGTGTCCAGAGCAAGCCTGCCGTCGAGCGCGACGCCAAGAACCTGCATCTCCGGCGTCTGCCAGACATCCTTGGCGACCCAGCGGCCGGGGTCACTGTCGCGCCGGACGGCCGGGCGCGGGCCATCGAGGATATAGGCGCGCACCTGCGGCCCGCCTTCGGCGCCGTTCTTCTCGTCGCGCAGCCAGCGGTTCCACCAGCGGATCGCTTCGCCATGGAAATCGGCGCGGGGCTTCGGCCAGGCGAAATGCGGATATTTGTGTACCCAGGGGCCGATCAGCGCCTTGGCCAATCCGCCGAGGCCCTCGACGGCCTTCAGCGGCGTGTTGCGATAACCGTCGGCCCAGCCGGCGATGACGAGCGCCGGAACGTCGAAACTGGCGAAATCATCGCAGATCGAGCCGTGCTGCCAGAAGGTGTCACGGCGCTGGTGTTCGAGCCATTCCTCCATGAAATAGGGCTCGTTCTCCAGGCGCTCCAGCCACATCTCCTTCCAGCGGTCGCCGACGATATCAGGGTCGGGCGAGCGCGATTGATAGGCAAGCATCGTCGCCGCCCAGGAGAGCTGGGCGGAGAGGTGGCAGCCGTTCTTGTAGTGGATGTCGTCGTTGTAGCGATCGACGGTCGAGGCGATGGAGATCACGGCTTTGAGCGCAGGCGGCTTCAGGGCCGCGACCTGCAGGCAGTTAAAGCCGCCCCAGGAGATGCCCATCATGCCGACCTTGCCATTCGACCACGGCTGGGCGGCGATCCATTCGATGATCTCGCAGCCGTCGGAAAGCTCGCGCGGCGTATACTCGCCGTCGATGACGCCGTCGCTTTCGCCCGAGCCGCGAATGTCGACGCGCACGCCGGCAATGCCGGCGGCGGCAAACACCGGATAGGTCGATTCATCGCGCAGGCTGGTGCCGCCGCGCTTGCGGTAAGGCAGGTATTCAAGCACGGCCGGCACCGGTTCGGCATCCGCGCCAACAGGCATCCAGATTCGGGCGGCAAGCCGGGTGCCGTCCGACAATCGGATCCACTCGTTCTCGATCAGGGTGAAGTCACGGTCTGACATATCGATTGTTCCGCTCACTCTCTTTGTTTTGGCACATTTCCTGACGCAAAACCGCTACACACTTTCGCTGGAATTGCTCTAGTTGTCGAACCAGACGCGGCTGGCAACATAGCCGTTCGAAAGGTCGTTGCCGATGTCGTGCACGAAGCCCTTCAGCGATGCCGAAGCAGCGTTCACGTAGTCGTTGAACACCGGCAGGATCAGCCCGCCTTCGTCGCGCACCGTCATCGCCATCGTGCGGTACATTTCCTTGCGCTTGGCGTCGTCAAGTTCCGCGCGGGCCTGAAGCAGCAGCTTGTCGAAGTCCTCGCGCTTGAAGCGGGTGTCGTTCCACTCGGCGCTGGAAAGGTAGGAGGTGGAATAGCGCGAATCCTGCGTCGGCCGGCCGCCCCAATAGGAAGCGCAGAACGGCTGGACGTTCCAGACGTTGGTCCAGTAGCCATCCTCCGGCTCGCGACGCACTTCGAGCTCGATGCCGGCCTTCTTGGCGCTTTCCTGGAACAGGACCGCCGCGTCGATGGCGCCGGGGAAGGCGGCATCCGAGGTGCGCAGCAGGATCGGTCGGTCGTGGCCCGATTTCTTGAAGTGGAAGGCGGCCTTGTCGGGGTCATAGGCCCGCTGCTCGATGCCCTCGGGCGCCAGCGCATAGTTCTCGTTGACGGGGTAGTCGTTGCCGAGCGTGCCGAAGCCGCCGACGACCCGGTCGAGGATCGCCTGGCGATCAACAGCGTATTTCAGCGCCAGCCTCAGGTCGCCATTGTCGAAGGGGGCTGTGTCGCAATGCATCAGGAAACTGTAGAAACCCTTGCCGGCGGTCCTCAAGATTTCGACGCGCGGCGCACGCTTCAGCAGCGGCACGGTCTTCGGGTCGATGTTGTTGATGAAATGCACCTGGCCGGAGGAGAGCGCGGCGATACGGGCGGTCGTGTCGTTCATCACGATGATTTCGACGCTGTCGACGAAGCCGCGATCCTGACGCCAGTCGTTGGTGTTCTTCTCGAAGGTCGAGCGCAGGCCGGCCTCATAGCTCGCAAGCTTGTAGGGGCCGGTGCCGATGGGAGAGGCCGGATTGTCGACGCCGCCGCGCGGCTGGATGATCAGGTGATAGTCGGTGAGCAGCAGCGGCAGATCGGCATTGCCTTCCGTCAGCGTCAGCACCAGCGCGCCGGCCTTTTCCTCGATGGTCTTGATCGAGCGCATCAGACCGAGCGCGCCCGACTTCGAGCCTTCGTCCGAGTGGCGCTTCAGCGTGGCGATGACGTCGGCGATGGTCATCTTGCTGCCGTCGTGGAAGCTGACGTCGTTGCGGATCTTGAAGGTCCATTGCGATGCGTCGGCCGAAGGCTCCCAGGATTCGGCGAGTGCCGGCAACGGCGCGCCGGTCTTGGGATCGGATTCGACCAGCGTGTCGCCCCATAGATGGCCGATGACGAAGGAGACCGAACCGCTATAGCCGGCGGGATCGAGCGTATCGGTGGTGGCGCCGCCCTTGAGACCCAGCTTCAGGTGACCGCCGCGCTTGGGCTCCTCGGCGCGCGCGTCGCCCGCCAGCATCGTACCGCCGAAGCCAGCGGCCAGACCGAGGGCCGCCGTGCCCGCGAGGAAGCCGCGGCGGTTGATGCCGGCCGGCACAATCAGGCCGTCGGGACGCTTAGTGAATTCGCTCATATGCAGGTTCCCTCTGAAGTGTTGTTTCAAGGGGAAACCTAACGCCTGCCACAGGTCGCACAATTTCGCGACTTGACGCTGTTTTGCGCGACTTTACGCTACTTGAATTCACTCTTCGGGAGAGTAGCTTGCACGACGCCGACCTTTTCGCCGCCAATCTTCGTTTCGCCTGCGCGACGCGGCGCTCGATCTCGCAGATTTGCCGCGAGATCGGCATCAATCGCCAGCAGTTCAACCGCTACATCAGCGGCGAGGCGCGGCCTTCGGCGCATAATGTCGCCCGCATCGCCGGCTTCTTTGGGCTGCAGGCGCAGGACTTTTCGCTGTCGTTGAAATTGTTCGAAGCCCGCATGGTCAGGCCGGATCGCGATCGCTCGCAAGCCGGGCTGCTGCTCGAGGGATTTCCCGGCGATCTCGTCGGGCTTCGCCGCCACATCGGCTATTACCAGACCTATCATCTTTCGCCGTCCTGGCCGGGCCGCGTCGTCTGCTCCTGCGCCCGCATTCATGAAGAGAGCGGCTCGATCCGGGTGAAATCGATCGAGCGCATCCGCGATGTTGCCAACGAGATCCAGCAGTTTTCTAAGTATGTCGGCCTCGTCACCTTCTGGCGCAATCGCATCTTCATTGCCGAGCGCAGCGTCGGGCGCCAGCCGATGCTGTCGCAGACGATCCTCATGCCGTTCGAAGTGCATCAGCGCGTCTATCTGCGCGGCACGACAATGGGCGTCTCCTGGCGCAAGGAAAACCTGCCCTATGCCTCGCGCATGATCTGGCGCACTCTCGGGCAGGAGCCGGACATCCGGCAGATGCTGTCGCGCTGCGGCGTGCTGGCCGTGGGATCGCGGC
This sequence comes from Ensifer sp. 4252, assembly GCF_050434565.1. NCBI lineage: Bacteria > Pseudomonadati > Pseudomonadota > Alphaproteobacteria > Hyphomicrobiales > Rhizobiaceae > Ensifer > Ensifer sp. 4252. Next base: position 67,600 of record NZ_JBNDIU010000004.1, read on the forward strand.
AATTGCCGACGACGGTCAGGGCCTTTCTCGAAACGCCTGACGCCGACGTGCTGACGGTGCCGACCGATTGTTGAGGTGGCGGCTTCGGCGTTGCCGCTCTAGATTGCGTTGCATTCCGTGTGTGCACCGAAGGAGGGGAAGCCGATGAAAGCTGCTGTTGTCGCCATGTCAGGACTTTTGCTCGCGGTCTCGGCCATGCCGTCCGGCGCCGAAGACGCGCGTCCGCCCATCCCTGCTTGCGCGCTTTCGGGCTCCACCAGCGTCATGATCGGCGGCCAGCCGGCGCTTCGGCTTTCCGACGTCGCCAATTGCCCGCCGGAACTTTACGAAGTCGTGCCGAGCATCATGATCGAGGGACAGCCGGTGGTGCATTTCCGTTCGGGCAGCGGTGCTACCGGAGACTGCACGGCCAAGGCGGAGTCATCGGTGACCTTCGAAGGCGAGGCGGCGCAGCGGCTGGGTGATGTGGCCTGCCAGCAGAAGTGAGCCCTTTTGGAGCTAATCGATCATCGCCAGCCGTGCGCCGTCGCGCATAGCGTCGAGAGCCCGCGGATTGGTGACCGGATATCCGCTGACGAAACGCTCGACCGATGACAAGGGAAACTCCGCCTTGAGCCGACGTGCGCTGTCGGCCGCCTGCATGGCTTCCCCGAGCCGGGCGTGAGCCATGGCCTTGAAGATCAGGGTGCTCGGCGATTCCTGAGAGCTTCTGTCGAGGGCGGAGAGGCATTCGCGGTCTCGGCCGACGACGTAGAGGATGCGGGCACGCATGCCGAAATACCAAGGTGGCCCCAGCGGGTTGAGGTAGAGCGCCCGGTCGATGAGCGAGACGGCCTCCTCGGGATCGCCTGTGATCAGCGCCTTGGCGCCGGCGAGAAGCGCCAGCGTATCGGCGTGGTTCCGGCCGTATTGGTAGGCGCGGGCATGCGCCTCGGCGGCACCCGGCATGTCGCCGCGGCAGGCCCGGAGATCGCCCAGGCAGGTGTAGGCCGCGGGATCGGTCGGATCGAGCCGCAGAGCCTGCTCCAATGCTGCGCCCCAATTGTCGAGGGCCGTATCGAGATCGCTGTCAAAGCCGCTGCACGCTTGAACGGCATAGGCATAGGCAAGCTCGCTCCAGGCTCTTGCGCGGGTGGGCTCAAGCTCCAGCGAGCGTTTGAATAACTTGATCGCCTCGACATTACCCTCCTGACTGAATCGGTTGTGCTGCTCGACGGCGAGCAGATAACAATCATAGGATTGCAGGTTTCCCGGCGCCTTGTGCCGGCTCGCCTTGCGGCCGAGGGTGGCGAGCGTGCCGTAACATCCGGCAAGAACGTTGATGACACTCTCGGTGAGGCTGTCCTGTAGCGTCAGGATATCCTCCATCGGCCGGTCGTAGCGCTCGCTCCAGAGCAATTGGCCCGAACGGGGTTCCAAAAGCTGGATCGTCAGGCGAACGCGGTGGTCGTCGGCGCGCAGTTGCCCCGTGATGGCATAGGTGGCGCCAATCGCCTGGACATGGTCGTTGAAACTTTCGGGACGGTTGCCGAGCAGCTTCATCGTGTGGAAGGCAATTACGGGCAGGTCGGCGTAGCGGGCGAGGTCGACGCAGATATCCGAGGAAAGGCCATCGGCGAAACGGTGCCAGCGCTCTTCTGCGTTGAGGCTCTCGATCGGGAAGACGGCGAGAACCGGCGGCGCCTGCTGGACGTCTGGAGCAGCGGCGACCGCGCGCCGGCGGAGCCGGTGACATGGCTTGCCAGCTCAATCTTGTTGCGCACTCCAAGCTTGCCATAGATCGTGGCGAGATGGGTGCGCACGGTCGAGGGCGCGATGAACAGCGCCTCGCCGATCTCGCGATAGGTGAGGCCGGCAGCAAAGCGCTCGGCCACCGCCCGTTCACGGTCGGACAATGCTTCAGGGGCGAACTCAGAACTTGGGATGCGGTTCATGCCTGCTCCCTGCCATTCGCGCTGGTCGGATTCAACCAAGGCTGGAGCAAAATACTACAAATGCAGGAGAGGAAACACAGCAGCTGCGCGATGTCGCAATAGAAGGACGGCCCTACAGTTCCAGCATCGCTTCAACGGCCCGGTTGGGGCCGGCAGATGAGGGAACGACGATGAGCAATCTCCTGACAGGCATGTCCGAATTCTACAACGCCGTCTGGCTCGATATCCGCCAGCCGGCGAAACACTCGGGCGACGGTGCCGGCCGCTATGATCCCTTCCGTCTGCTTGCCGTCTGGGAGGAGCGCATTCGCTTTCGCCAGCAGCTCGAGTTGATGGCCAAGAACAAGCCAGAATTGCTCGACGATGTCGGGCTGACGAGAGCACAGGTCGACAGGGAAACGCGCAAGTCCTTCTGGCAGCGCTAGGGTCTGGAGCCCGGCGAGTAATACGGCCGCCATGTGGCGGCCGTATTGTCGTCAGTTGCCGGCGCTTTCCATGCGTCGGGTGGCCAGCACCCGTTCCAGCCAGCCGATTTCCATTTCCGGGACGGACTTCAACAGCAGATCGGTATAATCGTCGAAGGGCGGCGAGAGCACCTTCGACTTCGGCCCGAACCGCACCAGCCGGCCGCGGTGCATCACCGCGACGCTGTCGGCAATCGCCCGGACGATGGCGATGTCGTGGGTGATAAAGACATAGGAAACAGCGGTTTCCTCCTGAAGCTTCAGAAGCAGATTCAGGATACCTTCGGCAACCAGCGGGTCGAGGGCCGAGGTCGGTTCGTCGCAGAGGATCAATTCCGGCTCTGCGGCCAGCGCCCGCGCAATGGCAACACGCTGCTTCTGGCCGCCGGAAAGCTCGGCCGGATAGCGATCGAGGAACCGTGTTCCCATCTCGATCTGGTCGAGCAGTTCCTTGACCCGCGCCGTCTTCTTGGCACCGTGCATGCCGAAGTAGAAGGACAGCGGCCTGCCGACGATGTCGCGCACCGTCTGGCGCGGGTTCATCGCCGTATCGGCCATCTGGTAGATCATCTGGATCCGGCGCAGCTCGTCGTTGCTGCGGCCCTTCAACGCCCGCGGCAGTTCCTTGCCTTCGAAGGTGATGCGTCCTTCGGTCGGCGGCAAGAGGCCGGTGATGACGCGCGCAAGCGTCGACTTGCCGGAGCCGCTTTCGCCGACGATCGCCAGCGTCTGGCCCTTGGGCAGATGCATGGAAACGTCGTGCAGCACCTTGAAGCCGTTGCCATAGCCGGCGCTGACATGCTCGATCTTCAGTTGCGTGCCGGTCTGATCCGGCGCCTCGTCGCGCTTGGTCTGGCGCACGCTGACGAGCGCCCGGGTATAGTCTTCCCTTGGTGCCTCGATCACCTGCTTGGTCGTGCCGTATTCCACCGTCTTGCCGTGGCGCAGCACCATGATGTCGTCGGAGATCTGGGCGACGACGGCAAGGTCATGGGTGATGTAAAGCGCTGCGGTATGCGTTTCCTCGATCGCGTGCTTGATCGCCGCAAGCACGTCGATCTGGGTGGTCACGTCGAGCGCCGTCGTCGGTTCGTCGAAGACGATCAGCTCCGGGTTGGGGCAGAGCGCCATCGCGGTCATTGCCCGCTGCAGCTGGCCACCGGAGACCTGATGAGGGTAACGATCGCCGAAGGTCTCCGGGTTCGGCAAGCCGAGCACCTGGAAGAGATAGAGCGCCCGCTTCTTTGCCTCGTCGCGGTTCATGATGCCGTGGCGAAGCGAAGCCTCGATCACCTGATCGCCGAGCCGGTGCGCCGGGTTGAAGGCGGCGGCCGCCGATTGCGCGACGTAGCAGACGCGGGCGCCGCGGATCGAGCGGATGCCGTTCTTGTCGAGCGTCAGGATGTCCCGGCCGTCGAGCAGCGCCTGGCCCCCGGTGATGCGCACGCCGCCGCGGCCATAGGCGAGCGCGGACAGGCCGATGGTCGATTTGCCGGCGCCGGATTCGCCGATCAGGCCCAGCACCTTGCCCTTCTCAAGCTCGAAGGACACGCCTTCGACGAGCGTCACGGTTTTCGGCGGTTCGCCCGGGGGATAGCTGGTCGCCTCGATCTTCAGGTTTTTGACGGAAAGAAGCGTGTTCCTTGCAGATGAAGACTCAGGCATCGCCACGCCCTCCCTTCAGGCTGGAGGTTCTCTTCATCAGCCAGTCGACCACGAGGTTGACGCAGATCGCCAGCGTCGCGATCGCGGCCCCCGGGATCAGGGCGGCCGATATGCCGAAGATGATGCCGTCCTTGTTGTCCTTGACCATGCCGCCCCAGTCGGCGGCCGGCGGCTGGATGCCGAGACCGAGGAAGGAGAGGGTGGAGAGAAACAGGATGGAAAAGGCAAAACGCAGGCCGAACTCGGCAAGCAACGGCGACAGCGTATTGGGCAGGATCTCGCGGAAGATGATCCACGTGCTGCCTTCGCCGCGCAACCGTGCGGCCTCGACGAACTCCATGACCGCGACGTCGAGCGCCACGGCACGGCCGATGCGGAAGACGCGGGTGGAATCGAGCACGGCCATGACCAGGATCAGGATCCACAGATGCTGCGGCAGAACCGCCAGCACGACGAGGGCGAAGATCAGCGTCGGGATCGCCATCATCAGATCGTTGAAGCGGGAGAAGAACTGGTCGACGAACCCGCCCATGACCGCAGCTGTGAACGAGAGGATCATGCCGAGCGAGAAGGAGATCACGGTTGCCGCCAGCGCCACGAAGATGGTGGTGCGGGCGCCATAGATCAGGCGCGAAAGCAGGTCGCGCCCGAGGTTGTCGGTGCCGAGCAGGAAATCGCCGCCGGCCGGAAGCCAGACGTCGCCGACGACGTCGCGTTCGCCGAACGGGGCGATGAAAGGCGCAAACAGCGCGCAGAAGATCGCGATCGCTATGCCGGCGATACCGATCCAGGCGCTGAAGGGGATGGATCTCAGGTTCATCGCGGGTGCCTCAGTCTCGGGTTGGCGAGAATGGCGATAACGTCGGCCGCCATGTTGAGGAAGATATAGAAGGCGGCAAAGATCAGGCCGCAGGCCTGAACGACCGGCATGTCGCGAACGGTCACGGCATCCACCATGTATTGCCCCATGCCCGGATAGACGAACACCACCTCGACGACGACGACGCCGACGACGAGATAGGCAAGGTTGAGGGCGATGACGTTGATGACGGGTGCCACGGCATTGGGAGCGGCGTGGCGGGCGATGATGCGGAACATGCCGAGGCCCTTGAGCTCGGCCGTCTCGACATAGGCCGACGACATGACATTGAGGATTGCGGCCCTGGTCATGCGCATCATGTGGGCAAGAACGACGAGCACGAGGGTTGCGACCGGAAGCGCGATCGCCGAAAGCCGTTCGGTGAAGCTCATGCTGTCATAGACGGTCGCCGGGAAGGTGGCGACGCCGAATTTGACGGCGAAGAACATGATCAGGAGGTAACCGACGAAGAACTCGGGAAGCGAGATGGCCGCAAGCGAGACGACGTTGATGATCTTGTCGGGCAGCCGGTTGCGGAACTGCACCGCCAGCATGCCGAGGCCGACGGCAAGCGGCACGGAGACGATCGCGGCGAAAAAGGCGAGGAACAGCGAATTGCCGAGGCGTTTGCCGATCTGTTCGCCGACCGAATTCTTGCTGGCCCAGGAGGTGCCGAAGTCGCCTTGCACGGCGCCGCCGAGCCAGGAGAGATAGCGTTCGCTCCAGGGCTTGTCGAGGCCGAGGTCCTTGCGGATGTTTTCGACCGCCTGCGGCGTTGCCGACTGGCCGAGATAGGTGGTGGCGAAGTCGCCGGGCAGCGCCTCGATGCCGCCGAAGATCATCAGCGACACGGCAAAGAGCAGCCCGACGCTCAGGCCGAGGCGCTGAAGGATCAGCGCCGCGAGGGGACGACGAAAGATAAAGCGCCGCCAGAAGGTGCCGCCGAGTTCGCCCTGGGCGTCGGCGGGGTTGGGTTTTGCTGGTACACCGGAAAGATCGGTAGACCGCGGATGTGCTCCATCCGCGGTCCCATCCGTCGGAACCGGACCAGTCATCGGTCCGCTTTCCATCATCAGGCGTCGAGCCAGACGCGGGTCGCGACGTAGCCGTTCGACATGTCGTTGCCGATGTCGTGCACGTAGCCCTTCACCTGCTTGGTGGAGGCGTTCACGAAGTCGTTGAACATCGGCAGGATCAGGCCGCCTTCGTCGCGCACCATCATCGCCATAGTGCGGTACATGTCCTTACGCTTCGCTTCGTCGAGTTCGGCGCGGGCTTCGAGCAGGATCTTGTCGAAATCCTCGCGCTGGAAGCGCGTGTCGTTCCAGTCGGCACCAGAATGGTAGGCGGTCGAGTACATCTGGTCCTGGGTCGGGCGGCCGCCCCAGTAGGAGGTCGAGAAGGGCTGGACGTTCCAGACGTTTGTCCAATAACCGTCGCCCGGTTCGCGCTTGACCTCGATTTCGATGCCGGCCTTCTTGGCGCTATCCTGGTAGAGCACAGCCGCGTCGACAGCGCCCGGGAAGGCGACGTCGGAGGTGCGCAGCAGCACCGAGCCGCTATGGCCCGACTTCTTGTAATGGAAGGCCGCCTTGTCGGGGTCATAGGCGCGCTGTTCGATGCCTTCGGGGAAGAGGGCATAGGTGTCGTTGATCGGGAAGTCGTTGCCGACCTTGCCGTAGCCGCCGAGGATGCGCTCCACCATGGTCTCGCGGTCCATCGCGTATTTCAGCGCCAGCCGCAGGTCGTTGTTGTCGAACGGCGCCGTGTTGCAATGCATGAGGAACACGTAGTGGCCGCGGCCGGAGGTGGTCAGGATCTCGACATTGGGCGCCCTCTTCAACAGGTTGACCGTCTTCGGATCGACACGGTTGATGTAGTGCACCTGGCCGGAGGAAAGTGCGGCGACGCGCGCCGTCGCATCGTTTATGGCGATGAGTTCGATGGTATCCACGTAGCCGCGGTCCGTGCGCCAGTCATCGGCATTTTTTTCGAAGGTGGCGCGCACGCCCGCTTCGAAGCTGGCCACCTTGTAGGGCCCGGTGCCGATCATGGCGTCGGGATTGTCCAGACCGCCGTTCGGCTGGATGATGAGGTGGTAGTCGGAAAGCAACAGCGGCAGGTCGGCATTGCCTTCCGTCAGCGTCAGCACGAGCTTGCCGCCGTCGGCCTTGATTTCCTTGATCGACTTCAGCACGCCGAGTGCGCCCGATTCCGACTTGTCATCGGTGTGGCGCTGCAGGGTCTTGATCACGTCGTCGACGGTCAGCTCCTTGCCGTCATGGAACTTGACGCCCTTGCGGATGGCGAAGGTCCAGGTCGACGCATCGGCCGACGGCTCCCAGGATTCGGCAAGCGCCGGCACCGGCGCACCTGTCGTCGGATGGCTTTCGACCAGCATGTCGCCCCAGTTGCGTCCGACGACCATCATGAATTGCGAGAGGGCCTTTGCTGGGTCCTTCGAGTCCGTGGCTGCCGCGCCTTCGAGGCCGAGCTTCAGATGGCCGCCGCGCTTCGGCTCCTGGGCCGCGGCGCTGGTGGCAAACAGCGTGCCTGCCGTCGATGCGAGGATGCCGGCTGCAGCCGCGCGTCCGAGAAATTCACGCCGGTTCATCTTGCCGAGCATGACCTGTCGTGTGAGATAATCCTTGTAATCGCTCATTCCCCTGTTCCCTTCTGTGTCGGCATTCGCCGTTCGTTGTGGTTGGTAGAGATTGCTGCGTACCGCCACCTTATGGGATGGCTTTCGGATCGGCCGTTTTGGCCCTTCTTGTCTTCGATTGCCTCGTTTTCTCCTTTCTCGGGCGGACGCTACGGGTTCAGATCGATAAGCCTAATCGCTTGAATGCACCTTGTAACGTCCTAAATTATAATTCATTTCCATAAGCTGCATTTATGGATACGCCTTCGGCGGCGCGCGGGAACCCCCGCGCGTTCCATGACGTCGTTGCGCCGGTTCACCGGCCCGTTGTCAGTCCTGCGCCGCCCGTGGCAGCGTCTGTCAGCGCCCCTTCCAGACCGGGTCGCGCTTCTCGGCAAACGCCTTTGCGCCTTCCAGCTGGTCCTCGCTCGAATAGAGAATGTCGACGGTCTTGAACTGCCGGCGGGTGATCTTGTTCATCGTGGTCTGGAAGGTCTCGCCTTCGGCTGAGCGCACCACTTCCTTGATGGCGGCATAAACGAGCGGCGGGCCGCTTTCGAGCAGGCGGGCCAGTTCCCAGGCGCGCGCCATCAGCCTGTCGGCAGGCAGGATCTCGTTGACGAAGCCCCAGCGGTTGGCCTCGACGACGTCGAGCCAGCGGCCGGTCAGAAGCATGTCCATGGCGATGTGGTAGGGGATGCGCTTCGGCAGCTTGATCGAGGCGGCGTCGGCAACGGTGCCCGAGCGGATTTCCGGCAGCGCGAAGGTCGCGTGCTCGGCCGCCAGGATCAGGTCGGTGGAGAGCGCGATCTCGAGACCGCCACCGCAGCAGATGCCGTTGACGGCGGCGATAACAGGCTTGTTGAGGTCGCGCAGCTCCTGCAGGCCGCCGAAGCCGCCGATACCGTAGTCGCCATCGACCGCGTCGCCGGCAGCGGCCGCCTTCAGGTCCCATCCGGGACAGAAGAATTTTTCGCCGGCGCCGGTGATGATGGCGACACGCAGCGTGTCGTCGTCGCGGAAGTCGCGGAAGATCTCGCCCATCACCCGGCTGGTCTTCAGGTCGATGGCGTTCGCCTTCGGCCGGTCGATCGTGACTTCGAGAATGCCGCCTTCGCGGCGAGTAAGGATCGGTCCGGTCATGGTGTCATTTCCTCCGGCGGATCAGGGCGTCGGCGGCGATGGCTCCATGGCCCTCCGGTAACACCATTAAAGGATTGATATCGAGTTCTTCGAGCTTTGAAGCGTTTGAAACGACATAGGATGCCGCAGCGGCGACAGCGTCGGCAAGGGCTGCGAAATCGCCCTTCGGTCCGCCACGATAGCCGTCGAGCAGCTTCCTGATCTTCAGGCCGTCGATCGCCGCGCGGATCAGTTCCGGCGTCGTCGGCAGCGTCAGGATTGCGGAATCATCCAGCAGTTCCACGAGGATGCCGCCGGCACCGATGGTCAGCACCGGGCCCGCCACCGGGTCGCGCATCGCGCCGATGATCAGTTCGGCGACGGGCTTTGCCACCATCTTCTCGACGAGATAGCCGGAGGCAACTGAAGCCATGGCTTCGGCCGCTGCAAGCACCTCGGCGCCGCTTGTCAGGCTCAGCTTGACGGCCCCGGCCTCTGTCTTGTGGGCAACACCCAGGCCCTTGAGGACGACGGGGAAGCCGAGGCTTTCGGCAGCACTGGCGGCCTCTTGCGGCGTCGATGCGGTTCTGCCCTGGGGGATCCGAAGACCGGAGGCCGAAAGCTCGGTCTTTGCTTCATGCTCGCTGAGCGTGATCGACCAGCCGCCACCGCCGGAAACGCCGCCGTTCAAGAGCTTCGGCGGCGCGGGCCTCGCCCATGCCGCGCCGATGCCGGCAGCGGTCTCGACGGCCGCTAGGGCCTCGTCGATGCCGAAGAAGGGGATGACGCCGGCAGCCATCAGAAAGAGTGCCATCTGTTCCGGCATGTTTTCGCCGAGGCTCGCGACGATACCGGCGCGCGCGCCGGTCGCTTTTGCCGCGTCGATCACCGCATCGCAGGTCGTCACCCAGTCGGCGGCGTCACAGCGGTCCTGCCGGGGAAAATCGAGCACGATCAGGTTGAGCGCATAACCGCCCTTCATCATGGCGCTGAAGGCGGTCGTCTGCTTCTCCCGGTTGCCCCAGACGAAGGTGTGGTAGTCGAGCGGGTTGGCGATCGTCACCATCTCGCCGAGGCTTTCCTTCAAGGGCCGTCGCTGTTCTTCCCGAAGCGCCCGGAAGTTGACGCGATAGCGGACGCCGGCATCGGCCATCAGCGAAGCTTCGCCGCCCGAGCAGCTCATCGAGGAGATCTCGTTGCTTTCCAGCGGGCCGGCGACATGAAGAAGCTTCAGTGTTTCGAGCAGCGCCGGCAGCGTATCGACGCGGCCGATGCCGAGACGGGCGAGCAGCGCCGAGGAGACGCGGTCGTTGCCGGCAAGCGAGGCCGTGTGCGAGACGGTGGCGAGCTGGGCCGCCTCCGACTTCCCGACCTTCAGCGTCACCACCGGCTTGCCCAGTTCGCGAGCGCGTGTCGCCAGCCGCTCGAGCGCGGCGATGCTATCGAAACCCTCGATATGCAGGCCGACGGCGGTGACGCGCGGGTCTTCGAGCACGGCGCAGGCGATGTCAGAAAGACCTGTTTGCGCCTGGTTGCCGGCGGTCATGAGATAGGCGAGCGGCAGCCCGCGCGTCTGCATCGAGATGTTGCAGGCGATGTTGGAGGATTGCGTCAGGACGGCGACGCCTTTTTCGACGCGCTGCATGCCGTGTTGATCTGGCCAGAGCAGGGCGCCGTCGAGCATGTTGATGAAGCCGTAGCAATTGGGACCGACGATCGGCATGTCGCCGGCAGCGGTGACCAGCGCCTCCTGCATGTCGTTGCCGTCATCGAGTTCGCTTGCCGCCTCGCGAAAACCGGAGGCGTAGCAGACGGCGCCGCCGGCACCGCGTGCCGAAAGCGCTGCAATGATGTCGATGGTCAGCTGCCGGTTGACGCCGACGAAGGAGGCGTCAGGTGCGGCGGGGAGGTCGGCGACGGAGCGATAGCACTTGCGGCCGAGGATCTCGTCTTCCCGCGGATGCACCGGCCAGATATCGCCGGCAAAGCCCATCTTGTCGCATTGTTCGATGACCCGTCGCGCTTCCTTACCGCCGAAGACGGCGATGGATTTCGGTCGGATCAGGCGATCGAGGGAGCGGGGTGCATGGGTCATCTGGTCAGACACCCCGTCATACCGAGGGTCGTTGGAGCGGTTGCCACCAACGCCCTCATTCCTGTGCCTGTCACAGGAATCCAGCCGGCTTGCGTCGGCAAGCCGCCAGGAGTTTTCTTTTTCACGGCGCCAACGCCGGTCGGGTTCTGGTCTTGCGCGGCACGGACGTGCCGCTGCTGGATTCCTGTGACAAGCACAGGAATGAGGGAGGGAGAGGAAGCCTGCTCAATCATCCGTCACGCTCCCAGCGGCCTGAGCAGGTCGCGGCTGATGATGTGGCGCTGGATCTCGGAGGTGCCGTCCCAGATGCGCTCGACGCGGGCGTCGCGCCAGAAGCGGGCGAGCGGCAGGTCGTCCATCAGCCCCATGCCGCCGAAGATCTGGATCGCCTCGTCGGTGACGCGGGCGAGCATCTCCGTGGCAAAGACCTTGGCCGAGGCGATCTCGCGGTTTGAAGGCAGGCCCTGGTCGAGGCGCCAGGCGGCCGACAGCGTCAAAAGGTCGGCAGCATCGATCTCGGTGATCATGTCGGCGAGCTTGAAGGAAACGCCCTGGTTGGCGCCGATCGGCTTGCCGAACTGCTTGCGCTCGGCGGCGTAGTTCAGCGCATAGTCGAAGGCCCGGCGGGCGCGGCCGACCGAGGTCGCCGCCACCGTCAGCCGCGTGGCGAACAGCCAGTCGTTGGCGACATCGAAGCCCTTGTGCACTTCGCCGAGGATCTGGGCGGAGGGCAGGCGGCAATCGTCGAAGGTCAGGATGCAGTTGTTGTAGCCGCGGTGGGAGACGGAACTGTAGCCCTTGCGGATCTCGAAGCCGGGCGTGCCGCGGTCGACGAGGAAACAGGTGATCTTCTTTTTTGGCCCGCGCGGCGTGTCCTCTTCACCCGTTGCGATGAAGACGATGACGAAATCGGCGATGTCGGCGTGGCTGATGAAATGCTTGGTGCCGTTGACGATCCAGTCGTCGCCATCCTTGCGGGCAAAGCACTTCATGCCGCGCACGTCGGAACCGGCATCCGGCTCGGTCATGGCGAGCGCGTCGAACTTGTCGCCCTTGACGGCCGGCAGCAGGTATTTTTCGCGCTGCTCGTCGTTGCAGGCCATCAGGATACCCGAGGGGCGGCCGAAGAATACCGTGAGGCCCATCGAGCCGCGGCCGAGTTCGCGCTCGACCAGCGTGAAGGACGTATGGTCGAGGCCGGCACCGCCGACCTCTTCGGGGAAATTGCAGCCGAAGAAACCGATGTCCTTGCACTTGCGGGCGATGTCCTGACCCAATTCGGGCGGCACGATGCCGGTGCGCTCGACCTCGTCCTCATACGGATAGATTTCGGTCTCGACGAAGCTGCGGACCGTGTCGACGATCATCTGCTGTTCTTCGGTCAGTGCGAAATTCATTGTTCTGTTCCCCTCGTTTTCGCGCCGCTGCCGTCCGTTCGCGGTCGGGCCGCCTCCTCAAGCGGGTATCGACTGCGGTTTGAAGGTCCGCCGCGGGTGCGGCGAACCTTGTGTTTTTCCTGCGTCGCCGCGCCTTGCTCAGGCGCGCTTCTGCCCGACGAACCGTCCGGCGCCTTCCGGTGCCGGCAGGCCCGAATGCGCCTCGGTGATCGCCTTCAGCTTGTCCAGGACCTTGGCTGGCGCTGCGACCGATTTGCCGGCCTTGCTGTCGACATGCAGCATCATCTGCTCGGCGGTCGCGACCGCTTCCTTCGTCTCGGCATTGTAGATCGTCGAGAAGAGATGCAGGCGTTTCTCGTCCGAGGACAGAAGCTGGCAGGTCGAATAGAGCGCGTCGCCGAGCTTGGCCTCGCCGAGATTGCGGATATGGGTCTCGACCGTATAGTAGCTGTGGCCGTCGCGGACATAGTCGAGGTCGACGCCGATCAGGCGCAAGAGGCCGTCCGAGGTGTCGCCGAACACCTGGAGATAGCGGTGTTCGGTCATGTGGCCGTTATAGTCGACCCAGGCGGCGCTGACCTTGGTGTCGAGAATGTGCAGCGGCTTGACGTCACCGAGATCGGCTTCAGGCTTCTTGGCATTGGCCCAGAGTTTCGCTTCGAAGTCGGCAAGCAGCTTGCCCGCACCCCAGCCTTCGCCGCCATTGCCCGATTTCAGCGCATGCATGATGCCGACGAGGTTTTCGTCGCGGATGCGCTCCAGTTCGCGGATCGAGCGGCCGGCGGCCTGCGCGTCCGACTGTGCACCGATCTTTTCGACCAGCGCATCGTCGAGATCGACGACGTCGGTGAACTTCGTCCACGGCCATTTCAGGCAGGGGCCGAACTGCGCGAGGAAGTGGCGCATGCCCGCTTCGCCGCCGGCGATGCGGTAGGTCTCGAACAGGCCCATCTGCGCCCAGCGCATGCCGAAGGAGTAGCGCATGACGTTGTCGAGCGTCTCGGTATCGCAGATGTCGTCCTGGATCAGCCACAGCGCCTCGCGCCACAGCGCTTCCAGCAGGCGGTCACCGACGAAGGCCTCGATCTCCTTGGCGATGACGACACCCTTCATGCCGATCTGCTCGACGCCCCGCATGGCGCGCTCGATCGTCGCCTTCGATGTCTTCTGGCCGCCGACGAGCTCGACCAGCGGCAGCAGGTAGACAGGGTTATACGGGTGGGCCACGAACATGCGCTCAGGATGCTTCATCTCGGCCTGCAGGTCGGACGGCAGCAAGCCCGAGGTGGAGGAGCCGATCAGCGCGTCGGGCCTTGCGGCCGCGTCGATCTCAGTGATCACGCCGCGCTTCAGCTCCAGCCGCTCAGGCACGCTTTCCTGAATCCAATCAGCGTCCTTGACCGTTTCCTCGATGCTCTTGCAGAAGGTGAGTTTTCCCTTCGGCGGCAGCGGCGCCATGGTCAGCATGGCATAGGCGCGCTCGGCATTGGCCATGACTTCGCCGATGATGCGCTCGGCTTCCGGATGCGGGTCGAAGATCTTCACGTCGATGCCGGCGAGCGCAAAGCGCGCGACCCAGGCGCCGCCAATGACGCCGCCGCCGACACAGGCTGCATTCTTGATTTCGGTCATTCCTTACCTCGACTTCTTGAATTGCAAACTGCCTCTCGCCCTAACCCTCTCCCTATCTGCGGGTCAGAGAGCTCAGTGCCTTCGGCTTGCGGCCTGTTCCCCGCCTAGCGGGGAGAAGGTGCCGGCAGGCGTATGAGCGGCGGTACCCTCACCGCGCGGATGAGGGGCCGCGGGGCGACGGACTCAGCGTTTCGTCAGCTTCAGCTTCTTGCGGACCTCATCCGGCCCGATGATCTTGGCGCCCATGCCCTCGATGAGGCCGACCGCCTTTTCGACGAGCCGGCCGTTGGTCGCGAGCTGGCCCTTGCCGATATAGAGGTTGTCCTCGAGGCCGACGCGAACGTTGCCGCCGGCAAGCACTGCCGCTGCCGGATAGGCCAGCGCGTTGCGGCCGATGGAGAAGGCCGAGAAGGTCCAGTTATCAGGCACGTTGTTGACCATGGCCATGAAAGTGTTGAGGTCGTCGGGCGCGCCCCACGGAATGCCCATGCAGAGCTGGATCAGCACCGGATCCTCGATCAGGCCTTCCTCGGCGAGTTGCTTGGCGAACCAGAGGTGGCCGGTGTCGAAGGCCTCGATTTCGGGACGCACGCCGAGCGCCGTCATCTGGCGGGCCATTTCGCGCAGCATCGACGGGGTGTTGGTCATGACATAGTCGCCGAGCGAGAAGTTCATGGTGCCGCAATCGAGCGTGCAGATTTCCGGCAGACAGTCGGCGACATGGGCGACGCGCTCGGTGGCGCCGGCCATGTCGGTGCCCTTCTCGTTGACCGGGAACGGGCTTTCGACGTTGCCGAAAACAAGGTCCCCGCCCATGCCGGCCGTCAGGTTGAGCACGACGTCGACATCGGCAGAGCGGATGCGGTCCGTCACTTCGCGGTAAAGGTCGAGCCTGCGGGCAGGCGCGCCGGTCTCCGGATCGCGGACGTGGCAATGGACCACGGCAGCCCCAGCCTTGGCCGCCTCGACCGCTGCTTCGGCGATCTGTTTCGGCGTGATTGGAACGTGACTGGACTTCGAAACGGTGTCTCCTGAGCCGGTGACGGCGCAGGTGATGAATACCTCGCGGTTCATGCTGAGCGGCATTGCTGTCTCCCTTTTATTGAGGCCATTACGAGCCAAGAAGGGCGGCGCTGCTTTTCATAATCGGTTCTATCTTGTACATTATCGGCAACGAGGCGGAGAAGTTTGCGAATGGAACAAAGCGTTTCGCAGGTGCAGCATGCCGATATCCTGGTGTTGCCGGAGACCAATCTGATCCTCGTTGCTTCGGTGATCGAGCCGATGCGCGCCGCCAACCGCATTGCCGGACGACCGCTCTACAACTGGACGCTCTACAGCCCCGACGGACAGCCGATCGAAACCAAGAGCGGCATCCCCATTCCGGTCGCAGGCCCTTTCCGGCCGCAGCGCGAAACGGCGCCGCTCTTCATCCTGTCGAGCTACAACTGGCAGAGGAGCGCGACTTCGCAGCTGAAGATGATGCTGTCGCAGACGGCGCGCCATCGCGAGATGATGGCAGGCATCGAATCCGGCTCCTGGCTTCTTGCTGAAACGAGCCTGCTCGACAATTCCAAGGCCACCACCCACTGGGAGGATTTCGAGGATTTTACCGCCACCTATCCGCAAGTGACGATGGTGCGCGAGCGGTTCGTCATCGACGGCAAGCGCATCACCACCGGCGGTTCGCTGCCGACGCTCGACCTGATGCTGGAACTGATCCGCCGGGCGCACGGCTATTCGCTGGCGCTCGAAGTGTCGCGACTGTTCATCTACGAGCAGGAGCGCACCCGCGGCGACCTGTTGCAGATGCCCGCGATCGGCAACATGCGCATCCTCGACCCCCGCGTCGGCGCCGCGGTCAAGCTGATGGAGGAAACGGTCGAGGCACCGCTGACGCTCGCGCGCCTCGCTCGCCGCATCGGTGTCAGTGCTCGGCACCTGCAGGACCTGTTTCGCGACACGATGGGGGTGGGGCCGCACGAACATTACCTTGCGCTGCGCCTCAACGCGGCGCGGCGCAAGGTGATCGAGACGCGCATGGAGTTCGCCGACATCGCCGCGATCTCCGGCTTCAATTCGTCATCGTCCTTCTCGCGCAGCTATCGCGCGCATTACCGCGAAAGCCCAAGCGAGACACGACGCCGGCTGAAGCTTGGCCATGGCGCCGAGGATCGCAGCCGCGGCTCGGAAAATGCGATCGGCAAGGCCGAGTCGACTAGACATGCCTAATTTGCGCGGCGAAACGCAGGTTTGGAGACGCTGGTTCAACAACCTCACGGGTTGATTCAACGGCGCGATATTGCCGAGTCGTTTCAGGACTTTGGCGGCGGATCGTGAGGAAGTGATTCCGCTGGTCTCGATCACACCGGCAGGGCCGTGGTTGCCTGCGGCCCCGTTTTCATCATGCCGATTATCAGGTCGCCGACCTCGCTCGAAAAAGCGCCGCGCGGCCAGACGAGCGTCAGCGACTGACGGTAGAGCGGCCCCAGCCGGATCATGGCGGGCGGACGCTGGACACGCGACAGTGAGGTTTCCGGCAGCATCGAGAGATAGCCGTGGTGGCTGACCAGGTTGATGATGACGGGGATGGAATCGACCTCGACAAGGGTCACGCGGCGGCGCTCAGGCTCCGTAAGGATGTCATCGAGAAAGCGCGTCACCTCCCGGCGCAAGCCGCTACGCGCGCTCGGCACGGCGATCGGGCAGGTGGCGAGCAGCCGCGGGAGATCTCCGCCCATTTCCGAAAGTGCTGGTGCCGGACCGGCAAGGACCAGTGCGGTCTCCGATACGAGCCGCCCGTCGAAGTCATTGGGAATATCGGCGATATCGAGCAGGGCGGCGTCGAAGCGCCGGCTCTTGAGGCCGGCCAGCAGTTCGTCGGCGGTGGTGCTGGAAATGAACAGCGATTGCCGCGGGCGGGAGCGATGCCAGGTGGCCGTCAGCGCCGCCAGCATGCGGGCAATCTCGCTTTCCGGCCCGAGCGGCATGACGGCGCCGAGGCGCCAGGTGGTGACGTCGCGGCGGAACCGGTCGGCCGAAGCGCGCGTTAGCCGCGTCCAGATGTCGAGCAGGCGCTCGACTTCAGGGATGATGCCGAGCGCGGCCGGTGTGCAGACGATGCCGCCGTGGGACCGCTCGAGCAGTCGGCGTTGCAGATGACGTTCGAGGTCGGCGATCTGCCGCGTCAGTTGCGGCTGGCCGAGGCCGAGGGTTCGGGCGGCCGCCCGGATGCTGCCGGCCCGGGCGATCCGGACGAAACGATCGAGCGCGACGAGGCCGACGGGCGGGACCGCGACGAGGCCGACGGGCGGGACCGCGACGAGGCCGACGGGCGGGACCGCGACGAGGCCGACGGGCGGGACCGCGGCGAGGCCGACGGGCGGGACCGCGGCAGGTGGATCCGCATTGGCGGTGGCGAGCAGCGACCGGATCGTGTCGCTTGCCTCGGCGACATCGACCTGGCGCGCGCGGGCCTCCAGGGTCAGAGCTACGAGGTTGCCATCGCGGCGGAAAAGCGGAATGGAAACGGCCTGTTCGAAGCGACGAACGGCGGCGCTGACGCTCGATGGCGCGCGGCCGCTCAAGGTGGCGGCGCGCCTGATGCCGCCTTCGCGCATGACGGCCTCGACGAGCAGGATCGTGGCGATATCCATTGCGTAAATTCTCCGTCTGCACCATCGCCGGAACTATGTTCAGCTTTAGGCATCGGCCGTTCCGGATTTGGGATATATCACGAGAGCGAACAAAACGCATAGCATGCTGATAGACGATCCCTCGTCCAACGGGGTGGATCGCATCAAGTCTTTGCATCCACGCATCGTTTCGGCGTCGAAGCGGATCGCGTGGTAAGGTTCATTCGGCATGCTGCAACAGGTCAAGTCCATCGTTCTCTGCGGGAAACCGCTCGACTTCGCGACGCTCGAGGAAATCGGCTCGGGTGTTGCGCGGCCGGTCGCGGACGAGGGTGGCATGGAGCGGGTCGCCGCTGCCCACAAGGTGATCGCCGATCGCATCGCACTCGGCCTGCCGGTCTACGGCTCCAACACCGGTGTCGGCTCGATGAAGGACCGGCTCTGGACAGCGGACGATCTGGCGGAATTCAACACCTCGCTGGTGCGCGCCCACCATTTCGGCACCGGCGAATTTTTTGCGGTGCCGATCGTGCGCAAGGCAATCGCCATCCGCTGTAACACCGCGATGCGCGGTCATACCGGCTGCAGCCCCGAGCTGATCAACGCCTTCCTCGCACTCATCGAGCACGACATTATTCCGGCGGTGCGCCGGCATGGCTCGATGGGCTGCGCCGATATCGGCCTGATGGGGCAGATCGCGGCCGTTTTGACCGGGGTCGGCGAAGCCTATCATCGCGGCCGCCTGGTGCCGGCCGAAACGGCGCTTGCCGATGCCGGATTGAAGCCCTTGGTGATGCGACCGCGCGACGCGCTTGCCGCTCTCAGCGTCAATGCGATTGCCTATTCGGCGGCCGCCGACGTGCTGCGCGAGGCGGCCGCGGCCATCCGCGTGCTGCTGGTGACCGGCGTGATGTCGTCGCAGGCGCTTGGCGCCTCGGCCGATCCGTGGCGGGTGGCGGCGACGCTGTCGACGCGCGGCGACGCGCTGGTCGGCTCCTGGCTCTACGGCCAGTCCGGCGTTGGCGACTGGCCCTTGCCGACCGCGATCCACGATCCCCTGAGCCTGCGCATGACTGCCCAGGTGTTCGGCGCCGTCGTCGATACGCTGCTGGTTGCCGCCGGCCGGTTGGTCGAGGCGACCTATCTCTCCGACGACAATCCTGTTGTGCTCGGCGGCCAGGTGCATGCGTCGGGCGCTTCGCTGCCGCTGACGACGACGCTCTATGTCGAGACGGCGCAGATCGCGTTTTCGCATGTGGCGCGCAACGTGCTCAACCGTTGCATCCTGTTGTCGAATGGCGGGCGCCGCAACCTGCCGGTCAATCTGGTGGCGCCGGGCGAAGTGGCCACCGGCCTCGGCCCGCTGATGAAGCTTGCCGTCGAACTCTACATGCGTGTGCAGTCGATGGCGGTGCCGCTTTCGGCCCAGTCCATCGTCGTTGCCGGCGGGCTGGAGGAGGAGGCGACCTTCCTGCCTTTGATCGTCGAGCGCATGGAAACGCAGGTCCGCGATCTCAGGCAGCTGGCGGCGATCGAGGCGATCCTGTCGTCGCAGGCGATCGATCTCGTCGGTGATGCACCGCACGGGATCGTCAAGCTTGCGCATCAGCGCACCCGTTCGATCAGCCCGATGTATGTCAAGGACCGGCCGCTTTCGAAGGAGATCGAGGCGCTGCAGGACGCGTTCACCTGCCATGACCTGCTGCGCACCTTCGTTACGATGGCGCCGATGCCGGAGTTCGACGACTTCTTTGCGCTGAGCAAGTGATCCAAGATTGATCCAACAAGACTGATCCAATGGGGAGAACACGATGTCCGATTTCGATCTTGTCCTGAAAGGCACCGTTGTTCTCCCGCACAGGATCGTCGATGGCGGGCATGTGGCGGTGCGCGACGGCAAGGTCGTGCATGTCGGGCAGGGAGCAGCACCATCCGCCCGTGAACGCCACGATCTCGGAAACGCAATGATCCTTCCCGGCGCCATCGACGCCCAGGTGCATTCGCTGTCGCAGAAGAACCAGGAGGATTTCGTCTGGTCGACCCGCTCGGCCGCAGCCGGCGGTGTGACTGTTATCGTCGACATGCCCTATGACGAGGGCAATCTCGTCTGCTCGGCCGAAGCGGTCGGACGCAAGGTCGCGCATGCGAGCCCGCAGGCGCGCGTTGATTTCGCGCTCTATGGCACAGTCGATCCCGAGGAGGGACCGGCCCGCATCCTCGAAATGGTCGAAGCCGGGGTCGCTGCCTTCAAGTTCTCCACGTTCGGCACCGACCCCAAGCGCTTTCCGCGCATTCCCGCAGCGCTGCTCGAGGATTGCTTTCGGGCGATTGCGCCGACAGGGTTGACGGCAGGAGCGCACAACGAGGACGACGAGGCGGTGCGCGGCGCAATCGAAAGGGTCAAGGCCGCGGGGATCACCGACTATCGCGCCCATGGCCTTTCCCGCCCGCCGCTCACCGAGCTGCTGGCAACCAACCAGATCTACGAGACGGGTGCTTCGACCGGATGCCCGGCGCATGTGGTTCATTGTTCGCTCGGGCGCGGCTACGAGATCGCCGCCGCCTATCGGCGCCAAGGCCATGCGGCGACGATCGAGTGCTGCATCCACTATCTGACGCTCGACGAGGAGAACGACGTTCGACGCCTCGGCGGCAAAGCCAAGATCAATCCGCCGATCCGCCCGCGCGCCGAGGTGGAAAAGCTCTGGCGGCATGTGGCCGACGGCACGGTGACGATGGTCTCGACCGACCATGTTAGCTGGTCGGAGGATCGCAAGACCAACCCTGACATGCTGGCCAATGCCTCGGGTGTGCCCGGCCTGGAAGTGATGGTGCCGCTGTTCGTCAAGGGCGCTCTTGAACGCGGCATCCCGCTGACGCGGGCGGCCGAGCTGATGACGCTGAACCCGGCGCGGCACTTCCGGCTCGACCATCAAAAGGGTGCGCTGGAGACCGGCAAGGACGCTGACATCATCGTCATGACGCCCGAGCCCTATACTTACGATGCGGCCGAAAGCGGCAATAATGTCGTCGGCTGGTCGCCCTATAACGGCATCAAGCTCCCCTGGCGGGTGTCGGCGACCTATCTGCGCGGAGCGCTTGCCTTTGATGGGCGCGCCGTCGTTTCCAAGCCCGGCACCGGCGCCTTCGTTCGCCCGCTTCAGACTTTGCCGTTGCAGGAGGCCCGATGAGCACGAGCGTCAAGACCAATCTGCCGGTGGACGCAAGCCGGATCGCCGGCATCGTCAACGGCCTTGCAGGGATCACCGAGCCGGACCGGCCGTATACCAGGCGCGCCTTCACACCGCTGTTCCTCGAAGGCCGTGCGTTCCTCGATCGCCGCTTCCGGGCGGCGGGGCTCGAAACCCGGATCGATGCGGCCGGTAATCTCATCGGCCGGCGCAAGGGGCGGACGTCGGCGCTGGGCACGCTGATGCTCGGCTCCCATTCCGACACGGTGCCGGAGGGGGGGCGCTTCGACGGTATCGCCGGGGTCGCCGCCGCACTTGAAGTGGCGCGCGCGCTTTCGGACGCCGGCGTCGAACTCGATCACGACCTGGAGATCGTCGACTTCCTGGCCGAGGAAGTGTCGATCTTCGGCGTTTCCTGCGTCGGCAGCCGCGGCATGGCCGGCATCCTGCCCGATGGTTGGCTGAGCCGGGTGCAGGGCGAATTGAGCCTGCGGCAGGGCATCGTCGAGGTCGGCGGCGACCCGTCGCGGCTGTTAGCGCTTAAGCGATCCGACATCAAGGCCTTTCTCGAGCTGCATATTGAGCAGGGGCCGGTACTGGAGACGGGGCGGCTCGATATCGGCGTCGTTACCGCCATCTCGGGCATCACCCGCATCGAGATCATCGTCGAAGGGCAGGCGGACCATGCCGGTACGACGCCGATGGGCCACCGGCGCGACGCGCTGGTTGCAGCCTCCCGGCTGGTGCTGGAGATCGAGAAGCTGGCGACGGAATTTTCCAAGGGCGAGGGGCATTTCACGGCGACCGTCGGCGAGTTCTCGATCGAGCCGAATGCGGCCAATGTCGTGCCGTCGCGGGTGCGTCTGCTGATCGATGCGCGCGCTGAGTTGCGGCCGCAGATGGAACGATTCCTCGCCGAACTTCAGCCGCTGTGCCAGGGCATTGCCGACGATGCAGGTGTGACGATCGCGCCTGCGAATGTGATTTCCGACAACCACCCGACGCCCGGCGACCCGCTTCTGCTGTCGACGCTGGAGGAAAGCTGCGACGCGATCGGCGCCACGCACCGGCGCATGGCATCGGGTGCCGGTCACGACACCGCCTGGATGGGCCGCATCACCCGCTCGGCGATGATCTTCATCCCGTGCCTCGGCGGGCGCTCGCATGCCCCTGAAGAATGGGCCGAAAATGACGATATCGCGCTTGGCGCCGCCGCTCTCTTCGAGGCGGTGAAGAGGCTCGACAAGAAATTGCAGGAGAAGCTGTAGATGGGCCGGATACTGAAGGAAAAGGACGTCGAAGCGGCTGTCAAGGGCGGCTCGGTTTATGCGGCCGGCGGCGGCGGCTGGGCTGATCACGGCCGCATGCTCGGCTATGCCGCGGTCTCGATCGGCAAGCCGGAGCTGGTGTCGGTCGACGAGCTTGAGGCCGACGACTGGGTGGCGACGGCAGCCGCCATCGGCGCGCCGGCCTCGACCACCCCCTGGGAAATGCGCGGCATCGACTACGTCAAGGCGGTGCAACTGCTGCAGGAAGCGCTCGGCGAGAAGCTCTCGGGCCTGATCATCGGCCAGAACGGCAAGTCCTCGACGCTCAATGGCTGGTTGCCGTCGGCGATCCTTGGCACCAAGGTGGTCGATGCGGTCGGCGACATCCGGGCGCACCCGACCGGCGACATGGGCTCGATCGGCCTTGCCGGCTCGCCCGAGCAGATGATCCAGACGGCCGTCGGGGGAAATCGCGAGGAGAACCGCTATATCGAGCTGGTGGTCCGCGGCGCCACCGCCAAGGCCTCGCCGATCCTGCGCACCGCCTCCGACATGTCCGGCGGCTTCATCGCCTCGTGCCGAAATCCGGTGCGCGCATCCTACGTCAGGGACAATGCGGCGCTCGGCGGCATCTCGCTGGCGCTGGCACTCGGAGAGGCGATCATCGCCGCCGAAGCCAAGGGCGGCAGCGCCATCATCGACGCGATCGTCAAGACGACCAATGGCGCGCTGCTTGCCGAAGGCGTGATCACCGACAAGTCGGTGGTCTACACCAAGGAGGCTTTCGATATCGGCACGGTAACGCTGGGGAAGGGCGCTGACTCAACGGTATTGCACGTGATGAACGAATACATGGCGGTTGACTCTGCGGAAGGCGAAAGGCTCGCCACCTTCCCCGACGTCATCACCACGCTGTCGCCGGAGGGCGAACCCTTGAGCGTCGGCCAGTTGCAAGTCGGCATGAAGATCTTCGTTCTGCATGTGCCGAAGACGGTGATCCCGCTCGCCTCGAGCGTGCTCGACCCGACGGTCTACCCCTCGGTGGAAAAGGCGATGGGCATAGAACTCGCCCGCTACGCGCTCGCTGGGCGGTAACGACGGGAGAGAGGTTATGGGGCGCGATGCGGGACTTGAGGAACTGATCGAGGACGAGCTCGCCGGTCGGCCGGGACTGTCGGAGAAGGCGATGTTCGGCGGCTGGGCGTTTCTGCTCAACGGCAATCTGCTCTGCGGCGCGCGCGAAGGATCGATGCTGGTGCGGCTCGGCAAGGACAATGACGGCTGGGCGCTGGCACTGCCTGGCATCGAGCTGATGACGATGAACGGCCGCGCGAGGCATGGCTGGGTGCGGGCCGGAGCAGAGGCCTATGGCGACGACGGCTTGCGCAAGCGGCTCATCGATGCGGCGCTCGCTTTCGTCGAAACGCTGCCGCCGAAGTGAGTGGTGAGGTAGTCTTGCCCCTCACCCTAACCCTCTCCCCGCTTGCGGGGAGAGGGGACGCCTTGGCGACCCAGGGCGGCCAGCCGTGGCCGTCCCTCTCGCCGAGAATGGGAGAGGTCACGAGTGTGATGAGATGTGGCGCCGGCGGCATGCAGGGAGCCATTCACTCCCCCAACCTGTGGGCGGGGAACATAGCCGCTTTGCACGCGACGTTGGCGGCAAGCTCTGAGGAATCCCCTCTCCCCGCAAGCGGGGAGAGGGCCAGGGTGAGGGGCAGCTAGCTTCCGCCGACACAACAACAAGGAACGAGACGATGCCCAAGGCCAATCCCCGTCATCCTGGCTTCCCCATCCCCGGTGGGCCGGTGCTGCGTGCCAAGGGCTGGCGGCAGGAGGCCCTGCTGCGGCTTTTGGAAAACGTGCTTTCCGTCGGCGAGGACCCGGACAATCTCATCGTCTACGCAGCACTCGGTAAGGCCGCCCGCAACTGGCCGGCGCACCGCGCGATCGTCAAGACGCTGATCGAGATGGACGAGGATCAGACGCTGATCATCCAGTCGGGCAAGCCCGTGGGTCTGTTGAAGACCCACGCCAAGGCGCCGCTCGTCATCATGGCCAATTGCAACATCGTCGGCCAATGGGCCAAGGCCGAAGTCTTCTACGAGCTCCAGCGCAAGGGCCTGATCTGCTGGGGTGGGCTGACGGCCGGCGCCTGGCAATATATCGGCAGCCAGGGGGTGATCCAGGGCACCTACGAGATCTTCATGCGCATTGCCGAGCGGCGGTTCGGCGGCGACCTTTCCGGCCGCTTCGTGCTGACGGCCGGTCTCGGCGGCATGGGCGGGGCGCAGCCGCTTGCCGGCCGGATGGCGGGTGCGGCGATCCTCTGCGTCGACATCGACGCGGAGCGGGCGAAGAAGCGCCAGGAGATCGGCTATCTCCAGGAGATCGCGCCGGATCTGGATACTGCACTTTCGATGATCAACGCAGCGGTCAAGGACAAGCGGGCGCTCTCCGTCGGCCTCGTCGGCAATGCGGCCGAGATCTATCCGGAAATCGCCCGGCGCGGCATCGTGCCCGATGTGGTGACCGACCAGACCTCGGCGCACGACCTCGTCTACGGCTATGTGCCGAAGGGCATGAGCCTCGACCAGGTAAAATCGCTGCGCGAAGACGGCCAGGGGCAGCTGATGGCCGCGAGCCGCGCCTCGATCGTCGAGCATGTGACGGCGATGCTCGACTTCCAGAGACAAGGCGCGGAAGTCTTCGACAACGGCAACCTCATCCGCACCCAGGCGCGCGAGGGCGGCGTTGCCAATGCCTTCGACATCCCGATCTTCACCGAGGCCTATCTGCGACCGCTCTTTGCCCGCGCCATCGGTCCCTTCCGCTGGATGGCGCTATCAGGCGAGGAAAGCGACATCGCCCGCATCGACGACCTGCTGCTCGAAATGTTCCCGGACAACAAGATCGTCACCAACTGGATCAAGCTCGCGCGCGAACACATCCCGTTCGAGGGCTTGCCGGCCCGCATCGCCTGGCTCGGCCACGGCGAGCGCACGGCGCTGGCCCGCCGCGTCAACGAACTGGTGGCATCCGGCGAACTGAAAGGCCCAGTCGCCTTTTCGCGCGACCACCTCGATGCCGGCGCCATGGCGCATCCCAACATCATGACCGAGCGGATGAAGGACGGATCGGACGCCATCGCCGACTGGCCGCTGCTGGACGCCATGCTGCTCTGCTCATCGATGGCCGACCTCGTCGTCGTGCATTCCGGCGGCGGCGGCTATGCCGGCTATATGACGAGCTGTGGCGTGACGGTGGTTGCCGACGGCACGCAAGCTGCCGACGAAAGGCTCGACCACGCGCTCACCAACGACACATCGCTCGGCGTCATCCGCTACGCCGATGCCGGCTATGACGAGAGTTTCGAAGAGATCGCCGCCAAGGGCATCGGACATATCAGGATTGAGGGCGCCTGATGACATCTGGGGGGACAGTTCAGCAAATCATGATCAGGGAAAAGGGGAAGTTGATGTTTGGAAAAGTTCTGGTGGCGCTCGCCGCCGTATCGCTTGCGGCCATTCCGGCGCTGGCGGAAGATGCGCCGCTGAAGTCGGCCATCGACAGCACGTTTGCACCGCACGCCATGCCGAAGGTATCGGGCGGCCTCGAAGGCTTCAACATCGATGTGGTCGACGAGATCTCCAAGCGCATCAAGCGGCCGATCAACGTCGAAGGCGCGCAGTTCGCCGGCCTGATCCCGGCACTGCAGGCGGGGACCTACGACTTCCTGACAGCAGTCGTCACGGTCACGCCGGAGCGGGCGCAGCAGATGCTGTTCATGGAAGGCTTCGTCGATGCCGACTACCGCTTCCTGACGCTTGCCGACGCACCTGAAATCAAGAGCCTCGACGATCTCAAGGGCAAGACGATCGCGGTGCAGAAGGGCTCGGTCTACGAGAAGTGGATCAATGAACAGGCGGCAACGATGGGCTGGACGCCGCAATCCTTCGCAACCAGCACCGATGCCGTGCAGGCCGTGTTGACAGGCCGGGCCGACGCCACCGTCTCCGCCGCGACCGTGATCGCCTGGGTGGTCAAGAACAATCCACGGCTGAAAAATGCCTTCCTCTACGAAACCGATCTCGTCTGGTCGATGCCGCTCAGGAACGACAGCACCGAGCTGCGCAAGACGCTGGAAGATGCGATCGAGTGCATGAAGCAGGACGGCACGCTGACGAAGTTTTACGTCAAGTGGTTCGAGGTCGAGCCGAAGGCGGGTTCGGCAACGACGACGATCTATCCAGGCTACGGCGCTCCGGGTACGCCAGGTTATGACGCGACGCCGCACGAGCTGAGTTGCAACTCGTGAGGGATGAAGGCGGAGCGAAGACGCCTCTGCTTGAGGCACGCCAGATACGCAAGAACTACGGCGCGAATGAAGTGCTCAAGGGGGTCGACCTTCTGGTCGCTCCCCGAGAGCTGGTTTTCCTCATCGGGCCGTCTGGCTCGGGAAAGAGCACGCTTCTGCGCTGCTGCAACCGCCTGGAGGAGCCGACCGGCGGCACGTTGCATATGGACGGCGTCGACGTCCTGTCACCCCGGACGGACATCAACCTGATGCGGCGCCAGATCGGCATGGTGTTCCAGAGCTTCAATCTCTATCCGCACCTGACGGCTTTGAAGAATGTCACCCTGGCGTTGCGCAAGGTGATGAAGATGTCGCGGGCGGGGGCCGAGGCGAGGGCGATGCAGAACCTGGAGCTGGTCGGCCTTGCCGACAAGGCGCACGCCTATCCGTCGCAACTCTCGGGCGGACAGCAGCAGCGCGTGGCGATCGCCCGCTCGCTGGCGCTCGAGCCGAAGATCATGCTGATGGACGAGCCGACCTCGGCGCTCGACCCGGAACTGGTGGACAGCGTGCTCTCCGTCGTCAAGGCGTTGCGCGACCGCGGCATGACGATGGTGATCGCCAGCCACGAGATGAACTTCGCCCGGGATGCCGCCGACCGCGTCGTCTTCCTCGACGGCGGCGTCATCGTCGAAGAGGGCAGTGCCGCGGCGATCTTCGGCAATGCGCAGCACGAGCGCACCCGGCGTTTCCTGCGCCAGATCCGGCATTGAGGTGATCCCGTGAGCAATTGGGACCGCTTCGTCTTCACCTTCCTCAACGCGGATATCGCCCGGCAATATTGGCAGGACATTCTCGGCGGCCTCGGCATCACTATTCTCGCCGGTATCGCCGTCGTCGTCACCGGCATTGCTGTCGGGCTGCTGCTTGCGGCGATCCGAACCGCGGGCATCCGGCCTATCAATGTCCTGATCCGCATCTATGTCGATATCTTCCGCGCCTTGCCGCCGCTAGCCATCATTCTCGTCACCTTCTTCGGGCTGCCGAATATCGGCATCCTGCTGCCGAGCTTCGTCGTGCTCTGGCTGTCGCTCGGTGCCGTGCTTGCGGCTTTCTCCGAAGAGGTCTTCTGGGCGGGCATCACCTCCGTCAACAAGGGGCAATGGGCAGCGGCGCGCTCCACCGGACTTTCGGCCACTCAGACGCTGGTCCATGTGATCTTCCCACAGGCGATCCGGCTTGCCATTCCGCCGCTCACCAACCGGACGATCTCGATCACCAAGAACCTGGCGCTCGGCAGCGCCATCGGCGTCAACGAAATCCTCGGGCGGGCGAACTCGGCGCTCGCCTTTTCCGCCAACGCCACGCCGTTGACCATCGGCGCCTTCCTCTATGTCATTCTCTTCGTTCCGCTCGTGGTCGGATCGCGGGCGCTCGAACGTCGTTACCAGTGGGGCGGTCACTGATGCAGAACCTCGTAAACGAGTTCTTCAATATCGAGATCATGCTGCGCGTCCTGCCGATGATCCTTGCCGGCTGTCTGCAGACGCTGCTGCTCTGCCTCTTGCTTATCCCGATCGGGCTTGTCGGCGGCATCGGCGCGATGCTGCTGGCAACCTCGCCTTATCGGCTCGTCCGATGGCCGGCGATCGCGCTCATCGATTTCTTCCGGTCCTTCCCCCCGCTGGTCCTTTTGATCTTCGTCTATTCCGGCCTGCCGTTCCTCGGGCTGCAGATCCCGGCGCTGCTCGCCGTCTGCATCGCCTTCCTCCTGAATTCGTCGAGCTATTATGGCGAGATCTACCGTGCAGGGGTGAAGAGCGTGCCTGCCGGCCAGCGCGAGGCAGCGCGCTCGACCGGGCTCAACGCGGCGCAGAGCTGGATTTACGTGGTCCTGCCGCAGGCGGTGCGCAACGTGCTGCCCGATCTCTTGTCGAACACGGTGGAACTGGTGAAGCTGACGACGCTTGCAAGCGTGATCTCGGTGCCGGAACTTCTGCATTCGGCCGACCTGGCGCGCTCGCTCACCTACAACACATCGCCGCTGATCCTGGCGTCTGCCACCTATCTCGTGGTTCTCTGGCCGATCGTCTTTGCGATCAGCCGGCTCGAACACAAGCTTTGAATGCCCTGGCGTCGGGGCTGGTCCCCGGCGCTAGACGACGGTCTCGCCGCCATCGACCACCAGGATCTGGCCGGTCATATAGGACGAACGGTCAGACACCAGGAACAGGATCGACTCGGCGATTTCGTCGACGCTTGCCCAGCGGCCGAGCGGCACCTTTTCGCGGATATAGGCCTCGATCGCGCCGCGGCCGCCCATCTGGGCGATGAAGGGCTCGTTGAAGGGGGTGTCGACCCAGCCGGGGCAGAGCGCGTTGACGCGGATGCCGTGGCGGGCGTAATCGCCGGCCATCTGCTTGGTCATGGCGATAACAGCGTGCTTGGTCGTGGTGTAGGCGATCATCTCGCGGTCGTAGAGCACGCCTGATGACGACGAGGTGTTGACGATGACGCCGCGGCCGGCGGCCTTCATCGACGGCATGACCAGGCGCGCGGCCATGAAATGGGCGCGCACGTTGAGGCTCCACGAGCGGTCGAAGCCGGAGACCTCGACTTCTTCAAGATCGCCGGCAATCTGCGCGCCGGCGTGATTGTGCAGGATATCGATGCGGCCGTGGCGATAGAGGATATCGGCGATGCCGTCGGCAAGCGCTGCGTCGTCGGTGACGTCGAGAGTAACGGCCTCGGCCTTGCCGCCCATGGCACGGATAGTGTCGACGGTGAGGCTGCCCGCCTCGGGGCTGCGGTCGACGACGACGACATGCGCGCCCTCGCGCGCCATGATGGCAGCGCCCGCCTGACCGATCCCGGAGCCCGCTCCGGTCACGATCGCGACCCGGTCTTTCAGGATCATCTGTTCACTCCCCGGATTTCGGTTTTTTATCCCGCATCAGGATGCGGGCGGTCAGGATCAGAAGCAGCGAGGCGACGAGCACCAGCGTCGCGATCGCGTTGATTTCCGGCGTCACGCCGCGGCGGATCGAGGCGAAGACGTAGATCGGCAGCGTCGTCTTCGAGCCGGCGACGAAGAAGGCGATGATGAAATCGTCGAAGGAGAAGGTGAAGGCCAGCAGGAAGCCTGCAAGGATCGACGGCAGGATCTGCGGCAGCACGATCAGCCGGAAGGTGGTGAGCGGCGTCGCATAGAGATCGCTGGAGGCCTCGACGATATCACGCCCGAGGCTGGCGATGCGCGCCTTCACGATCATGGTGACGAGCGCCATCGAGAACAGGCCGTGGGCGGCGATGATCGAGCCATAGCCGAGCCCGAGCTGCGGCGGCTGGTCGCCCGGCCAGATCGCCGAAAGCGCCGGGTTGACGAAGGAGAAGACTGCAACGAGCGCCACAAGCGTGGCAATGCCGATGACGACGCCGGGAACGACGATGGCCGCAGCAAAGAGCGCATCGAAAATCGCCCGGTTGCGCGGCGCGAGCCGCTCCATGCCAAGCGCGGCCATCGTGCCGAAGATCGCGGCAAGCGTCGCGCTGGTAAAGGCGATCATCAGGCTGTTCTGCAGCGCCGAGACCAGGAAGGTATTGCCGAGCGCCTTGCCGTACCAGGCGGTCGAAAAGCCGGTGAACTCGCTGGCGCTGCGCCCGGCATTGAACGAGAACAAGACGACCAGCGCGATCGGCGCGTAGAGGAAGAGATAGACCGAGGAGATGAAGGCGCGCATCAGACGAGATCCACCTGTCTTGTGCCGGCGACCCTGAAGGCGATGCGCATCGCCACCATCAGGATCACTACGACCACGGCCACCAGCGTCACGGCGATCGCCGAGCCGAAGGGCCAGTTTCGCGATTGCAGGAAGAGATCGACCAGCGCATTGCCGATGAAGAACACCTTGCCGCCGCCGAGCAGCTGCGGGATGAGGTACTCGCCGAGCAGAAGGATGGTGACGAGCGCGACGCCGGTCATCACGCCCGGCAGCGACAAGGGCAGGGTGACGCCGAAGAAGGTCGAGACCGGTCTCGCGCCGAGATCGGCCGAGGCTTCGAGCAGGCGGCGATCGAGCTTTTCGAGGCTGACATAGATCGGCATGATCATCAGCGGCAGGTAGCCATAGACGATGCCAAGCAGCACGGCGCCGGGAGTATTCAACAGGCGCACATCCTCAAGACCGATCATCGACAACAGATTGGGAATGCCGCGCGAGCCGAGAATGTACATCCAGGCATAGGTGCGCACGAGCAGGCTCGTCCAGAAGGGCACGACCACCAGCGATACGAGGATCAGGCGGTAGCGTGGGTCCGCCTTGACGGCGAGATAATAGGCGACGGGATAGGCGACCAGCAGGCAGAGCAGCGCGCCAACCGGCGCCAGCACCATCGTGTTCCAGAAGGCGGCGGCCCGCGTCGGCAGCCTTGCAAACTGGGCGAAGGTGAACGCCGCCTGATAGCCGCCCTCCGGCGCACGCTCGCCGAAGGCGAAGACCAGCATGGCGATGAACGGCAGCACGAGAAAGATCATCAGCCATGCCGCCGCCGGCGCCACCAACGCTGCCGTCACCAGGTTTCTCTTCGTGTTCGTTGCCGCGGGCATGAGAATGGGTCCGTTAAGTTTCAGTAGCATTTGACCCCTCACCACGCGGTGAGGGAAGCGCCCCTCATCCGGCCTGCCGGCCACCTTCTCCCCGCAGGCGGGGCGAAGGGGACTCGTGGCACCGGCCTTGCTTCCTCTTGCCCGACTGTCGGGAGATGGGAGCGGGAGCTTGCTGCTTGTCCCTTCTCCCCGTCAAGACGGGAAGAAGGTGCCGGCAGGCGGATGAGGGGCGCTCCCTCACCGCAGGGATGAGGGCAGTCACATGGCAGTCTCGATCAAGCCGACTTGAACCGCGCCATCAGCTCGGCGCGGCCCGGATCGGTCAGCGTCACCGCGGCGCCGAATTCGAGCGGCGTCAGCGAGGCGTCGTCGGGATAGACGATCTTGTTGCCGGTAACGTCGGCCGGCAGCAGCTTCAGGACGCGGCTGTCGGTGGTCGGTGCGCCGTTGGCGATGTGCTCCTTGACGGCATTTTCCGGCGACATCAGATAGTTGAGCAGGGCGTAGCCCGCCGCCTTGTTGGCGGCGCTCTTCGGGATCGCGTAGAAGTCCGACCAGATTTCGCCGCCGTCCTTGCCGAGCACGAACTGGATTTCCGGCATATCGCGGTTGAGCTGCGCGCCGTCATTGGTCCAGCACATGGTCATCCAGGCATCGGTGGCGCGCATCGACGGCTGATAGTCGCTGTTGATGGCGTAGAGATGCGGCTTGACTTTGATCAGCAGTTCCTCGGCCTTGGCGAGTTCGTCCGGCTTGGTCGAATTGAAGGAGTAGCCGAGCGAGACGAGCGCATTGCCGATGGTGGTCAGCTGGTAGTCGTGGACCATGGCGCGGCCGTCGGCCTCGGTCATGGCGACCTCGAAGAAGTCCTTCCAGCTGGTGACCGGCGTCTTGATCTTGGTGGAGTTGAGCGCAATGCCCGTGGTGCCCCAGTTTTTTGGCACGGCATAGGTCTTGCCGTCGACGACACCCTCGTTGGTGAAACGTGCCGTCTCGGTCGAGGCGTCGTAATTCGGCAGCTTGGAGAGATCGAGTTCGTCGATCAGCCCGAGCTTCACATAGGTGGAGATGGTGTAGTTGGTGGGCACGAACAGGTCCCAGCCGGTGCCGCCGGCCTGGAGCTTGGCGAGCATCTCCTCGTTCGAGCCGAAGACGTTGACCTCGACGGCAACGCCGGTTGCGGCCTGGAACGCCTCGAAGGTGGCGGGGTCATGATAGTTCGGCCAGGTGGCGATCGACATCTGGCTGCCGAGGTCCTGGGCAAACGCCGTCGAATTGAACAGGCCGGGCTGGCGCGCCAGCACCGCCGTCGCAAGGCCAAGGCCGGTGACGCCGAGGAAGTGGCGGCGGGTGACCGAGCCGCGCTTCAGGCGCATCAGCTCGTCGGCCAGCTGCTCGGCGGTGATCGGGGCATTTTCTCTGTACCATTTGGTCATCACGCTGTTCCCTTTATCGTTGACGTTCATGCAAGGCAGCAGGGGGCGGCCGGGTCAGGCCGGAAAGATAGTTCAGGCCGGAAAGACGTGGAGCGCATTCGGATCGAAGGCGAGGCCGACCTTGTCGCCGGGCTCGACGAGATCGCTGTCCCCGAGCGCCCGTCGGTCGGCGGTGACGAGAAAGTCACCGAGGCCGTCGACATCGACGGAATACTCGACTAAGGATCCGAGGAAGATGCGATGCGTGACGGTGCCGGAGAGGGCGGCGGTGCCGGCCGCGCCGTTGCGTTTCAGGCTGATTGCCTCAGGGCGCAGCGCGACCATGGCCGAGCCGGCGCTCGGCGTCGTGGTGACGGGGGCGGCAACGCGCGTGCCATCGGCGAAAACGATCGAGGCGCCGCCGGTGTCGACGGTTGCCGCGATCCGGTTGGTCTTGCCGACGAAATCGGCGACGAACAGGCTTGCCGGGCGATCGTAGATTTCCTGCGGCGGCCCGACCTGGACGATACGGCCAGCGTTCATGACGCAGACGAAATCGCTCATCGACAGCGCTTCCTCCTGGTCGTGGGTGACGAGCACGAAGGTGATGCCGAGTTCGCGCTGCAGCGTCTGCAGCTCGATCTGCATGGCGGTGCGCAGCTTCTTGTCGAGTGCCGCCAACGGCTCGTCGAGCAGAAGCACTTTCGGCTTGTTGACGATGGCGCGGGCAAGCGCCACGCGCTGTTGCTGGCCGCCGGACATCTCGTGGATGCGGCGCTTGCCGAAGCCGCCGAGCCGGACCATCTCCAGCGCCTCCTGGGCGCGGCGCGAAATCTCGGCGCCTGATATGCGCGGCCGCATCTGCTTGAGGCCGTAGGAAACGTTCTGCTCGACGTCGAGATGCGGAAACAGCGCATAGTGCTGGAACACCATATTGACCGGGCGCCGATAGGCGGCAACGCCGTTCATCGCCTCGCCGTTGATATAGACAGTGCCTTCGCTCGGCTGCTCGAAGCCGCCGATCATGCGCAGGCAGGTGGTCTTGCCGCAGCCGGAAGGCCCGAGCAGCGCCATGAAGGCGCCCCGGGGCACCGCGAAGTTGATGTCCGAAACGGCGGTCACGCTGCCATAGCGTTTGGCGACCGAACGGAACTCGATGTCGTTCGTCGAAGCGGATGTCACGTCTGTTCCCTGCGGTTGTTGTCGGATGCCACCAAGGCTCTGATGCCCTCGCGTTCCACCGTCATTGACAGGCAGCCTAGTCAAAGCGCCCGGTGCCGGTATATACCCCGAGAGAGGTATTTCAACGCGAATTGGCTTGTGGGAGGAGTATACCCCGGAACAGGGCCGGATCGGCGGGAGAGCGGTTTGGGCATCGATCTCGAGGGATTATTTCAGGTGTTGGCGCCCATGGTCGATGGCGCGGCCATGGAAGACGAGGCTGTGGGCTCGGCCTATCGGCAACTGATGTCGACGCTGATGACTTTCGACTATGTCGTGGTGTTCGCCTATCGCGGCAAGGAACGCCCGCTCGATCTCTACAGCACCTTCAACGCCAAGGATCACGTTCTGTTCGTCAGTCTCTATCAGGCTGGCCCTTATCTGCTCGATCCGTTCTACCATGCGGCCTGCGAGGGCAAGCCGGGCGTCTGGCGCATGCGCGAGCGGGCGCCGGACCGGTTCTTCTCCAGCGAATACTACCGGACCTATTACGTGCAGACCGGGCTTGCGGAGGAGGTCGGCTTCTTCGTGCCGATCAGCGGTGAGATCACCGTCGTCCTGTCGCTGATGCGGCGCGAGGCGACGGGACCGTTCAGCGCTGCGGAATTCGCACTGTTGAAGAAGGTCGAGCCGCTGGTCTCGGCGCTGGTGCGCCACCACTGGGCCGATCTCGGGCGCCGGTTCGACGCGGCGCTGGCGAAGACCGGACGTAGCCGGAGAAAGTCGGTGCATCCGCCAGCTGACGGCGTCTGGCAGCATCTCAATCTGACCGAACGCGAATCCTCGATCATCGAACTGGTGCTGCAGGGGCATTCATCGGAATCGATCGGCCTCAAGCTTGGAATTTCGACAGGCACGGTCAAAGTCCACCGCCGCAACGTCTACCGCAAGCTCGGCATCTCCTCGCAGACGCAGCTTCTTTCCCTCTATCTGCGCAATCTCGGCCAGTAAGGGCTGAGCCGCAAGCCGGCGTTTTGGTCGGTCAGCGTGTCGGCGAGCCGCTGATAATGCCTTGTTTGAGGTGCAGTGCATCCCACTCCCACTCTCCCTCATCCTGGCCCTTGTGGCGGGGATCCAGCGGCCCGGGGTCTGCCGGGTCAAAGGTCCTTTCAGCCCAAAGACTTGGGCTGACTGGATTCCTGTGACGGGCACAGGAATGAGGAGGATTTGGCTTTTGTTCGTTTCCTCAGCGGCCGGCCCGCTCGTGACAGCAGTTTAACCGGCATTCCTATTGTCGATACGGATTGGTGCCGCTTTCGCCGACGACCGATGCATTCAAGCCTTCGCTACGGTTTGTGCCGTTCCGGCCCGTGGGGGGCATCGGGTATCGGCCCCTGACAGCCGCATCAAAGCCGCCCTTAATCCCCATCGTTCCCACCGATCCACAAAGCGTGATCGCGGTCCTCACGTTCTTGCTTGACATTTTTTTCACGGCATGAAATTTATTTCATTAGCGAGATAAAAATATCATGCAATGCAAAATTTATCATGCATTGCAGCATAACGGTCCGGGTGGAGACGATGGCGATCATCGGTGGTGCAAACCTTCGCGACGACGAAACCAGCATGGCGACGCGGGCTGCGTGGCTGCACTATGCCGGCGGCCTGACCCAGGCCGAGGTCGCCAAGCGGCTGGGGTTGACGTCGCTCAAAGCTCACCGGCTGATCATGAAGGCCAACCAGGAAGGTCTGGTGAAGGTCTATATCGATGGCGAAGTGTCGGAATGCGTCGAACTGGAGCAAAAGCTCTCGGCGCGCTATGGCCTCGATTATTGCGAGGTCGTTCCCGATTTCGATGCTGACGACCTGCCGCTGAAGGCGCTCGGCATTTCCGGTGCGCAGTTCCTGAAGCGCGAGATCGAGCGGGGCGAAACCGCGCTGGTCGGTGTCGGGCACGGCCGCACGCTTGCCGCCTGCGTCGAGTATCTGCCGCGCACCACCAGCAATAATACCCGCTTCGTCTCGTTGCTCGGCGGGCTCACCCGCAAGTTTTCGGCAAACCCGCATGACGTCATCCACCGGCTGGCCGAGCGCACGGGAGCCGAAGCCTATGTCATGCCGGTGCCGTTCTTCGCCAACACGGTCGAGGACCGTGACGTGCTCTTTAGCCAGCGCGGCGTGCGCGAGGTCTTCGATCTCGCCAAGACCGCCGATCTGCTGATGGTCGGCATCGGCACGGCAGAGCGCGAGGCGTCGCTGGTTTCGACGGGCATGATCGAGATGAGTGAGATCGAGGAGATCCAGAGGGGCGGGGGCAAGGGCGAATTGCTCGGCCACTTCTTCGACGAGGATGGTCGCCCGATCGAGACGACGCTGTCTAATCGCACCTTCACACTCAGCCGCGACGACCTGAAGGATCGGCGCACGGTTGCGGTTGCCGGCGGCAAGATCAAGACGCCCGCCATCCGCGCGGTGCTGGCAAGCGGCCTGTTAAGCGGTCTCATCACCGACGAGAAAACGGCTCGGGCGCTGGCCGCCGACGGCAAATGAGGAGTGTCTTGCAAAGTCGAGGCGAGGGCGAAGAGGTGTCGCTCTAAAGCCTCAAGGGGAGGAATACCGGTCGGGTAGCCGGTGATCGCATGATGCAATCATACCCGCAACGGAGGAGAAGACTTATGTACGAGAAGGAGAAAGACCTCATCAGCGCGTTTCTGTGCGGAGAGGTAGATCGTCGCGGCATGCTCAAGGGTCTCGGCGCGGCCGGGATTGCGGCCGGCTCGGCCGGCACGCTCTTCAACATGATGTCGACCCAGGCGCTGGCCGCCGACTTCGACTGGAAGGCGCATTCGGGAAAGTCGCTGAAGCTCTTGTTGAACAAGCATCCCTATGCCGACGCGATGATTGCCAACCTTCAGGCCTTCAAGGATCTGACCGGCATCGAAGTCACCTATGACGT
Organism: Ensifer sp. 4252; assembly: GCF_050434565.1. Taxonomy (NCBI): domain Bacteria; kingdom Pseudomonadati; phylum Pseudomonadota; class Alphaproteobacteria; order Hyphomicrobiales; family Rhizobiaceae; genus Ensifer; species Ensifer sp. 4252. Next base: position 103,935 of record NZ_JBNDIU010000004.1, read on the forward strand.
GTTCCCCGAAGACGTCTATTTCGACAAGGTGACGGCAGCACTTTCCTCGGGCTCGACCGAATACGACGCCTTCATGACCGGCGCCTACATGACCTGGACCTATGGCCCGGCCGGCTGGATCGCCGACCTCAACGAGTGGATCAAGGATCCGGCCAAGACCAACCCCAACTACAACTGGGACGATTTCCTCGCCGGTGTGAAGAACTCCTGCGCTTGGAACGGCCAACCCGGTGGGGCACTCGGTTCGGAAGACGCCAAGCAATGGTGCATTCCGTGGGCGTTCGAACAGAACAACATCACCTATAATCGCGAGATGTTCGACAAGGCCGGCGTCGAGCTGCCGAAGAACCTCGATGACATGATCGCGGTTGCAGCCAAGCTGCAGAAGGACATCGGCGGCATCTACGGCATCGGCGTCAGAGGCTCGCGCTCCTGGGCGACGATCCACCCGGGCTTCCTGTCGGGTTACGCCAACTTCAACCAGAAGGACCTGAACGTTTCGGCCGACGGCAAGCTGTCGGCGGCCATGAACACGGCCGAATCCAAGGCTTACCACGCCAAGTTCGTGCAGATGATCCAGGAAAGCGGCCCGAAGGACTGGTCGACCTATACCTGGTATCAGGTCGGCGCCGACCTTGGCGCCGGTGCGTCGGCGATGATCTTCGATGCCGATTGCCTCGGCTACTTCATGAACGGCGGCGACAACAAGATGGCCGGCAAGCTCGGTTATGCCGCCTTTGCCGCCAACCCGGAAGCCACCGCCTCGACGCCGAACATCTGGATCTGGTCGCTCGCCATGTCCAACTTCTCCAAGGACAAGGACGCAACCTGGTACTTCCTGCAGTGGGCGTCCGGTCCCGAGCATGCGCTGTTCGGCGCCACCAAGATGGACTTCGTCGATCCGGTTCGCCAGTCGATCTGGAAGGACGAGATGTTCCGCGAGAAGCTGAACGGCAAGTATCCGGGCTATGTCGAAATGTTCGATGCGTCGGCCGCCGGCGCTTCGATCAAGTTCACGCCGCAGCCGCTGTTCTTCGACGTCACCACCGAGTGGGCAGCGACGCTGCAGAAGATGGTCGCCAAGCAGGTGCCGGTCGATGAAGGTCTCGACCAGCTCGTCGAAAGCATCGATCGCCAGCTGAAGGAAGCTGGTCTCGGCTGATACGCCTCCCAAGCGATGCCCGGCGACTTGAGAGCCGCGCGTTCAAATGAACGCAAAGAGGCACTTGAGCGTCGGGCATCCCGTGACCGGCCGGTGGCCGCCCAAACCAACCTGAGATGCCGATGGACTGGCGCGGGCTAGACAACGCCTCGCGTGCCGCGTGCTTTCTTCAAGAGTTAGAGAACGGAGCTCGACATGGCTTCAACAGCAACCCTCCGCAAACCGGCGTCAGGTTTCAGGATCAGCAGGAAGATGCTTCCCTATGTGCTGAGCCTACCGGCGCTGCTCGTGTGCATCGGCATTCTCATCCCCTTCTTCACGGCGGTTATTTATTCGTTTCAGCGCTACCGGCTGAGCCAGCCCTGGGCGCGTCAGTTCAACTGGGGCGAAAACTACCTGAACTTCGTCACCGACCCGGCCTTCTGGAACACGCTGAAGGTGTCGCTGCTCTATGCCGGCATCACCGTGACGCTGGAGCTGCTGCTTGGCCTCGGCATCGCGATGCTTCTGCAGCGCCGCTCCACCATCAACAACTTCATCTCGATCATGCTGCTTCTGCCGCTGATGATCGCGCCGGCGCTGGCCGCGCTGATGTGGAAGCTGATGACCAATCCGAGCTTCGGCATCCTCAGCTACCTCGCCAGCTTGATCGGCCTGCATGATTTTCGCTGGGCCTCGTCGCCTGATACCGCGCTGTTGACCGTCATTCTCGTGGATATCTGGGTTTACACGCCCTTCATCATGATCCTCCTTCTGGCCGGATTGCGCTCGTTGCCGACCCAGCCTTTCGAGGCGGCGGCCCTTGATGGTGTGCCGAGGAGCTTCGTGTTCTTCCGCATCACATTGCCGATGCTGACGCCCTATATCCTGACAGCGACTTTGTTCCGGCTGCTCGACAGTATCCAGCAGTTCGACATCATCTACGCGATGACCCAAGGGGGACCCGGCAACACGCTGACCGTCTTCCAGGTCGAGGCATATCTCAACTTCTTCCAGTCGACCAATGTCGGCCGTTCGGCAGCGCTTCTGATCATCCTGTGGGCGATCACCTACACGCTCTCCAACGTCTTCATCAAAAACTGGCTGCGCCTGCGCGAACGCGCTCGCGGCGAAGCGTAGGAGGTTCAAATGGAAACCATGTCTCCCATCGAACGGGTCCTGCGCGCTGTCGCCCTGACGCTCGTCGTTGTCTTCTTCATGTTCCCGATCTTCTGGATCTTCCTGATGTCGTTCCAGACGAACGAGACGATCCTGACCATTCCGCCGTCGATCGTGTTTTCGCCGACGCTGTCGAACTATGCGGCACTGATCACCGGCAAACTGCAGACCGCAGCCGGCACGCTCGACATCGCCTTCATGCGCAATCTCGGCAACTCGATCTTCCTGTCGGTCGCGTCCGTTGCGGTGGCGCTGGTGCTCGGCGTTCCCGCGGCCTACGCCTTTGCCCGCCACAAGTTCAAGGGATCGGAGGACATCGCGTTCACGCTGCTGTCGTTCCGCTTCGCGCCGCCGCTGCTGGTGCTGTTGCCGCTGACCCAGTATTTCCAGTGGCTCGGCCTTTCCAACACGTACTTCGGCTTGATCTGGGTCTACCAGCTCATCTGCCTGCCGCTGATCCTGTGGATCGTGCGCGGCTATTTCGAGGATATCTCGGCCGATGTCGAATATGCCTATCGCATCGCCGGCCATTCCTGGTTTGCGACCTTTCGCAAGATCGCCCTGCCGCTCGCCGGTCCCGGTATTGCCGCCGCCGGCCTGCTCGCCTTCATCTTCGCCTGGAACAATTTCGTCTTCGCGCTGGTGCTGGCATCCGCCGACAAGCAGCCGGTGACGGTGGGCGCACTTGCCTTCGTCACATCCTCAGGCATCCAATACGGGCAGATCGCCTCGGCCATCGTTCTCTCGGTCACGCCGACGCTGGCGCTCGCACTCTACGCCCAGCGCTACCTCGTCGAAGGCCTGTCGCTTGGCGCGGTGAAAGGGTAAGACATGACGACGCTTCACTTAAAAAACATCGTCAAGCGCTACAAGAGCCAGACGGTTCTCGACGACCTGTCGCTCGACGTCGCCAATGGCGAACGCCTGGTGCTCTTTGGCCCGTCCGGCGCCGGCAAGACGGTGCTTTTGCGCCTGGTCGCCGGCGTCATCGAGCCGGATGAGGGCAGGGTGCTGATTGGCGGCGAGGACATGACCGATGTCGATGCCGAACACCGCGGCGTCGGCATGGCTTTCCAGAACTTCGCGCTTTTCCCGCACATGAGCGCCTTCGACAATATCGCAAGCCCGTTGACGGCCACGAAGTCGTCGAAGGATGCGATTGCTGCGGGCGTGCAGAAGGTCGCGAAGCTCTTGAAGATCGACCACGTGCTGAGCCACCACCCGAAGGCGCTTTCCAACGGCCAGAAGCAGCGCACGGCACTGGCCCGCGCGCTCGTCGGTTCGCCGCCGTTGCTGCTTCTTGACGACCCCTTGCGCAATGTCGACGCCAAGCTGCGCTTCGAGATGCGGCTGGAACTGCCGCGGCTGCTGGCGGCGCAAGGTGCCACTGTCGTCTACGTCACCCAGGACTACAAGGAAGCGATGGCACTCGGCGACCGGATCGCCGTGATGTCGCAGGGCCGCATCCGCCAGATCGGCACGCCGCAAGAGATCTACAACGCGCCCGCTGATATCGAGATCGCCCGCCTCTTCGGCGATCCGACGATCAACCTTCTGGATGTCGTGCCGCAGAAGAGCGGCGACGGCGTCTTCGTCGAGCTCTCCAACGTCAGGGTGCGTCTCGCGGTTTATGACGGCGATGTCTCGGGCCAGTCGTGCGTTCTCGGTCTTCGCCCGGAAACCATCGTCTTCACCGACGCATCGGCGCCGGGCGCCATCCCCGTGACGGTCGAGGCGGAAACGCCGCTCAACGAGAAGACCGTGACGTTGGCGATGACCGCGCGCGGCCGCGAAATCCTCGTGTCGCGTCCGGCCGGAACGCCGGGGCCGGTGGCGGGGCCAGCCCATATCGCCGTCAACGGCGCCCAGGCTTTCCTCTTCGACAAGGCGAGCGGCCGACTTCTGCCGCGCGCCGACATAGAATCCAAGCGCAATGGAGAAGCGGCATGAACGACACCGCTCTTTTGATCCGAGACGTCGACAAGTTCTACGGTCCGCTCGACTACGGTGTCCACGCCGTCAAGAAGCTCAACATGGACGTCAGGAGGGGCGAGATCATCGCGCTTCTGGGCTCGTCCGGCTGCGGCAAGACCTCGACGCTGCGCATGATCGCCGGCTTCGAGGCCGTGTCCCGCGGCACGATTTCGCTCGGCGGGCGCGAGGTGCAGAGCTTTGCGCCGGTGCGCCGCAACGTTGCCATGGCCTTCGAGGGCTATTCACTCTACCCGCCTCTGACCGTGCGCGAGAACATCGCCTTTGCACTCAAGGCTTCCAAGTTGTCGCAGAGCGTCGTCGACGAGAAGGTGGCTGGTATCGCCAAGCTGCTCGAGATCGAGGACATTCTCGGCCGCTATCCGAGCTCGATCTCCGGTGGCCAGCAGCAGCGCGCCTCGCTCGGGCGGGCGCTGGTCCGCGACGCCAGCCTGCATCTGCTCGACGAGCCGATGGGCCAGCTCGAGCCGCAGCTGCGCGCGGTGCTTCGCGGCCGCATCAAGCACTACATCAAGGAGCGCGGGCTGACGGCGATCCTCGTCACCCACGACCAGACGGAAGCGAACGCTCTTGCCGACCGCATCGCCGTCATGGAGGGCGGCGTGCTGCAGCAGTTCGATACGCCGCAGAAGATCAAGGAGCGTCCGGCCAACCTCTTCACCGGCACCTTCGTCGGCGAGCCGCCGATGAACGTGTTCGAGGCGAGCGTCACCGGTTCGGATGCCAAGGTGTCGTTCGGCCTCAAGGACGGTGTGCGACTCGAATATCCGGCGTCGGACTTTTCCCATGCGGTGCGCGATGCACTGATGAAACGGCAGAAAGTCGTGCTCGGCATCCGGCCCTATTCGGTGCGCCGGAGCGCCGACGGGGTGGCCGGCCGGGTGGCCGTCAACCAGTGGCTTGGCGACCAGACGCATATCGCGGCGGACTTCGCCGGCGGCACCATGGTGCTGGTCGAGCACGACCGCACGGAGCTTGCCGTCGGCCAGCCAATCGGCATCCACCTCGACCCCTCGAGCCTGCACGTCTTCGATGGCGACAGCGGCAAGGCGATCAGCCACGGCGAGGAGCTTGCCTGATGCGGGACATCCTCATCGGCGTCGATGCGGGAACGTCGGTCATCAAGTCCGTGGCCTTCGATCTTGGCGGGCGGCAACTTGGCATGGCATCGGTGCCGAACGCCTATGAGGCCGTCGGCAGGACCGGCAGCGTGCAGGATCTCAACCGAACCTGGACCGATACGGTCACCACCCTGACCGAGCTTTCGGCCAGGATCGAGAACCTCCCTGGCCGCGTTGCCGCGATCGCGGTGACCGGCCAGGGCGATGGCACCTGGATGATCGACAAGGGAGGCGAGCCGGTCGGCAAGGGCTGGCTCTGGCTCGACGCGCGCGCCGGCGACACGGTCGAGCGGCTGCGCGGCGACAGCGGCGATGTCGAGCGGTTCGCCAGCACCGGCTCCGGCCTTGCCGCCTGCCAGCAGGGCGCGCAATTGCGCTGGATGAGCGACAACGCGCCGGAGATGCTGTCGGGCGTCGCGACTACGTTTCACTGCAAGGACTGGCTCTATTTCAAGCTGACGCAGATGCGTGCGACGGATCCGTCCGAAGCCAATTTCACCTTCGGAAACTTCCGCACCCGCAGCTACAACGACGACGTCATCCGCTTTCTCGGGCTGCAGAAGCTCAAGCATTTCCTGCCGGAGATCGTCGACGGGGTGACATCGCAGCACCTGCTTTCGGCGGATGCGGCTGCCGTTACCGGCCTTCCCCGGGGGACACCGGTGGTGCTCGGCTATGTCGACGTGGTCTGCACAGCACTTGGCGCCGGGCTCTACGATCCGGGCACCGACACCGGCTGCTCGATCATCGGCTCGACCGGCATGCACATGCGGCTTGCGACCAGCGCCGACGACGTGCGGCTCAACCGCGATCTCACCGGCTACACCATGTGCATGCCGATCGCCGACACCTACGCGCAGATGCAGTCGAACATGGCGGCAACGCTCAACATCGACTGGATCCTGTCGGTCGCCGGCGGACTCTTGAAGGGCATGGGCGTCGAGAAGACCAAAAGCGAGCTTCTCTCCCATGTCGACTGCTGGCTGGCGGAATCCAAGGATACGTCGCTGTTGTTCCAGCCCTATATCTCGGAGGCGGGCGAGCGCGGGCCTTTTGTTGACGCTTCGGCGCGGGCCTCCTTCGTCGGGCTGTCGATCACCCACGGTTTCGGCGACATGGTGAAGGCGGTGTTCGACGGGCTCGCCATGGCCGCGCGCGATTGCTACGCCGAGATGGGGCCGCTTCCGGGCCGCATCCGGTTGACTGGCGGTGCGGCGCGCAGCGCCTCGCTTCGGCGCATCCTTGGCGGTGCCCTCGGTGCCAGCGTCCAGACCAGCGAACGCGAGGAGGCGGGGGCGGCGGGTGCTGCAATGATCGCTGCCGTGTCGCTCGGCATCTACCCCTCGATGGCCGATTGTGTGCGCGACTGGGTGTCGCCGCATCAGCGTACCGCCGAGCCGGCCGACGAGGCGCTTGCGCGCCGTTACGACGGCCTTTTCCCCTCCTACCAGCAGTCGCGCATCGCGCTTCGACCCGTGTGGCACGCACTCTCCCAGGATGCGGCCTCGGGACCACAACAGGAAAAACTGAAATGAAGAAGATAGCCATCATCGGCGACCGGTTCATGTTGCCGGACGTGTTTCGCGACAAGATCGTCGAAGCAAGCGGCGACGGCCATGACATCCGCACCCTCGAACTGCCCTGGCCGGATGTGCCGATGGAGCATGGCTACGCCGTCGAAGGCATGGACGGCCTGAAGGAATATCTGGGCAAGGCCGACGATATCGTCGAGTTCATCGGCGACGCGGAAATCCTGGTGACGCAGCTTGCGCCGCTGTCGCGCGGCATGCTGACCTCGCTCCCCGGGCTGAAGCTCGTCGCCGTCTCGCGCGGCGGGCCTGTTAATATCGACATGGCCGCCGCCCGCGGCGCCGGCATCAGCGTCGTCAACACGCCCGGCCGTAATGCCAGCGCCGTTGCCGAATTCACGCTCGGCGCGATCCTCGCCGAGACGCGACTGATCCGCACCGGCCATGAAGCGCTGCGCAAGGGCGAGTGGCGCGGCGACCTCTATCGCGCCGACCGCACCGGCCGCGAGCTTTCGGAGATGACCGTCGGCGTCATCGGCTACGGCAATATCGGCACCAAGGTCGTCAGGCTTTTGCGGGCGTTCGGCACCAAGGTTCTGGTGCACGACCCCTATGTGCAACTCTCCGCTGATGACCTGAACGCCGGCGTCGAGCAGGTCTCGCTCGACAGCCTCCTGTCGCGCTCCGACCTCGTGACGCTGCACCCGCGCGTGACCGAAGAAACGCGGAACATGATGAATGCCGAGACCTTCGCGAAAATGAAACCCGGTGCGATTTTCGTCAACACGGCGCGCGGACCGCTCTGCGATTATGACGCACTCTACGAAAACCTGGTGAGCGGACATCTGTCGGCAGCCATGCTTGAGACCTTTTCGGTGGAGCCGGTGCCGGAGGACTGGCCGTTGCTCGCGCTTCCGAACGTGACGCTGACGCCGCATATCGCCGGCGCGTCGGTGCGCACCGTTACCTTTGCGGCCGAGATGGCTGCCGAAGAGGTGCGCCGCTATATTGCCGGCCTGCCGCCGGTCAATCCGTGCTGATGACAGGGGGCAAGAACGTGGGTTCCGAGACCGGAATATATGATCTTTTCGTCGTCGGCGGCGGCGTCAACGGTGCGGGGATCGCGCGCGACGCCGCCGGGCGTGGGCTCTCGGTGCTGTTGTGCGAGAAGGACGATCTGGCGCAGGGCACGAGTTCGCGCTCGGGCAAGCTGGTGCATGGCGGTTTGCGCTATCTCGAATATTACGAGTTCCGGCTGGTGCGCGAGGCGCTGATCGAGCGCGAGGTGCTGCTGGAGTCGGCCCCGCACATCATCTGGCCGATGCGTTTCGTGTTGCCGCACAATCCGGCGGACAGGCCCGCCTGGCTCGTTCGGCTCGGGCTCTTCCTCTACGATCACCTTGGCGGCCGCAAGCGCCTGCCGGGCACGCGCAGCCTGGATTTGAGGACTGCGCCCGAGGGTGCGCCGATCAAGCGGGATTACCGCAAGGCTTTCGAATATTCCGACTGTTGGGTGGATGATGCCCGGCTCGTCGTGCTCAACGCGCTCGATGCGCAGAAGAAGGGCGCGCGGGTGCTAACCCGCACCGCCTGCAGCGCCATCCGTCGCGTCGACGGCCTCTGGCAGGTGGAGATGACGGATTTGCGTACCGGCGTGAAATCCGAGGTCAAGGCGCGCTGCGTCGTCAACACGGCCGGCCCATGGGTCAACGAGGTCATCGGTCGGATCGCCGGGCTCAATTCCAGCCGCAGCGTGCGGCTGGTCAAGGGCAGCCATATCGTCGTGCCGAAATTCTGGGAGGGGCGGCAAGCCTATCTCGTGCAGAACCCGGACAAGCGGGTGATCTTCATCAACCCTTACCAAAACGACCTGGCGCTGATCGGCACAACCGACATTCCCTATGAGGGACGTCCCGAGGACGTTTCGGCCGACGGCAACGAGATCGCCTATCTCTTGAAATCGGTGAACCGCTACTTCAAGCATCAACTGACCGAAGACGATATTGTCCATTCCTTCTCCGGCGTGCGTCCGCTCTATGACGACAATGCCGAAAACCCTTCGGCAGTCACCCGCGACTATATCTTCGAAGTCGATGCGGTGAATGGTCAGGCGCCGCTGCTCTCGGTTTTCGGCGGCAAGATCACGACGTTTCGCAAGCTTTCGGAGCATGCGCTGGAGCGGCTGAAGCCGTTTTTCCCGCAGATGGGTGCAGCCTGGACCGCCAAGGCGCATCTGCCCGGGGGCGACATGACCAATGCCGATTTCGAGCAATTTCTCGGCGATCTCAGGGCACGCTATCGCTGGCTGCCGGCCGATCTCGCCAAGCACTACGCACGGCTCTACGGTACACGCACGCATGACCTGATCGGCAATGCCAGGTCGCTCGACGACCTCGGCACGGTGTTCAGTCCGCTGTTTCGCGAGCGCGAGGCGCGCTTCCTGATCGACACCGAATGGGCTGTGACGGCGGAAGACCTCCTGGAGCGGCGGACGAAACACGGCCTGCATATGACGCCGGCCGAACGGCAGGCCTTCACCGGCTGGCTGGAACGCCAGCAAGTGGCGGCCTGAAGGAGAGTGGCAATGCGCAGTCTGGAATTCGAGGCCTTACTTGACGTATCGGCGCGTGTCGGCGCCGACCCACTCTTGGTGCAGGGGGCAGGCGGCAACACGTCGATCAAGGAGGGCGGCACGCTCTGGATCAAGGCCTCCGGCCTCTGGCTTGCCCATGCTCGCCAGCGTGACGTCATGGTGCCGGTGGCGCTCGACCCGTTGCTCGAAGCGCTGGAACGCAATGATCCCGCGGCGGAGAAGGCGCAGGACTTCGTCATTTCCGAGATGAACCCTTCCGGCCTGCGACCCTCGATCGAGACGACGGTGCACGCGCTGATGCCGCAGAAGGTGGTGATCCATGTCCATTGCGTCGAAACCATAGCGACCGCGGTGCAGACGAACGGCGCTGCCATCGCCGCCGAACGCCTCGCCGGCATCCCGCATGTGTTCGTGCCCTATGCGCGGCCGGGGCTGCCGCTTGCCAAGGCGATAGCTGAGCGACTACAGGACAACACCTCGGTGCTGATCCTCGGCAATCACGGTCTTGCGGTTGCCGCCGAGACCGTCGCCGATGCCGCGATCCTCTTGATCGACGTGTCCCGCCGGTTGACGGGGCAGCAACGGCCGACACCGGCGGCCGATCTGGCGGCACTGTCGCGGCTTGCGGTCGACAGCGGCTACTGCCTGCCTGACGATGCGCGGCTGCATGCAGTCGCAACCGATCTTGAAAGCTGCCGGATTGCCGCCGGCGGCAGCCTCTATCCCGACCATGTCATCTTCCTCGGCAAGGGGTGCGTCATCGCCGCACCGGGTGAGACGGCCGCTTCCATCGAGATCACCAGGAGAGAGCGGGGCGAAAGCCTGCCGCCGCTCCTGCTCCTTCCCGGCAAGGGCTTGCTGGTCGAGAAGACCATTTCCGCAGGCGCGCTCGCCATGGCGCGCTGCCTTGCCGACGTCACGGCCCGCATCCCGGCGACGGCTTGGCTCCGTTATCTGAGCGATGCCGAGAATGCGGAACTGCTTGGCTGGGACGCGGAGAAATATCGCCAGAAGCTCAATCGGGCAGGGCAGGCACTGCAATGAGCGGAAACCAGGACGCCCTCGTTGTCGGCATCGACATCGGCACGTCAGGCGCGCGCGCCGTGGCGATGGTACCCGACGGCACGATCGTCGCATCTGGTGCGGCCAAGCTCGCGGCTTTTTCTGATGACCGCCGCGATCCGGTCGGCTGGTGGAAGGCGGTACGGGCGGCGCTCGGCAGCGTGCTTGAGGCGGTCGATCGTCGGCGGGTGCGGGCGATCAGCATCGACGGCACGTCGGGCACGATGCTGCCGGTGGCGGCCGATGGTGCGCCGCTTGCCACGCCGATGATGTACAACGATCCGGTTGCCGATGGTGCAATCCTGGACGCGATTGCGGCCCATGCGCCGAAGGAGAGCGCCGCCCATGGCGCGACCTCCGGCCTTGCCAAGGTGCTGACGTTTCAATCCGTTTCGGGTGTCTTCCGTGTCATCCACCAGGCCGATTGGCTGGCCGGACATTTTACCGGGCTCTACGACGTGTCCGATGAGAACAATGCCTTGAAGACCGGCTACGATCCGGTTGCACGCTGCTGGCCGGCGTGGATCGAAAAGACCGGAGCGCGCATTGATCTCCTGCCGGAGGTGCTGCCGGCCGGTGCGCCGGTTGCGACGATATCAGCGGCCGCAGCCGAAGCCTTCGGCCTTTCGCATGACGTGGTTGTCGTTGCCGGCACCACTGATGGCTGCGCCTCGTTTCTGGCGACCGGCGCCGATCGTCCGGGTGATGGCGTCAGCGCGCTCGGCACGACGCTGACGGTCAAGGTGCTTTCCGACCGACCGCTGTTTGCCCCGGAATACGGCCTTTACAGCCACCGCATCGGCGACATGTGGTTGGCCGGCGGTGCGTCGAACACCGGCGGAGTGGTTCTGGCCGAACATTTCTCCGCCGAGCGCATTGATGAGCTTTCTGCCCGCATCGACCCGGCCGTTGATACCGGGCTCGACTATTATCCGCTGACGAAACCGGGCGAGCGCTTTCCCATCGCCGATCCGAATTTTGAGCCGCGCCTGACGCCGCGACCGGAGGATGACGCGGTGTTTCTCAAGGCGATCTTTGAAGGCATCGCCGGCATCGAAAGCCTCGCCTATCAAAGGCTGACGGCGCTGGGCGGACCCAGGCTCGGTTCCATCCGCACCGTCGGGGGTGGCGCCAAAAATGCGGCGTGGTCGGCAATCCGTGCGCGCAAGTTCGGCGTGCCGTTCCTGACCGTGCATTCGGAAGAGGCTGCAGCCGGTACGGCGCGACTGGCGCTTGCAGGTGCGAAACAGGCAGGTGTGTTATGAGTACCGTCATCTCCGGCCTTGCCGATATCGCCGACCACTACGATGCCTTCCTGATCGACCAATTCGGCGTGCTGCGCGACGGGCGTGGGGCCTATCCCGGCGCCGCCGAGACGCTGGTGCGGCTGAAGGATCAGGGCAAGCACATCATCATTCTGTCGAATTCCGGCAAGCGCTCGGCGGAAAACGATCGCCGTTTCGTCGATCTCGGCTTTCTAGCCGGCAGCTGGGACTGGTTTTTGACCTCAGGCGAGGTGGCCTGGCAGATCCTGAAGAAAGAGGGCGCGCAGGCAAGCGGGCTCCCAAGCAAGTGCCTGCTGATCAGCCGCGACGAGGACCTTTCGCCGATGACGGGGCTCGATCTCGAGCGCACGGCGAGCGGCGCGGATGCAGACTTCGTGTTGCTCGCAGGTAGCGAAGGCGATGTCCTGCCACTGTCGCACTACGAGGCATTGCTGGCGCCTGCGGCGCGGCGCGGCGTGCCGTGCCTCTGCACAAACCCCGACAAGGTGATGCTGACGAAGAGCGGAACGGCGTTTGCTGCAGGTCGGATCGCGGAGCTTTACGAGGAACTCGGCGGCACAGTGCGCTGGATCGGCAAACCCTTCGCCGACATTTACGATTTCGCCCTCGACTTCCTCGGTCGTCCCGATCCGTCGCGCGTCTGCGCGATCGGCGACAGCATCGAGCATGATATTGCCGGCGCGACAAGTGCCGGCCTTGGGTCGGCGCTGGTGACCACCGGGATACTGGAGCATGCCTCCGCCGAGGAGCGGCAAAAACTCTTTGCCGAGCATGGCGCCACGCCCGATTTCATCCTCCCGAAATTTCTCTGGTAGTCAGGAGTACGGCCTTGGCTTTCACGCTGTCGCTCAACACCAATCCGCTGGTCAATCGTTTTGCCGAGCCTGACGACCTGATCGAGACGATCGGCGAAGAGATCCGCATCGGCTACGTGCAACTGACGCACGAGTTCGTCAATCCGGGTTGGCCGGCGGCGACGATCTCCAAGACCATCCGTCAGTTCAGGGCAGCGCTTGGCCGAACGGGCGTCAAGATCACCTCGGGCATGACTGGGCCCTATGGCAGGCTCAATCACTTCGGCCACCCGGACCCGGATGTGCGGCGCTACTATGTCGACTGGTTCAAGACGTTTGCCGATATCTCCGCCGAGCTTGGCGCATCCGGCATGGGCACGCAGTTCGCGATCTTCACGCTCAGGGATTATGACGATCCCGCACGCCGCGAGGAACTGATGAAGATCGCCATCGACTGCTGGCGCGAAGTGGCGGAACACGGCAAGGCCGCCGGTCTATCCTATGTGTTCTGGGAGCCGATGTCGGTCGGGCGCGAATTCGGCCACACGATCGCCGAGTGCCGCGCGCTCGACCGGCGACTCGCGGAGGCGGAACTGCCGATCCCGATGAAGATGATGGTCGATATCGACCATGGCGACGTTACTTCCGACAACCCTGCCGATATCGACCCCTATGCCTGGGCAGGGGCGTTTCCCGAGCGCTCGCCGATCATCCACATCAAGCAGTCGTCGATGAACAAGGGCGGGCACTGGCCGTTTACCGCCGCCTACAACCGGGACGGCCGCATCACGCCGGAAAAGCTGATCGATGCGGTCAAGGCCGGCGGCGGAACGGACAACGAGATCTGCCTGGAGCTTTCCTTCCGCGAGCGCGAGCCGACCGACCATAACGTCGTCGAGATGATCCGGGAGTCCGTGGAGTTCTGGGAGCCGTACATCGACACGGGGTTCAACAGACCATAAAAATCACATTAAAAAATCACAAAATCTCACACCAAATATTGAAATATCACATTCAGATGTTATCTTCTCAGAAGTGACGGCGTGCTCCTGCGCCATCGGATCGAGGCGGATGGCGATGAAGCCGGAAGACAGGCGACAGGCGATCATGGATGTTTTGATGGAGGCCGGCACGGCTTCCGTCGAGGATCTGTCGCTTCGTTTCGGCGTCAGCAAGATGACGGTGCATCGCGACCTCGACGATCTCGAGCAGGCCGGCCTGCTGCGCAAGGTGCATGGCGGCGCATCGATCCAGTCGAGCCCGCAGTTCGAAAGCGATTTCCGCTACCGCGAGAAGATTGCCGCCGCCGAAAAGAACCGCATTGCCGAATACGCGGCTGGTCTGATCGAGCCGGGGCAGAGCATCCTCATCGACGACAGTTCGACAGCCGGTGCGATCGCCGCCTGCATCAGGGACATCCGGCCGCTCACCGTCATCACCAACAATCTCGGGGTGATCACCAGCCTGTCCGGCGCGCCGGGCATCAACGTGATCGCGCTCGGCGGCCAGTACAGCAAGAAGTTCAACGGCTTCTTCGGCATCGTCACCGAAGAGGCGCTACGCTCGCTGCGCGTCGACATCGCCTTCCTCTCCAGTTCCGCGGTCGAGGGGACGGCAGCCTTCCATCAGGACCAGGAGGTGGTGCAGGCCAAGCGGCTGATGGTGAAGTCGGCGGCGCGCAAATATCTGCTTGTTGATCACGACAAGTTCGGGCGTTCCGCCCTGCATTTCCTGACCGGGCTTGATGCCTTCGACGCGGTGCTGACCGGCGCCGAGGTGGCGGACGAGCATGCCGGCGCGCTCGACGATGCCGGCATCCGCCTGGTCAAGGTCGACAATAGAAAAGTATCGGAGAAAGCATGAACAAGCCTCAACTCTGGGTGGGCACAAGTTGGAAGATGAACAAGACGCTGGCGGAAGCCATGGTCTTTGCCGATGGGCTGGCAGCAGCCGACGACGCACGCGACGAGCGCATCCAGCGTTTCGTCATTCCACCCTTCACAGCCGTTCGCCAGGTCAAGGACCGGCTGGCTGAGACGAGCGTCAAGGTCGGCGCGCAGAACATGCACTGGGACGATACCGGCGCCTGGACCGGCGAGGTGTCGCCGGTGATGCTCAGGGATTGCAACCTCGACGTGGTCGAGCTTGGCCACAGCGAACGGCGCGAGCACTTCGGCGAGACCGACCGGACCGTCGGCCTGAAGACGACAGCGGCCGTTCGCCATGGACTGGTGCCGCTGATCTGCATCGGCGAGACGCTCGCCGAGCGCGAGGCGGGCGAGGCGGATGCCGTTTTGAAGCGGCAGGTGGAAGGTGCGCTGGAACTGCTGGAAGGCGACGCCCGCAAGGCGACGGTCCTGCTCGCCTACGAGCCGGTCTGGGCCATCGGCGTCAACGGCATTCCGGCAACATCAGACTATGCCGATGCCCGCCACAAGCGGATCGCCGATGTCGCGCAAGCCGCCCTCGGCGTGCGAGTTCCCGTGCTCTACGGTGGCAGCGTCAATCCCGGCAATTGCGAAGAACTGATCACCCAGGAGCATATCGACGGCCTCTTCATCGGCCGCTCCGCCTGGGACGTCAACGGCTATCTCGACATTCTGCAGCGTGTCTCGAAGGCGATCTGAGCCTTCGCACGCCGCAGATCAAAAAGGACGGAAAGGAACCATCATGAAGATCGCAATCGGAGCAGACAGCGCCGGCAAGCCCTTGCTCGACATCATCGCCACCCACCTCAAGGGGAAGGCCGACCTCGAAGTCAGCGACCTCAGCCAGTCCGGCTTCTACGCTGATCTGTCGCAGAAGCTGGCGCAGACCATCGTCGATGGCGAGAACGAGCGCGGTATCCTGTTCTGCGGCACCGGCATCGGCGTCTGCATCTCGGCCAACAAGGTGCCGGGCATCCGCGCGGCGCTGACCCACGACACCTATTCCGCCGAGCGGGCGGCCAAGTCGAACAACGCGCAGATCATCACCATGGGCGCGCGCGTCATCGGGCCGGAGTTGGCAAAGTCGATCGTCGATGCCTGGCTCGCCTCCGAGTTCGACCCGAACGGCGCGTCGGCCGGCAACGTCGACGCGATCGATCGTCTCGACGCGACGAAGTAAGCGCCGCGACCAATAGAGCGTTTCCGGCTTAACCCGGGCCACAGAGACGCTCTAATCTCTTTGCTTTACGCATTTCCTGGCGGAAAACCGCTTCGCACTTTTCCTAGGAATGCTCTGGTACCGCGATGCACGTTGATCCTCCCTCGCGCATTGCGGCGAGACGCCCGGCAGAGATGCCGGGCGTTTTCTTTTCCGGGCATTGCGTGGGCGCTTTGGCATTTCGCCGTGGCACTACCGGCTTGACGAAGCTTCTGCAAATATTTGAACATGCTTGCATATCGTCCCGTCAGCGAGGAATGCTGCCCCATGTCCGACGCCACAACGACAGCACCACGTGCCGGAAGCCGCCGGCTGGCGCGCATGAGCGGCCGCGACACGCACGAACACCACCGCACGGCAACGACGCTCGAGCTGCTGTTCGACCTGACCTTCGTCATCGCCTTCAGCCTCGCGGCGTCACAGCTCGCGCATCTGATGGCCGAAGGGCATTTCAAGGCGGGGCTCATCGGCTTCTTCTTCGCCATGTTCGCGATCTGTTGGGCATGGATCAACTTCACCTGGTTCGCCTCGGCCTACGACACCGACGACTGGGTGTTCCGGTGTGTGACCATGGTGCAGATGGTCGGCGTGCTGATCCTGGCGATCGGCCTTCCCGCCATGTTCCACTCGGTTGACCAGGGCGTGCATCTCGACAACGGCGTGATGGTGCTCGGCTATGTCATCATGCGCGTTGCGATGATCTTTCAGTGGCTGCGCGCCGCCGGCCAAGATCCCGTGCGGCGTCGGGCCTGCATGACCTATGTGGTGGCGATCGCGGTTGCGCAGCTCGGCTGGATCGTGCTGATCTTCGTCGACTTCTCGATCATTGTCACCTTCGCGATGGTCGTGTCGCTGACGGCTATCGAAATGCTCGGGCCCTATATCGCCGAGAGGCGGTATGGCGGCACGCCCTGGCATGCGCACCATATTGCCGAACGCTACGGCCTTCTGGCGATCATCGCGCTCGGCGAAGGTGTCGTCGGCACGGTCGCCTCGATCACCGCGGTGGTGGACGGGCAAGGCTGGAACCTCGACGTGGCGCTCGTCTGCCTGGCGGGCACCGGGCTCACCTTCGGCATGTGGTGGATCTACTTCCTGTTGCCGAGTGCCGAGGTGCTGCACGTGCACCGCAGGCGCTCCTTCGTCTGGGGCTATGGTCACATGTTCATTTTCGCTGCAATCGTCGCGACCGGTGCGGGTCTGCATGTCGCTGCCTATTACATCGAGCACAAGGCGCATATCGGGTCACTGGCAACCGTTTTGACGGTGGCGGTCCCGGTCGCCGCCTATATCGGGCTCGTCTACGGCATGTATGCCTATCTGCTGCGGCAGTCGGAGCCGCTGCATGCCTGGCTGCTTGCCGGCACCATCCTGTTGCTGGCAGCGTCAATCGCAGCCGCAATGGTGGGCATCGATATGGCAATCTGCCTGATCATCCTGATGTTCGCGCCGTTCGTGACCGTCGTCGGTTTCGAGGCGGTCGGTCATCGTCACCGGATGGCAGCGCTGGAACGTTGCCTTGATGAGGTCGAGCGGGTGCATTGAGCGCCAGGAATTGACGAGTCGAAACAGCGGTTTGCCGGCTGTTGCTGACGGCTTGATTCAGGTGGTTCAGAGGCTGAATCAAGAAAGGGCGACCGGGCAGCTTTCGCGCGGAGTTGCCCCTCATCCTAGCCCTCTCCCCGCAAGCGGGGAGAGGGGACGCGACCTATCGCTGGCCGCCGATTGCTGTGAGAAAGCGACGGTCCACAGCTGCAGGCGAGGGAGTTCGGATGCTACGTGTGCCGCGTGTGGCCTTCTCCCCGCAGGCGGGGAGAAGGCGGCCGGCAGGCCGGATGAGGGCAGCCGGATACGGCGCGGGCTTGCGGCCCGCCAGCAGATCAGGCGTTGATCAACGCCAGCTTGGCGCGGGCGTCGAGGATCTGGGCGCAGGCGTTGGCGGCCTCTTCGCCCTTGGCGACGAAGTGCTCGCGGAAGAAGGCGATCAGCGGCGCGCTTTCCTGGAAATTGTGCGGGGTCAGTACCGCGGAGAGCACCGGCACGTCGGTGTCGAGCTGGACGCGCATCATGCCGTCGAGCACCGTGCCGGCGACGAAGTCATGGCGGTAGATGCCGCCATCGACGACGAAGGCGGTGCCGAGGATCGCGGCGTAACGGCCGGTCCTGGCAAGCTTCTGCGCGTGCAGCGGGATTTCCAGTGCGCCCGGCACGTCGAAGATCTCGACGTCGGCGGCACTGCCGCCAAGCTTCGTCCATTGGGCGACGAAGGCATCGACGCAGCGGTCGACGATGTCGGCATGCCAGCGGGCACGGACGATCGCAATCTTGGCGGTGGGGTGGGAAAGAATAGTCATGGTCTCAAGCCTTCCAGGGTTTGGCGTTTCCAATTTTCCCGTCGGGCGAACATGCATGCGCGCGAAACCCCGGCGAGGGGTCCACGTTCCTGCTTGCTCTCTTCCATCCGGACTGTGACCGTCGGCTCCGGAATCTGACCGGATCTGCTGACCCCTGGAGCCACCGCATGTTCCTTAGATCGCAAGCGATTTAAGGACAAAAACATGCGGCGATTCATAGAGCTACAGCGACCTTTGCGCGTCCGGAAGGACGCGCGGCGCTGTAGGCTCCAAGGCGCTCGCGGGCTTCGATCTTTCGATCGCTACCGCCGGTGGGGAGTTTCACCCCGCCCTGAGAACATGGGCGACTATATAGATCGGTCACGCACGGTCAAACGCGTGCCGCGACGAAAAACCGGGAAATTACGACAGATTTTTCCAAGGTCTGGCGCCGCCGGGCGAAATGATTCCGGCAGCGCGATGCCTTTGCAGGCTCGAGGCTATTCGCGAATGACCAGCAGATCCTTGGCGGCAAAGCGCAGCGTGACGTTGTCGCCGAAGGTCGGCGGCGTCAGGCCGGGGTCGTTGAACATGTCGAAGGAGATGACGTCGCCGCCGATGCGCAGCTTGGTGCGGATGACCGAGCCGAGGAAGCTGGTCGAAACCACCTCTCCGGTCAGTGCGGTGTCGCCCTTGGCGCTGTCGGCGATCGAGCCTGCCTCCGGGCGCAGCGCCAACGAAATGTTGTCGCCACCCTTCATGCCGGCGATCGAACCCTTCAGCGAGACCTGCTGGTTGCCGATGGTGACGGCGCCTGCGGCCGGATCGGCAACCTTGGCCTCGATGATGTTGAGCGTGCCGACGAAGGAGGCGACGAAGCGGGTGGCTGGCGTGTTGTAGATCTCGAACGGCGTGCCGATCTGGTCGGCGCGGCCGGCATTCATGACGACGATGCGGTCGGAGATCGACAGCGCCTCTTCCTGGTCATGGGTGACGAAGACGGTGGTGATGCCGAGCTGCTGCTGGATCTGGCGGATTTCTTCGCGCAGTGACACACGGATCTTGGCATCGAGCGCCGACAGCGGTTCGTCGAGCAGCAGCACCTGCGGCTTGACCGCGAGCGCGCGCGCGAGTGCGACGCGCTGCTGCTGGCCGCCGGAGAGCTGATAGGGGAAACGATCTGCCAGATGCTCGAGCTTGATGAGGCTCAGCATTTGCTTGACGCGCGTGTCGATCTCCGACTTCTGCGCGCCGGCGACTTTCAGGCCGAAGGCGACGTTGTCATGAACGTTCATGTTGGGAAACAGTGCATAGGCCTGGAACACCATGCCGATGTTGCGCTGGTTCGGCTTCAGCGTGCCCTGGTCCTTGCCGTCGATGGTGATCGTGCCGCCGGACGGCATCTCGAAGCCGGCGATCATGCGCAGGACGGTTGTCTTGCCGCAGCCTGACGGGCCGAGGAACGAAACGAACTCGCCCTTCTCGATGCCCATGTTGAAGTTGTGCACGACCTGAACCGGGCCGAAGGACTTCTGGATGTTGTTCAGTGTCAGGAATGCCATGTGATCAAGCCTTGGCCGGAGCGGATTTCTGGATACGGGAAACGAGCTGGATCAGACCCATGCTGAGCCAGGTGATGGCGAATGCGATGACCGCGAGCGCCGAAGGCTCATAGGCCTTGTTGGCGCCGACGAGCTGCAGGTACGGACCGAAAGCCGGACGATTGAGCAGCGCGGCCATGGTGAATTCGCCCATGACGATCGCAAAGGTGATGAAGGCGCCTGAGAGCACGCCGCTCATGACGTTCGGGAAGATGCAGCGAAACAGGATCGTCGGCCATTTGGCGCCGAGGCTTTCGGCGGCCTCCGTCAGCGTGCGCACGTCGATCGCCCGCATCGCCGTGTCGACCGCCCGGTACATGTAGGGCAGGGACAGGGTCATGTAGGAGAACATTAATAGCGCATTGGTGCCCGAGATCGAGCCGGTCAGCGGGATCCAGGACGAGGAATTGTAGAGGCGCAGATAGCCGAAGACGATGACGATCGCGGGGATGACCAGCGGCAGAAGCGTGATGAATTCGATGACTGGGCGCACCTGCGGCAGGCGCAGGCGGACCCAATAGGCGGTCGGCACCACCAGCAGCATGCCGAAGATAATGGTCAGAGCCGCCATCATCATCGAATAGCCGAAGGTCTCGCGGAACTGCAGGTCGGAGAAGACCGAGCGGTAGGCGTCGAAGGAATATTCGCCGCGGCGCATGCGCAGCGAGAACTCCAGCGTGCCGAGCAGCGGGACGACGAAGTAGCTTGCACCGATGGCGATGGCGATCCAGGCGCCGAGACGTTGTGCTTTCATTTCTGCCACCGTTCGGCGCGCATGCGCAGCCAGATATAGAGGATGTTCGAGATGCCGGTGATGACGATCATGCCGAGCGCCAGCGCATAGCCGAGGTTCGGATTGTGCAGCACATCGCCGCGGATCTGCGCATAGAGCAGGATCGGCACGATGTTGAGCGAGGAGCCGGTCAAGGCATAGGCCGTGGCGATGGCGCCGAAGGCGTTGGCAAACAGCAGAAGCGTGGTGCCGAGCAGGCTCGGCCACAGGATCGGCAGCGCCACCATGCGCCAGTATTGCCAGGTCGAGGCTCCAAGGATTTCAGAGGCTTCGCGCCATTCCTTCTTCAGACCGTCCAGCGCCGGCGTCAGGATCAGCACCATAAGGGGGATCTGGAAATACATATAGGTGATGGTCAAGCCAAGGAACGACAGCAGGTTGAAGCCGGTCGAATAGAGATTGAAGCCAAACCAGTCGCGCAGGAACACGGTGACAAGGCCGGTGCGTCCGAGCGTCGCCAGGAAGGCGAAGGCGAGCGGCACGCCGGCGAAGTTCGAGGCGACGCCCGAAAAGGTCAGGAGGCCGGAGCGAATCCAGGTCGGCACGCCGCCGAGAACGATCGCCCAGGCGAGGAAGAAGCCGATCAGCGCGCCGCCGATCGACGAGGCGATCGAAACCCGGATCGAGATCCAGTAAGCGCTGAGAATCGAGGGCGTGAAGAGATCGCCGATGTTCTTGAAGGTGAAGCTGCCATCGGGCGTCAGGAAGGCGCCGGTGACGAGATAAAGCGTCGGGATGATCAGAAACAGCAGCGCGAAAAGCATGAAGGGGGCAATGCCGAGCCAGTCGATGACGGCTCGCTTGCTGATCAAGGTCGTTGAAGCGGTGCTCATATAGGCTTTCTGTCCCGAGGCTTACAGCGACCTTTGCGCGTCCGCACGAACGCGCAAAGGTCGCTGTAGCGCTTTGATTTGCTGCAAAATTCCTTAGATCGACGCCGAGCTAAGGAATTGTGCACGAGGATTAAAGCATGTCGCGCAAAAGTGTCTGCGGTTTTGCGACAACGACATGCGCAAAAACAAGAGCTTAAAGCGCAGCAAGGGAAACTGAAAGATCGCGACGCGCTTTAAGGAATGCCTCCCCGCGCAGAGGCGCGGGGAGGCGGAAGTCATGGATATTACTGCACGACGTTTGCGCCGACGACGCTATCCCACTTGGTGGTGATCGCTTCCTTGCCCTTGGCCTGCTCTTCGAGCGTCGGGAAGACAGCCTTTTCGTAGGCTGCTGCCGGCGGCAGCTTGTCGAGCAGTTCCTGCGGGATCTTGCCGTTCTTGGCGAGGTCGTTGAAGCGGATCGGGTGGCAATAGCCCTTCAGCCAGCCGAGCTGACCTTCGTCGGAATAAAGATACTCCATCCACAGCTTTGCCGCGTTCGGGTGCGGCGCGTAGGCCGAGATCGCCTGAACGTAGACGCCGGCGACGACGCCCGAAGCCGGAACGACGACTTCAACCGGCGGGTTGCCGTTGAGGCTGTCGCGCCAGGAAAGGCCGTTGTAGTCCCAGGCAATCACGATCGGGGTCGAGCCCTGAGCGAGCGAAGCGGACTTGCCGATCACCGGAACGAAGTTGCCGGCCTTGTTGACCTCGGCGAAGAAGCCGAGGCCCGCTTCGCCAGCCTTGGCGGCGTCTGTTTCACCGGCTGCGAGGCCGGCGGCATAGACGGCCTGAACGGCCTGGTTAGAAGCGCGCGGGTCACCGGCCATGGCGATCGAGTTGGCGTAATCCGACTTCTTCAGGTCGGCCCAGTCCTTCGGCACGTCCTTGACGATGTCGGTGTTCACCACGAAGGAGAGAACGCCATAGTAATCGCCGTACCAGTAGCCTTCGGCATCCTTGGCCGAATCCGGGATCGAATCCCAGGTGGAGACCTTGTAGGGCTGGATCAGGCCTTCGGCCTTGGCCGACGGACCGAAGGAGAGACCGACGTCGATGACGTCAGGCGCCTGCGGACCGGTGTTTCCCTTGTTGGCCTTGATGGCTTCGATTTCGTCGCCCGAACCGGCGTCCGGGTTCAGTTCGTTGACTTCCAGGCCGTACTTGGCCTTGAAGCCGGCAATGACGTCGCCATAGCCGCACCAGCTGTGCGGAAGTGCGATGGTGGTCAGCGAGCCTTCCTTCTTGGCGGCGGCGATGAGCTCCTCGCTCGGCTCGGCAGCGGCGATCGCCGTCGTTGCCAGAAGCATGGCGGTGGAAAGCGAGAGCAGGCGTTGAGTCTTTGAAATCACTGGCGTTCTCCTTTATGGGTTTTCAGTCAATTTCGGCGATGCTGTTAAAGAGATGCGATGAAACTTGTGTGACAGCGATCTGTCTGTTCGCGCCACGCATGTCGTTGGAAGAACAATTCTTTTTCCGACACGGCGCCTTCACTGAAACACACGTGCATAAAATTCCGTGAATGTGCCGGCTGCCCCTCCTAAACCGGTTTGCGAAAGATGCGGGTCGAATCGAACAGCCCCTCGAGCGTTTTCATCCGGTCGCGGGTGGCATCCCAGTTGGTGCTCTGGACGGCCTCGATCAGGGCCTCGACCAGAAACAGGATCACCACCGAACTGTCCCAGGCCGAGGGTACCTCGATCTGCGAGCGGAACACCTTGGAGGCGGATTTTGCCACCGGCGAACTCCAGCGATCGGTGAAAAGGACGATTTCCACGCCGCGTTCGCGTGCGGATTTCGCCAGCGTCTCCATTTCCTGCTCGTAGCGGCGGATGTCGAAGAGAATCAGCACGTCGCCGTGGCGCATGTCGAGCACGTAGTGCGGCCAGGCGCTGGCATTCGACGCGATCTCGGTGACACCAGGGCGGATGACCTGCAGATGGGTGAAGAGATAATCGGCAACGGCGCGGGTGATGCGGCCGCCGAGCAGATAAACGTTGCGCTTGCGGTCGGCAACGAGGGCGACGGCCTCGTCGAATTCGCGGGGCTCGATCTGTGCCAGCGTCTCGCGCATGTTGTTCATGGCCGCATCCGCAAAGCGATTGAGCGTATGGGTGCCCGGCGCACTGGCGGCCCAGCGGTCATGCTTGTTGATTGGGTTGGAAATGGTGGCTTCGAGTTCCTGGTGCAGTCGCGACTGGAAATCGGGAAAGCCTTTGTAACCAAGCTTTTGCACCATGCGTGCGACCGTCGGCGTCGATACGCCGGCGTTCTCGGCGACCGTCGTGATCGAGCCGAGCCCCGATACCGGATAATTGTCGAGAAGTGTCTCCGCCAACTGCCTTTCCGCGCGGGTCAGCGCGGTAAAGTGGGCATTGATCACATCCGACACCGTCGTGGATGTCGCCTTGCTGGTCAAATCATCTCCCCTGAACTGGTCTAGCGCCAGTTTGTGACAGATTAAACATCGCTGTCACAATTGGAGTCAATCGCAATTTGAAGAGATCGTTTCAGATTTTGATTGACACTCGCCAATCTCTGAACAAATCTTTTCATTAACGAACGTCTAACGGGGCAAGAGGGGATGCCGGTGTTGACGCGACTTTTGACCGATGCAGATGGCGATCCGGTTGCGATCGAGAACGCGGGCGGACGAGGCGACATCGTGTTCGTGTGCGAACATGCATCGCGCCGGGTGCCGGAGCGTCTCGGTTCGCTCGGCCTTTCCCAGCAGGCGCTTGAGAGCCACATTGCCTGGGATCCGGGCGCGCTCGCTGTTGCCGAGCTATTGTCGCGCAAGCTCGACGCGGCCCTGATCTACCAGCGCTTCTCACGGCTCGCCTACGATTGCAACCGTCCGCCGGAAGCCGATGGCGCGATGCCGGCCGTCAGCGAAGTGTATGAGGTTCCAGGCAATCGCGACATGCCACAGGAGGAGCGCCGGGCACGGGTCGGCGAGATTTACCTGCCGTTTCGCGATGCCATCAGCCGCTTCGTGACCGAGCGCAAGGCCAAGGGCCGGCCGCCTGTGGTCGTCACCATGCACTCGTTCACGCCGGTCTATTTCGGCAAGCCGCGCTCCGTCGAAGTCGGCATCCTGCACGATACCGACAGCCGGCTCGCCGACCAGATGCTGACCTTCGCAACCAAAGGCCAGGTTGCTTACGATATCCGCCGCAACGAGCCCTACGGGCCGGCCGACGGCGTTACGCACAGTCTGATCGAATACGGCGTCCACAACGGACTGCCGAATGTGATGATCGAGATCCGCAACGATCTCATTCGAAACGAGATCGGCCAGAGGGTCATGGCCGATTATCTGGAAGGGCTGCTCAGCAAGGGCGTGGCAGCGCTTTCAGCAAAATAAAAGACCCTGGGGAGCGGCTTTGCCGCGGTCCTGTTCCGGCTTGCCGGGGCAGGTGGTGATGGGACCTTGCCGCAATGGGGCGGTTGGGTCTGAAGAAATCAGGGGAAGCAAAATGTCAGACTACAGTGATCTCGACAAAAAGCAGGACATGCAGGTCCTGCATTCGATGGGCTATGCCCAGGAGCTCGAGCGGCGAATGAGCCGGTTCTCGAATTTCGCGGTCTCGTTTTCCATCATCTGCATTCTTTCAGGCGGCATCAACTCGCTGGCACAGGCAACGTCGGGTGCGGGTGGGGCCGCCATCGGCATCGGCTGGCCGGTCGGCTGCTTCATTTCGCTCGTCTTTGCCGTTGCCATGGCGCAGATCAGCTCGGCCTATCCGACAGCCGGCGGCCTCTATCACTGGGGCTCGATCCTCGGCAACCGTTTCACCGGCTGGGTGACCGCCTGGTTCAACCTGCTCGGTCTCGTCACCGTTCTCGGCGCCATCAACGTCGGCACCTACTACTTCTTCATGGGCTCGTTCGGCACACCGTATTTCGGCCTTGAGGACACGACGTTTACCCGCATCGTCTTCCTTGCCATCATCACGGGCGCCCAGGCGCTGGTGAACCACATGGGCATCGGGTTGACGGCGAAGCTCACCGATTTCTCGGGCTACCTGATCTTTGCGACGTCGATCCTGCTCGCGGGCGTGTGCCTTGCCGTTGCCGACAGCTACGACATCGGCCGGTTGTTCACCTTCTCAAACTATTCGGGCGAAGCCGGTGGCAACGTCTGGCCGGCAACCTCGGGCTCGTGGGTCTTCCTGCTCGGCCTGCTGCTGCCGATCTATACCATCACCGGCTACGACGCGTCGGCGCATACCTCGGAAGAAACCGTGAAAGCTGCCGAATCCGTGCCGCGCGGCATGGTTTCGTCGGTGCTGTGGTCGGCGCTGTTCGGCTACATCATGCTGTGCTCTTTCGTGCTGATGATCCCGAACATGGACGAAGCCGCCAAGCAGGGCTGGAACGTGTTCTTCTGGGCAATGGATGCGCAGGTCCACCCTGTGATCAAGGACGTGCTCTACCTCGCCATCCTCGTCAGCCAGTGGCTTTGCGGCCTTGCGACCGTGACCTCTGTTTCGCGCATGATCTTCGCCTTCTCGCGTGATGGCGGTCTGCCGGCATCCAAGGCTCTGGCCAAGGTCAGCCCGACCTACCGCACCCCGGTTGCCGCCATCTGGACCGGTTCGATCCTCGCCGTGCTCTTCGTCTGGGGATCGTCGCTGGTCTCGATCGGGGAGACGCCTGTTTATACGATCGTCGTGTCGTGCACCGTCATCTTCCTGTTCTTCTCCTTCGCGATCCCGATCACGCTCGGTCTCGTCGCCTGGGGCACATCGAAGTGGGACAAGATGGGTCCGTGGGACCTGGGCGAGGGCATGTTCAAGCTCTTCGCGGTGCTTTCGATCCTCGCCATGGTGCTGATCTTCGTTCTCGGCATCCAGCCGCCGAACGACTGGGCGCTCTACATCACCGTTGGCTTCCTGGTGCTGACGGCAATTATCTGGTTCGGCTTCGAAAAGCGCCGGTTCCGCGGCCCGCCGATCGGCGATGAGGTGGCGCGCCGACAGGCCGAAATCGCCGCTGCCGAAAAGGCGGTTGGCCAAGTCTAACCAAAAACAAAATGGGCGGGAGCGCATTCGCTGCTCCCGCTTTCTTTTTGCGGCCACGGGAACGGCCGCTTGCCGAAACATGGGAAGAATTTGGATGAGCTATTCGTTTGAGCAATTGAAAGAGGATGTCGCCGCCGGTCGCATCGATACGGTTCTCGCCTGCCAGGTCGACATGCAGGGCCGGCTGATGGGCAAGCGCTTCCACGCGCAATATTTCGTCGACAGCGCCTGGCAGGAAACGCATAGCTGCAACTACCTGCTGGCAACCGACATGGAGATGGAGACCGTCTCCGGATACAAGGCGACGAGCTGGGAAAAGGGCTACGGCGACTATACGATGAAGCCGGACCTTTCGACGCTCAGGCGCATCCCGTGGCTAGAAGGCACAGCGCTGGTGCTCTGCGACATGCTCGACCATCACACCCATGCCGAAGTGCCGCATTCGCCGCGCGCCATCCTGAAGAAGCAGATCGCCCGTCTGGAGGCGATGGGGCTCAAGGCCTTCATGGCGAGCGAGCTGGAATTCTTCCTGTTCGATCAGACCTATGACGACGCGCGCCAGTCCGGCTATCGCGACCTGCAGCTCGTCAGCGGCTACAACGAGGACTACCACATCTTCCAGACCACCAAGGAAGAGGATGTGATGCGGGCGATCCGCAACGGCCTGCAGGGCGCCGACATCCCGGTCGAGAATTCCAAGGGCGAAGCCTCCGCTGGCCAGGAAGAGATCAACGTGCGCTATGCCGACGCGCTGACGATGGCCGATCGGCACGCGATCATCAAGAACGGCTGCAAGGAGATCGCCTGGTCGCGCGGCAAGGCGATCACCTTCCTTGCCAAATGGAACTATTCTGCCGCCGGCTCCTCCTCGCATGTCCACCAGTCGCTGTGGAGCGCCGATGGCAAGACGCCGAAATTCTTCGACAAGGACGGCAAATACGGCATGTCGGAGCAGATGCGCCAGTATGTCGCCGGCCTGCTCAGCCACGCGAGCGAGATCACCTATTTCCTTGCGCCCTACATCAATTCCTACAAGCGCTTCATGGCCGGCACCTTCGCACCAACCAAGGCTGTGTGGAGCAAGGACAACCGCACGGCCGGCTATCGCCTGTGCGGCGAAGACACCAAGGCGATCCGCATCGAGTGCCGCGTCGGCGGCTCCGACCTCAACCCCTATCTCGCTTTCGCGGCTTTGCTCGCCGCCGGCATTTCCGGTATCGAAGGCAAGATGGAACTGGAGGCGCCGTTCGTCGGCGATGCCTATGGCGGCAAGAACGTGCGCGAGATACCGCGCACTTTGCGTGCGGCCACCGAGGCGCTGACGGGCTCGAAGATGTTGCGCGCCGCCTTCGGCGACGATGTCATCGACCACTATGTGCGCGCGGCCGAGTGGGAACAGGAAGAATACGACCGCCGCGTCACCGACTGGGAAGTGGCACGCGGCTTCGAACGGGCCTGACGAAGGCCGGCAAGTCACACTTCAGTGGCCGGTCCGTTGTAAGGGCTGGCCACGCCGTCATTCGAAATGGAAGCAGGAAGACGATCATGAGCATGATCAAGTGCATTTCTCCGGTGAACGGGGAAGTTTACGCCGAACGCCCGGCGATGCCGCTGGAGCTGGCCAAGCAGGCCGTCGCCCACGCCCGCCAGGCACAAAAGGCCTGGGCCCGCCGTCCGCTGGACGAGCGCGTCAACCTGGTACTGTCAGGTGTCGCCCGTCTCAACGAGATGGTCGACGAGGTCGTGCCAGAGCTTGCCTGGCAGATGGGCCGGCCGGTGCGCTACGGCGGCGAGTTCAAGGGCTTCAACGAACGTTCGAACTATGTCGCCTCGATCGCCGCCGACGCGCTGCAGCCGATCCTCGTCGAGGACAGCGACCGCTTCGGCCGGCGCATCGAGCGCGAGCCGCATGGTGTGGTCTTCGTTATCGCGCCGTGGAACTACCCCTACATGACCGCGATCAACACGGTCGCGCCGGCGCTGATGGCCGGCAACACCGTCATCATCAAGCATGCCAGCCAGACGATCCTCGTCGGCGAGCGCATGGTGCGCGCCTTCGTCGAGGCAGGCGTTCCGGCCGACGTGTTCCAGAACGTTTTCCTCGACCATGAGACGACGGCGGCGCTGATCGCGGCCAAGAGCTTCGACTTCGTCAACTTCACCGGATCGGTCGAAGGCGGCCGGTCGATCGAGCGTGCGGCCGCCGGAACCTTCACCGGCCTCGGCCTCGAACTCGGCGGCAAGGATCCGGGCTACGTCATGGAAGATGCTGACCTCGATGCGGCCGTCGATACGCTGATGGACGGCGCCACCTTCAATTCCGGCCAGTGCTGCTGCGGCATCGAACGCATCTATGTCCATGAATCGCTCTATGACGCCTTCGTCGAGAAGTCGGTCGCCTGGGTGTCGAACTACAAGCTCGGCAATCCGCTCGATCCGGAAACGACGCTTGGGCCGATGGCGCACAAGCGCTTTGCCGCGACGGTGCGCGAGCAGATCAGCGATGCGATCTCGAAGGGTGCCAAGGCGCTGGTCGACCCGAAACTCTTCCCGCAGGACGATGGCGGCGCCTATCTCGCGCCGCAGGTGCTGGTCGATGTCGATCACTCGATGGCCTTCATGCGCGAGGAAACCTTCGGCCCGGCCGTCGGCATCATGAAGGTGAAGAGCGACAGCCAGGCGATCGAGCTGATGAACGATTGCCAGTACGGGCTGACGGTGTCGCTCTGGACCAAGGATGCGGATCGCGCCTCGCGCATCGGCCGCGATCTTGAAACCGGCACCGTGTTCATGAACCGCGCCGACTATCTCGATCCGGCGCTTTGCTGGACCGGCGTCAAGGAAACCGGCCGCGGCGGCTCGCTTTCGGTCATCGGCTTCCAGAACCTTACCCGTCCGAAATCCTACCATCTGAAGAAAGTCACAGCATGACGATCACTGCGAACTGGAGCTATCCGACCGCCATCAAGTTTGGCGCCGGCCGGATCAAGGAGCTTGCCGACCATTGCAAGGCGGCCGGCATGAAGAAGCCGCTGTTGATCACCGACCGTGGCCTGGCGCCGATGGCGATTACGCAGAACGCGCTCGATATCCTCGAGGCCAACGGCCTTGGCCGGGCGATCTTCGCCGATGTCGATCCGAACCCGAACGACGTCAACCTCGCTGCCGGCGTCAAGGCGTTCAAAGACGGCGGCCATGACGGCGTCGTCGCCTTCGGCGGCGGCTCCGGCCTCGATCTCGGCAAGTGCGTGGCGTTCATGGCCGGCCAGAGCCGTCCGGTCTGGGACTTCGAGGATGTCGGCGACTGGTGGACGCGTGCGAGCGTCGACGGCATCGCGCCGATCGTCGCGGTGCCGACGACCGCCGGCACCGGCTCCGAGGTCGGGCGCGCCAGCGTCATCACCAATTCGGCCAGCCACGTGAAGAAGGTGATCTTCCATCCGAAGTTCCTGCCGGCCGTCACCATCTGCGACCCGGAACTGACGGTCGGCATGCCGAAGGTCATCACCGCCGGCACCGGCATGGATGCCTTTGCCCATTGCCTGGAAGCCTATTCCTCGCCGTTCTACCATCCGATGTCGGCCGGTATCGCGCTTGAAGGCATGCGCCTGGTCAAGGAATATCTGCCGCGCGCCTACAAGGACGGCGCGGATATCGAAGCGCGCGCCAACATGATGAGCGCTGCCGCCATGGGCGCCGTCGCGTTCCAGAAGGGGCTCGGCGCCATCCATTCGCTTTCGCACCCGGTCGGCGCGATCTACAACACCCATCATGGCATGACCAATGCCGTGGTGATGCCGCCGGTCTTGCGCTTCAACCGTTCCGTGATCGAGGACAAGATCGTCCGCGCCGCCGCCTATCTCGGCATTTCCGGCGGCTTCGGCGGCTTCTACGATTATGTGCTGAAGCTGCGCGAGGAACTGGGCGTTCCCGACAAGCTTTCGGCGCTTGGCGTCGGTACCGACCGCATCGATGAGATGTCGGAAATGGCGATCGTCGATCCGACCGCCGGCGGCAACCCGGTCGAACTGACGCTCGATGCGGCCAAAAAGCTGTTCAGGGAATGCATTTGAGTCAAGGTTTAGCGCCCAACAAGCTCTGAACGTTAATTTTCTTCAGGCCCGGAAAGCTTTGGTTTTCCGGGCTTTTTCGTGTGTCTGCCTGCGGATGGGGCAGACCGGTGTTAATCTTCGCCAGCGAAAATTTCCAATTCGTTAACCATGTTCTGAAAGGTTCTATTAAGCGGCACTGCTCGCTCGGCGCTTCGGTCGGGCAGGGCGCGGGAACAGAGCAGAAAATGAGGAATAAGATGGCGGTCATCACATTCGCCAATGCAAAGGGCGGCGCGGGCAAGACGACGGCGGCGCTGATCCTGTCGACGGAACTGGCGAGACAGGGGCACCGCGTTGTGGTCCTCGACGCCGATCCGCAGCGTTGGATCACCAGCTGGGCGGAAAACTCCGGCCAGATCGCCAATCTCTCCGTCATCTCGCATATCACGCCGGCATCGCTCGAATGTCATATTCGGGAAATGAAGGATGAGGCCGACTACATCATCATCGACCTCGCCGGCGCCAAGGATCAGATCGTCGCTCTGGCGCTCGCCCTTTCCGACCAGGTGCTGATCCCGGTGCAGGGCTGCGCCATGGATGCGCGCGGCGCCGTGCAGATCCTCGAGCTTATCCGTCAGATCGAGGACAAGGCGCGTGTGCGCATCAACCATTCGGTCGTGCTCACCCGCGTCAATTCGCTGGTGACGACGCGGGCGCTTCAGGCCATCAAGACCCTGCTTGCCTCGCGCGGCGTCTCCGTGCTCGACACGCCGATCGTCGAACGCGTCGCCTATCGCGAGATTTTCGACTGCGGCGGAACGCTGCAGTCGATGGATGAAACCCGCGTCAGCAATCTCGACAAGGCACGCGAAAATGCAGCAGCACTTGCCAAGGAAGTGCAAGCCCTGACGCCGGTGAGGGCGCGCCGCTCCTGGGCTTCGCGTGCGCCATCCTGGGCGACGCGGCGCGCGGCCTGATCAGGCGCCGGGTACCCGGATCACCTGTTTTCAAGACTGCCAAAACCGGAATTGATGTTCGTCAATTCCGGTTGAATCGCGTTGCGGCCACCCGAAAAGGCTGTTGTCCGTAAGGCTTCCTTTACCATGGGCTTATACCAGTGCTGGTGGAAAGTGATTGCACCTCACGGCGGTTTGCCGAGGTGCAGGTAGCCGCCATGATTGCGGCAAGGATTGCGGATTCGACCTTTTCACCTGGTCTCCCGTCCAGTTTCCATGATCCAGCAAGAGCATGCAGGGAAGTCGCGCATGAAAACGGTACACGTCGCTGCCGGCAAGGAAGATATCGCCGGTCGTCTCAATTTCATGGCGCTTGATGATGCGGCCAAGACGAGCCTGAAGGCCCTGAAGCCGCTCCTCGAACAGGAACTGGCGCCAGCGCTCGACAAATTTTACGCCCGGGTGAAGAAGACGCCGGAGACCAACCGCTTCTTCTCGTCGGATGCGCATATCAACCGTGCCAAGGGCGCGCAGGTCGGCCATTGGGCGAACATCGCCGACGCCAATTTCAACGACGAATACGGCGCGAAGGTCCGCACCATCGGCCACGTGCACGCCCGCATCGGCCTTGAGCCGCGCTGGTACATCGGCGGTTATGCGCTGATCGCCGAACATCTGATCACCGAAATCGTCAGGGCGCATTGGCCGAAGGGTGGCCTGTTCTCGCGCCAGACGACGTCGGCGGAAGAGATGAGTGCGATGCTTTCGAGCCTCGTCAAGGGCATGTTCCTGGACATGGACCTGTCGATCTCGGTCTATATGGACGCTTCCGACGTGGCAAAGCAGCGCGCGGTTCAGGAAGAGGTGCTGGCGACCGAACGCAAGCTCGTCAGCCAGACCTTTGGCGTTGCGCTGAAGAACATCTCCGACGGAGACCTGACGGCACGCATCGCCGCCGACCTGCCTGTCGCTTATGAGGAGCTCGGCGAGAACTTCAACCATGCAATCAGCGAGCTTGCCCGCGCGATCGGCGGTATCGAGGCCGGCGCCAGCCAGATCCATCTGAGCGCCAAGGAGATTGCGGCGGCGGCCGATGACCTTGCCAAGCGCACCGAGCGTCAGGCGGCCAATCTGGAAGAGACGGCGGCCGCCGTCGAACAGGTCACCCGCACGGTCAAGCAGACCGCCGAAGGCGCCGATCAGGCGAACTCGACGGTGATTGCCGCCCGCGCCAACGCCGAACAGAGCGGCGAGATCGTCACTCACGCGATCGAGGTGATGCAGGAGATCCAGACGTCGTCGGCCAGCATTGCCCGCATCGTCGACGTCATCGACGAAATCGCCTTCCAGACCAATCTTCTGGCGCTCAATGCCGGCATCGAGGCGGCGCGCGCCGGCGAGGCGGGCAGGGGCTTTGCCGTTGTCGCCTCGGAAGTGCGGGCACTTGCCCAGCGCTGCGCCGACGCGGCCAAGGACATCCAGGGTCTGATCGCCAAGTCGCGCGGCCAGGTGGATGACGGTGTTAATTCCGTCAACCAGGTTGCCCAGTCGCTGCAGCAGATCGTCTCGCAGGTGGTCGAGGTCAGCTCGGTCTTCGGCAACATCCGCGCCAGCACGGCAGAGCAGGCAACCGGCCTTCAGGCGGTCAACACGGCGATTGGCCAGATGGACCAGATCACCCAGCAGAACGCCGCCATGGTCGAAGAGGCCAATGCCGCAAGCCAGGCGCTGACGGTGGAATCCGAACAGATCGCGCTGAAGCTGAAGGCGTTCCAGACCTCCACCCAGGTTCACGTCGGCACGGCACACGGCTATCGCCGCGCGGCCTGAGCCCGACATCAAAGTATGAAGCAATAGCGCCTCGGATCATCCCGGTCCGGGGCGCTGTTCATTTTAAGCAAAGTAAACCTCCGCCTCTGGTGGCGTTCATGACTTTGTCGGACTGACAGGCTGGTGAAAGGGGGCAGCTCGGGTACGACGAGGGATTCTCTGCGTGAGCAGCGGACATGCCTAGCGTGCCGCAAACGGCGCTGCATCGACATAGCGGGGATAACGTGGAAAGGCGGTCGATATTGTATGTGCTGGTGTGATGTTCGCGACGCAACTTCGATACTCTGCTTCCATGGATATGGAGGTAAACATGCCAAAGCTGACCAAAGAGGAAGTCTCCGAGCGCCTTGAAGCTGCGCTTGCAATGCTCGGTGAGGAGGAATGCGAGGACGGGCAATCTAATCTAAAGATCAACTGGGTGAGGAGCCTACTGAACCGGGCGATCCAAGATCCGGTGGTGATGGTCGACAAGGTCGCCAACGATATCGTGGCTAGATGACGTCTGAGCTAGATCACAACGGTCATCTAGCGTTCTTACGGATCATTTCGTCCATTCCGAAACCGCTCCCGAATGGTCGCCTAGTTCTCTGCTCGAGTTACAGGGAAAGCATGTCGCCGTCGAAGATCGGCATGAACGCTTCAGCGTATCGGCCAAATAGCGCTCAAAAGCGCCGATCGACTAGGTGCTTCGCCTGTGCGCCGGCATGGTAGAAGGCGGATTTGACGGTGCGCCAGGTGTCGGGGGTAACAGGCGTTTCGGCAAGCGGGATCGCCGAGGTCTGGCCGGTGACGTGGTTGGCGAGCGCCTTGCCGAAGACCGTGCCGGGCGCAATGCCGCGGCCGTTATAGCCGCTGACGGAAAACACGTTTGGCGCCAGCGTATGCATGGCCGGCAGGTTGTTGGTGGTCATGCCGATGCGGCCGTCCCACCAGTATTCGAAGCGGAAGTCGCCGATATAGGGGAAGAGTTTGCGCACGGAGCGGGCGGCAAAGGCGCGATGCGTGCCCTCGGCCATGGCGTCCAGCCGCCCGATCGAGCCGAAGATCAGGCGGTTCTGCTGGTCCATGCGGAAGGAGGTCATGACAAGGCCGGTATCCCATGTACCCTGGCGTTCCGGCAGGATGCGGCTTGCGGCCTTTTCCGACAGCGGATTGGTGGCGAACTGGAAGTAGGGCAGGATCGTCAGTTCCTGCGTATGCTGCTGCCACGGGGCCTGCGCGAACATGCCGCCATAGGCATTGGTGGCGAGGATTACCTGTTTGGCCCTGACGGTGTTCTGGCCAGCCCTGAGCACCCAGGTCTCGCCCTTGCGCTCGGCGCCAATGAGCGGCGTGTCGGTATAGATCTCGGCACCGGCGGCAAGGGCTGCACGGGCAAGGCCGCGGGCATAGGCAAGCGGTTGGATCGTGCCGGCGCGGCGATCGAGCAGCGCACCGGAGAAGCCTTGCGCACCCGAGAGGGCGCCCGCCCGCTCGGCCGAGAGAACCTCGACCGGCGCGCCGCGCTTCTTCCACTGGGCTTCGCGGTCGCTGATGTCCTTCAATCCCTCGGCGCCGACGGCCATGTGCAGGGTGCCGTTGCGAACGGCTTCGCAGGAAATGCCGTGCTTCTCCACGAGCGAATAGACCATTGCCGGGCCGTCGCCGAGTTCGCCGAGCAGGCGGTTGCCGGCGTCGGCGCCTAGTGTCGCGATCAGGTCGTCGGGCTTCACCCACATGCCGGCGTTGACGAGGCCGACATTGCGGCCGGAGCCGCCGAAGCCGATCATCTTCGCCTCGATCACCGTCGCCTTGATGCCTTTTTCGGCGAGATGAAGTGCGGCCGAAAGACCGGTGAA
This sequence comes from Ensifer sp. 4252, assembly GCF_050434565.1. NCBI lineage: Bacteria > Pseudomonadati > Pseudomonadota > Alphaproteobacteria > Hyphomicrobiales > Rhizobiaceae > Ensifer > Ensifer sp. 4252. The sequence continues at coordinate 139,081 of NZ_JBNDIU010000004.1, forward strand.
GCCGCCGCCGATGATGGCAACGTCCGTGGTCAGGTCGCGGCCAAGCGGACGCGTATCCGGCGCTGCCGGTGCCGTCGCATGCCAGAGGTTGGGCAGGGTGCGCTCGGTCGCCATCGCGGACATTCCTTCGGTAAGGGCCTGAAATTTAGAGGTGGCTAAGTGATAGGACCAACGCCTTCAAATTTCTCATGACAATGTTTCATGAGGTCATGAAGGGTTTCATGAGGTCATCAAGGCCGCGCGCTCTAAGGTGTGTGCTTGGCGCTCCGCAAAAAAAAGTGACCGCAGCCGGTTCGTGGGCGGCCGCGGTCTGGGTCGTGTCGATGGAGTAGTCGGGTGTAAATGTCTTTGCCGGGACGGTGGTCCGCCGTACCGGCCCTATGGGTTCCGATGAAAATAACCTGGCCGATGACGTCATCGGTCAGGCAAGCTCATTTTCAACGGAGGCGTGCCGCTGTCACTCCCCCAATTGGGGGACGGGATGCGAAAAAAGCTGCGATTTCAGTCAATTCCACCAGGATTCCTACGCGGCAACGCTTGCCACGGTCGGCAAAGAAGAAAGCCCGGGTGGTGCCCGGGCTTGGATCGTATTCGACACGGTGTCTCAAGCGGTCTGATGCGTCAGTCGGCGAACTCGACCGTGACGCCGACGCTCACCATCTTGGCAAGTTCAGTGGCGTCCCAGTTGGTCAGGCGAACGCAGCCGTGGCTCTGGGTCTTGCCGATCTTGGAGGGCTCCGGCGTGCCGTGAATGCCGTAGGTCGGCTTCGAGAGCGCGATCCAGACCGTGCCGACCGGGCCATTCGGTCCCGGCTGCAGCGTCAGGATCTTGTCGTTGTTGCCCTGCTTGAAGTTGATCTTCGGGTTGTAGGTGTAGCCGGGATTGAGCGCGATGCGTTCGACATTGACGATGCCTGACGGCGAGGGCGTGTCGGACGAGCCAATCGTTGCCGGGTAGGCGGCGACCAGCTTGCCGGCCGCATCATAGGCCAGGACCTGCTTGCGGGCCTTGTCGGCGACGATGCGCGCCACCTTTTCCTTCCGGTTTTCGCCGGGATTGATGACCTTGATGATCGTGCCCGGAATGGTGAAGTCCACGCCCGGGTTGAGCTCGCGCAGATAGGCTTCGTCCATGTGGAACTTCTCGCCGAGCATTTCGCTCGTCGCAGTGAAGGACATGTGCGGCAGCATTGCCTTGTGGGCGTAGTCGTCGGGGATCGAGGCGACATAGGGACCAGCCGCGTCTGCGGCCGTGATCGTATAGCTGGTGATCGGCAGGCCGCCGTTCATCCGCAGCCGCTCGAGGATGTCTTCGGTGTTGTTCGGATCGAGCGTTTCGCCGGTTGACTGCTGCCAAGCCTCGATCGCCTTGGTGACGTTCGAGCCCATCTTGCCGTCGATGACGCCAGGCGAGAAGCCTTCGCGGTCGAGGAAGACCTGCAGCGCAGTGATTTCGGCGCGCGACTTGGACTTGACCGATATGGCCGGCGGCATGGACTGCCGGAGCGGCTCTTCGTATTGCGGGTCGATCGCCGCCTGTTCGCCGCCATCGATCAGGCCGGGCAGGCTGTTGGGCAGGTCGTTACGCTCGACCGAGGGCGGCACCACGTCGCGATAGGCCGGATCGCGATAGTCTTGAATGGATCCGGTGACATCGCCCGGCTCGGAATAGCCATAGCCGCGATCGCGGCTGCGGCGGTTGGAATAGACGTCGACGTCGCTCTGGCGACGATAGGCGCGGTAGTCGTCGGACGGCACCACGGTTGCGACCAGATTGCCCCAGTTGTCGACCAGTACAGTGCGGCCGCTACGGTCGCGCATGGTGCGCACTTCGTCGGCGCCCGGCATGTAGTCGAGAATTTCGCCTTCCGGCGTCACAAGCATCACGTCGCCATTGCCGCGGCGATTGCGGTAGCCTTCCTGGGCAAAGGCGGATGCAAGATCCACGGCAAGGAAGCCGGCTGCGGCGAGGAGCGAGAGGCCGGTGCGGGTCGCTGACGTCACGATATAACCTGTTCTCATGGTGGTTGATGTGGCGCGGTACATTTGGATTTCGACGTTAATGTGAAAAAAATGAATTCATCATGAATAAGCGGTTAAATTCTATCTAGGCGCCCCTTTAGCAGCTTTCAACCGATGAAAAACAGCCCCTGTCGGCTATCATGTCTTTGTGATCGCTGTGATTCCCGCGGGCTGGAGGCCGTGCATGCGAACGAGATTTGATGCACCCGATGACGAACACGAGGATCACATCCTGTTCGACCGTTTGTCGGCACTCGACATCGCGGCCTTCGTCGTCGATGGCGTCGATCTTTCGCCGGGCGCCGCGATTCCCTCAGACGGCGACCCGCGCATCGACCGGGCGCTCGCGGGCTTTCTCTTTACCTGCGGACCCGAGCACATCCGCCATCCCGAGCCGATTGCCGGCGGCGGCGAGGGCGCACGCTATCCCTTGCACGGTTCGCTTGCCGGCACGCCGGTCAAGCATACCCACATGTCCGCCGACACCACGCTTTGCATCGCCACCGTCGAGGTCAATCTTGCCGATGGCGGCCATGCGCTCTTGGAGCGCCGCTGGCATGTCGATGCGGACCTGCACGAGGTGATGCTGGAAGACCGGCTGACGAACACCGGCGCCGGCCCCTTTCCGCCGATGATGATGTACCACCTGAATATTGCCGGACGGCTCGTCGGCGACGATACCCGCATCATCAGCGCCTCCTTTGCCGAGGGAGAGCGGGCCTGGCGCTTCGGCGAGGGCGAGAGCGCGCATTTCTGCATCCCGGCCGAGGTGGGGGAGGACGGCTGGTCTGAGGTGGCGCTTTCGCCGCTGGTCGTTGCGGGCGGCAAGCGGCTGACGGTGCGCTTTCGCGCAGATACGCTGCCTTACTTGCAGATGTGGCGCTGTCAGCGCGGTGCTGCCGATGTCGTCAGCATCGAGCCGGCATCGCATCGTCTCGCCAAGCGGCCGGAGCTTGCGGCGGCCGGTGAGCTGCAACTGCTTGAGCCCGGGCAGAGACAGACCTATGCGCTTGCCTTCGGCGTCTCCTGACTGAGCGATTGGAATTGACGTCGGCGGGCACCGCGCCTACATCAATGGCCAAGGTTTTTTGCAGGGATTAAGCGACCATGGATATCCGCCCGATCAACGATGAATACTCGGTTTCCGGCCAGATCACGGCCGAAGACCTCGACCAGATCAAGGCGCTTGGCTTCAAATCCATCGTCTGCCACCGCCCCGATTTCGAGGCGCCGGACCAGCCGACCTTCGATTCCATCGCGGCGCGCGCGCAGGAACTGGGAATAGAGACCATGCACATCCCCGTCGGCCCGATGGGCGTGACGGCGGACGCGGTTCAAAAGATGGTTGACGCGCTCGACGAATTCCAGCGCCCGATGCTCGGCTATTGCCGCTCCGGTGCCCGTTCGACGGCGGTCTTCCAGCAGACACAGCATATTCGCGGCTGAGCCGGCTTACCGCAGCATAGGGGCGCATTGCGCCCCGCGATGCCTTGCGCCCAGAGGGCGCTTCGTACCTTGGGATGCTTGGCGCCCAGGATATGCGTGCACCCAAGGGCCAGGCAGACTGATTGCCGGCTCGACCGCGGTTCGAACAATCGACCGGCGGAGGATACTGCATGACGGGAATACATCTGATCGAGCGCGAGCAATGGGCTGAAAAGCCCGATGTTTGGCAAGGCGAATTCCAGGGTGGCGCCTATGGCGCAGACGTTTCGGTGATGTTTTACACCACCGACAAGGTTGGTGGCGGGCCGAAGCTACACCGCCATCCGTATCCCGAGACCTTCATCATCCGCACGGCGCGCGCTCTGTTTACCGTTGGCGATCGCAAGATCGAGGCCGAGGCCGGGCAGATCGTCGTGGCGCCGGCCAACGTGCCGCACAAATTCGAAAACCTCGGGCCGGGGCGGCTGGAAACCACCGACCTGCATGTGACCGGGGCGTTTGCGACGGAGTGGCTCGAGTAGCCGAATGCAGACAGCTTGCGGTTGCTGGGTGGGATAGGTTGCAGGGGTAGCCGTTTCCCGCGCCGCCGCCGTGGCGCTGCTGGATTCCTGTGACAAGCACAGGAATGAGGTAAGCCTCTGAGGAGGGCGCGGACTGCAAAGGTTTCATTGACCGCGGCTGCTTCCAGATCAGACCCGGTGTTCAGTCGTGATACCCCAACGCCCTCATTCCTGTGCTTGTCACAGGAATCCAGCCACGGCGCGTCTGCGCCGTGATTGAATTTTGTTCGGGGAGAACCCGATCAGCCCTTTCGGATTTCGCTCAGCGTGCGCGTCGGGGTGATGGCTTCCGGATCGAGCTTGATCTCGATGATCGCCGGCTTGCCGCTGGCGCGGGCGCGCAGGAACGCATCGGCAAACTCTTCGGTCTTTTCCACCGTCTCGCCGTGGCCGCCATAGGCGCGGGCAAGGGCTGCGAAATCCGGATTGGTCAGGTCCGTGGCGCTGACACGGCCGGGATAATCCCGCTCCTGGTGCATGCGGATCGTGCCGTAGATGCCGTTGTTGACGACGACCGTGATGATCGGCAGGCGGTAGCGCACGGCAGTTGCGAATTCCTGGCCGTGCATCAGGAAGCAACCGTCGCCGGCAAAGCAGATGACTTCACGGTCCGGGTGCAGATGCTTGGCGGCAACGGCCGCCGGCAGGCCGTAACCCATCGAGCCCGACGCCGGGGCGGCTTGCGTTGCGTATCTGCGGAAGCGGTGGAAGCGATGCACCCAGGTGGCGTAGTTGCCGGCGCCGTTGGTGAAGATGGTGTCTTCGGGCGTGTTCTCCTCGATCCAGTTCATGATCGGGCCCATGCGCACGTCGCCGGGGCCGGTTTCCGGCGGTGTCGACCACTTGAGGTAGCCTTCATGCATCGCCCTTGTGCGCGCCGACCAGACCGGTTCGGCCGTTGGCGCAAGGCCTTCAAGCGCGGCGACGAAATCGCGCGGGCTGGCGGCGATCGGCAGTTCCGGCCGGTAGACGCGGCCGAGTTCGGAGGCATCCGGGTGGACATGGACAAGCGTCTGGCGCGGGTAGGGCGCGTCCATCAGCGTGTAGCCGGACGACGGCATTTCGGAGAAGCGTCCGCCGATCAGAAGCACGAGATCGGCCTCCTTGATCTCTTTTGCCAGCGCCGGGTTGATGCCGATGCCGACGTCGCCGGCGTAGTTGGGGTGCAGGTGGTCGAACAGCATCTGGCGGCGGAAGGAGCAGCCGACCGGCAGGCTCCAGCGCTCGGCAAACCGCTGGAATTCGGCGACGCTTGCCGCCGTCCAGCGCGTGCCGCCAAGGATTGCGATTGGGCGCTTGGCGCCTTCGAGCAGCGCTCCGAGCTTCTTGATCTGGGAGGGGCCGGGATGGCCCTCGACCGGCTGGTAGGGCTTTGCCGCCGGCGCATCGGCGCTGCGCGTCAGCATGTCTTCCGGAAGCGTCAGCACGACCGGGCCTGGCCGGCCTGAAGTGGCGACCGCAAAGGCGCGGGTGACGAATTCGGGAATGCGGGCGGGATCGTCGATCTCGCCAACCCATTTTGCGACCTCGGTGAAGGCGCGGCGATACTCGATTTCCTGGAAGGCTTCGCGCTCGCGCGCCTCGCTCTGCACCTGGCCGATGAACAGGATCATCGGGATCGAATCCTGCCGGGCGACATGCAGGCCGGCCGACGCATTGGTGGCGCCGGGGCCGCGTGTCACCATGCAGATGCCGGGCTCGCCGCTGAGGCGGCCCCAGGCATCGGCCATCATTGCAGCGCCACCCTCCTGGCGGCAGACGACGACCTCGATGTCGGTGTCGTAAAGCGCATCCAGCACGGCCAGATAGCTTTCCCCCGGTACGCAGGCGATGCGTTTGACGCCGTTGGCGACGAGCGCGTCGACGACGAGCTGACCTCCAGTTTTCATGTTTTCCTCCCGATAGTCATTCTTTTGTTTTCAGATCGCTTATTTCAGATTGCGGGCGAAACCGGAGCGACGCTCGCGGTCTTGTCGACCCGGCGTTCCCGCCAGATGATGTAGAGGCCGGAGCTGATGATGATGGAAATGCCCAGCCATTTCAGCGCGTCGGGCAGGTCGCCGAAGACGAGCCAGCCGAAGATCGTCGCCGAGACGATTTCAAGATATTGCAGCGGCGCCAGCACGGAAGCCGGAGCGGAGCGGTAGGCATAGACGCCGAGCACGCCCGCTATGGTGGCGGTGACGCCGACGCCGAGCAAGTAGAACCAGGTGTTGCCCTCGGGCCAGACCGGATCGGAGATATTCGACCCGCTGCCTTCGCCGAGCCACAGCAGCACGAGACAGAAGAGGCCGCCCCAGATGCCGGCATGGAACTGCATCGACCAGGGGTCTTCATTCTGCGCCACCATGCGCGTCACCAGCAGGAACACCGCCAGGCCAAAGGCGGCGACAATCGGCAGCAGCGCGATCAGGCCCACCTCCTGCATGCTCGGCTGGATGACGAGAAGCGCGCCGAGGAAGCCGACGGCGCAGGCGGTGTAGCGCCGCCAGCCGATCGTTTCCTTCAAGAAGATGCTGCCGAGGATGGTGAGGATGATCCGCTCGACGAAGAAGATGGCGATGGCGTCGGCCACCTCCATCACCTTCAGCGTGGTGATGAAGGACAGCATGGTGACGACAAGCAGGCCGCCGCGCAGCGCGTGCAGCCCGGTCTTGCGCCAGGTGAGGTCGAACAGGCTGCCGCGCAAGAGCACGATCGGCAGGATGAAGACGACCTGCAAGAGGAAGCGCACCGCGGTGATCTGCGCCGAGGGCACGGTTGCGATCGCCAGCTTGGCGAAGATGTCGATGAGCGGCGACAAGAGCACCGAAAGGACCATCAGCGTCAGGCCGAAGGAGATGCGATCGTTTGTCGTGATGGTCTTGGGAAGGGACATGTCTGCCATGGTGATTTCGGGTCAGGGCCTCTTGCCTGCGGCCGCCTTGGCAGCGGCAGATCGGCACCAGGCGGCAAAGTCCGCGGTCGCCTTCTCCCGGCCGATTTCGTTGAGCGTTTCGTGGCGCATGCCCTCATGGATCGTCACGGTCACATCACTCATGCCGCGCGCCTTCATACGGTTGCCGAGCCAGCGGATTGCGCCGCCGTTTTCAGTCGACGGGTCGGCGCTGCCGCCGACGAGATGAACGGACAGGCCAACGGGCAGACGCGCCAGCCGGTCGGCCCGCGCGCCGGCAAAGGCGAGCCGCATCAGGTCCAACCAGAGCGACACCGTTGCATCAAAACCGCAAAGCGGGTCGGCGATATATTTCGCCACCTCCGCCTCGTCGCGCGACAGCCAGTCGGAATCGGTCTTGCGATCCTTGATCGCCTGGCCCCAGGCGCCGAAAGTGAGCTTCGACAGCAGCGGGCTCGGCACATCCGAGCCCTTGAGCGCCTTTTCGATCTTCAGGATCAACTGGCCGCCACGCCCGGCGATACCAGGACGGAAGTTTGAGTTCCAGACGGCGAGCGCATCATAGAGGCCCGGATCGGTTTCGGCGGCGTTGAGCGCGATCAGCCCGCCCATCGAGTGACCGAAGAGGATGACCGGCAGGCCCGGATGGGCCGTGGTAGCAAGCGTTCGCATGGCCTTGATGTCGGCGAACACCTTGTCGAGACCTGAGCTGTTCGAGAACATGGCAAGCGGCGCATCCGGCGCGCGGGTCCCGCCATGTCCGCGATGGTCGTGGGCATAGACGTGGAAGCCGTGGCCGGCCATCACTTCTGCAAAACGGGCATAGCGGCCGGAATGTTCGGCCAGGCCATGGCTGATGAGAAGAATGCCGCGCGCGTCGGCGGCTGCCGGAAAGTGGCGCCAGTTCAAGACGGCGCCTGTCGGGCTCTGATGCGTCCTCACCTGCCCGAACATGCCTTCTCCCGGACCTATCGTCAGACTCTGCCGATATCAAATCGATTTGCAGGCGAAAGGCAATCGCTGCTTGTTGATCGTTACGCATGAGGTCACAAGCGATTTCCCGGACCTGTAATTAACAGTTGCAATTTTCCCGTTTTGAGCGATATTTGTTCCCGTTTTGTTTTTCTGGAGAGTGTCATGGCATGTTGGGGTAAAGCGATTTCAAGTCCAATGACAATTGTTGCGATGGCGCTGGCGATGCTGCTTGCTCCGTCCTCCTTTGCCTTGGCGCAAGAGAAAGTCGAGGCTGGGGCGGAAGGCGCCTCGGGCCGCACGGAGTATGTGCTTGCCGTCAGTTGGCAGCCGGGCTTCTGCGAGACGCGGCCGCAGCGCAAGGAATGCGCGAGCCAGACGGCCGAACGTTTCGATGCCACGAACCTGTCGCTGCATGGGCTCTGGCCCTTGCGCAAGAGCTATTGCGGCGTGGCGGCCGAGATGCGCAGCCAGGACCGCAAGGGCGACTGGCTCGATCTGCCGAAGCTCGCCATGGCCGATGATACGGCGGCGCGGCTGCTGATCGCCATGCCGGGTGTCCAGTCCGGGCTCGACCGTCATCAATGGCTGCGCAGCGGCACCTGCCAGACGGCACCGGTCGATGACTATTTCGCCGTGCAGCTGCGCATGCTGGATGAGCTCAACCGATCCGCCGTCGGTGCGCTCTTTCGCGCACGCATCGGCTCGGAACTCGATGAGCAGGCGATCAAGCAGGCTTTCGACCAGAGCTTCGGCGCCGGTGCCGGCGAGCGGGTGCGCATGCGCTGCCAGACGGTCGCGGGACGCAGCGTCATCACGGGCCTGACGATCGGCTTGACCGGTGACATCTCGGGCAAGTCGAGCCTGGCGCCGCTGATCCAGGCGGCGGGGACGACGGAGTTCAAATGCGCCAAGGGCATAGCCGACGCGGCAGGCCGCGGATAGCGGCGGGCAAGGCGCACAGGCATGGGATAGGCGGGGGCAAACGCCTTTGGCGATTGCCCCTTTGCACTAATTCGCCTACATAGCGGGCAAATTTCCTTCCCATGCGGAGCATTCCTTTATGGCACGTCAATTCATCTATCATATGGCCGGACTCAATAAGTCCTATGGCGCGAAGAAGGTCCTGGAGAACGTTCATCTGTCGTTCTACCCGGACGCGAAGATCGGTATCCTCGGCCCGAACGGCGCCGGTAAGTCGACGGTGCTGCGCATCATGGCCGGCCTCGACAAGGAATATACCGGCGAAGCCTGGATCGCCGAAGGTGCGACGATCGGTTACCTGCCGCAGGAGCCGCAGCTCGACCCGACCAAGACCGTGCTCGAAAACGCCATGGAAGGCGTTGCCGCCAAGACGGCGATCGTCGAGCGCTACAACGAGCTGATGATGAACTATTCCGACGAGACGGCGGAAGAGGGCGCAAAGCTTCAGGACATCATCGACAGCCAGAACCTGTGGGATCTCGAGAGCCAGGTCGAAATGGCGATGGAAGCGCTACGCTGCCCGCCTGGTGATGCCGACGTCACCAGCCTTTCGGGCGGTGAGAAGCGCCGTATCGCGCTCTGCAAGCTGCTTCTGTCGCAGCCGGACCTGCTGCTGCTCGACGAACCGACCAACCACCTTGACGCCGAGACGATCGCCTGGCTCGAAAAGCACCTGCGCGAATATCCCGGCGCCGTGCTGATGATCACCCACGACCGCTACTTCCTCGACAACGTCACCGGCTGGATCCTCGAGCTCGACCGCGGTCGCAGCATTCCCTACGAAGGCAACTACTCGGCCTACCTCGTTGCCAAGGCCAAGCGCATGCAGCAGGAAGGCCGCGAAGAGGCTTCCCGCCAGAAGGCGATCGCCCGCGAACAGGAATGGATCGCATCCAGCCCGAAGGCCCGCCAGGCCAAGTCCAAGGCGCGTATCCGCTCCTATGACGACCTGGTCAATGCCGCGGAAAACCAGCGTCCGGGCGATGCGCAGATCATCATTCCGGTCGGCGAACGTCTCGGCCAGGTGGTCATCGAAATGGATGGCGTCACCAAGGGTTATGGCGACCGCCTGTTGATCGACGGCCTGTCGTTGAAGCTGCCGCCGGGCGGCATCGTCGGCATCATCGGCCCGAACGGCGCCGGTAAGACGACGCTCTTCCGCATGATCACCGGCCAGGAACAGCCCGACGGTGGTTCGATCCGCATCGGCGACACCGTGCATCTCGGCTATGTCGACCAGAGCCGTGACGCGCTGGACGGCAACAAGACCGTCTGGGAAGAAATTTCCGGCGGCGCCGAAGTCATCAAGCTCGGCAAGTACGAGATGAACTCGCGCGCCTATTGCTCGACCTTCAACTTCAAGGGCGGCGATCAGCAGCAGAAGGTCGGCAATCTCTCGGGTGGTCAGCGCAACCGCGTTCACCTGGCCAAGATGCTGAAGAACGGCGGCAACGTGCTGCTGCTCGACGAACCGACCAACGACCTCGACACCGAGACGCTGGCGGCGCTCGAAATCGCGCTGGAAAACTTCGCCGGTTGCGCCGTCATCATCAGCCACGATCGCATGTTCCTCGACCGCCTGGCGACCCACATCCTCGCCTTCGAGGGCGACAGCCAGGTCGAATGGTTCGAAGGCAACTTCGAAGACTACGAGAAGGACAAGATCCGTCGCCTCGGCCCGGATTCGGTCAACCCGAAGCGCGTCACCTACAAGCGCCTGACGCGCTAACCTTCCGGCACGTCGCGTGAGCCTGGGCTTACGCGACGTGCCCACAGCCTACCTTGGATCGGAAACGATTTGAGGGGCGCGCCATGCCGCAAGTTTGAGGGGTTACATTGCCCCTGGCGCCCGGTACCCGACGCGCGGTTCGGCAAGTCTCTTCGCTTGCGCGGCCTCTGCCTGTAACCTGATCCCCCGCGGGGTCGGGGCACGCACTCCTGTGCCACCTATCCGACAGGCTGACCGCCGGCGGATGCAGCGCATGATACCTTCATCACTGTCTTCTCGTCGAACGGTCGCTATTTTCGCGTCGTCCGCTCGCGGAGAATTTCCGGTTTAAACAACGTCGCGGAGCGCTCTACCTCTCCGTTTCTTGCGCACTTCCGCACGGAAAACCGCTTTGCGCGTCTCCTGCAAATGCTCGCAGCAGCCATGATGTCGCCGATGTTTGTCGTCCTGACGTGGAGCCGAAAGATGAGGGTATCGGCTACATGAGGTGAGGGATGCTGCAAGTTGAAGTTCACGGCAACCCAACAAGAAGCCATCGTCAACGGGCGGAGCGCAAGCTTCGTCCGTTCGCATGTCGAACCGGTGGAAAGTCCTGTTCCTGGAACGGCATAGTTTGGTCTCTTCGCGCAAATTCGCTTGCGCTATACTCGCAAATCACATAAACATATCTTTATGTGTTGATGGGGATTGGTATGGCGGATCAGAGAGAGCTTGGTCTCGACGCGCTGGTGGATGTGTTGAAGGCTGCGGGTGAGCCGACCCGCATGCGCCTTCTCGCGCTGCTTGCCGCAGGGGATCTCACCGTCACCGATCTTACCGAAATTCTCGGACAATCGCAGCCCCGCATTTCGAGGCACCTGAAGCTCTTGGCCGAGGTCGAGCTCGTCGACCGCTACCAGGAGGGCGCCTGGGCCTATTTCCGCCTTCGCCAGGAGGGCGCCCGCGTGTCGCTGGTGCGGGCGATGCTTGCATCCGCCACCGCCGATGACGCAGTTCTGTCGCGCGACGCATCCCGCCTCGTCACCTTGAAGAAGGCGCGGGCCGAAAAGGCGCAGGCCTATTTCAGCCGCAATGCGGCCGGCTGGGACGAGCTTCGGCGCCTGCACGTCAGCGAGCGGGACGTGGAGACGGCACTGCGCGACATGGTCGGCGACGAGCCGGTCGAAAGCCTCCTGGACCTGGGGACGGGCACGGGACGCATCCTGCAACTGTTCGAAGGGCTCTATCGACGCGGCATCGGCATCGATGCCAGCCGCGACATGCTGGCCGTTGCCCGCTCCAATCTCGACCGCGCCGGCATCACCAAGGCATCGATTCGCCATGGCGATATCTTCAACCTGCCGCTCGATGGCCAGGCCTTCGACCTCGTCACCATTCACCAGGTGCTGCATTTCCTCGAGCAACCGGAAGCGGCGATCGCCGAGGCGGCACGCATGCTGACGCCGGGCGGGCGGCTGGTGATCATCGATTTTGCGCCGCACGGGCTGGAGCACTTGCGCGACGAGCATGCCCATGCGCGGCTTGGCTTCTCTCATCAGGCGATGACCGACTGGCTGGCAAAGGCCGGGCTCGCCCTGGAAAAGACGACCGATCTGTCGCCGGAAGGCACGGACGGAGGAAAACTGACGGTGACGATCTGGCTGGCGCGCGATCAGCGGGCCGTCGAGGAGAGCGAAGCGCCACATCAGCGCATGCAAGCAGGGGGAATTTGAGAATGACGGCACAGACGCTTTATCCCGCCGAGCGCGGTAATCTGCGGCTTTCCCTCGAATATTTCCCACCCAAGACCGACGAGATGGAAGCGCAGCTCTTTCAGACTGCGGAAGATCTCTCCGTCTTTTGTCCCGCCTTTGTGACCGTCACCTATGGGGCCGGCGGTTCGACCAAGGCGCGGTCGCTGACAACCGTTAAGCGGATGGTCGAGGAGAAGGGCTTTGCCAATACGGCAGCGCACCTGACCTGCGTCGGCGCGCCGAAGGCCGAGGTGGACACGGTCATCGACGAGTTTCTCACCTTCGGCGTTCGGCATTTCGTCGCGTTGCGCGGCGATCCGCAGGGCGGGATCGGCAGCACCTATCAGCCCTTTCCCGGAGGCTATGAGAGCAGTTCCGACCTCGTGCGGGCGCTTCGCGATCGCGCTGACGTCGAGATCTCGGTGTCGTCCTATCCGGAAAAGCACCCGGAAAGCCCCGATGTGGCTGCTGACATCGACATGCTGAAGCGCAAGGTGGATGCGGGCGCGACGCGGGCGCTCACCCAATTCTTCTTCGACAACGACGATTTCGAGCGTTACCTCGAGCGCGTCCGCCGGGCCGGCATCGAAATCCCGATCGTGCCCGGCATCCTGCCGATCAACAATCTGGGGCAAGTGCAGAAATTCGCCGGCCTTTGCGGCGCCAGCGTGCCGGAGGTGATCGTCACCCGCCTTTCGCATCTGGAAGACCAACCGGCTGAGCGCTTCAAGGAGGCGACGCATATCGCCGCCGAGCAGATCGTCGATCTTGCCCGCCGCGGCATCAGGGACTTCCACCTCTACACGATGAACCGTTCGCCGCTGATCACGGCCGTCTGCGATCTCGTCGGGTTCGAGCGCGCCGCCGAGGTGTCGCGGGCAGAGGAAGTTACTCTGAAGGCGGTTGCCGGCGCGGCAGCCTGAACGCAAAACAATCCAAAAAAGCGAAAGCGCATGAAGTGGTCCTTCATGCGCTTTCTTTTTTCCTGCAGCGTCGAGGCAGATGCTTTGTTGGCCTACCCCAAAAATCTCTGCTGCAAATTGGATTTCCGGAAAATTAAAGTCCCTATTTCGGTTTGGACTCTCAGCGGCCTGACTTCAGATGAAGAGCATTGTGGCCACGAATACGAACGCTGCACTAATCATGAGGACATTCAACGAATGTGTAAGTCCCATCGAAGACCCTCCTTGCGCTGACGGTTAAAACATAGGGCGAATTAACGGCGCTTGAAAGGGAAACTTGTGCTGCAGTGCGAAAACGCGTGATCACAATTGCCTTATCAACAGGGCTAATATTTTGAAATTAAACCGCATTTTATGGGGCCACATTTTTTTCACAATCACTGCCGGAAGGTTAATGTAAACGTCTGTAACCGTGCGTGAGTGCTTCGGAAGCGCACGTATTCCACCGTATGCGGCCTGTTCGATTCCCCTCATGCGGTGCGTCTCAGCCGCAAGATCCGGCCGTCCAGCACGGCGAGGCCGGCGGCAATCAGTGCCATGCCGCCCACATCCGCCGGCTGCAGCGTTTCGCCTAGAAAGAGATAACCGAGCAGGATTGCGCTTGGCGGGACGAGAAGCGTGACCAGCGACGCGTTGGTGGCGCCGGCTTCTCCCATGATGCGGAAGAACAGGATGTAGCCATAGGCGGTAGAAACGAGCGCGAGCGCCAGGATGGCAAGCGTCGCGTCGAGCGGCGGCATCGGCAGGGCCCAGGGGCTATCGACGAGGGCTGCGACCGGCAGCATCATCAGCGTCGAGGCGGTCAACTGGCCGGCCGCGGTGACCGGCGGAGCAAGGCCGCGAAAGCGCTTGCCGTAAGTCGCCGCCAGACCATAGCTGACGGCGGCAAGCACCGGCAGCATCAGCGCCCAGAGCGGCACGCTGCTGGATGTGCCGAAAAGCCCGGCAATCGCGCTCGGCCCGATGAGCACGACCGTGCCGGCGAGGCCGAGCAGGCAGCCGCCGATCTTGGCCGAGCTGAGTTTCTCGTCGTCGGTTGCCATGTTGGCGATGATCACGGTCCAGACCGGCGTGGTTGCGTTGAGGATCGCTGCCAGCCCGGCGCCGATATGGGTTTGCCCGAGGAAGATGAAGGCATGCGGGATGGCGTTGTTGATCAGGCCCATCAGCAGGAACTCGCGCCAGCGGCTGGCAAGCGCCTGATAGATGCCGAAACGCCCGCGGATATAGAGATGCAGCGCCAGGGCGGCGAGGCCGAGCCGCAGGAACACCAGGGTGAAGGGCGGCACGTGCGCGACGGCGACACGGGCAAAGAAGAAGGATCCGCCCCAGATGAGCCCGAGCAGGGCCAGAAGCGCCCAGGTCCGCATGGTCATCTGCTGGCTGCCGGCTTGTGCTGGTGCGTTCATGGTGCTGCTCGCGCTTTCTGCGCGGCCGCTGCCGATCAAATCGACCAGTCGGGATGCGCAATCGAAATGGGCGCTTTCTTCACAGCTGCCCTCCGCGACTCGAAAGGCTGCGTGATGAGGCGTCACACAGATCTAGCGCGACGCACCGAAGCGCACCACCCACTTCTTGCGCGCTCCCCGGGCGTCGCAACGCGCCCGATCGATATCGATCTGCATGATGGGTCGATGAGGGGGATCTGCCTGGCTGCTTTGATCGGTTCCGATCGGTGCAGCCAGGGGAAAAGTCACCCGGCCAAATGTTGGCCGGGCAAGTTTTTAGAGCGAGTTCAGCAATTCTAGGGTTGCCCAGCCGTCGGCGGGACGGCCGAGACGCAGCTGTTCCTTCTGGAGGGCTGCGCGGGTGCCCGAGCCGAGGATGCCGTCAACCTTGCCGACGTCGTGGCCGAGGGTCTGCAGCTTCGTCTGCAGCGCCTTCATGCCGGTGTCGTCGAGGCCCGGTTCCGGATTGCCACCCTCATAGGTCGGCGCGCCGCCGAGGCGGGTTGCGAAATAGGCAGCCGAAGTCGTGTAGATGAACGACTGGTTCCACTCGAGATAGACGTTGAAGTTGGGGTAGGTGAGGAAGGCTGCCCCCTTGCGGCCCTGCGGCAGCACGAGCGAGGCTTCCAGGTTGCCGAAGGCGGTGTCGCCGTTGCGCGGCTTGACGCCGAGCGCGAACCAGTCGCTGGCCTTCATGCCGGGCTGCAGGCCGGTCTTTTCCCAAGGCAGTTGCTCGGGCACGCTGACTTCCTGGATCGCTGGCTGGCCGGCCTTGAAGCCGAGGCTCTGGATGAACTTGGCGGCAGTCAGGATCGCGTCGGGCGAGCTCTTCTTCAGATTGACGTGGCCGTCGCCGTCACCATCGACGCCATGGGCGATGATGTCTTCAGGCAGCATCTGCACCTGGCCGATTTCGCCGGCCCAGGCGCCTGTGGTCGTTGCCGGGTCGAGGTCGCCGTGCTGTACCATTTCGATCGCGGCGATGAGCTGCGGGCGGAACATTTCCGGCCGGCGGCAGTCGTGGGCAAGGGTCACCAGCGCATTGCGGGTGTTGAAGTCGCCCTGCACGGCGCCGAAGTCGGTTTCCATGGCCCAGAAGGCGGTGATGACCGGGGCCGGTACTCCGTACTCCTTTTCGGCACGGGCGAAGACGTCGGCATATTCCTTCATCTTCTGCTCGCCGATATCGAGCCTCGACTTGCTGACGGTGCGCTTGGAAAATTCGGTGAAGGTCTGCTTGAACACGCCCTGGGCGCGGTCGCGGCTCAGCACTTTCTGGTCGATCGCGGCCCCGGCGAGCGCGCGGTCGACGACATCGGCGGGAACGCCCTTGGCGACCGCTTCAGCCTTGACGCCTTGCAGGAAGGCACCGAGATCACCGCCGCATGCCGGCGTTTGCGCGAGAACGGGGGAGGCGGTCAGCGCGAGGAGCGCGACGGATGCAAGAGCATGCCGGGCTTTGAGGATCATCATAATTCCTTTCTGTCGCCGCAGGGCGCGAAGCGCCGCCGCTGGCGGTCAATGTACCAAAGATGCAATCTGCTGCTGCTCTCTCAGAGCATTATGACGGAAAGAAGAAAATGGGTCGGTTTGCCGCGCTTCTGCACAAACCGTTGCGGCCGTCATTTCGGCTTGGAAACAGCCGCAACCCAATTCTTCCAGTTCTTCGCCGAGCCGGCAAAGACGTTGATATCGGTGGCGCCGTCGATGCCCGGTATCACGCCGGTGCTGGTATATTGCCAGAAGGCCCAGCGGCGCTCGACATAGACTTCGCCCGGATGCTTGGCGACGGAGCGGACCCAGAAGTGGTGCTCCTTGAACTGGTCGACGAGATTGTCGCGGTGGAAGTCGACCGAGGTGTAGATGATCGGCCGCTTGCCGTAATGGGCTTCCAGCCGGTCCATGAAGCGCTTCATCTCGACGCGGACTTCGTCCGGCGAGGGGCGGTGACGGCAGGTCTTGGATTCGCCGTTCCACTCGACGTCGAGGACGGGCGGCAGGTAGACGGCGCTCTTCGGCACATTGGCGATGAACCAGTCGGCCTGGGCATCCGCCGACGAGCAGAAATAGTAGAAGTGATAGGGCGCATAGGGAATGCCGGCCGCGCGCGCGCGCTGCCAGTACTCGTTGAAGCGGGTGTCGACCCTGTCCTTGCCTTCCGTCGCCTTGATGAAGGCAAACGAGACGCCGGAATTCTTCGCCTTCATCCAGTCGATATCGCCGTTCCATTTGGAGACGTCGATGCCGTGGATGTTGTGGTTATGCGGCGTGCGGCCGCCGAAATCCTGCGGGTCGGTATCGCTGAAGCGCGGCGGGATCGACGCGGTCTGCATCAGATCGTAGTCGGTCGACGAACAGGCGGAAAGGAGGGTGGCAATAGGCAGCAGTGCCAGAAGAAGCCGGCGCATGGAGGTCCTGTTTCGAAACGAACGACGATTCTGCCTCACACGATGGCTTTCATGACGGTGATTTGTCCCCCAGCGAGGCGTGAACCTCCTTTTCACCATATCATCGTAAAAATTGAGTTAGCTCAAGCGGGAATTGCGGCAGCACTCTGGTCGTCAAGCCGTGCAGCGGCTGGATTTGTCACTGACGCCGCTGTCGCGGCCGGTCGATGGTAGACCGCAAGCCAGGCGTAACCCCGTCCGATGGCCCGGCGCTCGAGCTGTGCGCCGTCGCGTCTTGCCCGCTCTCCCAGCACGTGGAACAGTGCTTCGCGCGGCGTGACATGGAAGCGCGTCAGCCAGCCGCGCAGCAGGCGGCGGAAGCTTGCCGGCAGTCGTTCCTGCTGGCCGAAATCGGCAATATGGAGCGAGCCGCCCGGGTTCAGCGCGTTGATCGCCGCGTCGATCGCGCCCTGCCAGTCCGGTATCATCGACAGGGAATAGGAGATGACGATCCGGTCGAAACCGGTTTCGCCGAAAAGCTGGGGCTGGAAGCTGGTGGCGTCGGCGATACGCAGCGTGGCCGCCGATCTGCCGCGGCGGCTGAGCTTGGCTTGCGCCGAGTCCAGCATCTCCGCGGAGATGTCGAGACCGAAGAGCCGGGCCTTTGGGAAGCACGCGCCGATGAGCGCGAGGTTGCGCCCCGTGCCGCATCCGACTTCGAGCACGGTTGTGCCCGCGCCCGCGTTCAGCTCGCGGATCAGCGTGTCGCGGCCGAAGAGATAATACTTCCGCGTCAGATCGTAGACGTGCCTTTGATAGCGATACATGTGGTCCATGCGCCGCTGGTGGCTGATCTCGGTCTGCTCCACCCTGCTCATGCTTTCTTCCGGTAGATATGGAAGCCGCCGTAGATGGCCGAGCGATCGGCGTTGCCGAGCTTCAGTGATGTCTCGGCATCATAGTGCCACTGCTCCATCACCGCCGGGGAGAGGCGGCCGGGAAGGATGCTGTCTTCGGCAGCCGTGCGGAAGATTACTGTGGCGCCTTCGTCGGCGGTACGGGTGATCTCGGTCCAGAGGTCGTTCAACTGCTGGTCGTTCATCCAGTCCTGCGCGTCGAGCAACACGTAACGGTCGACCGATGCCGCCGGCTTCTTCGCCAGAAGCTCGGTGAAATTGGCGTGGTGGACCTCGACGCATTCGGCACGATTGCGGATCGTCTCGTAGTTGTCGGCATGCAGGTAGGCAGGAAGCTCGCCCTCATGCGGCTGGGGATAGCGGCGCGCGAAGGCCTGCCAGGCGAAGTAATTTTCCTTGAGCGGGAAATGACAGGTCAGCTTTTCCAAGCGGTGGCGAAGCACCGAGGCAAGCGACTTGTCGTCGCTCAGGCCTGCCAGCTCGTCGAACTGCTGCGGCGGGATGCCCAGGCCGAACAGCGAGCTCTTCTGGCTGGTGATCCAGCGAATGAACGGGCGCTCGAACAAAGGCGCCAGCCGCGTGTCGAAGAACTGGCGCTGCTCGCGCATGGATCGCGCCTGGACGAACTCTTCCGGGTTGACGCCATGCAGACGCGCCAGGATGTGGCTGGCAGTGATGAAGCGGCCGAGCAGGCCGGTGCGATAGATGTTGCGGCCGAAGACGCCAATGCGTCGGCGCCCGGTGACGCTGCGGCCGTTCCAGTAGCTGCGGGTGGCCTGGTCGATCTTCGGGGCAATGAACAGATCGAAGGCCTGGACGTTCGACGGCGTGCCCTGCGTTGCCAGGAACCGGATGACGTCCTTGTGACCAGGCAGATGGCGGAAGGCGGCAAGCTTCAGCCGGTTGAGCGCGATGTGGTGCGGATTGAGATCGACCACGTCGATGCGATCGGGGCCGGCGGACAGGTAGGTCAGCATGTTGCAGCCGCCGGAACCGATGGTGACGATGCGATGTCCCGGGCGAAGCTGCATCGCTTCCATGTCGACAACAGGGTCTTCCCAGATCTGCGGATAGACGAGGCCGGAGAAGAGCAGACCGAACAGGCGCTCGGACAGGCCGGCAAGCGAGAAGGTCTTGTGTTGCAGGAGCGCGTTTTTCAGCTTCGGATTTTTTCTGCCAAAGCCGACATCAGGGGCAAGTTCGGTCATCTCTGCCGCTCATCCAGTTGAAACTTAGCCGCTTCTAAAGTGACTCGGCTACACTTTGATGACGGGTTTTTTCACAGCTGCTGCCCCGCACAAAAATGATCGACTACAATTTTTCACCCATAAGAATTCATTAAACCCTGGCGTGCTAGCTCCTCCTTATATTCGGGGGCGTCGACATGATGTTAAGAACGTTTCTGCCGAAGCCCGAGCAGCGATTCGCGGCCGCCGGCACGGCACTGGGGGCATTGTTTTCGGCGATCTGGCTGACCACGGAAACGCTGCTCACGGATGTATCATTTGCACATTTGAACTTTTCCGGAGCGCTTGCGGCGGGCGTCATGCCCTTTTTCCTCGGAGCCTCCTTCTATCGTTGGTCCTATTCACGACGACTGGAGCGTGAACTCCGGGCAGCCCGCCGCGCCGAGCGGCGGCTGCGCAACGAGGTCCACCGCGACCGGCTGACCGGGCTTGAAAACCGCTCGGCGCTGGAGGCGGATGTCCTTCGCGCGCTTCGCTCTGATGGCACGGCGTTCGAGCGCAGGCCGCTGCTGCTCATCGACCTCGACCGGTTCAAGGCAGTCAACGACACGATGGGCCATGACGCCGGCGATCGGCTTCTGAGCGGCATCGGCACGCGTTTGAGGCGTGCATTTTCCGGCGAGGCGACGGTCTATCGGCTCGGGGGCGACGAATTCGTGTTGCTTGGCCCTGGTTCTCCATCGGAAGCCGAGGTCGCGGCCCTTGCCGGCCGGGTGAAGGCACTGTTCGACGCGCCGTTCGATCTCACTGACGGTCAGGCGGCATCCGGTTGCAGCATCGGCGTTACGTTCCTGCAACCGGGCGATCTGTCGACCGGCGCCGTTTTGAAACGGGCGGACCTGGCGCTCTACGAAGCCAAGGAAATGCGCGGCAACAGCCATGTCGTCTACGCGCCGCATCTTGCGCAGGCAGCGGAAATGCGCGCCGAGGCCGAGCGCGATCTTGCCCGCGCGGTCGCCCAGCGGGAGTTCTTTCTGGAATACATGCCGATCGCCGGTGCAGCGAGCGGCGCCATCCGCGGGTTCGAAGCGTTGCTGCGCTGGCTGCACCCGGTCCGTGGCGTGATCGACACAGAGGCGTTTGCAGAGCCACTCGAGCAGGGAGCGCTTGCGCTCTCGGTCGGCAACTGGGTGCTTCGGCAGGCCTGCAGGCAGGCGGCGAGCTGGCCGTCGCCGGTGGGCCTGACGGTGGCACCCTTCGCGCTGCAACTGCGGGATCGCGATTTCATCAGCCACATCAAGGCGTGCCTGGACGAGGCGGGGCTGGCGCCCGGCCGACTGACGATCGAGGTGCCGGAAGCGTTCTCGATCGGCGATATGGGGCTGATCAGTGAAAACCTGCACGGCCTGCGTGCACTCGGCGTGCGCATTGCGCTGAGCGGCGGAGCTGCTGCCTCGCTGCCGCTCAACCTTGTCGGCGAGTTTCAGCCGGACCAGCTGACGGTGGATCTGCCGGCGATCCGCAGGTGCCATGGCAGCGAGCGCTGCGTCGCTCTGCTCGCCTGCCTCGTCAAGACGGGCCAAGTGCTGCGGCTGCCGATGGCGGTGCGCGGCATCGCCAGGGAAAGCGAAATGGACTGCGCCCGAACCGCCGGGGCGGTGGAAGCCTGGGGGCCATGGATATCTCCGGCCTTGCCGGCGCGCGATCTGCCAGCCCTGTTGCACGATGCCGACGCCAAAGACGTCCGTCGGCTGGCGTAGCCAGACGGCAGCACGCAACCTTAAGCAACGACGCAAGGGCTTTTCCTTTCGGTCAAATGCTGCTTCTCTCTCTCGCGTCAGACGGGAGGATGCGATGGGACGCATATTGAAAACGGTCGGGGCCGCGGCTGTCGTCGCCATTGCCGGTATTGGCGGGTGGCTGGCCGTAGCGCCGCCGGAGCTGCTGAAGGTTGGCGATGGCTAT
Source organism: Ensifer sp. 4252 (assembly GCF_050434565.1). Taxonomy (NCBI): domain Bacteria; kingdom Pseudomonadati; phylum Pseudomonadota; class Alphaproteobacteria; order Hyphomicrobiales; family Rhizobiaceae; genus Ensifer; species Ensifer sp. 4252. The sequence goes on from NZ_JBNDIU010000004.1 coordinate 160,289, forward strand.
GCCGCCAAGATCGTCTGCTCGAATGTCTTCATCGCCGGGCGCGACGGGCAGGCGGTGCTTGCCGACGACGTCCAGGCGCCGGGCCATCCGCTGTTGAAATTCATCAGCGTTTCGGTCGACCGCGACAGGCGGCTGGTTTCCGCCCGCATCTTCGGCTTTGCCGCCCCGGCCCATGCCGTCTACCGCCCCGGGCTCGGCTGCGCCAACGTTTCCGACGAAGATCTCGCCGCACAGGTTCCAACTGCGGAGCCGGCGGGGCCCGACATCACGCGATCGGCCGACGTCTCCTGGCCGGAAGGCGACAAGGCGGATATCGACCCGGCGATGCAGGCATTGATCGAGGACGGCACCCTTGCCGGCCCCGGCGTACGGGCGATCGCGGTGGTGCGCGACGGGCATCTGATTGCCGAGACCTATGCCGCGGGCTTCGATCGCTCGACGCCGCTCCTCGGCTGGTCGATGACCAAATCGGTGACATCAGCCCTGATCGGCATGCGTGTCGCCGAGGGGCGCATGGACGTGACGCGCGCCGGCCTGCTGCCGGAATGGAGCGGCGACGCGCGCGCCAAGATCAGGCTTGCCGATCTCATGGGCATGGAGAGCGGCCTCGAGTTCAACGAAGGTTACGGCAACGTCAGCGATGTGACGCGCATGCTCTATCTCGAAAGGGACATGGCGGGCTTTGCCGCAGCCAGGCCGGCGACATCGCAGCCGGGCTCCACCTTCAGCTATTCCAGCGGCACGAGTACGCTGTTGTCGCGGCTCTGGATGCGGAGTTTCGACGACCCCGCCGCAGCGCTTGCCTATCCGCGCGACTCCCTGTTCCTGCCGCTCGGGATGACGAGTGCCGTGCTCGAGACCGATGCCAGCGGAACTTTCGTCGGATCGTCCTATATGTATGCGACGGCGCGCGACTGGGCGCGTTTCGCGCAGTTCCTGCTTCAGGACGGCAACTGGAAAGGCAGGGCGCTATTGCCGAAGGACTATGTCGCCTTCATGCGGACGCCGACGAAAGCGTCCGGCGGCGAATATGGCGCAGGCCAGGTGTGGCTTCAGGAAAACGGGGTTCGCGCCGGCACCGGCGTCTTTCCGGCCGACACCTTCTGGATGCTCGGGCATGACGGGCAGGCGATCATGCTGGTGCCTTCGCTTCGTCTGGCGGTCGTGCGCCTCGGGCTGACACCGTCACGCGGCGGCTATGATGTGCAACAGCTCAACGCCAAAATAATAGAGGCGCTCGATTGAGCGCCTCCTGAACTCTAGAGCGTTTCCGACTTAGCTGGAAACGTAGAACGCTCTATCTCTTTGTTTTTACGCATTTCCTGACGGAAAACCGCTTCGCACTTTTCCTGGAAAAGCTCTGGCCGAAACGGTCGGGTCTGCTTATTTCATGCCGAGTTCTTCGAGCAGGCCCTTGCGCTTGGCGTGGTAGTAGTAACCGCTGGCATAGAGCTTGACCGCGCCGTCGTGCTTGTTGTCGGCAACCATCCAGGCGCCGTGCAGGTACTTCGTCGCATACATCAGGTTGGTTTCCGCATCGAACAGGCCCTCGGCCGGGCCTTCGTAGCCGAGCCCCTTGGCGGTGTTGTAGCGGATCTGCATCAGGCCGTAATTGCCCTTGCTGTAGGCGCGCGGGTTGTAGTTGCTCTCGCGCTTGACGACGCGGTGCACGAGCTCGACGGGGATGCCGTTGAGGTCGGCATAGTGCTTGATCAGCTTGTCCAGGTCCGGACGCGAGCTCGACGGCGCCTTGGTGAGCTTCATCGAATCGGGAATGACGCTCGCAACGGCTGCGACACTCGAACCGATCACGCCCATCCTCGGCTTTTCGGTGGGCACGATCATGCGGTTGGCGACGAGCGTTTCGAGGCCGACGGGCTCGCCGGTGTCGAAGTCCGATTCCATCGCTGCAGCGACGGCAAGCGTCGAAACGGGAAGATCCTGAACGCGGCTCGTCTTCGGCGAGACGAGGGCGGATGCGGTTTGCGGCAGGGCAGCGGTATCGGCTGTTGCAGCAGCGGCGGTCGCCATGGCGACGCCCGGCTTGGCGCCAGGAACGGCGACTGCTGTGGGTGCCGGACCTGCGGCCTGAGCGAGGTCAGTGCCGACGGGATAGGTAGTTGCCATGCCGGCCGTTTGTGCCGACAGGGCAGCGGACGCCGCGGTTGCCGCGCCATCCGGTGTCGGAAGGGCATAGGCTGTCATTTCCGTGCCGGGTTTTGCAAGCGGTGTGACCGTCTGCACGGCCGTAAGCTCTTCCACCGAGGTATGCTCGACAGTCGAGCACCCCGAGACGAGTGTCGCCGACAGAATAGCTGCCACGCCAAACGTCTGTTTTGAAAGGGAAATACGGAATTTCGCCATGCTGTCACTTTCGTGCTTCTGGGCCCCGCAGCCCCTGCAAATCAACGGCTGCCAGCCGCCATGCGTGAATCTCCATTAACCCATGGGGCGTCGCGCAGCAAGCGCGCGGGCGAATTTCAAACCGATGCCCGCTTCATGGTTGCCGTCAGAAGCCCGGCGCCGACAAGCAGCGAGCCACCCGTGCGGTTGACGATCCGCCTGATATTCGGCTTGGAAATAGTGCTTTTCGCGGCTGTTGCCAGTGCTGCATAAAGGCTTGCATTGAGAACGGCGAGCGTTAGGAACGTCACCTCGAAAATCGCCATCTGGGCAAAGAGCGGTCGGGACAGGTCGAGGAACTGCGGCAGGAAGGCAACGAAGAAAACGATGCTTTTGGGATTGAGTGCCGTGACGGCGTAGGCATGGAAGAAGATACGCAGTGGCCGCTCCTTGGCGGGCGCCACATCATGCGGACCATCGCTGCCGGCAACCGGTGCCCGCCAAAGCTGGATGCCGAGCCAGATGAGATAGGCAGCCCCCACCCATTTCAACACGGTGAAGATTGTCGCCGACGTGGCGAGCAGCGCGCCGAGCCCGAGCATCGATGCGGTCATGGCGGTGAAATCGCCGAGCGCCACGCCGGCAACGGTCGCGCCGGCGGTCTTGCGGCCATGGCCGAGCGCATAGGAGATGACGAGTAATATGGTCGGGCCGGGAATGGCGAGCAGCACTGCCGAGGCAGCGGCAAAGGCAAACCAGTGTTCGAACGACATGAAAAAGGCTCCGCGCTTGAGGGCTTTCCGAGGCTGATCTCGGGAGGGAGCCATCAAGTCGCGGAGCCGTCAACTGCTAATTGAAAGGCTCAATTCTGAATACGCTGCCGCCCGAAACCAATGTTCAGCTTCGAGCGCTACGCTTTAGTCTTCCGCCTGCCACTTCTGGCCGATCACATCCATGACGTCGCCGAACCACTTCGTCGAGGTGTCGAAGTGCTTGCCGCCCTTGATGCGCGGGAACTCGATGGTGCGCAGCTTGCCGCCCTGGTCCTCGTCGTGGCCGGTGACGCCGGAGACCTTGTTGAGCGCGCTTTCGACCGCCAGGTCGACCATGCTCTGGATCAGGCGGAGATCATCACCGTTTGCCGGTGCGGAGCGGGCGTAGTAGCCCGACTTCTGCACCATCGACCGCTCGGCGCCGAGAAGAGCCGCAAACTGCTTGGAGAACCAGTTGCCGACATTGATGGTGTCGATCTTCACGTGGCCGAAGGCGTCGCGCTTGACGGTTTCGCCGGCGGCTTCCCGCTCAGCGACGATCGCGTCGAGGCAGGCGCCTTCGCTGACGAACAGCGTGACGAAGCCCGAGCGATTCATGACGGCGCGCAGGCGCTCGGCCTCGGTCTCGAGGTCGAACTTGATCTCGGGCAGGTAGAGGCCGTCGATGTTCTTCAGCTGCCTGTTCATCATGAAGCCGTCGACGAACTGTTTGTCCTCGGTCATCTGGACATAGGAGCGCGCGGTTGCCGCCGTCAGCCAGCCGCAGTGACGGCCCATGACTTCATGGACGACGAGCGTGCGCGGAGCAGCGCTCTGTTCGTTGCTGACATGATCGAAGAAGCGGGCGCCATGTTCGGCGGCCGTCCAGGCGCCGAGCGACTGGCGGATCGGCACCACGTCGTTGTCGACCGTCTTCGGCAGGCCGACGACCGTCAGGTCGTAGCCATTGGCGCCGAGATAGGCGGCGAGGTCGGCAGCGGTGGTGTTGGTGTCGTCGCCGCCGATCGTGTGCAGGATGCTGATGCCGTCAGCAGCCAGCCTATCGGCGGCAACGCGCAGCGGGTTTTCACCTTCCTTGACCAGGCCGCGCTTGACGCAGTCGGCAGCATTGGTGAGCTTGACGCGGCTGTTGCCGATCGGCGAGCCGCCGTGGCGATGCAGGATGTGCGCATTCTCGCGCATATCCGTGGTGATTTCGATGCGGTCGCCAAGCAGCACGCCCTGGTAGCCCGAGCGATAGGCCACCAGCTCATAGTCGGGCGCGATGTCGGTGTAGCGCTCGATCAGGCCGCCAACGGCGGATGACAGACAAGGCGCCAGCCCGCCGGCCGTGAGCATTGCGACTTTCTTCCTGGCCATGTTTCCTCCTCGGGATTTGGCATGCAATTGGTGGGTCTCTCTAGCGCAAATCCGATGGAAGTTAAATGACAGGCCTGTGGATGTCGTGTCGGCAAACGCGCAGTTTTGTCATCTTCGTCTGAAACGCGGACGTGGACATGATGTCGCGCAAATAGCCATGGAGAGAGGCGAGCCTGGCGTTATCCCGCTGCAGGGCAGGGGCTTGGGCCTCTTGAAGTGTTCCCCAGGGAACAGGTGGGAACCCTTGCGCCGGCGCAACGTTACCGTAACGGATTGACAATAGTGAGGGGCCATCACAAATTCGTCATTCCCGTGGTTCGCCGCAGGCCACCGCTTGCAATTTGCCACCACAATAGTCCATGCTATAGGCTGGAGAGACAGGAAAATCGTGCATGTCATTCTGGGATAGCCTCCTCAAGATCGTCACCGCCACCGGCAACGCGCTTGCCGGTGTGGTCGAGGCCGTGCGCACCCTGTTCGAAGGCGACCCGGAAACCCGGCGCAAAGTGGCTTTCTCCGTGGCGATGATCGCGCTTTCGGCCAAGATGGCCAAGGCCGACGGCGTCGTGACCGAGGCGGAGGTCTCGGCCTTTCGCGATATCTTCGAGTTTCCGGCCGATCAGGCGCAGAATGTCGCCCGTCTCTATAACCTTGCACGTCAGGACGTTGCCGGTTTCGAAGCTTATGCCGAGAAGATGGCGACGCTCTGCTCGTCCTGCGAGAGCAATTGCCCGATCCTGGAAGACATCATCGACGGACTGTTCCACATCGCCAAGTCGGACGGCGCGGTGCATGAGAAGGAACTGGCCTTCCTGATGCGCGTCGCCGAGATCTTCAAGATGGACGAGCAGCACTTCGAGCAGATCATGGCCCGTCATGTCCATGGCGAAGGCCGGGATCCCTACCAGGTGCTCGGTGTTTCGCCCAAGGATGACTTTGCCAAGATCCGCAAGCACTACCGCGTGCTGGTGTCCGAGAACCATCCGGACATGCTGGTTGCGCGTGGCGTGCCGCAGGAGTTTCATGCGATCGCCAATGACCGCATGGCCGCACTGAATGCCGCCTATGAGGCGATCGAGAGAGAACGCCGCGCCGCATGACGTCGAAATACTGCGACTACTCGGGTGCACGCTTCATGCCGTCGCCCAACTTCGGCGACCGTGCGGATGCGCGGGTGCCCGATATGATCGTGCTTCACTACACAGGGATGCCGACGGCGAAATCTGCGCTCGAATGGCTGTGCCGCCAGGAGAGCCAGGTTTCGAGCCACTATTTCGTCCATGAGGACGGTCGCGTCGACCAGCTCGTGCCGGAGACGCTGCGGGCCTGGCATGCGGGCAGAAGTTTCTGGAAGGGTGAGACGGACATCAATTCCTGCTCGATCGGCATCGAGATTGCCAATGCCGGTCACCCCGGCGGGCTTCCGGACTTTCCCGAAAAACAGATCGCTGCGGTCGCCGAATTGTGTCGAGACTGTGGCGAACGGTGGTCGATCGCGCCTGAACGGGTCCTCGCACACAGCGATATTGCGCCAATTCGCAAGGTCGATCCGGGTGAAAAATTTCCGTGGCATCGCCTGCATCGCGAGGGCGTCGGGCACTGGGTGGAGCCGGCGCCGATCGGCGGCGGTCGCTTTTTCCAGCGTGGCGATTACGGTCAGCCGGTCGAGGCGATCCAGTCGATGCTGTCGCTCTACGGTTACGGCATTGAAGTCACTGGCGAATTCTGCGAAAAGACCGAGGGCACTGTTGCCGCCTTCCAGCGGCATTTTCGCCAGGAAAGGGTTGACGGTATCGCCGATATCTCGACCCTCGATACGTTGCACCGTCTGCTTGCGGGACTACCGCAATTTGGTGCCTGACGCGCAAGATTTTTGCGTGCTAAATTAGCTTTCCCGGTGTTTTGTCGCACAAATTTGCTCCGTTGCCACATGTTTACCATGATGCGGCATTCATTTGCCGCCCATTGGAACTGCAGGGAACGCCTGGGCGCAACGCTCATTTCCTGTCAATGAAACGATCGGGAAGTGAGGCTTGAACGGCGGGGTGCGCCGTGCTGTCCATTCCCCAGACCGGAGACTTCAAACTACATGAGAATATCGTCTGTTGCTGCGGCGGCGGCATGCTTTGGCATGTTCTTCGCCGGGATTGGTACGTCGTATGCGGGGAATATCGACAAGACCATCAAGACATCATCCCTCAATGCCGTTACGCGGACGACAGGCTACCCGAAACCGGACCTCGCAGGGGGCACGCAGTACACCAGCCTCATCAAGTCCTACGCCAGCCAGTACGGTGTACCGGTCGATCTTGCCCATGCGATCGTCAAGGTCGAAAGCAACTTCAACCCGAAGGCTCGCGGCCGCGCCGGCGAAATTGGTCTGATGCAGATTAAGCCGGCAACGGCGCGCATGATGGGCTATTCCGGCTCCTCCAAGGGGCTCTACGATCCCGAAACGAACATCAAGTTCGGCATGAAATATCTGGCCAAGGCGCATGATCTGTCCGGCGGCACCACCTGCGGCACCGTGCTGAGATACAATGCCGGCCATGGCGCCACGCGCATGAACCCGGTCTCCAAGCGTTACTGCGGCAAGGTTCAGAGCATCATCAACTGAGTGATGCCGAGCACACGGCGCGCCAGATACTGCGCGCAAGGCACGCTTTTTTGGATTTAAGCGTGCGGCATGACTTCCTCGCTCGATCGATGTCGATCTGAGGAAGAGCCCCGGTAGCGGGGCATTGTTTCTATCGAGTACCGAGCATCATCCGCCGACCGTTCCCAAGCGGTGGCGGATGCTCCAGCCGGACAGGTCTCGCGTTCCGGCGATCTTCGAAATGTGATGCAACCGCAGTGTCATATCTGCGCCGGCATGTTATCCCCGCCTGATCGAGATGATGGGGACGGACATGTCGGAAAGCTTTGATTTCATCGTTGTCGGCAAGGGCATGATGGGCGCGGCGGCAGCCCGGCACCTGGGGCTCTCCGGCGCGCGGGTGGCCTTGGTCGGGCCGGACGAGCCCGGCGACTGGGCCAATCACGGCGGCGTCTTTTCCAGCCATTACGACAATGCCCGCATCACCCGCACGATCGACGACGATCCGGTCTGGGCGCGTCTCGCCAAGCGCTCGATCGACCGTTACGGTGAAATCGCCCGGCAAAGCGGCGTCGACTTCTATGCGGAAGTCGGCTGCCTGATCGCCGGCCCGGCACCGGGTGGAAGCTACGACTATATCGAGAAGGTCGCAAAGGCTCGCGATACGCTCGGCGTCGAGGCACCGCTTCTGGATGAGCGCGCGCTTTCCGAGCGCTTTGCTTGGTTCCGTTTCCCCGAAGGTTTTGCCGGCATCCACGAGGCGCAAGGGGCCGGCTACATCAATCCGCGGGCGCTTGTTCTGGCGCAGACGATCTGCGCGGAAAAGGCCGGCGCCCGGATCGTGCGCAGCGAAGTGGCGACCGTATCGCAAGCCGGCGACCGCGTCGTCGTCACGACGATCGATGGCGCAACGCTCAATGCGGGACGCGTGATCGTTGCCGCCGGTGGCTTCTCCCTTTCCGATACGCTTCTTCCCCGGCCGATCGATCTCGTCGTCAAGGCGCGTACCGTGTTCTTCGCGGAAGTGGCCGATAGCGATCTACCAACCTATGACCATATGCCATCGCTGATCGGTGCATCGCCCGAGCAGGCGAAGAGCTACTATCTGCTGCCGCCGGTCGCCTATGCCGACGGCAAGCATTACATCAAGATCGGCGGCGATCCGACTGACCGCATTCTCAAGAGCGAGCCCGAGGTGCGGGCGTGGTTCCGGGGCAACGCCGGCGCCGGGGCAGCGGAGCACATGGGCGGGTTGCTCGCCGAGGTGATGCCCGGCTTCAAACCCGTTTCGACGCATTTCCGCCCCTGCGTGACGTCGTTCACCCGCCATGGCTTTCCCTATATCGGCTTTGCCGGCGGCGACCGCGTTGCCGTCGTGACGGGCGGCAACGGCCAGGCGGCAAAAAGCTCCGACGAGATCGGCAGGCTCGGCGCCATGCTGGTGATGGACGGCCGGATCGACGACCCGGCCTATGAGACGGATTTCGCCATCTCGTTCCGCTAAGCGCGAAAGTGCCGAGGAGGAAACGTCGAAGCTGCCGTTTTTCTCTGGCGCTCCGCCTTCCGGTCGGTTAAGGACCGCCTGCCAGTTGGCCGGGCAGCCGCGCTCCGCAAGTGCCGAAAGGCCGCGGGGGGAGGAAAGTCCGGGCTCCACGGAAATACGGTGCCGGATAACGTCCGGCGAGGGCGACCTCAGGGAAAGTGCCACAGAAAGCAAACCGCTCCGCTTGCGGAGTAAGGGTGAAAGGGTGGGGTAAGAGCCCACCGCGGACATGGCGACATGGACGGCACGGCAAACCCCACCGGGAGCAAGACCGAATAGGGATGACGCGGACGCGCAAGCGTCCAGCCTGTTTCCGGGCCAGTCATCCGGGTGGGTTGCAAGAGGCTGCGTGCAAACGTAGTCCCAGATGAATGGCTGCCACGTTCTGCTGTCTTCGGGCAGCGGGGCCATACAGAACCCGGCTTACAGGCCAACTGGCAATTTTTCCCCTTTTTTGCCCGGCGATGTTTTCGGCTGCGACGCGGCTTGAGGCGGCACGTGGTTCGGCGTTACCTCTATGCTCGCGGCGCTGGCGGTTGGTGAAAACCGCGCCCACGAAACGCGCGCGCTCCATTTCCGCGATCTTGCTGATATTCTGATTTCCCAACGATTTGAAGCCGTTTGGCCGTCGCATTCCGAGGCATCGGGGGTGCTTTCGTAACTCTTCATTAAACTTAACAGCTTATCAATTTTTGATCAGTCCGACGGCTGTTTGAGACCCAATCCCATTGACGCCCATATGGTCCCATGATATCCCATAATGGTACTGCGCAAGGGCCGCTTCGTGGCCCATCATCGCAAAATTCCAAGGTCTCCCGGGTTCGGGAGATGGGCGGACATGTTGGTGTCCGGCGGGGGCGTTTTGTGAGTGTGGTTGAGTGTTCTCGCGGGTCGATGATTATGGCCCGTCAGTCTTGGGCGGCCGTTTCGCGTCATGAACCGCTTCTTGTCAAATGCCACCAATCGGATCGATGCAAAGGGGCGGGTGTCCGTGCCTTCGGCGTTTCGATCCGTTCTGTCGGATGGGGGCGTCCGAGAGTTATACTGTTTCCAGGATTTCGTCTTTCCGGCGATCAGCGTCGGCGGGCCGGAGCTCCTGGATCGGTTCGAGAGGCAGATGGCGGCCGAGGATCCATTTTCTCCGGCGGCCAACGAGATGTCGCTGCTCGTTCACGGGGGCGGGGTCTTCGTCAAGCTCGATCCGGAAGGCCGGTTGATGGTGACGGATTTCATCCGCGACTTCACCGGTATCTCGACCGACGTGATGTTCGTCGGGCGGGGCGATTATTTTCAGCTCTGGGAGCCGCAGGCCTTTGCAAAGGCGCAAGCGGCGGCCCGGGAAGGGCGCAAGTCACGGGGGTTGCGTCCGGAATAGAATGGAGAGGCGGAATGGTGACGGAACAAGGCGGAGGGACTTCTGAAGCCGATGGCGGACCGGTCCGTCACATTCCCGTCCTCTTGAGCGAGGTTCTCGCCGCGCTCGATCCGGCCCCCGGCAAGGTCATTCTCGACGGCACGTTCGGTGCCGGTGGTTATGCATCCGCCATCCTCGATGCTGGCGCCGATGTGATCGCGCTCGATCGCGATCCGACGGCGATCGCCGCGGGCCAGCCGATGGTTGCGGCTGCGGGTGGCAAGCTCAAGCTCATTCACTCCCGCTTTTCGCAGCTCGCCGAGCATGCGCCAGCCGGCAGTCTCGATGGCGTGGTGCTCGATATCGGCGTGTCGTCGATGCAGATCGACGAGCCCGAGCGCGGCTTCTCCTTTCAGAAGAAAGGCCCGCTCGATATGCGCATGTCGGCAGCCGGCGTCTCTGCCGCCGATGTCGTCAACCGGGCCAAGGTTTCCGACCTCATCCGCATCTTCGGCTTCCTCGGTGAGGAAAAGCAGTCGGGCCGGATCGCCCGCGCCATCGAAAAGCGCAGGGCAGAAACGCCGTTCGAGACCACCCGCGATCTCGCCGGGCTCATCGAAATCGTCACGCCGCGCAAGGCCAAGGACAAGATCCATCCGGCCACGCGCGTTTTCCAGGCGTTGCGCATTTTCGTCAATGACGAACTCGGCGAGCTCGCCCAGGCGCTTTTTGCCGCCGAGCGGGCGCTGAAGCCGGGCGGCCGCCTCGTGGTCGTCACCTTCCATTCGCTCGAAGACCGGATCGTCAAGGCCTTCTTCCAGGATCGCTCGGGCAAGGCTGCAGGCTCGCGGCATCTGCCGCTGGTGACAGCGCGTGCGGCAACCTTCACACCAGTTGGAAAGCCTATGGTGGCTGCCAGCGAGGAAGAAGCGTCCCTCAATCCGCGCGCCCGGTCTGCCAAGCTCAGAGCCGGTATTCGCACGGAAGCGCCATCGCCGGGAAACGATCTATCCATTTTCAATCTGCCGGAACTGGCGAGCCTTGCACGGTTGGGGGGCTGAGAGAGATATGCTGCGAACACTCGACATAGTCCTGATCGTCGTCATGACGGCAGCCGCCACGGTCACCTACACGATCAAGCATCGTGCCGAAAACAAGCTGGAAGAGGTGCGCAAGCTAGACGCGGCCATCAAGCTCGAAGAGGACACGATCGATCTTCTGCGTGCCGACTGGGCGCTGCTGACGCAGCCGAACCGTTTGGAACGTCTGGTTGGTGCCTTCGGCGCCGATCTGCAGCTGGCGCCGACGCCGTCCACCCAGCTCGTCCGCCCGCAGGAGCTGCCGATGCTGAAGGCCGATCTGCCGCCGACGGAAGAAGAAAAGAAGCTCGCCGCCGAAATGGCGTCGGAAAAGACGACCGATAATATCGCAACAGGTTCGGTGGCGCGCTGATGTCGTTTCTCTCCCGCATCATGGTTCTGAAGAGCAAGGCGCATTTCTCCGCAGGCGGCAACAACCTGCCGGCCGAGGCCAAGCTCAACGTCACTTTCCAGGGCACGCGCAAGAAGACCACCAATCAGGCGAAGAACCGCGTCGCGATCATCATCGCCAGCTTCGGCATCGTCTATGCGGTCATCGGCGGCCGGCTGGTGCAATACGGCATGGCGCAGCCGGAGACGGTGTCGAGCATCGGTCGCGCCGACAACCTGATGGCCTCGCGCCCCGATATTCTCGACCGCAACGGCGAGATCCTCGCCACCGACATCCGCACGGTCTCGCTTTATGCCGAGCCGCACAAGATCGTCGATGCCGACGAGGCGGTCGAGCGTCTGGCAACGGTTCTGCCCGATCTCAATGCCCGCGACATCTACAACAAGCTGAAATCTAAATCGCGCTTCCAGTGGCTGCGCCGCCAGTTGACCCCGAAGCAACAGAGCGAGATCCTGGCGCTCGGCATTCCCGGCGTCGGCTTCCGTCCGGAAAAGCGCCGCTTCTATCCCGGTGGCCCGACCGCCGCGCATATCCTCGGCCACGTCAACATCGACAACCGCGGCGTTGCCGGCATGGAACGCTACATCGACGGACAGGGGCTCGCCGATCTCGCCGCCATCGGCATGACCAGCGATGCCAAACTCGAGCCGGTCAAGCTGTCGATCGACGTTCGGGTGCAGAACATCGTGCGCGACGTCATCGACTCGGGCATGAAGAACTACCAGGCGCTGGCCGCCGGCGCCGTCGTGCTCGACGTCAACACCGGTGAAGTGCTGGCGATGGCGTCAGTTCCAGACTACGATCCCAACAAGCCGGCCGAAGGTGCGGAAGAAGGCTGGATGAACCGCATGTCGAACGGCACGTTCGAGATGGGCTCGACCTTCAAGACCTTCACCATCGCCATGGGGCTTGATTCCGGCAAGGTGACGCTGAACGACAGCTTCGACGCCACAGCACCGATCCGCATCGGCGGCTTCACCATCAAGGACTTCCACGGCAAGCGCCGCGTGCTGACGGTTCCGGAAATCTTCCAGTATTCGTCGAACATCGGCACGGCGAAGATCGCCGACCTCATCGGCATTCCCGGCCACAAGGAATTTTTGACCCGCATCGGCCTTCTGTCGAAGCTGCCGACCGAATTGCCTGAGGTCAAATCGCCGAGCCAGCCGCGCGAATGGAAGAAGATCAACTCGATCACCATCTCCTTCGGCCACGGCGTCTCGACGACGCCGCTGCAGACGGCGGTTGCCGGTGCAGCACTCGTCAACGGCGGCAAGCTGATCCCGCCGACCTTCCTGCCGCGCTCGGAGGCACAAGCCGACGAACTGGCGACCAACGTCGTCAAGAAAAGCACCAGCGACGACATGCGCTTCCTGCTGCGCTGGAACGGCATCGCCGGCTCGGGCAAGCGCGCGCAGGTGCCGGGCTTCAACGTCGGCGGCAAGACCGGCACCGCCGACAAGGTCGTCAACGGCCGCTATGCCAGCGACCAGAACTTCAACGCCTTTCTCGCAGCCTTTCCGATCGACAATCCGAAGTACATCGTGCTGACTTTCATCGACGCGCCGAAGACCGGCGAAGGCGGCGGACGGACCGCCGGCTCGAATGCCGCGCCCATGGTTCGCGACATCATCAGCCGCTCTGCACCGCTTCTCGGCGTCGAACCGAAGTTCGGAGAAGATGGTTCTGCCATGCTTGTGTCTTATTAGGCATGAAATGAGAATGCGGGACGATTCGCGATTCCGGCGGATTGAGAGCGATGTGAGACGTGCGGTTCATGAAGATAATAGACCTGGCGGGAACGAGCTTCCCTGAACTTTCTGCGCAACTGGATGGCGCTTCCTCGCAGATCGAGGTTGCCGGCATTACGGCCGACAGTCGGCATGTGCAGCCAGGGGATCTTTTCGTTGCCGTCTCCGGCACCAAGGCGAACGGCACCAGCTATATCGCCGATGCGCTGGCGCGCGGCGCCGTGGCCGTCGTTGCCGAAACCAATGCAAAGCCGGATGGCGCTTCAGCGCCCGTTCTCTCACTCGGCAACCCGCGCGCTTTTCTGGCGCGCGCGGCCGCTGCCTTCTACGGCCGCCAGCCAGAGACGATGGTTGCTGTGACAGGGACTGCCGGCAAGACCTCAGTCGCCTCCTTCACCCGGCAGATCTGGGCGCACTCGGGCCTCGCGGCCGCGATGATCGGCACCACAGGCGTGGTTGCGCCCGGCCGCAACGACTATGGCTCGCTGACCACGCCCGATCCTGTTTCTCTGCACAAGCTTCTCGCCGAGCTCGCTGACGCCGGTGTCACCCATGCGGCGATGGAGGCTTCCAGCCACGGCCTCGACCAGAGCCGGCTCGATGGCGTCAAGCTTTCGGCAGCCGCCTTCACCAATCTCGGCCGCGACCACATGGACTACCACCCGACGGTCGAGCACTACATGGCCTCCAAGATGCGGCTGTTTGAAGCGTTGCTGCCGACGGGCGCGCCCGCGGTGATCTTTGCCGACGACCAGTGGTCGCAACAGGCGATCGCCGCTGCCCGCAAGGCCAAGCTCGATGTGCGCACCGTCGGCCGCAAGGGCGAATTCATCTCGCTGAAGCGGGTCGAGCATTTCCGCCACAAACAATCTGCTGAAGTCCATGTCGGCGACGACATCTTCGAAATCCACATTCCGCTTGCCGGCGACTTCCAGGTTGCCAACGCGCTTGTCGCCGCTGGCCTGGCGATCTCGACCGGCATCAGCGCCAAAGCGGCGTTCTCGGCGCTTGAAAAGCTGCAGGGTGCCTCCGGCCGCCTCGAACTGGTCGGCCAGACGCGCGATGGCGCGCTCGCCTATGTAGACTACGCCCACAAGCCCGATGCGCTCGAAAACGTGCTGGCGTCGGTGCGGCCGTTCACGACAGGCCGGGTGATCGTGGTCTTCGGTTGCGGCGGCGACCGCGACAAGGGCAAGCGGCCGATCATGGGCGAGATCGCCACGCGGCTTGCCGACGTTGTGATCGTCACGGATGACAATCCGCGCTCGGAAGTGCCGGAGGTGATCCGCTCGGAAATCATGGTTGCTGCTCCAGGCGCGACCGAAATCGGCGACCGTGCCGAAGCGATCCGCGCCGCCGTCGGCATGCTGGCTAGCGGCGACACGCTCATCATCGCGGGCAAGGGACATGAGGAAGGCCAGACGGTCGGTTCCGTCACGCTGCCGTTCTCGGATCATGCGGAAGTCCGCAAGGCATTGGGAGGTCTGTGATTTGAACTGGCTCTGGACAAGCAGCGATCTTCTGGCCGCAATGAACGGCCGTCCGGTTGGAAACCTGCCCGAAGGAGTAAGCGGGATATCGATCGACAGCCGCTCGGTCGGCAAGGGCGAAGCCTTCTTCGCGATCAAGGGCGATCGGGTCGACGGCCACGACTATGCCGGCCTTGCGCTCGCCAATGGCGCCGCACTTCTGGTGGTCAGCGAAGGCAAGCTGCCGGCGCTCGGCCGCCTCAGCGCGCCGATGATCGTCGTCGACGACGTGCTTGAAGCGATGATCCGGCTTGGATGTGCGGCGCGCGATCGCAGCGCCGCCAAGATCATCGCCGTCACCGGTTCGGTCGGCAAGACCACCACCAAGGAGATGCTGCGGCATGTGCTGGTGCCGCAGGGACGCGTGCATGCCTCCGTCGCCTCGTTCAACAATCATTGGGGCGTGCCGCTGACGCTTGCGCGCATGCCCGAGGCCACGGATTTCGGCATTTTCGAAATCGGCATGAACCATCCGGACGAAATCCGGCCGCTGACGAAGATGGTCCGCCCGCATGTGGCAATCGTCACCAGCATCGCGGCCGCCCACCTCGGAAACTTCGAGAGCCTGGACCAGATCGCCGAAGCCAAGGCCGAGATCTTCGAGGGCGTCGTCAACGGCGGCCACGCGGTCATCAATCACGACAGTGCCCAGTACAAGCTGCTCGAGAAGGCCGCCGGCACGGCAGGCGTCAGCTATATCCACTCGTTCGGCGTCAACCCGAAGGCGGAGTTCCGCCTCGTCGAGTTTGCCGGTGCTGCGGATGGATCGGTACTTTGGGCAGCCCTTGGCGGCCGGACGATGGAAATCACCATCGGCGCTCCCGGCCGTCATATCGCCGAAAACGCCCTTGCGGTGCTCGCAGCCGTGAAGCTCGTCGGCGCCGATGTCGACTACGCCGCCTCGTCGCTCGCGACCATACAGGCCGAAACGGGCAGGGGACGCAGGCACCAATTGCTGGTTGGCCCCAGCACGCTGACGCTGATCGACGAAAGCTACAACGCCAATCCGACCTCAATGCGCGCGGCGATTTCGCTGCTGCAGGATGCTGCACCCGCACCTGGCGGGCGCCGCATCGCCGTGCTCGGCGACATGCTGGAGATGGGCGACCACGCGGTCGACGTTCACGCAGCACTCGCCAGGCCGCTGGTCGAAGCCGGCATTACCGATGTCTGGCTTGCCGGGCCGCTGATGGCGCACCTGCGCGACGCGCTGCCGCCGGAAGTCTCCGTCGTCTACCGCGAAACCGTCGACGATCTGAAGGCCTATGCACTCGGCGCGGTTGCGGCCGGCGACGTGGTGATGGTCAAGTCTTCGAAGGGCACGGGCTGCGTCAAGATCGTGCACGCACTGATCGAAGCCTATCCGGAGCCTGAGGCCGAGGGGAACGAAGCGACTGCGTGATTGCCGTGCCGCAAGCGGTTCAGGGGCGATGACGCAGCCGACGAAATGACTGCCGCGACCTCCGCGCGCCTCTTGCAGCGCGCAGCGTTGCGGTGGTCGCCGCCGATGCCGGCGGCGGTGGATACAGCCTTGGGTTAGGCAGCGCGGCCTAACACTTTTGTATACAAGCGCGTATCGTTTTTCAGATGATTCTGTTGGACGGTGTCCGATTTTAAACCTTTGGGGAAAGGTCCCTTAATGCTCATCTGGCTCGTGGAACTGGCGGACCACTTTCAATTTTTCAATCTCTTTCGCTACATCACGTTCCGTACCGGTGCAGCGCTTTTCACTTCGGCTTTGATCGTTTTTCTTTTCGGTCCGCGCATGATTGCCTCGCTCCGCATCCGTCAGGGCAAGGGCCAGCCTATCCGCGCCGATGGACCGCAGACGCATTTCAAGAAGGCCGGCACGCCGACGATGGGCGGGTTG
Source organism: Ensifer sp. 4252 (assembly GCF_050434565.1). Taxonomy (NCBI): domain Bacteria; kingdom Pseudomonadati; phylum Pseudomonadota; class Alphaproteobacteria; order Hyphomicrobiales; family Rhizobiaceae; genus Ensifer; species Ensifer sp. 4252. Next base: position 176,898 of record NZ_JBNDIU010000004.1, read on the forward strand.
ATGATTCTGGCGGGCATCGTCGTGTCGTCGCTTCTGTGGGCCGATCTTTCGAGCGTCTATGTGGTGTCGACCCTTCTCGTCACGCTCGGTTTCGGCGCCATCGGCTTTTATGATGACTACCTCAAGGTCACCAAGCAGTCGGACAAGGGCTTTTCCGGCAAGGCGCGCCTCGGTTTCGAGTTCATCATCGCTGCGATTGCGGTGTTCTTCATGATGCAGGCATCGCTGTCGGGCGGTACCGCCGGCTCGACCTTCGGCTCCTCGGTCACGTTCCCCTTCTTCAAGGATCTGGTGATCAATCTCGGCTATTTCTTCGTGCTGTTCGGCGGCTTCGTCATCGTCGGCGCCGGCAATGCGGTGAACCTGACGGACGGTCTCGACGGGCTTGCCATCGTGCCTGTCATGATCGCCGCGGCCGCCTTCGGCCTCATCGCCTATCTCGCCGGTAACGCCGTTTTCGCCAACTATCTGCAGATCCATTTCGTGCCCGGTACGGGCGAGCTTGCCGTCATCCTCGGCGCGGTCATCGGCGCCGGCCTCGGCTTCCTATGGTTCAATGCGCCGCCGGCGGCCATCTTCATGGGCGACACCGGTTCGCTGGCGCTGGGCGGCCTGATCGGCACCGTTGCCGTCGCCGTCAAGCACGAATTTGTCATGATCATCATCGGTGGCCTGTTCGTCATGGAAACGCTGTCGGTGATCATCCAGGTGTTCTGGTTCAAGCGCACCGGCCGCCGCGTCTTCCTGATGGCGCCGATCCACCACCACTTCGAAAAGAAGGGCTGGACGGAAAGCCAGGTCGTGATCCGCTTCTGGATCATCGCCGTCATCCTGGCGATGGTCGGCCTGTCCACCCTGAAGCTGCGGTGATCAGACGATGATTGCGGTCAGCACATTCAAGGGCAGGAAGGTCGCTCTCTTCGGGCTCGGCGGCTCGGGGCTGGCGACCGCGCAGGCGCTGGTCGCCGGCGGGGCCGAGGTAACGGCCTGGGACGACAATCCCGACAGCGTCGCCAAGGCCGGCGAAGCGGGTGTGCCGACGGCGAACCTGCACGGCATCGACTGGCGCGCCTTTGCCGCCTTCGTGCTTTCGCCCGGCGTGCCGCTAACCCATCCGAAGCCGCACTGGACCGTTGACCTCGCGCATGCCGCCGGTGTCGAAATCATCGGCGACGTCGAGCTTTTCGTGCGCGAGCGCCGGGCCCAGGCGCCCGATTGCCCGTTCATCGCCATTACCGGCACCAACGGCAAATCGACGACCACGGCGCTGATCGCCCATATCCTGAAGGAAAGCGGCCGCGACACGCAGCTCGGCGGCAATATAGGCACCGCCGTGCTGACGCTCGAACCGCCGAAGGCTGGCCGCTTCTACGTGGTCGAGTGCTCGTCCTACCAGATCGATCTGGCGCCGACGCTCAACCCGACGGCCGGCATCCTGCTCAATCTCACGCCCGATCATCTCGATCGCCACGGCACCATGCAGCATTATGCCGAGATCAAGGAGCGGCTGGTGGCCGGCAGCGGCACGGCGATCGTCGGCGTCGACGACAGTTTCTGCGCGCTGATTGCCGACCGCGTCGAGCGGGCGGGCACCAAGGTGGTTCGCATCTCGCGCCGGCATGTGCTGGCCGACGGGTTCCATGCCGACGGCTCGCGCATCCTGTACGCGCAAGGTGGAACCTCGCGCCTCTTCGTCGATCTCGATGGCATCCAGACGCTGCGCGGCGGCCACAATGCGCAGAATGCGGCAGCCGCAATCGCCGCCTGCCTTTCCGTCGGTGTCAGCGAGGATGAGATACGCCAGGGGCTGAAAAGTTTTCCCGGCTTGAAGCATCGCATGCAGCCGGTCGGCCGCAAGGGCGCGGTGGTGTTCGTCAACGACAGCAAGGCGACCAATGCCGATGCGGCGGCGCCGGCGCTGTCGAGCTACGAGCGGATCTACTGGATTGCCGGCGGCCTGCCGAAGGAGGGCGGAATCACCTCGCTGTCGCCGTTCTTCCCGAAGATCGTCAAGGCCTACCTGATCGGCGAGGCCGCACCGGCCTTTGCCGCGACGCTCGGCGAGGCTGTGCCATTCGAGATATCCGGCACGCTGGAAAAGGCCGTGGCCCATGCCGCGGCGGACGCGGAAGGGGACGGCAAGGGCGCTTCGGCGGTGATGTTATCCCCGGCTTGCGCAAGCTTCGACCAGTATAAGAACTTTGAAATACGCGGCGATGCCTTCGTCGGACACGTTAGGGCATTGCAGGGCGTGACGATGCTGATCTGACGCTGCCCCGACCGCGCGCTCATCCGGCGCGCGACGGGTCTGTGATGCCGGGGTTTCGGACGTTTGGCGCAGGCGCGCCTGATAAAGGGGACTGACAAGATGGTAAGCCGAGCCGAACGTGGCCCTGTGGCCGACTGGTTCTGGACAATCGACAGGTTCTTCCTGGCGACCTTCATCCTGTTGATGGGCGTGGGCTTCATGCTGTCCTTCGCGGCAAGCCCGGCGGTCGCCGAACGCATCGGCCTCGACAGCTTCCACTTCGTCAAGCGCCATGCCGTCTTCCTCCTGCCCTCGCTGGTGGTGATGGTCGCGATCTCCTTCCTCTCGCCAAGGCAGGTGCGCCGCGCCGCGATCATCCTGCTCGGCGTCTCGCTTGCCATGATGGTGCTGGTCCTGTTCATCGGCCAGGAGGTCAAGGGCTCGATGCGCTGGATCTCGATCGCCGGCATTTCCATCCAGCCCTCCGAATTCATGAAGCCGGCCTTCGTGGTCGTCTGCGCCTGGCTGTTCTCTGAACATGCGCGCCAACCGGAAATTCCCGGCAATCTCTTTGCGATCCTGCTTTTCGGCATCGTCGGCGCGCTGCTCGTCGCTCAGCCCGACCTTGGCCAGACGATCCTGACGACCGCGGTCTGGGGCGGCATGTTCTTCATGGCCGGCATGCCGTGGCTGTGGATCATCGTGCTCGCCGGTGCTGCCTTCGGCGGCTTCTTCGTCGCCTATACCATGCTGCCGCACGTGGCCGGCCGTATCGACAAGTTCCTGACCGGGGAGGGCGATACCTTCCAGATGGACACGGCGCGCGAGGCGATCATCCGCGGCGACTGGTTCGGCCGCGGCCCGGGCGAAGGCATCGTCAAGCGCATCATTCCGGATAGCCACACCGACTTCGTATTCTCGGTGGCAGCCGAGGAATTCGGCATCGTCTTCTGCATGCTGATCGTGATGATCTTTGCCTTTCTGGTGCTGCGCGGGCTCAACCACGCCTTCCGTGAGCGCAACGACTTCAACCGCTTCGCCGTTGCCGGTCTCGTGCTGCAGATTGGCATCCAGTCGATGATCAACATCGGCGTGAACCTCGAACTGCTTCCGGCTAAGGGCATGACCCTGCCGTTGATCTCCTATGGCGGCTCGTCCATGGTGGCGATCTGCGTCACCGCCGGCTTCATCCTGGCGCTCACGCGCCATCGCCCGGAGAAGCGCGCCGTGGAGCGCAGCCTGTTTCGGTCCGGCATTGGCGTGCCGGCGGAGTAAAATATGACCAAAGGCATTATCCTTCTTGCCGCCGGGGGTACCGGCGGCCATCTGTTTCCAGCCGAGGCGCTTGCGCACGAGCTGAAGGCCAACGGCTATTCGGTGCATCTGGTGACCGACAGCCGCGCCGAACGTTTTGCCGGCAAGTTTCCGGCCGACGAGGTGCATGTGGTGCCGTCGGCGACGATCGGCTCGAAGAACCCCATTCATGTGGTGCGCTCGCTGTGGACGCTGTGGACCGGCATGCGCGCTGCGCGCCGGCTGATTGCCCGGCTGCGGCCGAAAGCCGTCGTCGGCTTCGGCGGATACCCGACCGTGCCGCCGCTTCTGGCGGCAACGGGCATGGGCGTGCCGTCGATGATCCATGAGCAGAACGCGGTGATGGGCCGTGCCAACAAGGCGCTCGCGTCCCGCGTCAAGGCGATCGCCGGCGGCTTCCTGCCCGAGGGCACCGGCGCCTTTGCCGCAAAGACGGTGACGACGGGCAACCCGGTGCGCCCGGCCGTGCTCGAGGCTGCCAAGGTCCCCTATGTCGCGACGGCCGGTGAGGCGCCGTTCCACCTCGTCGTCTTCGGCGGCAGCCAGGGCGCGCAATATTTTTCGAAGGCGATCCCGCAGGCGATCTGCCGTCTGGACGACGCGCTTCGCCAGCGGCTGAAGGTGACGCAGCAGGCGCGCCCGGAAGATCGTGACGGCGTCGTCGCCACCTATGAGAAGCTTGGTGTTCCCGCCGACGTGTCACCGTTCTTCACCGACATGGCCGAGCGCATCGCCGATGCCCAACTCGTCATCTGCCGCTCTGGCGCCTCGACGGTTTCAGAACTTGCCGTGATCGGCCGGCCGGCGATCCTCGTTCCCTATCCTTACGCGCTCGATCACGATCAGGCAGCCAATGCAGCGGCGATTGCCGCCAAGGGCGGCGCAAAGGTGATCACCCAGGCGGAGCTGACCGCCGAGCGCCTTGCCGGCATTCTTGCCGATGCCATGGCCAATCCGCAATCGCTGGCGCAGATGGCCGCCCATGCGCGCGAAACCGGAAAGCCGGATGCCGCACGCTTGCTTGCATCCCTGGTAGAGGCTATTGCCAGCGGTTTGACAGTCGAGACATTCAAGGAAAAGCGCTCATGAAAATGCCGAAGACGATCGGTCTGGTCCATTTTATCGGTATCGGCGGTATCGGCATGAGCGGTATCGCCGAGGTGCTGCATAATCTCGGTCACCGGGTGCAGGGCTCCGACCAGTCTGATAGTGCCAATGTCCAGCGCCTGCGCGACAAGGGCATCGAGGTGTTCGTCGGCCACAAGGCCGAAAACATCGGCGATGCCGAAGTCGTCGTCGTTTCGACCGCGATCAAGAAGGATAATGCCGAGCTGATCGCCGCGCGCGAGAAACTGCTGCCGGTCGTGCGCCGCGCCGAGATGCTGGCCGAGCTGATGCGCTTCCGCAACGCGATCGCCATCGGCGGCACCCACGGCAAGACGACGACGACCTCGATGGTCGCCGCCCTTCTCGATGCCGGCGAGCTCGATCCGACTGTGATCAACGGCGGCATCATCAATGCCTACGGCACCAATGCCCGCATGGGCGAGGGCGAGTGGATGGTGGTCGAGGCCGACGAGTCCGACGGCACCTTCCTCAAGCTGCCTGCCGATGTCGCCGTCGTCACCAATATCGACCCTGAGCATCTCGACCACTACGGCAATTTCGACGCCGTGCGCGCCGCGTTCCGCCAGTTCGTCGAGAACGTACCGTTCTACGGCTTTGGCGTGCTCTGCCTCGATCACCCCGAAGTGCAGACCATGGTCAGCAAGATCGAGGACCGCAAGGTCGTCACCTACGGCGAAAACCCGCAGGCCGACGTGCGCTTCCACAACATCCGCATGGACGGCGCCACCTCCGTCTTCGACATCGAGATCCGCCGCCGCCGCACCGGCCAGGTGATCACGATGAAGGACCTGCGCCTGCCGATGCCCGGCCGGCATAACGTGTCGAACGCCACGGCTGCGATCGCGGTCGCTCAGCGCCTCGGCGTCAGCCCCGAGGCGATCGCCAAGGGACTTGCCTCCTTTGGCGGCGTCAAGCGCCGCTTCACCTTTACCGGCGACTGGAACGGCGTGCGCGTCTACGATGACTACGGTCACCATCCGGTCGAGATCAAGGCCGTGCTCAGGGCGGCGCGCGAGGCCTGCCAGGGCCGAATCATTGCCGTGCACCAGCCGCACCGTTTCTCGCGCCTCGCGAGCCTGTTTGAAGATTTTTCCGCCTGCTTCAACGATGCCGACACGGTTCTGATCGCGCCTGTTTATGCGGCCGGCGAGGAAGCGATCGACGGCGTCAACGCCGAAGAACTTGTCAACCGCATCAAGGCCGGCGGTCATCGCGACGCCCGGCATGTGGTCGGACCCGAAACAATCGCGCCGGTTGTCAGCAAGATTGCGCAGCCGGGTGATTTTGTGGTTCTCTTGGGGGCTGGCAGCATCACCTACTGGGCCGCTGCCCTGCCACGGGAACTCGCAGACATTTCAGGAAATTGAGCATGAAACAGGTCAACGGTCAGAAACTACTCGAAGCGCTCGGAAGCGGGGTCAACGCTGTTCGCGGCCGCATCACGCCTGATGCGCCGATGGATCGCGTGACCTGGTTCCGCGCCGGTGGTCTTGCCGAGCTGATGTTCCAGCCGCACGACACCGACGATCTCATCACCTTCCTGAAGCTGGTGCCCCCTGATGTGCCGGTCATGGTCATGGGCGTCGGCTCGAACCTGCTGGTGCGCGATGGCGGCATTCCGGGCGTCGTCATCCGGCTTTCGGCAAAGGGTTTTGGCGATCTCGAACTCGTTGGCGAGAACCGCATCAAGGCCGGCGCCATCTGCCCGGACAAGAACATCGCAGCAATGGCGCTCGATAACGGCATCGGCGGCTTCTACTTCTATTACGGTATTCCCGGCGCGATCGGCGGCGCATTGCGCATGAACGCCGGCGCCAACGGCTCGGAGACGCGCGAGCGCGTGGTCGAGGTCCATGCGGTCGATCGCCAGGGCAATTCGCATGTGCTGTCGAATGCCGACATGGGCTACGGCTATCGCCATTCCGCGGCGGCCAAGGACCTGATCTTCACGCACGCCATCTTCGAAGGTTATGCCGAAGACAAGAACAAGATCCGCACCGACATGGACGCCGTGCGCCAGCACCGCGAAACCGTGCAGCCGATCCGCGAGAAGACCGGCGGCTCGACCTTCAAGAACCCGGACGGCCATTCGGCCTGGAAGCTGATCGACGAAGCGGGTTGCCGCGGCATGATGATCGGCGGCGCGCAGATGTCGCCGCTGCACTGCAACTTCATGATCAACACCGGCCAGGCGACCGGCTACGAGCTGGAATATCTCGGCGAGACCGTGCGCAACCGCGTGCTCGAACATGCCGGCGTTCGGCTGGAGTGGGAGATCAAGCGCATCGGCACCTTCATGCCCGGCTACGAGATCAAGGAATTCCTCGGCCGCGGCATCGCCTGAGCTCGAGCGAACAAGTCATTTGAGAAGGGCCGCAGCGGCAACGCTGTGGCCCTTTTGCGTGTCTGGTGCCCCTCGCTCCAGAGATCTCCCTCTCTCCGTCATGCTCGGGCTCGACCGGAGCATCCACAGTCTCAGTTGGACACCCTTACGCGGAGGCTGGATCCTCGGGGCAAACCCGAGGATGACGGAAGGCGAGGTCGAGGGTGACAAATTGAGAGCCCAAGAGTGACGGGCGGAGGGCCGAGGTTCGGGGAGGAGGCATTGAGGCTGATGGTATGACACGCCGAGGCGGCGGGAGGAAAAGCCGAAGCAGGGGGAGATTGACGAACTTGCAATCAACGCAAAAGGGCCGCAGCGTTACCGCTGCGGCCCTTCGTGATTGGGTGTCTGCCGCGCCGAAACGCTGACGATGCGGTCAGGCCGAGACTTCTTCCTCGGTGGAGAGCACCAAGCATACCAACGTGATCGCAGCGGCCGCCAGCAGGTAGTAGCCGACATGGTCGAGGCTGTAGTTGGTGGCGAGCCAGGTGGCGATATAGGGCGCGAGCGACGCGCCGAAGATGCCGGCGAGGTTGAAGGTCATCGACGCGCCGGTATAGCGTACCGAGGTCGGGAACGGCGCGGCGAGCGCAGCACCGATCGGACCATAGGTGAGCCCCATCAGGCCGAGGCCGAGGATGGAGAACAGGAAGGCACCGCCGAGACCGCCAGCCAGCAGCGGAGCCATGACCAGGCCGAAGGCGCCGATGGCGATGGTGGTGACGATCAGCACCAGGCGGCGGCCGTAACGGTCCGACAGGATGCCCGAAACCGGGATCATCAGGCCGAAGAACACGACGCCGGTCATCTGCACCACGAGGAACTGCTCACGCGAATAGCCGAGTTTGGCCGTGCCCCAGGACAGCGAGAATACCGTCATCAGATAGAACAGCACGAAGGTGGCAAGCGCCACGAAGGTGCCGAGCACGAGGCTGCGCTTGTGGAACCGGAAGATCTGCGCGATCGGAACCTGGACGCGCTCGCGCTTGTCGATCGCCTTCTGGAATTCCGGCGTCTCGGTGATCTTCAGGCGGACATAGAGGCCGACGATGACCAGCAGGATGCTGGCAATGAAGGGCACGCGCCATCCCCAGGCGAGGAAGGCCTCGTCAGTCATGACTTCGCCGAGGATGAGGAAGGTGCCCGCCGACAGGATGAAGCCGATCGGCGCGCCGAGCTGCGGGAACATGGCGTACCATGTGCGCTTGCCCTCGGGCGCGTTCTCGGTTGCGAGCAGCACTGCGCCGCCCCATTCGCCGCCGAGGCCGAGACCCTGGCCGAAGCGGCAAAGGGCGAGCAGCAGCGGGGCCGCGACGCCGATCGACGCATAGGTCGGCAAGAGGCCGATGACGACGGTGGAGATGCCCATGGTCATCAGCGCTGCGACCAGGGTCGCCTTGCGGCCGACCTTGTCGCCGAAATGGCCGAAGATCACCGCGCCGAACGGACGGGCGAAAAAGGCGATGGAGAAGGTGGCGAAGGACTGCAGCATGGCCGATGTCGGATCGGCGGTCGGGAAGAAGAGATGCGGGAATACGAGCACCGCTGCGGTGGCGTAAACGTAGAAGTCGAAGAATTCGATGGTGGTGCCGACGAGGCTGGCGAACAGCACCCGGGCAGGGGAGTTCACTGCCGGCGTCTGCAACGCGTTATCCTTCGGCGACAGGGAGGTTGTCGCGTCTGTCATTGTTATCGTTCCTGATATGGATGTCATGCCGTCTTGGGAGGCGGTCGGGGCGTCTTAGCGCAAGTTTCCGCATGATGAAACCCTGGAATCGTAAGAAATGCGAACGAAACCGAGGAGTGACGCAGCATTATTCCGAGGCTGCATGGCTCGCGCGAATCGCAACCGCCGCTGCTTCCAAAATAGGCAGATCAGCGAAGGTCCGGCGTGCGGTTTCGTGTTTTACGGGCGATGACGCTCCCGTCACAACCGGGGTTGACCGGAATCAAAATGTGGCAAACTCTGGGCAGCTGAAGCGATGGGCTTCGGTTTTCGGGAGAGAATGCATGTTCAAGAAGCTTTCTGCGGAATTTCTCGGTACATTCTGGCTCGTTTTCGGCGGCTGCGGCAGCGCGGTGCTGGCGGCCGCGTTTCCGGCGGTTGGCATTGGCCTGCTCGGTGTCTCCTTCGCCTTCGGCCTCACCGTTCTCACCATGGCCTATGCCGTCGGCGGCATTTCCGGCGGCCATTTCAACCCGGCCGTTTCCGTTGGCCTGACCGTTGCCGGCAAGTTCCCGGCCTCCAATCTCATCGGCTACATCATCGCCCAGGTTCTGGGCGCGATCGTCGCGGCAGCCGTTCTCTACATCATTGCCAGCGGCAAGGCGGACTTCCAGCTCGGCGGATTTGCCGCCAACGGCTATGGCGAGCATTCGCCCGGTGGCTATTCGCTGACCGCGGCGCTGGTGATGGAAGTGGTGATGACCTTCTTCTTCCTGTTCATCATTCTCGGCGCCACCCATGGCCGCGTGCCCTCGGGCTTTGCACCGATCGCCATCGGCCTGGCGCTGACGCTGATCCATCTGGTGTCGATCCCGGTCACCAATACGTCGGTCAATCCTGCCCGTTCGACGGGGCAGGCGCTGTTCGTCGGAGACTGGGCACTGGCGCAGCTGTGGCTCTTCTGGCTGGCGCCGATCGTCGGCGCAGCGATCGCCGGAATCGTCTGGAAGATTGTCGGCGAAGACGACGCATCGCTCGCGCATAATTCCCTTAAGGCCGAACTGGCCTAACGAGAATATCATGCAAGTTTGAGCCGTTCAGCGTCCTTAGCGCATCATGTTTCAGGCGCGGCGCTGTCAGCTGAAAATACCGCCAATCACTGTGACCCCGCATCGAATTGGTGCGGGGTCTTCATTTTTTAGCACTTTGCGTTTTGTGTAAACAGGTAGCGCCAAGGCGCTGATTTCGCGCCAGAAAGCGTTGTATTCGCTACGTTTTCACGTGGCCGTTCCGGTCGTTTCCCGACTAAGGTTAACAAAAGTAAACGGTTCATTAACTATAATGCCGTTCTAGTGCCCCCGATGGCCACCGGCGACTCGCGATGCCGGAACAAGCCAGGCGCAAGCAAGCGTTGCGATAGTGGCGTATTTTCGGGGGTATGAATGAACGGCAAGCATGTAGCTGTCCTTATGGGCGGATTTTCTTCGGAGCGACCGGTGAGCCTGTCGTCCGGGGCTGCATGCGCCGATGCTCTGGAGCTGGAAGGTTTCCGCGTCACGCGTGTAGACGTCGCGCGCGATGTCGCTTCGGTTCTTGCCGAACTGCGCCCGGATGTCGCCTTCAATGCCCTTCATGGTCCGTTCGGTGAGGACGGTACGATCCAGGGCATTCTCGAATATCTGGAAATTCCCTACACCCATTCCGGCGTCCTGGCTTCGGCGCTCGCCATGGACAAGGCGCAGGCAAAACACGTTGCTGCCGCGTCGGGTATCCCGGTCGCCGAAGCGCTTGTCATGGATCGCCAGGCTTTCGGGCCGAAGCATCCGATGAAGCCGCCTTACGTCGTCAAGCCCGTCTGCGAAGGCTCGAGCTTCGGTGTCGTTATCGTCAAGGAAGATCAGTCGCACCCGCCGCAGGTCGTCACCTCGAGCGAGTGGCGTTATGGCGACCGAATCATGGTCGAGCGTTATGTCGCGGGCCGCGAACTCACCTGTGGCGTCATGGGCGACAAGGCGCTTGGCGTCACCGAAATCATCCCGCAGGGCCACGCCTTCTACGATTACGATTCCAAATACGTAAAAGGTGGCTCGCAACACGTCATTCCGGCACAGGTTTCACCAAATATTTACCAAAAAATACAAACACTCGCATTGAAGGCGCATCAAGCAATCGGTTGCCGGGGCGTCAGCCGATCCGACTTTCGCTTCGACGACCGTACCTCCGGTGAAGGCGAATTGATCTGGCTGGAAATCAACACCCAGCCCGGCATGACCCCAACCTCCCTGGTGCCTGAAATGGCTCAGCATGCGGGCCTTGGTTTTGGCGAGTTTCTGACTTGGATGGTGGAGGACGCTTCGTGCTTGCGGTGAGGGGCAAAAGGGGCAAGAGAGTTCGTGACCCGCTGGGCGCAGTTGCGGCCGAGGCGGATGGCGCGCGCGTTCTGCCGCGGCCGCTTCGCAAGGCTGCTCGCTTCCTGGTCAGCCTCGGCAGCGGGCGCGTCCGCTTTCCCGCCCATACCGGCACGATCGCTGCTGTCGCTTTTTTTGCCGCCACCGGCTTTTACGGCATGTCGCTCGGCGGCCACACGCAGAACGTCGCGCAGGCATCGACGACCGCGGCCGGCTTTGCCATCGAGGACGTGCGTGTCTCCGGCAACGAGCAGACCTCCGAGATCGATATCCTGCAGCAGCTCGGCCTTGACGGCACGACGTCGCTGGTGGCGCTCGACATCATCGAGGCGCGCAAGCTGATCGCCGAACTGCCCTGGGTGCAGGGCGTTACGGTCCGCAAGGTCTACCCGAGCACGATCGAAGTCACGCTCACCGAACGCAAGGCCTTCGGCATCTGGCAGCACGGCTCCGACCTGTCGCTGATCGAGCGCAGCGGCAGCGCGATCGCGCCGCTGCGCGACAACAAGTTTGCCGCCCTGCCGCTGTTCGTCGGCCGCGATGCCGAGACGGCTGCTGCCGATTTCTACGACGAGTTTTCCCGCTGGCCGGAGATCCGGTCGCGGGTGAAAGCCTTCGTGCGCGTCGCCGGCCGTCGCTGGGATCTGCGCCTCGACAACGGCATCGTCGTCAAGCTGCCGGAACACGACGTCGCCCGCGCGATGCAGGTTCTGTCTGACATGGAAAGCCAGCATCAACTGCTCGAGCGCGACATCGCCGCCGTTGACCTGAGGCTGGAAGATCGAACCACAGTTCAATTGACGCCGGATGCAGTCACCCGGCGCGAAGTTGCCTTGAAGGCGAGGGACAAGATGCTGAAGGCGCAGGAGACGGAGAGAAAGAAAGAGGGGCGGATATGAGTTTGTTCGGTTCCTCCAGCTTTGGCCTGCCGCGCCTGAAGCCGCTTTCTTCGAAGCGGTCTCATGTCGTCTCGGTGCTGGATATCGGCTCGACGAAGATCGTGTGCATGATCGGCCGGCTGACGCCGCGCGCCGAAAGCCAGATCCTGCCGAATCGCACCCATAGCGTCGAGATCATCGGCATCGGCCACCAGAAATCCCGCGGCGTGAAGAACGGCGTCGTCGCCGATCTCGATGCGGTCGAAAGCGTCGTGCGGCTCGCCGTCGATGCCGCCGAGCGCATGGCCGGCCTCACGATCGACAGCCTCATCGTCAACATCTCTGCCGGCCGCCTGCAGAGCGATGTCTATACCGCGACCATCGATCTCGGTGGCCAGGAAGTCGATGCCAGCGACCTGAAGAAGGTGCTGTCGGCCGCCGGCCAGCAGTCGCTGCGTTCCGACCGCGCCATCCTGCATTCGCTGCCGACCGGCTTCTCGCTCGACGGCGAGCGCGGCATCCGCGATCCGCTCGCCATGTTCGGCGACGTTCTCGGCGTCGACATGCACGTGCTGACCGCGGAGCGGGCGGCGCTGAAGAATCTCGAACTTTGCGTCAACCGAGCGCATCTCTCGGTCGAGGGCATCGTTGCGACGCCCTATGCCAGCGGTCTGGCGGCTCTCGTCGATGACGAAGTCGAACTCGGCTGCGCCGCGATCGACATGGGTGGCGGCACGACGACGATCTCGGTCTTTGCCGAGGGCAAGCTGGTTCACGCCGACGCGGTCAGCCTCGGCGGCCATCATGTGACGACGGATCTGGCGCGCGGTCTTTCGACCCGCATCGAAGACGCCGAACGGCTTAAGGTCGTGCACGGCTCGGCCCTGCCCAACAGTGCCGACGAGCGCGACATTGTCTCGGTCCCGCCGATCGGCGAGGACGACCGCGACCAGCCGACCCACGTGCCGCGCGCGCTCGTGTCGCGGATCGTGCGCGCTCGCATCGAGGAAACGCTGGAGCTCATTCGTGATCGCATCCAGCGCTCGGGGTTCAGCCCGATCGTCGGCAAGCGCATCGTGCTGACGGGCGGTGCCAGCCAGCTGACCGGCCTGCCGGAAGCGGCCCGCCGCATCCTCGCACGCAATGTTCGCATCGGCCGTCCGCTCGGGGTTTCCGGGCTGCCGGCTGCTGCCAAGGGACCGGCGTTCTCCACGGCTGTCGGCCTGATGATCTATCCGCAGGTCGCCGACCTCGAAACGCATGCAGCCCAGGGCGGCGTGTTCTCGGGGCTCGGCAACGGCAACGGCCGCATCGCCCGCATGGGCCAGTGGCTGAAAGAGAGTTTTTGAGTAGTGCCGCGCGTCCGCAAGGACGCGCAAAGGACGCTCTAAGGCTTTGTAACGCGCATAAGCCTTTCCGAAAATCGCTGGCGATTTTCGGGGTCATGCGCGGAGTACGGTCGGCACCGAACAGGGACGGTGCTGGACGAAGACAATTTTTGGAATTTCAAGGATTTGGTCGGCTCGGCAAGGCGGCCAGAAAACAGAAGGAACGGGTACTATGACTATCAACTTGCAGAAGCCGGATATCACGGAGCTGAAGCCCCGCATCACCGTCTTTGGTGTTGGCGGCGGCGGCGGCAATGCCGTCAACAACATGATCACCGCGGGTCTGGAAGGCGTCGACTTCGTCGTTGCCAACACCGACGCGCAGGCGCTGACCATGACCAAGGCAGAACGGGTCATCCAGATGGGTGTCGCCGTGACCGAAGGTCTGGGCGCCGGCTCGCAGCCGGAAGTCGGCCGCGCGGCCGCTGAAGAGTGCATCGACGAGATCATCGATCACCTGCACGGCACCCACATGTGCTTCGTCACCGCCGGCATGGGCGGCGGCACCGGCACCGGTGCAGCCCCGATCGTCGCGCAGGCCGCCCGCAACAAGGGCATCCTGACTGTCGGCGTCGTCACCAAGCCTTTCCATTTCGAAGGCCAGCGCCGCATGCGTCTCGCCGACCAGGGCATTGCCGAACTGCAGAAGTCGGTCGACACCCTGATCGTCATTCCGAACCAGAACCTCTTCCGCATCGCCAATGACCGCACGACGTTTGCCGATGCGTTCGCGATGGCCGACCAGGTTCTCTATTCGGGTGTTGCCTGCATCACCGACCTCATGGTCAAGGAAGGCCTCATCAACCTCGACTTCGCCGACGTCCGCTCGGTGATGCGCGAAATGGGCCGCGCCATGATGGGCACCGGCGAAGCCTCGGGCGAGGGCCGCGCAATGGCCGCTGCCGAAGCTGCGATCGCCAACCCGCTGCTCGACGAAACCTCGATGAAGGGCGCACAGGGCCTCTTGATCTCGATCACCGGTGGCCGCGACCTGACGCTGTTCGAACTCGACGAAGCTGCGACCCGCATCCGCGAAGAAGTCGACCCGGACGCCAACATCATCCTCGGCGCCACCTTCGACGAAGAACTCGAAGGCCTGATTCGCGTATCGGTCGTTGCGACCGGTATCGATCGCACGGCCGCGGAGGTAGCCGGTCGTTCGGCTGACTTTCGTTCGGTAGCAGCCCAGAAGCCGATCGTCCGTCCGTCTGCAGCCATTCCGGCGCAGCAGCCGGCCGTTGCCCAGCACCAGCCCGCTCCGGTCCAGCAGCCGGTTGCCCAGCCGGTGCAGCAGCAGAACTCCGTCGACCAGATCGCACTTGCGATCCGCGAAGCGGAAATGGAACGCGAACTCGACATCGCGACCCGCGCCGCCACCCAGGCTCCGGCCCCGATGCAGCAGGCCCACGACGACTTTCGTCCGCAGAGCAAGCTGTTTGCCGGTGCAGCACCGGTAGAAGCCGCTCCGGTCATGCGCCAGCCGGCTCCGGTTCAGCGCCCGGTCGAAATGCCGGTTCACGCACAGGTTCAGCCGCAGCCGGTTCAGCGCCAGGAGCCGATCGCTCCGGTGGTGCGCCAGCAGGCCGAGCCGGTTCGTATGCCGAAGGTCGAAGACTTCCCGCCCGTCGTAAAGGCCGAGATGGACCAGCGCGCTCAGCCGGCGCCGCAGATGCAGGAAGAGCGCGGGCCCATGGGCCTTCTCAACCGCATCACCAGCTCGCTCGGCCTGCGCGACAAGGAAAGCCACAGCGTCAACGCCGACATGACGGCCGGTGCGCCGAGTGCTGCTTCCCAGCAACGCCGTCCGCTTTCGCCGGAAGCCAGCCTCTATGCGCCGCGTCGCGGCCAGCTTGACGATCACGGTCGCGCCGCTCCGCAGGCGCGCTCGCACGAAGATGATCAGCTCGAGATCCCGGCGTTCCTGCGCCGTCAATCGAACTGATTTGAAGGCCCGTTCCTTCACCTTGCCGAATGCCCGGGCTACCGCCCGGGCATTTTTGCATTTCGAACATCGTTCCAATAGGTTGCGTCGTTTGATCGGCACTTTACAAATGCGTAACAAATCGAAACGAACAGTGATTTGGAATGGTGCCTCAGAATCTCTATTTTCAGACTCGGAATTGGGGATGCATGCGATTCGATCACGCGCTGTCTGTTCGAAACGCAGAGTTCCGACCTTTGTGTCGAAACTCTCGGGCGCTTTTCTTGCGCCCTGAAAACCGCTGCATCCGCCTGATGTTTGGGCCATATGGCCATAGGTATTGAAAGTGACGACGAGAATGGGAATCGAACTGCTCGGATTTCAGACCACGATTGCTAGCCCGGTAACGCTCAAGGGAATTGGCGTTCATTCGGGCGCCGAGGTGGAAATCACTTTTCATCCGGCCGAAGCCGATGCGGGCATCGTTTTCCAGCGCGTTCTCGCTAATGGCCGCCTGAGCGAGTTCAAGGCGGTTTCCTCGCAGGTCGGCAACACCGATCTCTGCACCGTCCTCGGTATGTCGCCGGCCACCTCGATCGCAACCATCGAGCACGTTATGGCCGCCATCTATGCGCTCGGCCTCGACAACCTTACGATCGAAGTTCACGGCGCCGAGATGCCGATCATGGACGGCAGCTCCGAACCCTTCATCGATGCGATCGAGCAGGTGGGCGTTCAGGCGCTTGCGGTCAAGCGTCGTTACATCCGCGTGATCAAGCCGGTGCGGATCGAATCAGGCGCCTCCTGGTCGGAATTCACGCCCTATGACGGCATGCGCTTCGAGGTCGAGATCGATTTCGACTGCCCGCTGATCGGTCGCCAGGCCTGGAAGGGCGACATGACGCCTTCGGTGTTCAAGCGCGAATTGTCGCGTGCCCGCACCTTCGGCTTCATGCGCGACGTCGAGCGCCTCTGGGCTGCCGGCTACGCGCTGGGCTCGTCGCTGGAAAACTCGGTCGTGATCTCCGACGACAATTCGGTCATCAATGTCGAAGGCCTTCGCTACACGGACGAATTCGCGCGCCACAAGACGCTCGACGCCGTTGGCGACCTGTCGCTTGCTGGCGCGCCGTTCATCGGCTGCTACCGTTCCTACCGCGGTGGTCACAAGATGAACGCAAATGCGCTCAAGGCTCTGCTCAGCGATCCGACCGCCTACGAGGTCGTCGAAACCGCCACGCCACGCCAGCGCACCCGCGCGCGCGACATGGTTGCGGTTGCAGTTCCGGGCTTCGCGCCCTGGTCCGCATAACAACAAAAGGACTATCTCCTCCAGTCGCCGGCCGAAAGGCCGGCATTTTCATGTCGGCGCCGCCACAAATTTGCATGAATCACCGATCATGACGTTGCGGTCTTGAGGCAACTTGCTCTAAAAGCGCATGTCTGGCGGGGTCCATGCCCGCAGAATGGAACGGGAATATCCGATGGTTCTTGCAGTTTCTGTTGATTTGAGAAAGTCAGCGCGTGTGTTCGCCGTGGTAGTCGCGGCCGTTGCCGGCAGCGCCCTGATTACCGCCTGCCAGAACGATCCCGATATCGACATCACCAAGCTGACGGCGGAGACCGATCCGCCGGAGGTGCTGTACAACCAGGGTCTCGCCAACCTCAATGCCGGCAAGACCACGGAAGCGGCGCGCAAGTTCGAAGCGCTCGACCGGCAGCATCCGTTCTCCGAATACGCTCGCAAGGCGCTGGTGATGAACGCCTTCGTCAGCTACCGCAACGGCCAGTACCAGGAGGCGATCAACTCCACCGGGCGCTACCTGAACCTCTATCCGCAGTCGGAAGATGCGGCCTATGCGCAGTACATTCAGGGTCTTGCCTATACCAAGCAGATCCCGGCCGTGACGCAGGACCAGAAGCCGGCCTTCAAGGCGATCGAGGCGATGCAGGCCGTCGTCGACAAGTATCCGGACTCGCAATATGTCGAGGATGCCCAGGCGAAGATCCGCTTTGCGCGCGACCAGCTCGCCGGCAAGGAAATGCAGGTCGGCCGCTATTATCTCGAGCGCAAGGAATACCTCGCCGCCGTGTCGCGTTTCCGTGCCGTCGTCGAGCAGTATCCCAATACCAACCAGGTCGAAGAAGCTCTGGCCCGTCTGGTCGAGGCCTATTACGCAATGGGCGTGACCTCCGAAGCGCAGACCGCTGCGGCGGTTCTCGGACACAACTATCCGGACAGCCAGTGGTATGGTGATTCCTTCAAGCTGTTGCAGTCGGGTGGACTGGAGCCACGCGAAAGCGGCAATTCCTGGATTGCGCGCGCAGGCAAGAAGCTGATCGGCGCCTGACACGGAAGATTTGACCCCGGATGCTCGCCCAGATCTCGATCCGCGATATCGTCCTGATTGAACGGCTTGATCTGGCGTTCGAAGCCGGCCTGTCCGTGTTGACCGGTGAGACCGGCGCAGGAAAATCGATTCTGCTCGACAGTCTGTCGCTGGCCCTTGGCGGGCGCGGCGACGGCTCGCTCGTGCGCCACGGCTCGGACAAGGGCCAGGTGACGGCGGTCTTCGACGTGCCGATGGGGCACTCGGCACGGCTGATGCTGCGCGACAACGGCATCGACGACGACGGCGATCTGATCTTCCGTCGCGTGCAATCGGCCGATGGCCGCACCAAGGCTTTCGTCAACGATCAGCCGGTCAGCGTGCAGCTGATGCGGCAGCTTGGCCAGACGCTGGTCGAAATCCACGGACAACATGACGACCGCGCGCTGGTCGACATCGACGCGCATCGCACGCTGCTCGACGCCTTCGGCGGAACGACCGACGAGGCAGAGCAGGTCTCCGGCCTCTATCGCGCCTGGAAAGATGCCGAACGCGGACTGAAGAAGCATCGCGAGCGCGTAGAGGCGGCAGCACGCGAGGCGGATTATCTGCGCTCCTCGGTCGAGGAACTGGAAAAGCTCAGCCCGCGCGATGGCGAAGAGGATGAGCTTGCCGAAAAGCGCGCCCGGATGATGAAGTCCGAGCGCATCGCCGGCGACATCAACGAAGCCTCCGAATTTCTCAACGGCAATGGCTCGCCGGTTCCGCTGATCGCCTCGCTGGTGCGTCGGCTCGAGCGCAAAAGCCACGAGGCGCCGGGGCTGCTCGAAGAAACCGTCGAGCTGCTGGATGGCGCGCTGAACCAGCTTTCCGATGCGCAGATGGCCGTCGAGCGGGCGCTGCGCAACACCGAATTCGACCCGAAGGAGCTGGAACGGGTGGAGGAGCGCCTGTTTGCGCTTCGTGGTGCCAGCCGCAAATATTCCGTGCCGGTCGCCGAGCTTCCGGCACTGGCCGTCCGGATGATCTCGGACCTGGCCGATCTCGATGCCGGCGAGGAGAAGCTGAAGCAACTCGACGCGCAGGTCGGGGCTGCACGGGTGGCCTTCGACGCCGCCGCGCGCACCTTGTCCGAAAAGCGGCACAACATCGCCTCCGCGCTGTCTGCTGCCGTCATGGCCGAGCTGCCGGCGCTGAAGCTCGAGCGTGCCCGCTTCATGGTCGAAGTGCAGAGCGATGCGGCGCAGCCGACTGCCGACGGCTTCGATCTCGTCGAATTCCATGTCCAGACCAACCCAGGCACCCGGCCGGGGCCGATCATGAAGGTCGCATCGGGCGGCGAACTTTCGCGTTTCCTGCTGGCGCTGAAGGTGGCGCTTGCCGACCGCGGCTCGGCGCCGACGCTCGTCTTCGATGAAATCGACACCGGCGTCGGTGGTGCGGTGGCCGATGCCATCGGCCAGCGGCTGAAGCGGCTTTCCGGCACGGTGCAGGTGCTTTCCGTCACCCACGCGCCGCAGGTCGCTGCGCGGGCGGCAACGCATCTGTTGATCTCCAAGGGGCCATCGAGCGAAAAGGCCGAGATGATTTCGACCCGCGTCGCCCGGATGGACGACAGGGCCCGCACCGAGGAAATCGCCCGCATGCTCGCCGGTGCCTCGATCACAGAAGAGGCGAGGGCGGCCGCCGCCCGATTGCTGGCCGGCAACGGTTAGGGCCCTCTACGCCTTCTCGCCAAGTTGTCGCCCGGTCGCGCACGTGTCTTTATTAGGCATTGCGCGGATATGCGAGCTTTGGCATGTGGGAACAGCTCCAGCAGCGAATTCAGCTTCGACTGGACCAGATGCGCAAGCATCCGGAACTGATCCTGCTCTATTCTCTCGCCTTCGTCGGTTACATCCTGACGATGAAGGAAGCCAACAAACAGCTGGGGATGATCGGCATCCTGGCGGTGGTCGCCGGCACGGCGTTCATCCCTTATCTGGCGGCGCGCCTTCGCGGCGCGCGCAGCATTGAACTGCCGGACGAGAAGGACGATGGCGCCGCACCGCTCGGGTTTCTGCGCTCCAGCGCCGAAGATGATCGCCCCTATCTGGTGCGTATCCCGCCATCGACGGCGGTTGCCTATGATGTGATCCGCAAGGCGCAGGACGTCTTCCAGAGCGACGCGATCGATCCGGAGGAGGATATGAAGGCGTTCTTCTCCGATCCTTACAGCCTGATCTGCCTGCAGGATTCCGACGACAACATCTTTGGTTTCACCGATTATTACGCCTTCGAGAAGAACCACTTCAAGCTGTTCCTGCAAGGCGACTACGGCTTCGACGACCTGCTTGCCAACGGGTTGCTCGCTCATCCGAAGGCGCGCAAGGCCAAGGTGGTCTATCTCGCCACCATCCTCAATCTCAGCTATCTGCTCGATTCCATGCGCAGCGAGCGCCGGCGGCAGAACGGCATTCTCGTCTGGGCGACAGTCTCGGCGATCCTCGAATATCAGGAGTTTCCGCCCGAAGGCATCGACCTCTATGGCATCGGTTGGGACAAGGGCGGCGCCGCCATCCTGAAAATGTTCGACCTTGAGCCGGCCGGCCGCGTCATGCGGGGGCTCGCTGAAGGCAAATGGATCTACCGCCGCCACGGCGTCCAGAGGCAGGATCTGGAGGCGATACGCGCACGTTACCAGAAGCGATACGAGCGTTGGTGCGAACTGGAGATCCGGCGCTGCGCCGATGTTGCCCCAAGTGCGGCTGCTGCTGGATGATCAGGGGAGACCGCTTGCGGTTGCTCTTTTCTTTCCCGGCAGTTGCTCTAAAAAACGACTCCCAATCCGGAGTCGTCGCGCATGTCCAGTGAACTGAAACCCGTCGAGAACCTGAACGAAACGGAAGCCGCCGAGGCGCTGGCATTTCTCGCCTCCGAGCTTGCCCGGCACGATGCGCTCTATCATGGCAAGGACGCGCCGGAGATCACGGATGCGGATTATGACGCGCTGAAGCGGCGTAACGACGCGATCGAGGCGCGGTTCCCGGCGCTGATCCGCGAGGACAGTCCGTCGAAAAAGGTGGGGGCAGCACCTTCAGTCACTTTCCAGCCGGTCGTTCATGCCCGGCCGATGCTGTCGCTCGACAACACGTTTTCCGACGAGGACGCCCGCGATTTCGTCGCTTCGGTCTACCGCTTCCTCGGCCAGCTGCCTGACAATTCGATCGCCTTTACCGCCGAGCCGAAGATCGACGGCCTCTCGATGTCGCTGCGCTACGAAAACCGGCGGCTGGTGACGGCGGCGACCCGCGGCGACGGCACGACAGGCGAAAACGTCACCGCCAATATCCGCACCATTGGCATGATCCCACAGACGCTGCCGGCGGGCGCACCCGATATCGTCGAGGTGCGCGGCGAAATCTACATGGGCAAATCGGACTTTGCCGCCCTCAATGCCGAGATGGCAGCGCTCGGCAAGCCGCTCTACGTCAATCCGCGCAACACGGCTTCGGGCTCGCTGCGCCAGCTCGACGCGAAGGTGACTGCGAGCCGCAAGCTGCGCTTCTTTGCCTATGCCTGGGGCGAGATATCGGAAATGCCTGCCGATACGCAATTCGGCATGGTCGAGGCGTTCAAGGCCTGGGGTTTCCCGGTCAATCCGCTGATGCAGCGGATTTCATCGGCCGACGAGCTGCTGGCGCACTACCACCACATCGAACGCGAGCGCCCGGATCTCGACTATGATATCGACGGCGTTGTCTACAAGGTCGACCGGCTCGACCTGCAGGCGCGGCTCGGCTTCCGTTCGCGCTCGCCCCGCTGGGCGACGGCGCACAAGTTCCCGGCCGAGCAGGCGTTTACGCGGCTGACGGCCATCGACATCCAGGTGGGGCGCACCGGCGCGCTGACGCCGGTCGCAAGGCTGGAGCCGATCACCGTCGGCGGCGTCGTCGTCACCAATGCCACGCTGCACAACGAAGATTACATCAAGGGGCTCGGCAACAGCGGCGAGCCGATCCGCGAGGGCCGCGACATCCGCATCGGCGACATGGTGATCGTCCAGCGGGCCGGCGACGTTATCCCGCAGATCGTCGACGTAGTGATGGACGAGCGCAAGGAGGGGAGCGAGGCTTATCGTTTTCCGACGACATGCCCGGTCTGCGGCAGCCATGCTGTGCGCGACATCAACGAGAAGTCCGGCAAGGTGGACGCAGTGCGCCGCTGCACTGGCGGCTTCGTCTGCCGGGCGCAGGCGGTCGAGCACCTCAAGCATTTCGTCTCGCGCAACGCCTATGACATCGAAGGCCTCGGCTCCAAGCAGATCGAGTTCTTCTTCGAAAGCGAGGATCCGACGCTGTCGATCCGCACGGCCGCCGACATCTTTACGCTGGAAAAGCGCCAGGAGACGTCGCTGACGAAGCTTGAGAATATCGACGGCTTCGGTCGCGTCAGCGTGCGCAAGCTCTATGACGCGATCAACACCCGCCGCTCGATCGCGCTCCACCGGTTTATCTACGCGCTCGGCATCCGCCACGTCGGCGAGACCACGGCCAAGCTGCTGGCGCGCTCCTATGGCACCTATGAAGCTTTCGGCGCGGCGATGAGCGAAGCCGGCACCTTTGCCGGCGATACGTGGAACGAGCTCAACAGCATCGACGGCATCGGCGAAGTGGTCGCCCGCGCCATCGTCGAGTTCTACAAGGAGCCGCGCAACCTCGAAGTGGTGACGCGATTGCTCGCGGAGGTCACGCCTGAAGGCGCCGAGAAACCGGTTGCCAGCGACAGCCCGGTTGCGGGCAAGACCGTCGTCTTTACCGGTTCGCTCGAAAAGATGACGCGCGACGAGGCCAAGGCCAAGGCGGAAAGCCTCGGCGCCAAGGTGGCAGGCTCGGTATCGAAGAAGACTGATATCGTCGTGGCGGGCCCAGGGGCGGGCTCCAAGCTCGACAAGGCGCGTGAACTCGGCGTGCAGACGATGGACGAGGACGAATGGCTGGCGCTGATCGGGGGCTGATGCCCACGATCAGATGCAGGCGGTGTCGTTATACCCGTTCGGCGTCATAGGCTTCGGATGCAGCCTTCAGCGCGGCAATGTCGTCGGCGCAGATGAAGCGGCGCAGCGCGTCGAATTTTGACCTCTCCCACCGGTAGATGCCGAGTGCGAGCATCGTCTCGATATCGGCCTCGGGAAAACGCTGGCGAACGGGGCGGGCGGGATTTCCGGCAACGATGGTGTAGGGCGCCACGTCCTTGGTGACGATCGCGCCTGAAGCGATGACGGCGCCTTCGCCAAGCGTGACGCCCGGCATGATCATGGCGCGCATGCCGATCCAGGCGCCGTCGCCGATGATGGTGTCGCCCTTGCCGATATAGGCCTCGCCGATCATATCCAGAAAGGGATAGAGGCTGACCCAATCGGTGCGGTGGGTGTGGTTGCCGCCCATCAGGATCACCGCCTCGGCGCCGATCGCCACATAGTCGCCGATCCGCAACTGGTCGATCGGCCATTGCGGCTCCCAGGCCTTGAGGCTGTAGTCATCGCCATAGAGGTAGCGGACGGCGCTTTCTTCGAAGGAACCGGTCCAGGCGTTGCTGTAGTAGCTGTTGGTGCCGCGCACATGGATGTTCGGGTTGCGCACGGTCTCGTGCAGAAGCTCGACCTTCGACCAATGCTTGGCTTCGACATTCGTGGACATGGGGCTTCCTCGTTCTGCATGCTTGCAAGCATCGCCTATGGCGCGCTCGCCCTTCTCGACGTTTAGGCTCTCCAACTATCGGATTTCTCGAGCAATTTCTCCCCCAAACCGCCGCGACCGAAAGCCTCGTTCGTTGTTCCTGTCGTTGGAACACGCAAAAACGCCCGCCGCGAAAAGCGGCGGGCGCAAGACAAGGGGGTATTGTGTCAGATCAGGAGGCCTGCTGTTGGGCGGCTTCCTGGTCCATCCACATGAATTCCCAGACGTGACCGTCGAGATCCTGGAAGCTGATGCCGTACATGAAGCCGTAGTCGAGCGCCGGCTTCCATGGCTTAGCACCGGCAGCCAGTGCCTTTGCGAGCATGTCGTCGCATTCGGCGCGGCTCGAAGCCGAAAGGGCGGTGATGACCTCGGTGGCCTTCCTGGCGTCGCTGATCTCGCCGGTGATGAAGTCGCGGAACTTCGGTTCAGTCAGAAGCATGACGAAAATATTGTCCGAGATCACCGTGCAGGCGGCCGTGTCGTCGGAGAACTGCTCGTTGAAGGTGAAGCCAAGCGCGCCGAAGAACGCGCGCGACGCCTTCAGGTCCTTGACGGGCAGGTTTACAAAAATCATGCGCATGGAATGCTCCTCGTAGGGATTTTCTTGATTGGACATAACAAGGACGTTCGGCGTCACACGCAGCCGACAGCCGGTCAGACATTTTTTTGAGGAATGCGATGTGTCCCTGCTGATGTGGCGTGCAATCGGGGGCTTTCAAGATTCCATGTTTCACCCGAAGCCGATCAGGGCTGTGGGGTACATGGCGGATACGCATCATTTGCGCATCGCGCGTTTCTGACCGATGTTCCGTTGGCTCCAAGCCTTGCGAAGAGGTGCGGTGAGAAACAATGGCGCGGGCTGTCGGCGCTCAGGATGTAAGGGGATACGATGCGTTTGAACCAAGTGACGGTGACGATGCCCGATCTTGATGCGGGGTGGGAGTTCTACCGCACGCTCGGGCTCCAGCCGATCGTCGATGCCAGGCCGCATTATGTGCGCTTCGTCTGCCCGGATGGTGGTAGTTCCTTTTCGGTGCATCAGGGCGAGGCGCGAGGCGGCGGCACAACCATCTACTTCGAGTGCGACGACGTGGATTTGACCGTCAGCCGGCTGATCGAGGCCGGCATTCTGTTTGCAAGCGGCCCCACGGACAAGAGCTGGCTCTGGCGGGAGGCCGAGGTCTTCGATCCCGCCGGTAACCGCATCGTGCTCTATTTCGCAGGCGTCAACAGGCTCGATCCGCCCTGGCGGGTGCCGAGTTCCGCAGAGCTGTGAGTCTGCGGATGCTCAAAGCCGCAATCCACCCATGGATGGTTGATGGGCCACCGATGCTGGGTTCGTCCCATTCGCAGCGGGACCAATTCCGTTTGTCTTTTTGCGCTGCACAAGATAGAGGTTTGCAGCCAAATTTTGTGCAATTGCCTTTCGCGGAGCGGGCCACAAGAGCCACAGGCCGCGATGCAGGGCGCTAGCGGCGCCTTCGCGGATTGGAGGGTCCGGATTTGAAGACCATTACCACCATCACCGAGCTGCGCGCAGCCCTTGCCGAATACCGGCGGGCCGGCAAGACGGTCGGGCTCGTGCCGACCATGGGCTATCTGCATGTCGGCCATATGGAGCTTGTGCGCCGTGCACGCGGACAAAACGACGTGGTCGTAGCCAGCATCTTCGTCAATCCGCTGCAGTTTGGCCCTAACGAGGACTTGAGCAAATATCCGCGCGATCTCGCCCGCGACCAGGCGATGCTGGAGGAGGGCGGGGTCGACTTCCTGTTTTCGCCCGGCGTATCCGACATGTATCCGCGCCCGATGGAAACGGTGGTCGACGTGCCGAAGCTCGGCTCCGAGCTTGAAGGCTCGGTGCGCCCCGGCCACTTTGCCGGCGTTGCCACCGTCGTCACCAAGCTGTTCAACATTGTGCAGCCGGACCGCGCCTATTTCGGCGAAAAGGATTTCCAGCAGCTGCAGATCATTCGCCGCATGGTCGAAGACCTCGCCCAGCCGGTCGAGATCATCGGCGTGCCGACGGTGCGCGAGGCCGACGGGCTCGCCTGTTCGTCGCGCAATGTCTACCTGACCACTGAAGAGCGCCAGGCGGCTGCCATCGTGCCCAAGGCGCTGGCCGAGGCCGAGCGGCTGGTCGCGTCCGGAATCACCGATGCCGGCGACGTGGAAAAGGCCGTGACGGCTTTTCTTTCGACGGAGCCGCTCGCCCGACCCGAGGTCGTGGCGCTGCGCGATCCCGAGACGCTCGAAACCATTCACGAGATCGGCGACAAGCCGGTGCTGCTGTTGTTGTTCGTGCGTTTCGGCACGACGAAGCTACTCGATAACCGCGTGATTGCCGCTAAATCCGCCCGTTTTGCAAAGGTCGCCTGAGAATGAGCGTACAATCGTCCAGACGCCGCCTGAGCCCTGCCAATATCGAGGCGCTGAAGGGCGAGCGACCGATCGTCAGCCTGACGGCCTATACGACGCCGATCGCCCGGCTGCTCGATCCGCATGTCGATTTCCTGCTGGTCGGCGATTCGCTCGGCATGGTGCTCTATGGCCTCGACACCACCGTCGGCGTCACGCTCGACATGATGATCGCGCATGGCCAGGCGGTCATGCGCGGTTCGGAGCGCGCCTGCATCGTCATCGACCTGCCTTTCGGCTCCTACCAGGAATCCAAGGAACAGGCCTTCCGGAGCGCGGCCCGCGTTCTGAAGGAAACCGGCTGTAGCGCCGTGAAGCTCGAAGGCGGCGCCGAGATGGCCGAGACGGTCGAGTTCCTCGTCAGCCGCGGCATTCCGGTCCTCGGCCATGTCGGTCTGATGCCGCAGCTCGTCAACACCACCGGCGGCTATCGCTCGGTCGGTCGCAACGAGAAGGAAGTGGCCAAGATCCGTCGCGACGCCAAGGCGATCGACGATGCCGGCGCTTTTGGGATCGTCGTCGAAGGCACGGTCGAGCCGGTTGCGCGCGAAATCACCAGCGAGCTGCGCTCGCCGACCATCGGCATCGGCGCATCGCCGGCCTGCGACGGCCAGATCCTCGTCTCCGACGACATGCTCGGCCTGTTCAATGATTTCAAGCCGCGCTTCGTCAAGCATTTCGCCGAACTGGCGCCGGCGATCTCCAAGGCGGCCGAGGAATACGCCAACGAGGTCAAGGCGCGCACATTCCCGGGTGTCGAGCATACGTTTCAAGTGAAGCGCTAACCAAGCCCGCGGTCCGGCACTCTCGCCGCGCCAAGCGAAGGCGCGGCGGACGGTGAGAAAACCGCGCCGGCTCATCGGGCCCATGCGCATTTCGTTCAAGCCTGCGGCCGGCAGGCATCATAAAATTCAATCATTGTATAAGCGCAATTGAATTGTTGGTCAGGGGCGAAGCGCCTATCTGTCCGGCATAGGACGACAGCATGCGCGCCTCGAGGCGCGCGACGACCGTTGTCGAAAATTTGAAATGCTGCATGTGGCCTTGATCGATCCCGATTAAAGGCGGCATGCCGCGGGCGCCCATTGTCGGTGCCGCGGGAGGACTTCATGAGAAAAGACGAATTCTGGGAGGGCGTGCGCGGCGGCTTCCCGATCATGCTGGCGGCGTCGCCCTTTGGCGCGCTGTTCGGCGCGCTTGCGGTCGACAACGGCTTCACCATCGCCGACACAGTCCTCATGAGCGCGACGGTTTATGCCGGCGCCAGCCAGATGGTCGGCATCGAGCTGTTCGGCAACCACGTCCAACCCTGGCTGGTGGTGCTTTCGGTCTTTGCCGTCAACTTCCGCCACGTGCTCTATTCCGCCTCGATCGCCAAATACATCCGGCATTTCACCCCGGCACAGAAGTTCTTTGCCTTCTTCCTGCTGGTCGATCCGCAGTATGCCGAAACGGAAAAGCGCGGCGAGCGTGGCCTGCCGGTGACCTTCCCCTGGTATCTCGGCTTCGGGCTGGTGATCTATTTCCCCTGGATCTTCAACACGCTGCTTGGCGCGATCTTCGGTCAGCTGATCGGCGATCCCAAGGCCATCGGCCTCGACGTGCTCTTGCCGATCTATTTCCTCGGTCTGGTGATGGGCTTCCGCAAGCGCGACCGCTTCCTGCCGATCGTTGCCGTTTCCGCCGTGGCCTCCGTTGCCGGCATGCATTTCGTCGGCTCGCCCTGGCATGTCAGCATCGGGGCGCTGGCGGGCGTTCTGCTCGCCGCCTGCCTGCCGCCGGCCGAGACGGTTACAGCGCCACCCGCCGCCATCGAGAAGGAGGCTTGAGCCATGGACCCGCAACACCTCAACCTCATCTATCTCATCATCGCGGCCGCCGTTGCCACCTTCGTCACTCGCATCGGCGGCTATGTGCTGATCACCCAGATGAAGCAGATCCCGCCGCGGCTTGAAGCGGCGCTGAACGCCGTTCCGGCGGCGGTGCTGACGACGCTGGTCGCGCCGGCCTTCGTCTATGGCGGCTTCGACGTCGCGGTCTCGATGTTCGTCGCCTTCGCCATTGCGCTCGGGTTCAATCTTTCGACCCTGCGCATGCTCGTCATCGGCTGGGTGGTGGTGATGCTCATCCGGCATCTGGTGATGTAGGCAATTCCCGTGACGCCGCGGCGTCCCGGGCGGGGCATTGAGTTGGCCCGGGTAGCCAGGACCACCCTCATTTCTGTGCCTGTCACAGAAATGTCTAGCAGTTCCAATGGAACTGCTGACCAGCCCAAGTCTTTGGGCTGAAAAGTCCGTTGACCCGACAGACGTCGGGTCGCTGGATCCCCGCCACAAGGGCGAGGATGAGTATGGGGTGACCGCCGTGCGCCAAACAAGCGCTTCGAGCCTTGTCGACATGCAAACGCCGCGGTTCTGATGAACCGCGGCGTTTTCGTTTTGTCGCCGATCTTGTTCCTGACTTAGCGGGTCAGCGCTTCGGTCGCAGACTTCAGCCAGTTGCGGGTCTCGTCGCTCGCCAGCAGCGGCATCAGCTTCTCGCGCGTCTCGGCGTGGTAGGCGTTGAACCAGGCCAGTTCCTCGTCGGTCAAGAGCGTCGGCAGCACCAGGCGGCGGTCGATCGGGCAGTAGGTGATCGTATCGAAGCCAAGCATGGCAAGGTCGCCGCCGGCGATGTCTTCGGCCGGCTGCACGACGATGAGGTTTTCGATGCGGATGCCGAAGGCGCCGGGGCGGTAGTAACCCGGCTCGTTCGACAGGATCATGCCGGGCAGCAGCTCCTGGGTGGAAAGCCGGGCGATGCGCTGCGGGCCCTCATGCACCGAGAGGTAGGAGCCGACGCCGTGGCCGGTGCCATGGGCGTAGTCGGCGCCTGCCTTCCACAAAGCGATACGGGCCAACGGGTCGAGATCGACGCCGCGCGAGCCCTTGGGGAAGCGCGCAGTGCTGATGGCGATCATGCCCTTCAGCACCAGCGTGAAGAAGCGCTTCTGCTCTTCCGGCACCGCGCCGATTGCCACCGTGCGGGTGATGTCGGTGGTGCCGTTGATGTATTGCGCGCCGGAATCGATCAGGAACATCGTGCCGGCTTCGATGGCGCGGTCGGTGTCGGTGGTCACGCGGTAGTGCATGATCGCCGCATGCGAGCCGGCGCCGGAGATGGTGTCGAAGGAAATGTCCTTGAGCGGGTTCTGCATACGCTCGCCGACGGCCGCACGGGCAGCTTCCAGCTGATTGGCGGCGCCGATCTCGGTGACAGTGCCTGGCTCGGCCTTGTCGAGCCAGGCAAGGAATTCGACCATGGCGGCGCCGTCCTGCAGATGCGCGCGGGTCGAGCCCTCGATCTCGGCCTTGTTCTTCTGGGCGCGGGGCAGGCGGGCCGGGTCGACCGCCTCAATGACCTTGCCGCCCTTCGAGCGGATCAGCTCGGAAATGGCGAATGAGGCAAGGTCCGGGTCGAGCATGACGGCAGCGCCGGCGGCACCCAGCGCGGACAGGCGGTCGTCGAAGGTCGAGGGTGCTGCGATCTCGGCAATCTGGGTGAGATAGGCTTCCTGCTCGATGCCGGTCTTGCGCTTGTCGAGGAAGATCTCGGCGCGGCCGTCGGCATGGATGATGGCGCGGGCGAGCGGATGCGGCGTGTGCGGCACGTCGGTGCCGCGGATATTGAAGGTCCAGGCGACGGAGGAGGGGTCAGTCAAGACGACGGCGCCGGCACCGGCCTTTTCGAGACCGGCAGCGATGGTCGCGATCTTGTCCTTGGCAAGCTCGCCGGCTTGCTCGATCGGCTGGATGGAGACGCGGCCGAGCGGGGCTGCCGGACGTCCGGTCCAGATGCGGTCGAGCGGGTTGTGGTCGAGGAAGACGAGGGCGCCGCCGAGGACGGCAAGCGCCTTTTCCAGCCGGCGCACTTCGGCGCCGGTGTGCAGCCACGGATCGATGCCGAGCTTGAAGCCCTTGGTGCCGTTGTTTTCCAGCCAGAGATGCGGCGGTTCGCCGATGAGGTCGCCGCCTGTAAAGACTTGGCCGTCGACCTGTTCCTTCAACTGCGTCACGTAGCGTCCATCGACGAAAACGACAGCCTGACTCTGCGTAATCAGGGCGACGCCGGCGGAACCGGTAAAGCCGGTCAGCCAGGAGAGCCGCTCGGAGGAGGCCGGCACATACTCGCCCTGGAACTCGTCGGCACGGGGTACGAGAAAGCCGTCGATGCCGAGGTTCGGGAAGGACGCGCGCAACGCTTCGGTACGCTCCTTGCCGAACTGCGGCGTGGAGGTGACTTCAAAGGACTGAAACATGAGGGATTTCCGGTAAATTGGGCGGAGAACCGCGGGAAAGATGCGCGATCTTAGCGGAAACGACCCTTGCGAGGAAAGAGGCGAGATCCTGCCGGGCATGTTCGTGGCGGGGCGTGCACAGAATTACTGCATAATCGCTTGAAATCGGATTCGATTGAAGGGAAATATTATGCAGCAAATTTAACGCGTTACAGTGGAATTGTTGCGTCATATTTGACGCGCGGCGCCGTATCGGGCAATTGCTCATTTACCATACATATGCGCTTTGTGCATGGCTCCTATGCCAAGAAGCCGCTATCTCTATCGGAATAATAGTTTATAAGCCGCCTCAACGAACACGGACGAACATCCGGTGGTTCAAAAGCCTGCAGTTCCGAGAATAGTTGGTCACTCTGTTCTCCTCCTCCCTCAAGGGTGGTCAATTTCGGAACGGTAGACGCCCGCTCGAGCGCTCCTCCTCCTCAGGCTCGCGGGCATGGTCGGTCTCAAGCCGACCAGCAGGCGATGCCCCTGGCATCGCCTTTGTTTCGAAGGGCCGCCCGTCATGATAGACGTGGCGGCCTTTTCGTTTTTCCGGGTTTTGAAAGTGTAGGTCGCGCTCGTCTGTTTTGAGGGGTGCAGGTGTCTTTCCGGTGCGTGCTCGAAGCGCTCGCTCGGCTTGTGTCCGTCATGTCGGCCCAAGTTGCGACGGGCGAATGCCCCTCACCCTAACCCTCTCCCCGCAGGCGGGGCGAGGGGACGTGCGTGACGGCTGACTCGGTGGGAAATGGGCGCGGCAAGACAGCGCCGCAATTGCCTTCTCCCCGCATGCGGGGAGAAGGTGCCGGCAGGCGGATGAGGGGCGGCCCCGATAGTGAGCGCGCCTGCGGCCGCCGCGATCACTTCTCCAGGTGGATGGTCACCCAGCCGTTGCGCCAGATGGTGCGCACGTGGCGCAGGTGCTGGCCGTTGTAGTGCGCAAGCACCTTCCAGCGTTGTTCGGCGAGAATGCCGGAAAGGATGACCGAACCGCCGGGCGCGAGATTTGCGGTCAGTTGCGGCGCCATCTTCATCAGCGGGCGGGCCAGGATATTGGCGATGATCAGGTCGAAGGGGCCGTTGCCGCTGAAGGCGGTGGAGTGAAAGCCGGGCGCCGTCGCAAAGGTCATGCCGGTGACGACGCCGTTGCGTCGGGCATTTTCCTCGGCAACGCGGGTGGCGATCGGGTCGATGTCGGTGGCGAGCACCGGCACATGCAGGAGCTTCCAGGCGGCGATCGCGAGCACGCCGCTGCCGGTGCCAAGGTCGAGCACGTTACGCACCGTGCGGGTGCGCGCCACGGTCGCCAGCACTTCGAGGCAGCCGGCGGTGGTGCCATGGTGGCCGGTGCCGAAGGCCTGGCCGGCTTCGATCTCGATGGCGATTTCGCCGGTGCGGACCTTGTCGCGGTCATGGGAGCCATGCACGACGAAGCGGCCGGCACGCACGGGCGCCAGCCCTTCGAGCGACTTGGCGATCCAGTCGATATCCGGCAGAACCTCGCGCTCGACGGCAAGGGTTGAGAAGTCGTCTGCCAGCGCGTCGGTCAAACGCTCGTTCACGCTCTCCTCGTCGGCCGCCATCATGTAGATCGAGGCTTCCCAGACATCGCGCTTTTCGTCGACTTCCGTCGTGCCGATCGCAAAATCCTCTTCGCCGAAAACCTCGCTCAAACGGTCGAGCACGGCTTCTGCCTGCTTCTCGGTGGTGGTGACGAAAAGTCTGATCTCGCTCAAGGCTCTGTCCTTCGGCTGACACTGCATAATCTTCGCGCGCCTGATCCGGCGCGCGGCGCAGCAAGCCCCCGCCGCTACCATGAATGCCGGGCAAACGCAAAGCGCCGGACGGTGCCAGCGCTTTCAAAAATGTTCGATCGATGCTGGAGCCGTCCTCAGCCCTTGGCGAGATTTTCGAGCTTCTTGACCGCCGTCTCGGGGTTTTCCTCGTAGGCGATCGTGCCTGAGAACTTGCCGTCGGCGTCGAGCAGGAACACTGACGCCGTGTGGTCCATGGTGTAGTCGCCGTCAGGCTTTTCGGCGTCGAGCGGCACCTTCTTGGCGTAGACTCGGTAGCCCTTGACCATATCAAGCACCTTGTCGGCCGGTCCGGAAATGCCGGTAATGCGCTTGGAGACGTTGGAGACGTACTGGCCGAGAATTTCGGGCGTGTCGCGCTCGGGGTCGACGGTGATGAAATAGGCCTGCAGCTTGTTGCCTTCCGGATCGACCTTTTCCAGCCAGCCGTTCAGCTCGAACAATGTCGTCGGGCAGACCTCGGGGCAATGGGTGAAGCCGAAGAAGAGGGCGGTCGGCTTGCCGGTGAAAGCCTTTTCGGTGATTTCCTTGCCGTCCTGCGCCACCAACGTGAAGGGCACGCCGAAAGGGCCGGAGGCGGCCTGCTGCTTCGACTGGGTCATCTCATAGGTCAGCCAGCCGAGAACGCCGGCCATGACGACGACGGCGGCCCAAAGGGCGATGCGAATGGTTTTCATGGGTGCTACCGATTGTGTTGGGGCCTTGGCCGGCCATAGCAGGTTGATCGGCTGTTGATACCGTCTCCGCCGCAGCCAGGCAAATGGGACAATTGCCGCAGGCAATCTCTTGGTGTTGACGCATTTCCGGACGGAAAGCCGCTTCGCACATTTCCCGGAAATGCTCCGGCCGCAAGGTTCATCAGATCAGAAGCACCAGGCAAGGCCGGACTGAGCGAGCGCCAGGAACATATCGGCGCCGTTCGCCACCCAGCCGCGGAAGGCGAGAAGCGTCACGATGGCAAGCGCCATCGCAAGACCCGCAAGCAGCGGCAGCCGGATCGATCTCTGCGTTCTCGTGTTCATGACGCCATCATAACATCAGAAGCGCCAAGGGGAAGGGATCTCCGACAGCGCCGGAGGAGCAGGCGGCTCTGATACGCTTTCGCGAAGGCGCGACCGCAGTTTTCTGAAAGCATCGTGCAGCAAGCCTTTCTCCCCAGGATTCGGGGGGCGGCTTAGCGAATGCTTAAGGTCTGTTTGCCAGTGTTTTGCCAACGCGGGTGAAGTGCTTCACCTCTACATGACATGACGTCATCCGGTTTGATCGAGCCCGGCTTTCCGCATCGATTTTAACGGAGGACTTCGCCTGGTTTTGGCAGGTCCGTGACCATGGACTGCTTTATGACCGCAACGTCTGCGCCCCTGAAAAAGAACCTCTCCGTCAGCCAACGGCTTGCCACGCTTGCCGGTGCCGCCTTTGTCGGCTTCGGCTCCGTGCTCGGCGTCGGCTGGTACGAGGACATGCGCTCGAACGAGGCGCTGAACGGCGCCATCACTGCGCAGCGCGGCCTGAACACCGTCGACGAAATGCGGCTCGCCACCACCAACCTCGTGCTCAACGCGATGGATACCATCGTCGACCGCGACGAAGGCGTCATCCATCCGGAACGCGCCGCCGGCATCGCAACCACGCTTGGCCTTATCGAGGCAGGCAAAGCGAATATCAAGGCCCTGGCGGCCCTGCTCGGCCGGGCTGACGCGCTTTCGAGCTTCGACGCGGATCTGGCCGAACTTCGCCAGGCAATCGGCGTCGACCTGAAGGCGCTGGTCGAAGGCAAGGCCTCGACGGAAGAATTCGGCAAGATCGACGATGCGATCGACGGTGCCGGCGAACGGCTCGGTACTGCACTTGCACAGCTCTCCGAAGCTGCAACGCAACTGGTTCAGACGCGGGTCGACGAAGCGCGTGCCGTATCGGCCGATGCGCTTTTGCTGCAAACGGCAGCCGGCCTGCTCGCCATGGCGACGTTGCTCGGCCTTCTCTGGTTTCACGGGGCCACGCTGCGCCGCGGCATCCTCGGGCTTCGCGACAGCATGCAGCGCATCCAGAAGGGCGAGCTCGGCTCCAAGGTCGACGCGCTCGATCGCGGCGACGAAATCGGCGTCATGGCCCGCTCCGTCGACCTCTTCCGCGCCTCGGCCATCGAAAAGCAATCGCTCGAGCAAAATGCGGCGGCCAGCCGCCGCGAGATCGAGAAGGAACGCGAACAGCAGCAAAGCGAGCGCGACGAAGCGGTGCGCCGCATTCAGGCCGCTGTCGACAGCCTCGGCCTGGCGCTGACGCAGCTTGCCGAAGGCGATCTGGCCGTCACCATCGATCGACCCTTCGACGGCAATCTCGACACGCTGCGCCGCAATTTCAACCAGACGGTCGGGCGCCTGCGCGACGTGCTCTTCAACGTCAAGGAAAACGCGCTCTCGATCGAATCGAACGGTCGCCAGATGCGCACCGCCGCCGACGACCTGGCGCGCCGCACCGAAAAGCAGGCCGCATCGCTGGAACAGACCTCCGCCGCGCTCGACGAGATCACGGTGACCGTGCGCACGGCGACCCAGCGCGCCGAAGAGGCGAGCCGCATGGTCGACGACACCCGCACCAATGCGCAGGAATCCGGCCGAATCGTCGGCGAGGCGATCGATGCCATGGCCCGGATCGAGGATGCGTCGAGAGAGATCGGCAAGATCATCAACGTCATCGACGAGATTGCCTTCCAGACCAACCTTCTGGCGCTCAACGCCGGCGTCGAGGCGGCAAGGGCAGGCGAAGCCGGCAAGGGCTTTGCCGTCGTGGCGCAGGAAGTGCGCGAACTGGCGCAGCGTGCTGCCGGTGCCGCCAAGGATATCAAGACGCTGGTCAGCCGCTCCGGCAACGAGGTCGGCACCGGCGTCCGGCTGGTGCAGGCAACGGGCGAGGCGCTCGGCCGCATCGGCGTCGATGTCGCGCGCATCAACGAACACATGAGTTCCATCGTCATGGCGGCACGCGAGCAGTCGACCGGGCTCAACGAAATCAGCACGGCCGTCGGCCAGCTCGACCAGATGACGCAGCAGAACGCGGCAATGGTCGAACAGACCAACGCCTCCAGCCACACGCTGGCGCAGGACGCGGAAAAGCTGACGCAGCTCGTCGGTCAGTTCCACGAGGGCCGCGCGGTTCACGCGTCGATGCGTTCCAGCGCGCCATCGCAGGTGGGTTCGAGCGTGAAGCCGGCAACTGCTCCTCCTGTCCAGACGAAGACGGCAGCAGCGACGACGCCGGCATCGACGAGGCTCGTACCCAGGGGCATCGACAGAGCGGTGCCTTTGCGCAACCTCGCTTCGGCAAAATCGACTTCGCGTCCAGCTCCATCCCCCGCCAAGGCCCTCATGGGCAAGCTTGCGGGCGCATTCGGCAACCAACCGGGCTCCGTGCCATCGACTTCGGCCTCCGGTGAGAATTGGGAAGAATTCTGATCATGTCCAACGCAATCAAGCAGTCCGGTGCCTATCTCGAAATCGTTTCGTTCCATCTGGGCGACCAGGAGTTCTGCATCGACATCATGGCGATCCGCGAAATCCGCGGCTGGGCGCCGGTGACGCCGATGCCGCACACGCCGCCCTACGTACTTGGCCTCATCAACCTGCGCGGCGCGGTGATCCCGGTCATCGACATGGCCTGCCGTCTCGGCATGAAGATGACCGAACCGTCGGAACGGTCGGCGATCATCGTCACCGACATCGCCGGCAAGCTGGTCGGCCTGCTCGTCGAGCAGGTATCCGACATGATGACCATCAAGAGCGAAGATCTGCAGCCGGCACCGGAGATCATTCCGGAGGCACAGCGCGCTTTCTGCCGCGGCATCGTCGCGCTGGAAAAGACCATGGTCTGCTTCCTCAACCTCGACACCGTGATTGCCGACGAACTCGCCCAGGCGGCCTGATCGCAGCCATATCGCACCGCCATTCGCGACGGCTCGGGACAAAGTTCCGGGCCGTTTGCTTTTTTGCTTCTCCGGAACTTTTCACGATGGGGGACGGTTTTGTTTGTGACGCCGTCAAAAAGGGCGAAACTGGGGACAGCGCCGCAGTCGTCGTGTGCCCTTTGTGTTGCGGAAAATCCCGAACTTTCAAACGCTTGCCGAATTGACCCTGCGTCACGGGCTGGGTGTGACCGAGCGGGTCAAGTTACAGTTGCGTAATGTCCATCACGGTTGCACGAGATAATGTGAGCGAAACGTCATCTTCGACCGGGGAACAAGTGGGTGTATGGTACGTTCTTGCTCCTACCCGAACGGAGGCCGGGTGATGCAAAGACAACGACATAGGAGTTGATGTCATGAAAATGTCTCTGAGAAACTCACTTGCTGCACTAGTCCTATCGACGGCGGTCGCTGGTATCGCGGCTCCGGCATTTGCCGATAGCTATTACCAGGGTATCGACCCGCACAACCCTCCCGGAACGCAGCAACGCGTCAGGGTCGCCCCGATGGGCACCAGCGTCGCTCCGGTGGACCGCATGTCGACCGGCAGCATCTACAGAACCGCGCCGCCGCGTGTCATCTACCAGCAGCCGGGTAATGACCGCTATCAGGGTGGTGACGGCGACTACTACCAGGGTATCGTGCCACCTACCTATTGAGCATCGAACCTTCCAAGCAAAGAATGGCCGACGCCAGTTGGGGGACTGGCCAATGACAAAGCCCTCCCGGAACGTGATTTCGGGAGGGCTTGTTTTTAATGCATTTCGCCTGAAAGAGTGGTCGCCGGGGGCGCTATTTCAGGGCTGGGGCTTGCCTTCCTGCCAGTTGACGGTCTGCCCGTAGAGCGGGATCGTCGTGATCGACATCTTGGCCGAACCGTCGGTCAGTTCGCGCGAGTGGGCAAGATAGATCAGCGTGTCGTTCCTGCGGTCGTAGATCCGGGTAACGAGCAGGTCTTTCCAGATCAAGGACAGGCCGGAGCGGAACACTTCCTCGCCTTCCTTGGAAAGATCGATATCGCCGATCTCGATCGGGCCGGTCTGGCGGCAGGCGATCGAGTTGTTGGAGGGATCCTCGAACCAGTTGCCGTTCTTCAGCCGGTCGATGACGCCGCGATCGAAATAGGTGACGTGGCAGGTCACGCCCTTGACCTTGGGATCGCTGACCGCGTCGACGATGATGTCGTTGCCGAGCCAGTCGACACCGACTTCGCCGACGGTTTCGGCGCGGGCGGGAGCGACTGATGTCACGAGAGCGGCAAGGCCGGCCAGGATCGAGACGCGGAACGAACGGGACATGAATTTCCTCCGGTGGATTGCACCGTTCACATAGGTTTTGCCCCCATCAATGCAAGATGGGCAGTGCAAGAAGGGCACTGCAAGGTGGAACACGCGAACCGGGCTTGGCGGAGTTTCGCGGATCAGCCGGTATCGCGCAGCAGCTGCGGTGCGAGCGAATAATTCTCGGCAGCGCGAAGCTGCGCCGCGGCAGCGGCAAGCACGCGAGCGCTCGCATCGGGCTGCAGCCGCCCGGCGATCGTGCAGCGGTCGCGGCCATCGGCCTTGGAAGCGTAGAGCGCCATGTCGGCCCGCACCATTACGTCGGTCATGGTATCGGCCTCGCTCGCGCTGGCAATGCCGATGCTGACCGTCAACCGGATCGGTTGGCCGAAACGGCCGACAGGGGTATCGCGGACCGTACGGCCGATCTCTTCGGCCAGCAGAAACGCTTCCCCCTCCGTATGATCGGAAAGAACGATCCCGAATTCCTCACCGCCGATGCGCCCGAAGGTGCCGCGCCCGGCAACGCAGGCAGCGACCGTGTCGGCGAAGTGGCCGAGCGCGGCATCGCCGGCCGCATGGCCATAGCGGTCGTTGATCTGCTTGAAATAGTCGAGGTCGAGCAGCAGGAAGGCGGCGGGGCGCGCGTGAGCCGTGCACGCGGCGAAGATGCGTTCGCCAAGTTCGATGAAGGCGCGCCGCGACAGCGCTCCCGTCAATTCGTCGCGGGCGATCGTGGTCTTGAGATCGGCGATGACGCGGTCATGAGTCATGAGGATGACACCGAGAAACAGGATGGGCAGGTAGAGTAGCCACATCGCAGCCAGCAGAAAGTTCCAGGCAATAAGGATAGCCGGGCCCGCCTCGTTCACGGGGGAAGGGGGCGAGATCGCGGCGATATGCAGGAGCGTGACGCTGGCAATGGCGGCACCGATGACGATGGATTTCCGTGTCGTCGGGTCGCTCGCTGTGCGCAGCCTCAGGACGGAAATGGAGGCGACCACGAAGACGGCGGCGGCGACACCGAGCGCGATCAGCGCCCGAGCCGCGGTACTCTGCGCGCCGAACGCAACCAGAACCGAGATGGTTGCAACCATCGTTGCGCCGAGCGGCAGGATTGCCGGCCTCCAGCTGGGCAAAGCGAAGAACGAGCGGAAACCGGCAAGAACGAAGAGACAGGCTATGGCGAGAAACGCAAAACCGACAAGCAGCAGCGGCCGGAGGGACGGGATCTCGGCCAGCATCACCAATGCCATGGCTATGGCTGTCATCGCGCAGCTGGAAGCGAACTCCGCAGCGCCCGGCATCGATGATTTCCGCAGCGAAAGCAGTACCGGCAGCATCACCAGCAGGGATATGATCGATAGGGCGGGGAGAAAGCTCATTTCGAAACGGCCTGTCGTGCTAAAATCGAGGAAGGCGGCTTGCGTCAAAGCCAAATATGCAGGGTCAATTGGTAGCTTTCGCGCCTTAACGAAATCCGGCGAAAATCGCTGCAATTTTAGCGACAGCCGAGATTGGCACGGTTGTCCACCTATGCGGAGTGACAACTGCCGGACGGTCAGTGGTCTCGTCGACGGTGACGCGGTTCCAGGCGGTTCAGGCGGCCTTCTGCGGGCCGGGAGAGGCGACATGTTCACAGGACCGGTGTTGTTCGAGGATAGGGCCGACGCCGGCCGCCGGCTGGCACAGGCAGTGGCCGTCGAGGCGCCGCCCGAGCCCCTGGTGATGGGGCTGCCGCGCGGCGGCGTTCCGGTTGCCTTCGAGATTGCCATGCATCTCCACGCGCCGCTCGAGGTGTTGATTGTGCGCAAGATCGGCGCGCCGGGTCATCTGGAATTCGGACTTGGCGCATTGGTCGACGGCGAAAAGGCGGAGCTGGTTCTGAACCGCGGGGCCGTGCGCCTGGTGCGGCCTCCGCGCGGCTACATCGCCGCCGAAACCGAGCGCCAACGCGCAGAGATCGCAAGACGGCGGGTGCTCTATCTCGGCGACCGCGAGCCGCATTCGCCGAGGGATCGCAATGTGGTGCTCGTCGACGACGGCATTGCCACTGGCGGCACGATCCGCGCGGCGATCCAGGCGCTGCGCCGGGCCGGCGTGCGCAGCCTGCTGCTGGCGGTTCCGGTCGCGCCGGCGAGCGCGATCGCAAGCCTGCGGTCGTCGGTCGACGGTATCGTCTGTCTCTCCACCCCCGCCTTCTTCCGCGCCGTCGGCCTCCATTACCGCGACTTCGAGCAGACGTCTGACGCCGAGGTCATGACCTTGATCGGCAAGGCGAGGGCAGACAGGTGCGACGGCGCATGAGACGGAGGTGCCAGCGCCATCATTTGCCCCCGGCCGTATTGAAACATTGGGACCGCCGCGCCACATTCCCGGTGCTTGATTGAAGCGTCGGGGACGGCCGCCGGAGGAGGTGGGCCGGAAGAGGGGATGATGGCAGTTTCAATGGACATTGGGAAAACGCTTGCCGATTTTTGCCGACCGGACCGGATGGCGCTGGTGGTCTATGACATGCAGGTGGGGATCACCAATCAGGTCAAGAATGGCCCGGCGGTCCTGGCCGAGGTGCTGAAGGTTCTGGAGGCGGCGCGGGCCGGCGGCTATCCCGTCATCTTTCTGCGGCACCTGTCGATGCCGAAGCCGCTGATGGGGGCGTTCCAGATGCGCCAGGCAATGGCCTGGCAGCGCACGGATGATCCCGATGCAATCCAGCCCTGGTTCCTGCGCGGCACGCCGGGCTTCGAACTGGTGCCGGAACTGGCGCCACGCGAAGGCGAGGCGATCCTGGACAAGATCACGTTCTCGGCCTTCGAGGGCACGCCGCTTGCCATTATCCTGCGCGATCTCGGGCTCACCTCGTTTGCCATCTGCGGCATTGCAACGGAAATCGGTATCGACCCGACCGTGCGCCATGGCGCCGATCTAGGGCTGGTGCCGATCGTCATTCGCGACGCCTGCGGCGCCGGCCACCATGAGGCCGGCGAACGCTCGATGGACAACATCGCCTTCATGGGCGACGCGATCCTGACCGGCGTCGACGAGATCGTCGGGGCGATGACCAAGGCTCAGAGATAAAGAAAGCCTTTGCCGTCGACACAGTCCCGCGAGGCCGTGTCGGCGGGTATCCACCGTTCGGGTCTGCACGCAACCGCCAGGAGCGTGGCATCTCCACCGGTAAGGTCTGCGCATGCGTTGCGCAGGCATGGAAAGGCATCACGCCATCCTTTCCACGCTACATTCGCATTGATTCAGCAGGACAGAGATATGACCGACGCGCTTCGCATCCGCCCGCTTGCCCGTAGCGATTACGGCGAATGGCTGCCGCTCTGGGATGGTTACAACGCCTTTTATGGTCGCTCGGGTGCAACGGCGCTCGATGCTGATATCACCGCCATGACCTGGTCGCGATTCTTCGATGCCTATGAGCCTATGCATGCGCTGGTGGCCGAAAACGAGGGACGGCTGGTCGGGCTCACCCACTACCTCTTTCACCGCAGCACGACGTCCATCGGACCGAACTGCTATCTTCAGGATCTGTTCACCAGCGAGGGTGCGCGCGGCAAGGGTGTCGGCGCGGCGCTGATCGAAGGCGTCTACGCGGCGGCACGCAAGGCTGGCTCGGCGCGCGTCTATTGGCAGACGCACGAGACCAACGCGACGGCGATCGCGCTTTACGAGAAGATGGCGGAACGCCCGGGCTTTATCGTCTACCGCAAGATGGTCTAGGTTTCAGCTTGGCTGGGGCTGTGTGACAATGGGCAACTGGGGTGCGCCATGGACAACGTGCAGGTTTCGACGATCGGCTTCACAAAATCGTCGGCCGAAGATTTCTTCGATCGCCTCCAGAAGGCCGGCGTCAAGACGATTGTGGATGTGCGATTGCACAATACCTCGCAGCTTGCCGGTTTCGCCAAGGCCAATGATCTAGCCTTCTTCCTGAAGAGGATCGGCGGCATCGACTATGTGCACCAGCCGCTTTTCGCGCCGACCGAGGCGATCATGAAGGCCTACAAGACCGACAAGGGCGACTGGAAGACCTTTTCGCGGGACTTTCTCGACCTCATGGCAGAGCGCAAGGTCGAGCAGCAGGTGAAGCCGGAGGCGCTGCAGGGCGCCTGCCTGCTCTGCGCCGAGGACAAGCCGCACCGCTGCCATCGGACCCTCGTCTGCGAATATCTCAACGACCGCTGGGGAGGTCGCCTTCGCGTCGAGCACCTTTAGGCGTCTGATAGCCGTTGAGGGGATTTTCCGCTCACACCTTCTCGACGAATCCGTCCAGCACACGCTTCTGGCCGGCCTTGTCGAAGTCGATGGTCAGCTTGTTGCCTTCGATGCCTGAGATGTTGCCGTTGCCGAACTTCATGTGGAAGACGCGGTCGCCGACCGTGAAGCGTGACGGCTCGGTGCTGGTGGATTTCGCCACCAGTTCGCCGTCGATGGTGCGGCTGCGTGGGCCGCTTTCGCCGTAGCCGATGCGCTCGACCGCGTGGCCGGAGCGCGAGCCCCAGTTGTCGCGCGTTGCATCCGAGCGGTGCTGCTGGGCGCGTTTCCAGCCGGGGGTGGAGTAGTTGTTCTGGAAGGGGTCGGCCTTGTCGAAGCGCGACTGACCGTAGCCGCCGCGGCCGTAACCGCCGTAGGACTGCTCGGTCTCGGCGACCTCCACATGGGTGTTCGGCAACTCGTCGAGGAAGCGCGAGGGCAGGGTCGACTGCCACAGCCCGTGGATGCGGCGGTTGGAGACGAACCAGATGTGGCAGCGGTGCTTTGCCCGGGTGATGCCGACATAAGCGAGGCGCCGTTCTTCCTCGAGGCCGGAGCGGCCGCCTTCGTCGAGGGCGCGCTGGTGCGGAAACAGGCCTTCCTCCCAGCCGGGCAGGAAGACGGTGTCGAACTCCAGCCCCTTGGCCGAATGCAGCGTCATGATCGAGACGGCATCGAGGTTTTCGTTCTGCTCGGCGTCCATCACCAGCGAGACGTGTTCGAGGAAGCCGCGCAGGCTCTCGAAGGCTTCCATTGAGCGGATGAGTTCCTTGAGGTTTTCGAGCCGGCCCGGCGCTTCGGCCGATTTGTCGTTCTGCCACATCGCCGTGTAGCCGCTCTCGTCGAGGATCTGCTCGGCAAGTTCGGTGTGCGGCGTGGTTTCGAGCAGGCTCTGCCAGCGGCGGAAATCGGCGACGACATCGAACAGCCCCTTGCGGGCCTTCGCCTTCAGCTCGTCGGTCTCGATGATATCTGTTGCAGCGGCAAGCATCGGCACGTCGCGGGCGCGGGCATAGTCGTGCAGGGTGCGAATGGTGGTGTCGCCAAGGCCGCGCTTCGGCGTGTTGACGATACGCTCGAAGGCAAGGTCGTCGGCCGGCTGGCAGACGAGCCGGAAATAGGCCATGGCGTCGCGGATCTCGAGGCGCTCGTAAAAGCGCGGGCCGCCGATGACGCGGTAGTTCAAGCCCAGCGTGACGAAGCGGTCTTCGAACTCGCGCATCTGGAACGAGGCGCGCACCAGGATAGCCATGTCGTTGAGCTTGTGGCTCTTGCGCTGCAGTTGCTCGATTTCCTCGCCGACGGCGCGCGCTTCCTCTTCGGAATCCCAGGCGGCGTGCACCTGGACCTTTTCGTCATCCGGGTCGGTGCGTTCGGTAAACAGCGTCTTGCCCAGCCGCCCCTCGTTGTGGGCGATCAGGTGCGCGGCGGCGCCGAGAATATGCTCGGTCGAGCGGTAGTTGCGCTCGAGCTTGATAACCTTGGCGCCGGGGAAATCCTTCTCGAAGCGCAGGATGTTGTCCACTTCCGCGCCGCGCCAGCCGTAGATCGACTGATCATCGTCGCCGACGCAGCAGACATTCTGCGGCACGCCC
This sequence comes from Ensifer sp. 4252, assembly GCF_050434565.1. NCBI lineage: Bacteria > Pseudomonadati > Pseudomonadota > Alphaproteobacteria > Hyphomicrobiales > Rhizobiaceae > Ensifer > Ensifer sp. 4252. Next base: position 219,925 of record NZ_JBNDIU010000004.1, read on the forward strand.
TTGGCGCGTTGCGCCAAGAGACGCAGCCACATGTACTGCGCCGTGTTGGTGTCCTGATACTCGTCGACGAGGATGTAGCGGAACTTGTCGTGGTACTCCTTCAGCACATCCGGATTGGTACGGAACATGCGGATCGGGTGCAGCAGGAGATCGCCGAAATCGCAGGCGTTCAACGTGCGCAGCCGGTTCTGGTAGGCGGCGTAGAGTTCGCGGCCCTTGCCATTGGCAAAGGCGCGGGCATCGCCCTCGGGGATCTGCGCCGGGTCGAGGCCCTTGTTCTTCCAGCCGTCGATCATGCCGGCGAATTGTTTGGCCGGCCAGCGCTTGTCGTCGAGACCTTCGGCCTGGATGATCTGCTTGATCAACCTGACGACGTCGTCGGTGTCGAGAATGGTGAAGTCGGAGCGCAGGCCGACGAGTTCGGCGTGGCGGCGCAAAAGCTTGACGCCGATCGAGTGGAAGGTGCCGAGCCAGGGCATGCCTTCGACCGCGTGACCGACGAGCACGCCGACGCGCTCCTTCATCTCGCGCGCCGCCTTGTTGGTGAAGGTCACCGCAAGGATCTGCGAGGGGAAGGCGCGGCCGGTGGAAAGAATATGGGCGATGCGGGTGGTGAGCACCCGGGTCTTGCCGGTGCCGGCGCCGGCCAGAACAAGCACCGGGCCATCGAGCGATTCCACCGCTTCGGCCTGCTCCGGATTGAGGCCGGAGAGATAGTCCGGGCGCTGCTGGCGGTCGCGCGCCGCCATGGCGCGCGCGGCGATGCCGCCCGTTGCCGGCGGCTGTTTGCGCGGGGCCGGCTCTTCGTCGAAGAAGGGAATGTCGTCGAAACCACTCATCATGCGGCTCAATGTAGTGATTCGGAGGCGAAAGGCCAGAAAGGATGTTCTTCTTTTATTCCGTTTTCTGCGCCACCCGCACCAAGCCTGTGGAAAGACAGGCGATTTCGAAGCCGCTTATCCTCCGCGCGACCGTCGTCAGGCCGTCCTGTCGAAGGTGGCGTCCACCGGCACCTGCAAAGCGGTCGCGAGCTGGTTGGTTCTGGCGGCAAGCGAGATCACCCGCAAGAGATCGGCATGCTCGGCATTGGTCATGCCTTTGGCCAGGGCGGCAGCCGTGTGGGAATGGGCGCAGTAGCCGCAGCCGTTGCTGACGGACACGGCGATATAGAGCATTTCCTTGACCAGCGGATCGAGCGCGGAGGGCGTTGCCATCACCGCCTTGACGTCGCGCCAGGTCTGTTCCAGCAGGTCCGGATCGAAGGCGAGCCACAGCCACATATTGTTGATGAAGTCCGATTTGCGCGTGGTGCGGATGTCGTCGAACACGGCTTTTACGCGTGGATCGGATTCCGGATCGGCCGGTGGGGTAATGGTGCTCATGACGTCTCCTGAGTAAGCATCGCCGGCGGCAGGGGCGCCGCCGGATGTTCGGGGCCAAGGGATCAGACCAACGCAAACACGCGGGCAGGGCCGCCGGTGCCGCCGCGGTGCTTCGGCGCGCCAAGCACGAGGGTCGCGCCCTTGGCCGGCACCTTGTCGAGGTTGGCGGCCGCCTCCAGCCCCCAGCGACCTTCCGGCAGCCAGGCGTAGTGGGTGGCGAAATCGGCCGAGGCGCCGTGGTCGAGCGAGAGCGTGTCGACGGCAATGCCGGCCGCCTTGGTCTCTTCCAGCAGATATTTTGCCGCCTCGACGTGGAAGCCGGGGAAGTGCAGCTTGCCGCCGCCATCGGCGTTGCGGAATTTTTCGGTGCCGAGATGCGCACCCCAGCCCGAGAGCATGGCGACGCAGGCATTTTCCGGGACCTCGCCATTTGCAGCGACCCAGGCCTTGATGTCGTCAGGCGTCACCTGCGCATCGGGGTCAGTGGATGCCTTCTGGCGGATATCGACGACGCAGAGCGGTACGACGAGCTTTTCGACCGGCAGTTCGGCGACCGACAGCCCATCGGCGGAGAAATGCAGCGGCGCATCGACATGGGTGCCGGTGTGCTCGTTCACCCTGAGCTCGAACAGGTTGAACTTGTCCTTGGCATAGGTGAACTTCGCCTCGCGGAAGAACTGCTGTTGGCCGAAAAAGGTCGGGAACTCCTCGTAGAGCTCGTGGGTGAGGTCGGTGACACTGGAGTGACCCTGGGCGAGCGCCGGCGGAGCGATGCCCGCGCTTGCCGCCGCGATCCCGGCCGTTCCGACGGCTGCTGCCTTGAAGAAGCTGCGGCGGGACAGCATCTTCTGCTTTACGGATTCCATGACGCACGCATCGCACATGTCTTTGCTCCCCTCTCGAGAACCGGTCGAAACCGGGCGGCAATGGCTGCCAGCGGTTGCAGGATACCGCAGGGAGGATCGCTGTAAACGGTGTTTATCCCGTGCGTTTTCATGGAATGGCGCGGCGATCGTGACTGCCGGCGCACGATGGCGCTGATGTCATCATGCCGCCAACAAATACGCTTTTATTACAATTGCGTAATGATGGCATTCCGCCGTTGCCCACAAAGGTGCGAACAACGATACTCAGGGCAAATCGGAACGTTCCGCCGGCGCGTGCCGCGCAGGAGCGTGTTTTGCATATTTGGAGACATGAATGCGGGTTTGGAAACAGCTGGCGGTAAGCGCCGTTGTGCTTTTGGTGGGCGCCGGCGTCTGGGTGCGGTTCGTACCCGGGGCAGGCGAAACGCTGGCTGCGATCGGTGTCTCGCATCCGCTGATCGATGCGATCTCCAAGCAGGACGGCGGCGCCGGGGGTGAGGGCGGACAAGGCAATGGCGGAGGCAGGCAGGGCGGCAACGACGCCATCCTCGTCATGGTGCGCCCCTCGGCAACGTCTGTCGTCAACGACCGGCTGAACGCGATCGGCAACGGCGAGGCGATCCACTCCGTCACCGTGACGCCGACGGCTACCGGCAACCTCACCGAAATTCTCGTCCGCTCCGGCGAAAAGGTGGCGCAAGGCCAGGTGATCGCCAAGCTCGACAGCGACGACCAGAAGATTGCCGCCGACCAGGCGCGACTGACGCGCGACAGTGCGCGGGAAAAAATGGAGCGCTATCGCAACCTCAGCACGGCGCGCGCAGTAACGGCAGTGGACGTGCGCGACGCCGAAATCGCCATGCAGGCGGCCGAACTTGCGCTCAAGACAGCAGAACTCGATCTCAAGCGCCGCGATATCGTCGCGCCGTCGAAGGGTGTCGTCGGCATCATCACCGTCAATGTCGGCGACTACGTCACCACGACGACGCCGATTGCCGTGGTCGACGACCGTTCGGAAATCCTCGTCGACTTCTGGGTGCCGGAGCGTTTCGCCAACAAGATCGTCGTCGGCCAGCCGGTGACCGCGCACGCCATCGCCCAGCCGGGCAGCCAGCTCGACGGCGTCATTCACGCCATCGACAATCGCCTCGATCAGGCAAGCCGGACCCTGCGCGTGCGGGCGCGGCTGGAAAATCCAGAGGACACGCTGCGGGCTGGCATGTCCTTCTCCGTGACGATGGCGTTCGACGGCGACACCTATCCGACCGTCGATCCGCTTGCCATCCAGTGGAGTTCGGAAGGCTCCTACGTCTGGCGCGTCAGCGGCGACAAGAGCGAGAGGGTGCCGGTCAAGATCATCCAGCGCAACCCCGACAAGGTGCTGGTCGACGCGGCGTTGAGCGAAGGCGACGAAGTCGTCACCGAAGGCGTGCAGCGGCTGCGCGACGGCGGCGAGGTGCGCATTGCCGGGCGCGAGCGCCGCGACGCCGCGCAGAAGGTCGCGGAGGACGTGAAGTGAGCGGCGCGAAGGAACCGGGCCACCAGACCGCTCGCGAGGCCGGCAAGACCGGCTTTACCGCGCTTTTCATCCGCCGGCCGATCTTCGCGCTGGTGGTCAACACGCTGATCGTCGTTGCCGGCCTTGCCGCCTGGAACGGCATCGAGATCCGCGAGCTGCCCCAGGTCGACCAGCCGGTCATATCGGTGACGACGACGCTCGATGGCGCGGCGCCCGAGACCATGGATCGCGAGGTGACCTCGGTGGTCGAAGGTGCGGTATCGCGCGTTCAGGGCATCAAGGACATTTCCTCGACGTCCAACTTCGGCCGCAGCCGCGTGACGCTGCAGTTCTCCGACACCACCGATATCGGCCAGGCGGCTAACGATATCCGTGATGCGCTCGGCCGCGTGCGCAACCAGTTGCCCGAGGATGTCGACGAACCAAGTATCGTCAAGGCGGATGCCGACAGCCAGCCGATCATGCGCCTGGCGCTGACATCCGATACCATGACGATGGAAGACATGACGCTGCTGGTCGAAAACGAGATCAGCGACCGGCTGGCAGCCGTCGAAGGGGTCGCCGACGTTGCCGTCTACGGCGACCAGGAAAAGATCTTCCGCATCGACCTCGACCAGGCCAAGCTCGCCGGGCGCGGCGTGACGGTCGCAAATCTCAGGACGGCGCTTGCCAACGCCTCCTACGACGTGCCGGCCGGCAAGCTGACCAGCGCCAGCCAGGACATTTCGGTGCGCGCGACCGCCGACCTGCAGACGCCGGAGCAGTTCGAAAACCTCATCCTCGTCAACAATGTGCGGCTGCGCGACATCGGCACGGTGACGCTCGGGCCCGATTCAGGCACGACGGCGCTTCGCTCCAACGGCCGCCAGGGCATCGGCCTCGGCATCATCCGCCAGGCGCAATCCAACACCGTCGATATTTCCGAGGGCGTGCGCAAGGTCGTCGAGACGATCCAGACGCAGATCCTTCCCGAGGGCACGCAGCTGCGGATCACCAGCGACGACGCCGTCTTCATCAACGGCGCCATCCACGAGGTCGAGATCGCGCTGGTCGTGGCGATCTTCATCGTCACCCTCGTCATCTACATGTTCCTGCTCGACTGGCGTGCGACGCTGATCCCGACCATCACCATGCCGATCGCGCTGATCGGTACGGTGGCGGCGATCTATATGGCCGGTTTCTCGATCAACATCCTGACGCTGCTCGCCATCGTTCTGGCGACGGGGCTCGTGGTCGACGACGCGATCGTGGTTCTGGAAAACATCGTGCGGCGACGCGCCGAAGGGCTGGGGCCGAGGGCCGCGGCCGTGCACGGCACGCTGGAAGTGTTCTTCGCAGTGCTGGCGACGACGGCGACGCTTGCGGCCGTCTTCGTACCGCTCTCGTTCCTGCCCGGCCAGACCGGCGGTCTCTTCCGCGAATTCGGTTTCGTGCTTGCCTTCTCGATCCTGCTTTCGTCCTTCGTGTCGCTGACGCTCTGCCCGATGCTGGCGTCGCGCATGCTGACGCAGGAGAACCATTCAAAGCCCGGGCCGATGCGCCGGTTCGGCGCGCGTGCATCCGAATTCTACCGCGTCACCCTGCGCGGCTGCCTCAATGCACCGCTGATCGTCTTCGTCGTTGCCGCCTTCTTCACCGCCATGGGCGGTATCGGCTTCATGACGCTGAAATCGGAGCTGACACCGAGTGAAGACCGCTCGCAGGTGATGATGCGCATCAATGCGCCGCAGGGCGTGTCGCTCGAATATGCGCAGGCGCAGATGCGCCGGATCGAAGACGGGCTGCAGCCGCTGGTCAAATCCGGCGAGATCGACAACATCTTCTCGATCTCCGGCCAGGGCGGCTCGGCCAATAGCGGTTTCATGGTGCTGACGCTTGCGCCCTGGGACAAGCGCGACCGCAGCCAGCAGCAGATCGTCTCCGAGATCAACAAGGTGACGGCACGCATCCCCTCGGTGCGGGTGTTTGCGATGCAGCCCAACAGCCTTGGCATCCGCGGCGCCGGCAGCGGCCTGCAGGTGGCGCTGGTCGGCAACGACTACACCAAGCTCGGCGATGCCGCGGCAAAGCTCGTGCGCCAGATGGAAGACACCGGGCGCTTCGAGAATGTGCGGCTGAATTACGAGGCCAACCAGGCGCAGCTTTCGATCACCATCGACCGCGAACGCGCGTCCGACATGGGTGTCGACATCGGCGGTCTCGCCTGGGCGCTGCAGGCGATGCTCGATGGCAACAGCGTCGTCGACGTTTTCGTCGATGGCGAATCCTACCCGGTCAAGCTTCTGTCCTCGACCAACCCGGTCAACGACCCGACGGACCTGCAGAACATCTTCCTCAAGGCCGGCGACGGCAAGATCGTGCCGATGTCGACGATCGCCAGCGTCGAGGAAACCGCTGTGGCGCCACAGCTCTCGCGGGAATCCCAGCTTCGCGCGGTATCGTTGTCGGCCGGGCTCAAATCCGACCTGGCGCTCGGCGAGGCGCTGACGATGGTCGAGCAGATGGCCGAGCCGCTGTTGCCGCCGGGCTCGCGCATCATGCCGCTGGCCGAGGCTGCGACCCTCAACGAGAACGCCAACGGCCTCGTCATCACCTTCGGCTTTGCCCTCGTCATCATCTTCCTGGTGCTGGCGGCGCAGTTCGAGAGCTTCATCAGCGGCTTCATCATCATGGCGACGGTGCCGCTCGGGCTTGCCTGCGCGATCTTTGCGATGATCATGACCGGCAACACGCTCAACATCTACAGCCAGATCGGTCTGGTGATGCTTGTCGGCATCATGGCGAAGAACGGCATTCTGATCGTCGAATTCGCCAACCAGCTGCGTGACCGCGGGCAGGATGTGCGCACGGCTATCGAGAACGCCGCCAACATTCGCCTGCGGCCGGTGATGATGACGATGATCGCCACCATCGTCGGCGCGGTGCCGCTGGTGATGGCAAGCGGTGCCGGTGCCGAGGCACGCATTGCGCTCGGCTGGGTGCTGGTCGGCGGTCTCGGCCTTGCCGTGGTCGTGACGCTCTACCTGACGCCCGTCGCCTATCTCGTCATTGCCGGGCTCACCAAGCCGCACGCGGATGAGGAGCGCAAGCTGCACGAGGAAATGGAAGCGGCAGCCGCGCTCGAAACGAAATAAAGGCGGCCGCGCGGCGGTCAGGCCTGCGTCGACAACCAAGACGCCGACGCTGAAAGCGCGCTTTGGCGTTGCAGATCGTTTCGACTTGAGGTGGTCGCGTGGGTGCGTTTGGGCGGAACCGGACGTGCCGTGCGACGCTGGCTCCGTAGCCGAATGGAAGCTAGCCCTGAAGCTCGATCCAGGCGGCAACAAGAAAGACCGCCGCCGCGATCGCGCCAAGCGCGCTCCTGCCGGCGTGAAGCCTGCCCCACCGAAGGAGAAGCTCGTGGGTTTCCTTGCTCACTTCATCCGGGCGCGTTGCCTCGAGGCGTCGATTGACCGGCATGACGAACAGCATCGTATAGGGCCAGTTCAGGATGATAATTGCTGCCCCGAGACCCCAGAGCGCATTGCCGCTCTGCCACCATGCGGCAGCGCCGAGCAGGCCCGAGATAATTGCAAGTGAGGCTTGCATCTCGAAACCTCGCCGGTAGGCCGGAACCCATTCCGCCAGAGCCGCGCGATTATCGAGATGGAGCCTTGCCGGGTGTTCGGCCACGTTGATGTAGATGGCGGCGCCGAAGAATACCGAGGCAGTGAGCAAAGCGAGCAGACCCAGCATTTGACCTTCTCCTCCCTTCCTTCAGCATATTACGCCACAGGCGGCTAAACGACAGGTGTTTTCCCTAAAATCGCATCTTTCGCGAGTGGCATCGGAAAAAGGGTCGCCCGGCGCTTTGGCAGGACCTCGTGGCAGGCCAGTGTCGTCAGCACACAACGCCGACTGAGTAGGTCGCGGCCCCGGATCGATTTCGGGAGAAGATTATCGCGCCGGTTATCCGCCGCAACACGAAAGCTTTGTGACACTCAGGTCTCACCACCGGCGTTTTCACGCGATAGTCTGCCAGAGCCTGCGTGAACGTCTGGACAAAGTGATTCCGATTTGCACAGTAGCGCCTTGAAATGAAAGCGCTTCCCCATGGTCGGATCGGGGCGGTGGGAATGGCATGAAGAAGGGACGTTTTCCGTGGCATTGAAGGCGATCAGAGCTGGCTCGAGAAACGAAACCGGGATCGATACCGCAAAGGGACAGCTTGCTGCCCGATTCGGCGATCGGTTCCAGACGGGCGAGGCAATCCGCGCTCAGCATGCCCACACCACCACCTATATCCCGGCGCAGCTTCCCGATGGCGTCGTCTTTCCTGAGAATGCAGACGAGGTGCGCGAGATCGTTGCGATCGCCGCCGCAAATGCTGTGCCGCTCATTCCCTTCGGCACCGGCTCCTCGCTCGAGGGCCACGTTAACGCGCCGAATGGCGGCATCTCCGTCGACATGATGCGGATGAATCGCGTGCTCGAGGTCAACGCGGAAGACCTGGATTGCCGGGTCGAGCCCGGCATCACCCGAGAAGAGTTGAACACCTATCTGCGCGATACCGGCCTGTTCTTCCCGATCGATCCCGGCGCCAACGCCTCGATCGGCGGCATGGCCTCGACGCGGGCGTCCGGCACCAATGCGGTGCGCTACGGTACGATGAAGGACAATGTGCTGGCGCTGACGGTGGTGACGGCCGACGGGCGCGAGGTGCGCACCGCGCATCGGGCGCGCAAGTCGTCTGCCGGCTATGACCTCACCCGGCTCTTCGTCGGCGCCGAGGGCACGCTCGGCATCATCACCTCGATCACGCTTCGGCTGCAGGGCATTCCCGAAGTCATCTCCGGCGGCGTCTGCCCGTTCCCGACGATTGCCGACGCCTGCAACGCGGTGATCCTGACGATCCAGTCCGGCATTCCGGTTGCCCGCATCGAGCTTTTGGACGCGCTGCAGATGAGGGCGTGCAACAACTATTCCGGCCTATCCTATGAGGAGACGCCGACGCTTTTTGTCGAATTTCACGGCAATAGCGAGAGCGTCGAGATGCAATCGCGGCATTTTGCCGAAATAGCGTCGGAATTCGGCTCTAGCGGTTTCATCTGGACGACCAACCCGGAAGAGCGGGCGCGGCTGTGGAAGGCACGGCACAACGCCTACTGGGCCCAGAAGAGCCTGATCCCCGGGGCAGCAATTCTCTCCACGGATGTTTGCGTGCCGATCTCGCGGCTGGCCGATTGTGTTGCGGCAACCCATGAGGATATCGCAGCGCACGGTCTGACGGCGCCGATCGTCGGACATGCGGGCGACGGCAACTTCCACGTCGGCCTGCTGTTTGACGACAAGGACGCCGCCGACGTGGCGCGGGCCGAGGCCTTCGTCGAGCGGCTGAATGCGCGGGCGCTGTCGATGGACGGGACCTGCACGGGCGAACACGGCATCGGTCAGGGCAAGATGCTGTTCCTCGAAGCCGAACTCGGCGATGCGCTGGATCTGATGCGGCAGGTCAAGCGTTCTCTCGACCCGCAGAATATCTTCAACCCCGGCAAGATCTTCGCCTGACGCGAGATGACGGGCGAGGGGAAAGCGGCCGCGGCCGCTACCGCTTTGGGGCAAAGGCGGGTGCGCCCGCGCAATTGTGATGGACGGAAACGTCCCTTTGGCGTTCATATGGACGCAGGCGGCGCCGACAGGCGCTGCGAGAACTTGATGGGAATGTAGGCACGGTGCTTTCGCGAATTCTGGTTGCCATCGGCGGTCTTGTGGTCGTTGCGCTCTTTGCGGCGCTGATCGCCCCGTGGTTCATCGACTGGACGGGATTCCGCAAGGAATTCGAGCGCGAGGCAAGCCGCATCATGGGCAAACCCGTCGTCGTGCACGGCAGCGTCGACGCACGCCTGATCCCATTCCCGACCGTGACGCTCCACGACGTGCGCGTCGGCGGCAACGATGCCCGCGAGCCGTTGATCCAGGTCGAAAAATTCTCGATGAGCGCGGAGCTTGCGCCGTTCCTGAGCGGCGAAGCGCTGATCTTCGACATGCGCCTCGACCGGCCGAAGGCCAAGGTCAGGCTGCTTTCCGACGGCACACTCGACTGGGCACGCGGCACGCGCACGGCAATCCCGGCCAAGACCGTGGTGCTCGAAAACGTCGAGATCACCCAGGGCGAGATCGAATTCATTGACGAGCAGACTGGCCGCACCCGGCGCGTGACCGACCTTTCGGCCGATCTTTCGGCCCGGTCGCTGGCCGGTCCCTGGAAGGTCGAGGGCCGCGCGGCTCTGGACGGCGAAGCCGGCAGTTTCGCCTTTTCCAGCAATGAGGTGGACGAGGCGGGGGCGCTCAGCCTCAAGGCGCGGGTGACGCCGGACAAACGTCCCTTTGGCGTCGAGCTCGACGGCGCGCTCAAGATCGTCGACTTCAAGCCGGTTTACGGCGGCCGCTTCACGCTGACGGAAAACCGCCCGCAGGGCGAGGCGAAGGACGTCGACGGCCATGCGCCGCTGCGCATCAACGGCGATTTCCAGCTGACCAATGAGAGCATCCGCGTGCCGGAATATCGCTTCGAAGTTGGCCCTTCCGATGATCCTTACGTGGTGACCGGCGAGGCGACGCTCGACACCGGCAAGGACCAGAAGTTCCTGCTGATCGCCGACGGCCAGCAAATCGACGTCGGCCGCATCGGCAACAACGGCAACAACGGCAAGACCGGCCGCGACCCGGCGATCTCGATGCGTCAGCGGCTGGAAGCGATGCTGGCGATTGCCGCCGACATTCCCATTCCGCAGGTGCCGGGACGGGCCAGCCTGAAATTGCCGGCGATCGTCATCGGCGATACGACGGTGCGTGACGTGCGCATCGACGTGCAACCGGATGGCGCCGGCTGGGTGATCGACAATGTCGTGGCGCTTCTGCCCGGCCGCACCCAGCTCGAGGCCAAGGGACGCCTCAACCTCAAGGGCCAGCGCTCCTTCCGCGGCGACTTGCTGCTCGCGTCCAACCAGCCTTCGGGCCTGGCGAGCTGGCTGGCGGGCTCCGTCGATCCGGCGATCCGCAAGCTGAAGACCGCGGGCTTTTCGGCAACCGTCAACCTGACCGATACCCTGCAACAGTTCGAGAACCTGGAAGTTGCGGCCGGCGATGCCAGCCTCAGGGGCCGGCTTGAGCGTCAGTCCTTCGCCGAGCAGCAGCCGAACCTTTCGCTGCAGCTGAACGGCAATCGCATCGATCTCGAAGCCCTGCAGGCGCTGGCAGGCCTGGTCGCCGGCGACGCCTCGGCCTCGACGCTGATGCAGCATGCGATCGCCGCCGACCTTTCCGCCGACGAGTTCTCCGCCTTCGGCGAAGACGCGCGAGACGTTCAGGCGGTCGTGACCCTGAAGAACGGCCAGCTTCAAGCCGAGCGCGTGGCGATCGGCTCGCTTGCCGGTGCGCAGCTTGCCTTTTCCGGCCGCGCCAGCGGTGATCTCGCAAAGCCCGTCATTTCCGCCAAGATGAAGCTTGCGGCCAACGACCTGACGCCGTTCCTGGAAATGATCGGCCGGCACGCCGTCGATCATCCAGCCCTTCGCCGCCTGACCAAGGCCGGTCCATACTACACGGACGCCGCCTTCGACGTGACGCTGACCGCCGGCAATAAGGAAGGCAATGCGCCTGCGACCTTCGGCATCTTCGGTACGGCCAACGGCACCAAGATCGCCGCCAGCTATCAGGCGCCCGACATGGCCCAGGCGCTTGCCGGCAAGGGCATGCTGCTCGAAGCGACGCTCGAAAACCCGCAGACGCTGCTGTTGCTCGGGCAGGCCGGGTTCGATCCATTGCCCTTCGATGCGGACGCCAACGGCATCCTCTCCGTCAAGCTGCAGAGCACCGACGGGTCCAACGCCAATGGCACGGTGACCTTTACCACCGAAAAGACATCGCTTGCCGCCAAGGGCAGCTTCGATCTCTCGCGCGACCATTTCCTCGAGGGCCAGGCCAAGCTGACGCTGCAGACGGAAGACCTCGAACCCTATCTCTTGCAGCAGGGCATCGCCCTGCCGCAGACGGGCAGCGGCCTGCCGATCTCGGTTTCGGCCGACGTGGCGACGACGCCGGAGGCGATCGCCCTTACAACGGTCGAAGGCAAGGCCGACAACAACGGCTTTGCCGGCGCGCTGACGATCGACCGAAAGGTGCCGGGCAAGGCGGAGGGCCAGATCAGCCTTGCAACGCTCGATCTCGCCTGGCTCGCCGAAGGCATTCTCGGGCAGGTTCAGGACATGTCGAGCGGCGCGCTGTCGAAGACGTCGGTGGCGCAGGCCGCCTGGACCGGTCTCAACGTCGCGCTCGACGTGCAGGCGGCCAATTTCTGGCCAGGCTTCTATGGAGCCGTCGGGAATTTTGCCGGCAAGATGGAGTGGAAGGGTGACGAAATCGCCTTCACCGATGCGACGGGCGACTGGCTCGGCGGCAAGCTCGAGGGCCGGGTGCAGATCGGCAATGCCAATGGATCCGGTTTCCTGCGCTCGCGGCTCGACGTCAAGGGCGGCGATCTCGCACAGGCGGGCTGGATGCGGGCAGGCGCGCCCGTCGCCACCGGTACATTCGATCTGTCGGTCGCGCTCGAGGCATCGGGTGCGAACGCGGAAGCCATGGCGCATTCGGCAAGCGGCTCGGGCACCGCAACCTTCAACGGCGTGACGCTCAATGGCGTCAACAGCGCGGCCCTGCCGAAGCTGATGGCAACGGCCGATGCGCTGAAGACGGAGATTTCGGCCGACGCGATCCGCCAGGCGGCGGAAGTGGCGGTGTTTTCCGGTCAGTCGGTTGTCGGTGTCGTCAAGGTTCCCTTCAGCATCGCCGGCGGCGTGCTGCGCGCACAAAATGTGACGGCGGCTGACGGCAACGCAGCCTTTGCGGGTGAGGCGTCGCTCGACCTTGCGGCTGAACGCATCGATGCCGGCATCGACATGACCTTCCGCGCCGGAGAAGAGGCGCTTGCCGGCGCTGAGCCGCGCGTGCGGCTCGGGTTTGCAGGGTTGCTGGCTTCGCCGGGCGTGAGCCTCGATGTTGCCGATCTCTCGAATTTCCTGTCGCTTCGGGCCTTCGAGCGCGAGCGCCGGCGTGTCGAGACGCTGCAGGCCAATGTGCTTGAAAAGCAGCGGCTGCGCCGCGAGGTGCAGCTTTACAAGGCAAAGGCGCAGCAGCGTGAAGTCGAGCGCCTGCGGGCGATCGCCGAGGAACGGCGGCGTGCGGCGGCAGCAGTCGAGGCGGAACGGGTAAAGGCCGATCTCGCCGCCCGCGCCGAGGCGGCCCGCAAGGCCGCCGAAGCTGCAGCGCAGGCCGAACGCGAACGCCAGCAGCAGCAGCAACTGGGCGCGCCATCGCAGGCGCAACCGGGTACAGGTACCGTCGAAGGCCCACAGAAGCCGGGCGGTGAAGGGTTGAATTTCGACGTCTTGCCTGACGTTACCGTGCAATAGCTTTGCCGGCACCGCGGTCGCGCGCCGCATAGGCGCTGGCCGAGCTTTGGTGTCGCCGTGTGTGCTGTCAGGCGTCAATGTGTGCGGCAGCGGGTTGGCAGCGGGTTGATCGCGCGCAGGCCCCACTGCGCGGATCACGCTCGGTCTGGGGGCGGGCACCCGTTCGAAGCCTTTCTTCTCCGGCGTCGCCGTGTCCCGGTTCAGAAGCGGATGGCGACGCCGAGGATCGGTCCGTGTTGTACGGTGTCGAACTTGAAACCGTCGTCGCTGTAGTCGACGCCGAGCGCGCGGTAGCCGATGACGGCCGAGATCGTATCCGTGAACTTGTAGCCGAGACCGAGTGCTGCATCCCAGTCGAGATCCGCACCGCCCGCACCGATCAGGCCCCAGCCGGTCAAATAGAACTCGGGCGTGAAATAGTAGGCGCCGCGTAGGCCCGCGACCGCATCGACTTGTTTGCCCGATCAGGCTGCGCGGAATTGCCCGAACTGTGGCGTCAAGCACACAGGAAGCGGTAAGGTACGCTTTTATTGCAATCACAGGTCTATGTTTCAGCTGGTGGAGGGCGTCGGCTTTCCCGCAATCGTGCGTCCAGGGCCGGCTGCGGAGGCGTGGGTTTTGCGTTCCGAGAACGGTTCGGCTCCTGGGCCGAACGCCTGCTTTCGTGCACTGAAATGCGTTAACCCCTAAAATCCTAATGGATTGATTGAGCAGGAGTTAGCATCCTGCCTGCACAGTGCGCCTTGCAACGGGGGGTGGCATGAAGTCGCTGGAGCAGGGCCTTGATCGCCGCGCGATCATCTGGATCATGAACTGGACGTTCTCCGGCACCGCCGGCTGCACGGCCGTTGCCCTTCTCATCACCTATTACTACATCGCCCCCTTCGGCGGCGAGGTGATGGCGACGTCGATGCGCCTTGCATTGTTCATTCCGTTGCTGCTGGCCATTCCGCTTTTCGCATTCATCGGCATCAAGCTCCAGCAACTGGCACGCGCCAACGATCTGTTGACGCTGGCGAGCCGATATGACGGCCTGACGGGCTGTCTCAATCGCGCTGCCTTCACATCGGATGTTACGGCGTTCTTCGCCGAACAGGACCGCAAGCCCTTTCCGGCGACATCAGCGCTGATGGTGCTGGACGCCGATCACTTCAAGCGCATCAACGATCACCACGGTCATCTCGCCGGCGATCAGGCCTTGGTGGCGATCGCAACCGAGATGCGCACGGCCGTGGGTGATAGCGGCTTGATAGGGCGCCTCGGCGGCGAGGAATTCGCGGTGTTCGTCCCCTATGCCAGCCCCGAAACGATTGGGGCGATGGCGGAGCGTATCCGCCTGGCGGTGGCTGAGCGCGGGCAGGCGATTGCGCCGGGCGCAGATCCGGTAACGGTCAGCGTCGGTGTGGCGCTGTTCACCTTTCCCGCCCACTACGAGGATATCTTCAAGATCGCCGACGACCAGCTCTATCTCGCCAAGAACACGGGACGCAACCGGGTGTGCCTGATCGAATATGCGCGTCTGCCGGGGGGCATCAGGGCGATGGCGGCCCAACTGCGTGAGGGGATTTCGGGCGCCTTCACCGACGTATTCGGGAACGGCGGTGATGACCTGGGCGAGGAGCCGTCACGCGTCGCCGGACGCTGACCGGCCGGTATTCGACTTGATCCAGTCAAGAACATAGACCCGCAGCGCCGAGGACAGGTTGCTGTCGCCGCCGCGCGCATCGTCGATCTCGACGATCAGCTGGGCGATCGGCATGGCACGGGCGGCCGCGATCGTCTTCAGCTCCAGCCAGAACGGGTCCTCCAGCGAGAAGCTGGTGCGGTGTCCGTGCAAGGTGGCGGAGTGTTTTCGGATCATCGCCGGAGCTCGCAGATTGATTCAAGTCGTTGGCGGTTTGATTCGGAAAGCGGACGTAAGCTTTTGTGCCGGAATCGTTTTTTACGGTGTCGCGCATCAAATGGGACGCGTGAGAGGCGCTTGGAACCCGCTGCATAATCTCGCCTCAAGTCGATCCCGATCCGAAGCGCCATGCAGTGGCGGCTACTGCATAATTCCTTAAATCGGATCCGATTTAAGGATGAAATTATGCAGCAAGTTTAAAGTGTTACAGCGTCCTTAGCGCGTCATATTTGATGCGCGGCGCTGTAAGCCGGACTGCTCAGTCCTCTGCCTCATCTGGTCGATCGCCGGCAGGTTCGCGCCGTCCCTGGTCGAGGGCCTTTGCCGCCTTTGTGTTCAAGGCGTCGGTCAGCGATTTCTCGGCCTTGGTGCGGCCGAACGAGATGCGGTTCTGTTCGGCCTGCTTTTCTTTTTCGGCGCGGGCATTGCGCTTGCGGAACTGGCGTAGGTTGACGACGTCACCACTCATGCCGCGTCCTTTCGCTTGCCTCAGTTCTTCTTGCGGAAGGAGTCGAGCGAGACCACCGAGCCGCCGCCATTCTTGGCTTCGCCGGATTTCTCCGCGTCCTTGGGCGGTACTTCGCCGTCGGTTTCAGGCACGGGGTAGGCGGTGATCTCCGCCGATTCGGCCTCTTCCTCTTCGGCCGTCGCCACGTCGAACTCGAGTTCGAAATTGACCGAGGGGTCGTAGAAGCCGCGAATGGCATTGAACGGAATGACCAGCCGCTCCGGCGTATCGGAGAAGGAGAGACCGATCTCGAAGCCGGCTTCGGAAACCTTGAGTTCCCAGAACTGGTGCTGGACGACGATCGTCATCTGCTCGGGATACTTGGATTTCAGGTGCTGCGAGATGCGAACACCCGGCGCGCCGGTCAGGAAGGTGATGAAGAAATGGTGCTCGCCGGGCAGGTGGCCGGTGGCCGCAACCTCGGTCAGCACCTTGCGGATGACGCCGCGAAGCGCGTCCTGCGCCAGAATGTCGTAGCGAATGTGGTCCTGGCCCATGAGATTCCCGTCTTTCTCGAACTCAATTCTACTGTCGGCTTTCCATTGCCCGTCTCAATATGACGAGTCAATTATTCAAGCATCTATAGACCATTTCGAAGCGGGGGAGAAGGTGAAGGCTTCTGTTGCCAGGTGCCTTCGGACCCCGCCTTACGGTGCTACCCGGAAGGACTTGATTTGAAGTGTCGCACCGCCGTTAGGCAGCGAGACGTGCTTCAGCATAGTTGTCGTTTGCAACTATAAGTTTAGCCCGATAACGGTGGTACAATGCCGAGCAAAAAGTCGATCTTTACGCCCTTGTCGATCCTATTTCGCCCCCATCAAAAGCCGGTCATCGAAATGTCGACCGGTTTTTGGTGGAGGCGCCGGGTACCGCCCCCGGGTCCAATGGGTTTATTTCACCGCCCGTTTATTGCCATAGCCGCCCGAAGACGGCATCTGTCATATAGGTCTTTCCGGCGCTGAAGAAAAGGGGAAAGCATGGATATATCGCTGCTTTTCCAAAACCCTTGACATGATGGGCAGCCATGAAAAACTCCGGCTGCTGCAGGCGGACTACCCAGGCAGGCTTGCCAGGACATGCTGCAGTTCTCGAGCAATCTCAATGCGGAGGCATCATGACCGACTATCTCGCAGATGTGCAGAAGTATGACAGCGGCGCCGACGAAGCTGTTGTGAACAAGATCGTGCGCCATCTCGGCATTGCGCTGCGCAACAAGGATTCCTCGCTCGTGTCGGCCACCGACCCCAAGGAACTCGAGCGCGTCAGGGAGAAATGGTGCGAGAAGAAGCTCGGTGTCGCAGGCGCGGAAGCGGACGCGGCCATTTCTGCAACCGCAAAGGCCATGTCGACGGATCGCTCAAAGTCACGCGTGACCTTCTACTACCTGGTGGCCAAGAACCTCGGTAAGCTGCAAACTCTTTAGAGCGATGATTTTCATAGGTGAGGCGGGGTGGAAGCCGAAAACCGCGCACTTTTCCTCATCCCGCCATGAGTGCGGCTGAATTTGCGGGATAAACATCCCCGGGACATTGGTTTGCCGCCGGCTTCACCCTAAATTTGGGACAACACGAATCGGCGGCGCCAAACCATGCAGCAATATCTCGACTTTCTCGACCATGTGATGACCAGCGGAACCGACCGGGGCGACCGGACGGGAACGGGGACGCGCTCGGTCTTCGGCTACCAGATGCGTTTCGACCTTTCGGAAGGCTTCCCGGTGCTGACCACCAAGAAGCTGCACCTGCGCTCGATCATTCACGAACTGCTGTGGTTCCTGAAGGGCGAGACCAATATCGCCTATCTCAAGGAAAACGGCGTCAGCATCTGGGATGAATGGGCGGACGAAAAGGGCGATCTCGGACCGGTGTACGGCTACCAGTGGCGCTCCTGGCCGGCGCCGGACGGGCGGCATATCGATCAGATCGCCGGCCTTGTCGAAAGCCTGAAGACCAATCCCAATTCGCGCCGTCATATCGTTTCCGCCTGGAACCCGGCGCTCGTCGACGAGATGGCGCTGCCGCCGTGCCATTGCCTGTTCCAGTTCTATGTCGCCGACGGCAGGCTTTCCTGCCAGCTCTATCAGCGCTCGGCCGACATCTTCCTCGGCGTTCCCTTCAACATCGCGTCCTACGCGCTTCTGACGATGATGGTGGCGCAGGTGACCGGACTGAAGCCGGGCGATTTCGTCCATACCTTCGGCGACGCGCATATCTACCACAACCATTTTGACCAGGCGCGGCTGCAGCTTGCCCGCACGCCGAAGACGCTGCCGACGATGCGGATCAACCCTGATGTCAAGGATCTGTTTTCGTTCCGTTTTGAAGACTTTACCCTCGTCGGCTACGAAGCTGATTCAACCATCAAGGCACCGATCGCCGTCTGACGCTCCGCCACCTCGGGCGGCGCGGGCAGGGCCATGGATACCGACATTCGCATGGCGGCGGGAGACCGGGAGGGTTTTTCGCCTCCGATGTAATTCAAGCGTTACAGCGCCTCTTACGCATCATGTTCGATGCGCGGCGCTGTCGGGAGGTTTCGATGCTGACGCTCATCCACGCACCGCTGTCGCGCTCGTCGCGCATCGTCTGGCTGCTCGAGGAGATCGGCGCGGAATACGAGATTCGCTATGTCTCTATCCGCCGCTGGGACGGTACCGGCGCGCCCGACGACAACAATCCACATCCGCACAAGCAGGTGCCGGCGCTCCTGCACAAGGGCGCGCTGATCTGGGAATCGGCGGCGGTGGTGCAGTATCTCACCGACCTCCATCCCGAGTGCAGCCTCGGCCGGGCGCCTGGCCATCCCGAGCGCGGCGCCTATCTCTCCTGGCTTGCCTATTATGCCGGGGTGATCGAGCCGACGGCGCTGGCACACATCACCGGCGCGACGATCAACAATCCGGCGCAGGCGCGGCTCTACAGCGAAATGTGCGCCCATGTGATCGACGTGCTCAGCCGGCAGACTTATCTGCTCGGCGCGACGATGAGTGCTGCCGATCTGCTTTTGGCAAGCGCGCTGCAATGGATGCGCAAGATCCTGCCCGAGAGCGAGGTCGTGGACCGCTACATCCGGGTGGTCACCGACCGGGCAGCCTATGTCAGGGCAGGCGAAATCGACAGCAAACCGAATGGGTTCCATGACTGATACCAGCACCAACGAACCGAAAATCTCCCTCATCGCCGCGGTTGCCGCCAACGGCGTCATCGGGCGCGAGGGCGATCTGCCGTGGCGGCTCCCGACCGACCTCAAGCGCTTCAAGGCGCTGACGCTCGGCAAGCCCGTGATCATGGGGCGCAAGACGTGGACCTCGATCGGCCGTCCGCTGCCGGGCCGGGCGAACATCGTCATCAGCCGCAGCGCCGATTTTTCCGCCGAGGGCGCGATCGTCGCGCATTCGCTGGAAGAAGCGCTGGCCGCGGCGCGGCGCGAAGCCTCGGCAACCGGCGCGGACGAGGTCTGTGTCGTCGGCGGCGGCGAGATCTATCGCCAGGCGATCGGCGTGGCGGATGTCCTGCATATCACCGAGGTTCCGGCCGACGTCGAAGGCGATGCCCGCTTTCCTGAAATCGATCCCGCAGTCTTCGACAAGGTGTTCGAAGAAGATCTGCCGCAGGGCGAGAAGGACAGCCATGCCATGCATTTCGTGACATGGCGCCGGCGCGCCCTGTCCTGAAGGCCCATTCGTCAACTATTTTGAACCATTTACGGTGAACTCTGGCGTATCGCGTTGAAAGCGATGCATGTCATACCTATAACGGGTTCACATCGTGAACGTCCGTGCATTCGCGCGGCAGTTCATCGTGAGCAGTATTCAAAAGAGAGGTTTTGATGCCCTGGAGCAATCAGAATGGCGGCGGCGGCCCTTGGGGCGGCGGCGGCGGCAATCAGGGGCCATGGGGCCAGGGGCCGAACCGGCCGCGTGGCGGCGGCAAAGGCGGCCCGCCGGATCTCGAAGAGATCATTCGCCGTGGCCAGGATCAGCTGAAGAACGTCGTTCCCGGCGGTTTCAATGGCGGCGTCTTCGCAATCATCGGCCTGCTGATCGTCGGCTTCATCCTGATCAATTCGATCTACACCGTCCAGCCGGATGAACGGGGCGTGGAAATGCGCTTCGGCAAGCCGAAGGACGAGATCTCGATGCCGGGCCTGCACTATCACTTCTGGCCGCTCGAAACCGTCGAGTTCGTCAAGATCACCGAGCAGCAGCAGAACATCGGTGGCCGCAACAGCGGTCAGTCCAATGCCGGCCTGATGCTGACCGGCGACCAGAACATCGTCAACGTCCAGTTCTCGGTGCTGTATTCCGTCACCGATCCGAAGGCTTACCTCTTCAACGTCGAAAATCCGTCCGACACCCTGCAGCGGGTTGCCGAAAGTGCGATGCGCGAAGTGGTCGGCCGCCGTCCGGCCCAGGATATTTTCCGTGACAACCGTCAGGCGATCGCCGCCGACGTGAAGAGCACGATCCAGGCAACGATGGACAGCTACGGCACCGGCGTTTCCGTCAACACCGTGGCGATCGAGGATGCGGCCCCGCCGCGCGAAGTCGCCGATGCGTTCGACGAAGTGCAGCGTGCCGAGCAGGACGAAGACCGCTTCGTCGAAGAAGCCAACCAGTACGCCAACCAGATCCTCGGCAAGGCCCGCGGTCAGGGCGCGCAGATCCGTGAAGAGGCAGCCGCCTACAAGGGGCGCGTGGTCAAGGAAGCGGAAGGTGAGGCCCAGCGCTTCATCTCTGTTTATGACGAATATTCCAAGGCGCCTGACGTAACCCGCAAGCGTCTCTATCTCGAAACGATGCAGGACGTGCTCGGCAAGTCGAAGAAGGTCATCATCGACGAGAAGAACGGGCAGGGCGTCGTGCCCTATCTGCCGCTGAATGAAATCACTCGGCCGGCACAGTCGGGAGGCGCACAGTGATCAACAATCGTACTTCAATCATCCTGATCCTGCTCGCCGTCGTCTTCGTCGGTCTCTACTCGTCGGTCTTCGTGGTCAACGAACGCCAGCAGGCGGTCGTCGTCCGCTTCGGTCAGATCCAGGACGTCAAGAGCCAGCCGGGCCTCTACTTCAAGCTGCCCTTCGCCTTCATGGATGCCGATCGCGTGCAGTATGTCGAAGACCAGGCGCTGCGCTTCGATCTCGATAACATCCGCGTTCAGGTTTCGGGCGGCAAGTTCTATGAAGTCGACGCCTTCGTCGTCTACAAGATCGCCGACCCACGCCGCTTCCGCGAAACCGTTTCGGGCGACCGCGATTCTGCCGAAGCGCGTCTGCGTACCCGTCTCGACGCATCGCTGCGTCGCGTCTACGGTCTGCGCGGCTTCGAGGCGGCACTGTCGGACGAGCGTGCATCGATGATGCGCGAAGTTCGCGCCGACCTCAAAACCGATGCCGAATCGCTCGGCCTCAACATCGAGGACGTTCGCATCCGTCGCACCGACCTTACGCAGGAAGTCTCGCAGCAGACCTTCGATCGCATGAAGGCCGAGCGTCTGGCGGAAGCCGAACTGATCCGCGCCCGGGGTAACGAAGCCGGCCAGCGTCGCCGCGCCATCGCCGACCGTCAGGTCGTCGAGATCGTCGCCGACGCCCAGCGCGAATCGGAAATCCTTCGCGGTGAAGGCGAAGCTGAACGGACGAGGACTTTTGCCGACGCATTTGCGCGCGATCCGAAGTTCTTCGAATTCTACCGTTCGATGACCGCCTATACGGCGTCCATCGGCAGCTCGGATACGACGCTCGTGCTGTCGCCGCATTCGGAGTTCTTCCGTTATTTCAATGACTCGGAAGGCACCGCACCGGCTGCAACAACGACGCAACCGGTGACCGGGAACTAAGCGGACAATGTCCGACTTTCTGACCGGGATCGCTTTTTTCCTGATCATCGAGGGGCTGGTGTACGCACTGGCCCCTTTGGTTTTAGTGGAATTGGCGAAGCGTTTGCCGTATGTCCCGGAGCATCAGCTTCGACTGGCCGGGGTATTTTCTGTTGCCGCCGGTGTCGGACTTGTCTGGTTGCTTCGAGGATAATGCGAAATGCCACATAAACTGCTGATCCGGCTGGTCGATGCCGAATATGCGATCACCCGTCTCAATGTCGGTTCCCAGATGCCGGAATGGCTGCCGGGACCGGGTTTCTGGACCGTGTCCAGCTCGCGAGAGGAAATGACCCTCGTCTGCCGCGCCGCGCGCGTCCCTTCCAGCACCCAGAGTTCGCTCGGCTGGCGCTGCTTCCGCATCGAACAGCATTTCAGCGTTGACGTGCCCGGCGTGCTTTCGTCCGTGCTCAGGCCGCTGTCGGCTGCGGGTATCGGCGTCTTTGCCAATTCGACCTTCAGCACCGACTATATCTTCGTGCCCGGTTCCGATCTCGACAGGGCAGTGCAGGCGCTGAAAGAACACGGGCACGAGATCACCATCTGATCGTCGCTTTGCATCCGCTCTTTCGGACGGATCAGAAAATCGTGTCTGGACGCTTCTGAATTCCGCCGTATCTTCACTGGAAGATCGGGCGGAACGCGATCCCCGGATCGCGTCGCTGTCACCAGCCGCATAACGCCTCCGATCTGGATCGATCGAAGGAAGAGTTATGCGGCACATCAAAGTCGCTGCAGCGACCCTTGCGCCTCGTCGGACGCATGGGGCTGCAGAGCATCGCATGACGCGGTATCCCTGCCGATACCGCACCGCCGAGACAACGTGAGGAGCTCCGCGAATTGTCCACTCGATCGAAATCCTTCGGCGCCCTGGCGCTGGCCGCCTCGCTGCTTCTGTCCAATGTCGCGATGGCGCAGACGGCCGCCGTCCGCCCGCCGAGCAATGGCCCCGCATCCGTCGCCGATCTTGCCGCCGGCCTGCTTGATGCTGTCGTGAACATTTCGACGTCCCAGCGCGTCAAGAACGACGACGATGCGCCGACGCCGCAGGTGCCGGAGGGCTCGCCCTATCAGGACTTCTTCGACGAATTCTTCAAGGGGCAGGGCGACAAGGGCGGCAACCGCCAGCGCACCGTCAATTCGCTCGGCTCCGGCTTCGTCATCGATCCCGCCGGCGTCATCGTCACCAACAATCACGTTATCGACGGTGCCGACGATATCGAAGTGATCTTCGCCAACGGCAGCAAGCTCAAGGCAAAGCTCGTCGGCAAGGATACCAAGACGGATCTCGCGGTGCTCAAGGTCGAGCCGAAAGCGCCGCTGAAGGCGGTACCTTTCGGCGATTCCCGCAAGATGCGGATTGGCGATTGGGTCATGGCGATCGGCAATCCGTTCGGCTTCGGCGGCTCGGTATCCGTCGGCATCATCTCGGCGCGCGGCCGCAACATCAATGCTGGCCCCTACGACAATTTCATCCAGACGGACGCCGCCATCAACCGCGGCAATTCCGGTGGCCCGCTGTTCAACATGCAGGGCGAGGTGATCGGCATCAACACCGCGATCATTTCGCCGACAGGCGGCTCGATCGGCATCGGGTTCTCCGTCCCGACCGAGCTGGCCGCCAATGTGGTGCTGCAGCTCAAGGATTTCGGCGAGACGCGCCGCGGCTGGCTTGGCGTGCGCATCCAGCCGGTGACGGATGATATCGCCGAGAGCCTGAAGATGGCCTCGCCGCGTGGCGCGCTGGTCTCGGGCATCATCGAGGGCGGGCCGATCACCAAGGGTGAGATCAAGGCCGGCGACGTCATCATCAAGTTCGATGGCAAGGACGTCTTCGAGATGCGCGACCTGCCGCGGGCGGTCGCCGAAAGTGCCGTCGGCAAGGCCGTCGATGTGGTGATCATCCGCGACGGCAAGGAGCAGACGGTCAAGGTCACGCTCGGACGGCTCGAGGATGGCGAGGACATCGCCAATGCCGCGACAACCACCAATGATGAAGGTGGCGAGGACAAGAAGACGGATCAGCCGCCGGCAGCCGAGTTGCCCGCCACCGACACGGTGCTCGGCATGAAGCTGACGACGCTCAATGCCGAAAGCCGCAAGAAGTTCGGCATCGCTGACGATGTCGAGGGGGTGGTGATCGCCGAGGTCCAGGCAGGGTCTGCCGCCGCTGAACGCCGGGTGGAACCGGGCGACGTTATCGTCGAAGTCGGCCAGGAAGCGATGGATACGCCTGACGACGTCTCCGACCGTGTCGAAGAGCTGAAGTCCGACGGCCGGCGCAATGCACTGCTGATGCTTTCCAACAAGACCGGCGAATTGCGCTTCGTTACCGTGCGCATGGAATAGGACGGCGTGGTGCGATGGCATTTTCCTGAATCCTTTCAGGGCCATCGCGCCACTCTTTCACAGGTCGACTCCGACCCCTGACATTTCGATTCAACGCTGCATGTTTCTCGAAACGGCATCGATCTGAAGAGGGGATTGTGCGGCGCCCTTTGCGCGTTCCGCTTGGCGCCCTGCGCTGCGGCGACTGGCCATGTCGGCCGCTGTCTTTGAGCGTTTCCGGTTTAGACGGAGACGCAGAAACGTTCTATCTCTTTGTTTTTTACGCATTTCCTGACGGAAAACCGCTTCGCACCTTTCCTGGAAATGCTCCATAGGTGCCGCGCGCAGCCTGTTTGAGGGCAATGCGGCATGATGGGACAAGTCCGTTAGTCTTCGGCGCAGGACATGCTCCTGGTCCGTTCCGATCGGGTGCGGTGGGCGCTCTGCCGCAGGGGCTGGAAGGTCATCAGGCGCAGTGCGTCGATCAGGGTCTCGAGGATGGCAGACATGGCCGGATCCTCCTTTCTGTTTTCCACATTTCAACGCACTTGTCGCCAGGTCTCAAACGAGTTTACAGTCGCGTTCGGATGACTTGAGGTTATGCATGAAGCGCGGCCGTCTACCCCTGACAGCGTTGCGGAGTTTCGAGGCGGCGGGCCGGCTCGAAAGCTTCACGCTGGCCGCCGGCGAGTTGTTCGTTTCTCAAGCCGCGATCAGCCGGCAGATCCGCGAACTGGAAGACCTCGTCGGCCGGCCGTTGTTCGAGCGGCGCCACCGCAGCGTCAGCCTGACGGCGGAGGGGCGGTCGCTGCTTTCGGTGCTGACTTCCGCCTTCGACATGGTGGGAGACAGCCTGGAGGCGCTCTCCGGGCGCGAGCTTGCGCATACGCTCAGGGTCAGCGCCGAGCCATGTTTTGCCGGCTGCTGGCTGGTGCCGCATCTGGCACAGTTTCAGAGCGAGCATCCCGAGATCGACCTGTTGATCGACGCCGACCCGCGGCTGGTGGAATTTCGCAGCGGCGACGCCGACATCGCCATCCGCCACAGTTTGAAGCTCTCCTCCTGGCCGCGCGTCGAGGCGCGACAGCTTGCGCAGGTGGAGATGATCCCCGTGATTGCGCCGGAGCTTGCCCGGTCCGGCAGCCCCCTGTCGACGCCTGTCGATCTCATGCAGCATGCGCTTCTGCACGAGGACAATCGCGAGCTTTGGGAGCAATGGTTCGCCGCCGCCGGCGCGGGGCCCGTTCGTATCGAGCGAGGTGCTATCTTCAATGATGGCGCCATGGTGTTGCAGGCGACACTGCGCGGCAACGGTGTCGGGCTGATCGACCGTGACCATGTGCGCGACGAGCTTGCGGCCGGGCGCCTGCTGCAGCCGTTCGACATCTCCGTGCCCTATGGCGCCTTCTTTCTGGTCGCGCGGCGGTTTGATGCTCTGTCCGAGGCGGCGCAGGCGTTCGCTGCCTGGGTCGAGCGGATGTATCCGGGGGCGGGGCGCAGGACGTGAGCTTCGAGTGCCGCACGACTGACCGGCAGGCCGACAGCGCAAGCGCAAGCCGTTACTTACCGGCGCTACCGCGCGATCACGCCCCGGTCTTGGCCCGCTGCGACTGCCAATCCGCCCGGGTGATCGCGTAGAGCACATGGCGCGCGAGTTGTGGCTTGTCGGCGGGGATGCGGGGGTGGTCGAAGTCGCGCGCGGGGTCGCGGTGCATTCGCAGGCGCGCCATCACAGCCGTCGAGCGCGTGTTTTCGGGGATGGCGAAGGAGACGATTTCGCGTAGGTCCTTTTCGTCGAAGCCATAACGTAAGAGATCGAGGGCTGCCTCGGTGATATAGCCCTTGCCCCAGAAGGGGGCGGCGAGGCGCCAGCCGATCTCGACGGTGCCTTTGGGCATGTGGGGCTCGAGGTCGGTATAAGCGAGGCCGCAGAAGCCGATCGGCCGGTCGTCGGCCTTGAGCGCCACCGCGAAGAAGCCGAGCCCGGTTTCGGCAATGCCGCGACCGACGCGGTCGAACAGGGCGTCGGATTCCTGCCGGCTGCGGCGATGGGGGAAGAACTCCATCACCTTGGCATCGTTGTTGATCTCGAAGAAGAGATCGCGGTCGCTCTCCTTCCAGGCGCGGATGCGCAGCCGTTCGGTCTCGGAAACGATCATTTGACGAAATCGGTCTTGCGGTAGCCCTGCAGATAGAGAAGGGCCGTGAGGTCGCCATGATCGATGCGGACCTTCGCCTGTTCGGCGACCACCGGCTTGGCATGCAGCGCGACGCCGGTGCCGGCAAGCTGCAGCATGCCGAGATCGTTGGCGCCGTCGCCGACGGCAAGCGCCTCGTCGGTCGAGATGCCGAGGCGGCCGGCAATGTCGAGGAGCGCGTCGACCTTGGCCTGCTTGCCGAGGATCGGCTCGGCGACCTCGCCGGTCAGCGTGCCATCCTTCTCGATCAACGTGTTTGCGCGGTTTTCCTGAAAGCCGAGCATGTCGGCGACCGGGCCGGTAAACACCGTGAAGCCGCCGGAGACGAGCGCGGTGTAGTAGCCCTTTGCCTTCATGGTTGCGATCAGTTCAGGGCCGCCCGGCGTCAGCGTGATGCGCCTGGCGATGACATCGCCAACGACGCTTGAGGGCAGGCCCTTCAGAAGCGCGACGCGCTCGATCAGCGCCGGTTCGAAAGCGATCTCGCCGTTCATGGCGCGCGCGGTGATGGCGGCAACCTTGTCCTTGAGCCCGACTTCGGCGGCAAGTTCGTCGATGCATTCCTGGCCGATCATGGTGGAATCCATGTCGGCGATCAAAAGCTTCTTGCGCCTGGTGTCGGCATCCTGGACGGCGACATCGACAGGCGTTCCGTTCAGCGCGCCGCGCAGCGCCGCTTCGGCGGCAAAGAGGTCTGTGCCGTCGGTGAGCGCCAGGTCGCAGGCGACGCCGTCGGCGAGCCAATAGAGACCGGATGCCCTAACGGCGTCAGCGGCGGCTTCCGCGAGCGCTGGCGTCAGAACAGGATTTGACGGATTGGCGATAAGCGTGGCAACGAGAGCCATGGACAACAACCTTGAAACCGATACGGACGCGATCCTGATAACCGGGCCGACCGCCAGCGGCAAGTCCGCGCTTGCGGTCGAATTGGCGCGCCAGCACGCAGGCGTGGTCATCAACGCCGACAGCATGCAGGTTTACGACACTTTGCGGGTGCTGACCGCGCGCCCCGACGAGGTCGACATGGGCGGCGTCGAGCACTGTCTTTACGGCCATGTACCGGCTGGCGGCGCCTATTCGACGGGCGCCTGGCTGCGCGAAGCCGAGGCGCTTGTCGCCACGCTGCGCGAGGATGGTCGGTTGCCGGTCTTCGTCGGCGGCACCGGGCTCTATTTCAAGGCGCTGACCGGCGGTCTTGCCGACATGCCCGAAATTCCCGCCGCCATTCGCGAGCGGTTGCGCCAGCGGCTGAAGACCGAAGGGCCGGAAGGGCTGCATGCCGAGCTTGCCGCGATCGATGCGCAGACGGCAGAGGCGCTGAAGCCCGGCGACGGCCAGCGCATTGTGCGGGCGCTCGAAGTGGTCGAGGCGACCGGCCAGTCGATCCGCGTCTACCAGCAGAGGAACGGCCCTGAGATCATCAATCCGCAACGGGCGCGAAAGCTGGTCGTGCTGCCGGATCGCAAAGTGCTGCGCGACCGCATCAACCGCCGATTCGGCTTGATGCTGGCCGGCGGGGCGATCGACGAGGTGCACGCGCTCATGGCGCTGAACCTCAGCCCGGATATGCCGGTGATGAAGGCGATCGGCGTCAGCCAGATTGCCGCGCTATCGCGCGGTGAGATCGATGAGGCCGAGGTGATCGAGGCCGGCTCTGCCGCAACCCGCCAATATGCCAAGCGGCAGATGACCTGGTTCCGCAACCAGCTCGACGACAGCTGGCGACGCATCGAGAATGCTGCGCAGGTCGTTTGAGGGCTGAGCGGGTGACCGCGCCACCGAATGCCGTGTGCGCGTTCATCAGATATGTCTCGATCACACCGATTAATTGCAGTTCTTTTCATACAATCGAAAGCCTTGAGTTTTGATGCTCTGTCTCTACCTCACGATCCGGGTCTGTGGGTGCTCACCACTTCGTCTAGTCAGGGTTTATGAAATAAAACTCCGGTGTGGAGGGGGCTGTGCTCGTCGCCATGCGCATAACGTCTGCGATGAACAGAGGCGGCACCGCCTCGCGGGCAAGATCTTCGATCCTTGCTTGCAATTCCTTCACCTTTTCGGGGTTCGCCTCCGCGAGATTTGTTGCCTCGGAAACGTCCTTCGATAGATCGAAAAGCTCCACCTTCGGCGGCAAAAGCGCCGCCCAAACGAGTTTCCAGTCTCCTTTGCGCACCGCACCCCGGAAGGGTTCAACATTGTAGACGACTTCGTCGCGCGGGGACGGTTTGCCCTCGCTAATCGCTGCCCAGACATCCAGTCCATCAAGTTCCTTGTTCTTGCCAAGCTTCGCTCCGGCAACGCCTGCGAGGCTTGGATACATGTCAACCACATGGACCATTCCATCGACCACACCCGGTTGGACCCGGCCGGGCCAATTGGCCAGCCCAACGGCGCGCGTGCCGCCCTCGTAAAGCATCCCTTTACCGTCGCGATACGGCCCGTTGTTGGGCGGGAGTTCACCCTTGACCTCAGACTCGCCAGCGAACTTCGCGGATCGTGTTCCGCCGTTGTCGCTATGGAATATGACGAGCGTGTTCTCACGCATATTGCGCTTCTCAAGCGCATCGAGAACGCGGCCAATCTGGTCGTCCATGGCGCTGATCATTGCGGCATAGGCGCGGCGAGACTCGTCGGCAATATGCGCATTACGGTCGAGATATTCCTGGGGTGCCTGAAATGGCGTGTGGGGCGCAGTAAAGGCGAGGTACAGGAACAGCGGCGTCTGAGGATCCTGCTCGTTGATCAGCCGGACGGCATCGTTTCCGAAGAGGGTCGTATCATATCCCGGCTCTTTGACCTGCTCGTTGCCTCGATACCAGTCTACGACGCCGTGCGCCTCGTGCTCGAAATGATCGATCTCGCCGACCAAGGCCCCGTAAAAGTAGTCGAACCCGCGCTGTGGTGGCCAGTATTCAGGTTTTCCATGGCCAAGATGCCATTTCCCGATCAGTGCCGTCTTGTACCCTGCTTCTTTGAGGGCCTGTGGCAGCAACCACTCATCAGTAGGAATACCATAGAGCCCGCCCGAGGGAATGACGGCGGTCTGCAGGCCGTAACGCATAGGATAGCGCCCGGTCAGGAACGCTGCGCGCGTCGGCGTGCACATGGGCTGCACATAGAACTGGTCGAACTTAACTCCAGTGTCGGCGAGTTTATCGAGGTTCGGCGTTTTGATGTCGGACCCGTGAAAGCCGACGTCTTTCCAGCCCAGGTCGTCGGCAACGATGTAAAGGATATTGGGAGGAGTGGAACCCTGAGCAGGCACCGGACTGGCGACAGTCAGCACCGTTGTCGCCACGATCCCTGCGGCCACCAGTGAGCAAGTGCTCAGGAGAACATCTCGCCGTCTCATACCCGTGGTCGGATCAACAGCCTTTGATAACGCAATGTGGTTCATGCGACCGTCCCCCATTGGTTTTCTCGGAAACATTCTCAGAAGCCTGCAAGCTATTCCGCGTCGGAATGCAGGAAATTGCAGCGGCGGAGTCCACACGCCCCGGATGACCGGTGGTTCAGATTGCACCTTGCTACGGAATCCGTAAAGCTAAATTAGGTGTTATTTAAATAATGGCTTCGACGTGATCCGGCGAACGCCGTAACCGTCGTGACCGCAAGGTGCCTATGAGTTGTTGGAAGTTATCTTATCTAAACGGCAGGACCCATCCGTCGTTACTGTTACAGAGTTGACATTTCTCCACATTAGATCACCCTAAATTGCATATGGACTGCAGCAGTACGTTTGTCGTCGGCACAATCTGGAAATGTCCGTCAGACGGTCATCGGTGGGATAGACGGCTTTCGTTTTTCAGGCGGGGTCCGATGCGGTCTAACCAAACAAGACTGATTTTCTTCAAAGAGTTCTATCGCCAGCTTGGCGTTGTCTGGCCAATCTTGTCCGGTATTCTTTGTGTCATGGTCGGGTGCGGCCTGTTGATTGGGCGAATAGAGGGATGGCGGATGACCGACGCCTTGTATTTTACCTTCGTTACCGGTCTCACCATCGGCTACGGAGATTTTGCGCCGAGCCATACTTCTTCACGCGCGCTGGCACTCGTGATCGGTCTTACGGGGATTGTGCTGACTGGCCTCGTTGCCGCCGTCAGCGTCCAGGCGCTGAGAACCACGGCCGATAAACACAACGAGTGAGAGCCGCTACAACTGAGCCTTGTTCACTGTCGCCGTCCACATTCCGGTCGAGAAGCCTCGATGCGTTTGGGGGTATCATGAGCCAGCTTTGGCACGAAATTCGGCACACGCCGCTCCTCTGGCTCCTGGTCCTGGGGCCGGTGGTGCTGGTGGCGCATACTGCCGCGCCCGATGCGCACACGCTGCTTTTCCTGCTTTCGGTCTTGGCGATCATTCCGTTGGCAACTTTGTTGAGCCATGCCACCGAAGCCGTCGCCGCCAGGACGGGCGATACGGTTGGCAGCCTTCTCAACGCGACCCTCGGCAACCTGACCGAACTTATCATTGCGCTGGCCGCCTTGCGGCTTGGTCAGTACACGCTGGTGAAGGCCTCATTGGCCGGCGCCATCGTCTGCAACACGCTTTTCATGCTGGGCGCTTCATTCCTGCTCGGCGGCCTGAAATACCACGTTCAGGACTACAATCGCGTCGCCGCCCGCCTGCAAACGAGCATGCTTTTCCTGGCAACGATCGCCCTGATCGTTCCGTCGGTAATGGCCGAGGCCGATAGTCTCGCGGCGGCGCCCGAGTTCATGCAGGAACTTAGTCTCGGTCTGGCGATCCTTCTGATCATCGCATACGGGCTCGGTTTGTTCTTCTCCCTGAAGAGCCATCGCGAATTCTTCGGCAGCGTCGAGCATGCTGCCGCCTCGGACGAGGCTCCCTGGCCGTTGAGTGTTGCGCTTGCGACGTTGGCCGCCGTGACGGTCATGGTCGCCCTGGTCAGCGAAGTCTTCGTGGAATCGGTGCAGCAGGCGGCAGAGACGTTCGGAATGACGCCCGCATTCGTCGGGTTTATCGTCGTGGCGCTGGTGGGGGCGGCGGCCGAAATGGCGTCGGCATTTTCCGGCGCGCGCAAGAACCGGCTGGACCTGAGCGTCGGCATTGCGCTCGGCAGTGCGGCACAGATTGCCCTTTTCGTTGCTCCCGTTCTCGTGCTTTTGAGCTACGTCATCGGGCCTACGCCGATGGACCTGCAGTTCTGGCCGGGTGCGGTCATCATGGTGCTCTTCGCCACGATGACGGCCTTCATCGTCACGACCAGCGGCCGGGCCGCGTGGTTCGTGGGTGTGCTGATGCTGATGGTCTATCTGATCTTCGCCATGACGCTGTATCTGCTGCCGCCCAAGCTCTTGTGAGCTCAGGCGTCGGCACGCATGCCGAGGCTAGAGCGTTTCCTGTGCACACGGAATCGTGGAAACGCTCTATCTCTTTGTTTTTACGCATTTCCTGACGGAAAACCGCTTCGCACTTTTCCTGAAAATGCTCTAGACGCGGCTGTCATTCCGGAAACAGGAATGTCATCGTCACCCGGAAGCCCAACCCCTCCGGACCATTGTCGGGTGCTGCCGCCCAATAGCGCACGCCGGCGCCAAGGCTGATCGGCTGCTTGTCGATGGTGAACAGCTTGGAGATGTTGAAGTTGATCGGGACGCTCCATTCGTCCGCCTTCCAGTCATAGGTGGATTCGCTGTTGAGCGAAAAGGTCCAGGCGTCCTTCGTGGTGTAGGACAGGAACGGCTGCAGGAAGGTGGAGCTGATGTCGTTGCGCTCGTCACTGCCGGCAAACGACCAGATATGGTTGGCAAGCGCGCCGTAGGTCCATTCACCGTCCTGCTTGAGCACCACGACGGTCGGGCCGATGCCCCATTTCTCACCGCCGAGCAGATCGTCGGTCGCCGTCGGGATCAGGAAGGCCGGGCCGGCGCCCCAAATGATGCCGCTTTCGGTCGGCCTGGCTGGCGAGAAGAAGAAGCTCTGCAGCGTGTCGCCGAGACCAAACTGCGAGCCGCTCGGGCCGGCAATGTCGTTCTGGGAGGTCACCGGCAGAATGGTTCGCGAGATCACCGTCCAGTCGGCGTTGAGGTGGAAGGGAATGACCGGCTGGATGTTGAGCGTCGACTTGTTGCCGTCGTTCGGTCCGTAGCCACGGTCATAGTTGAACTGGAAGGGAACGCTGATCATCGAGGCCACCGGGTTCGACAGCTTCTTGGCCAGTTCCTGGTTCGAATCCTGGGCCTGCGCTGCCGTCGCGAAGATTGCAGACAAGGCTACAGCGCATTTCCACCCGGCATGTCTCATGATGATTCCCTCAGTCGCGCTTTCCGCTGCACGCCTGGGCTGTGCCCGGTCGCGACTCTAGCGTGCGGGCAGTCTGGCGGTGTGATGCGACTTTAGCAACTGCAATAAAGCAGGGGAAAATTACGGGCAGGCGGTTCAGGGCAGGTTGATCTGCCAGGAGACGCCGAAGCGATCGTTGATCCAGGTGAAACGCCGGCTGAATCCGTAGTCGCCTGGTGGCATCAATGTCTCTCCGTCCTCGGCAAGAGCGGTGGAAAGACGGGTGAGCTCTTCCTCGCTGTCGCAATCGATGAAGAAGGAGAAGGACGGGGTGAAATCGAAGGCGTGCCGGACCGGACTGTCGATGCACTTCACGATCTGGCCGGCAAGGCGAAAGGCTGCCACCTTGACGCTGCCTTCGGCGCCCTGTTCGTCTGGACCATAACGCTCGATCGACAGGATCTCGGCGTCGGGAAACAGCGAGACGTAGAGCGCCATCGCGGTCTCGGCCTTGTTGCTGCCCTGGAACATCAGGAAAGGGGTGACGGCTGCTACCATGTCTGCCTCCTGCGTCGAATGCTTCGACCGCGCGCCGCGGCGGTGCTTTATGTCGCCTGATATCCGCACTGGAGAACGGGGATGCCGGCCCTACGGTTCCAGCTCGTTTGCCGCGCCGGTCTCTTTGCTGGCGTGAATGCGAGCGCAGTTTTGCCGCACGCGGCGGGGGGCGCAAGTCTCTGTCCGATCTGCGGTTGTCCGGCGGGGAGGGTGAAGACGCCTCGAGGGCCGGTGCGAGCCGAAGCCTGACGAGGCGCACCTGCGTCTCAGGGCTTGCGGATGATGCTGCCGAGCGGCCGCTTGAGCAGGCTGTCGCGCAGCGAGCCTTCGCGTCGCGGTTCGGTGACGGGGCGGGCTTGATAGGGATCGGCCGGTGGCGGCGGGCGATAGCCCTCCGTCGGCTCCGGTGTGTCGGTCAGAAGCTGCTGGCGGATCTGGTTGAAACGCTCGAGCTGCGGATTGCTGGGCTCGGGCGCGCGCGGCAGCATATCGGGGCGATAGGGCTCGATCTCCGCAACGTCTTCGTCGTCGAAGCCGGTAGGCGCCGGTTCGTCGGCGGCCTCGGGCCCAAGTTCTGCAGCCCAGAGCCGCTCTTCCTGGTCACCGGTGGTGGCGGCCGCCAGATAGCTCTGCTGAAAATTCGAGATGTTCGGGCCGGTGATCGCCCGCATGCGGTTGACGATCGAGCGGATGTCGACGGTCGGCGGCGCGTCCTCGTCGATCCGGTCGGTGATTCCGTGGGCGCGGGGCAGCCGCTCCTCGTTGACGCGGGTAAAGCGCATTCGCATCGGCACGGCGACCGCCTCGCCGAAGGCAATGGCTTCGCCGTTGCCGATCGACGAGATGAAGCTGGTGGTCGAGATCGACGAGTTGGGAATGGCCGAGCGGATGATGTCCTGGTCGCGGTCATTGGCCAGCCGCATGGCAAAGACCGTCGAGCACTGCGACAGGATCGTCGGATCGAGTTCGCCCGGACGCTGGGTGATGATGCCGAGAGAGACCCCGTATTTGCGGCCTTCCTTGGCAATGCGGGCAATCGCCTGGCGCGTCGGCAGGAAGCCGAGCGACGGGTCGGCGGGCACATAGCGGTGGGCCTCCTCGCAGACGACCAGCATGTGGATGGCGCCATTGCTCCAAAGGCCGATTTCGAACGCCATGCGGCAAAGCACTGAGGCGACCGAATTGACGACTTCCGAGGGGATCCCGGCGAGCTGGAATGTAGCGATCGGCCGGCCGTCGCCGGGAATGCGGAAGACCTTTGCGATCGTGTCCTGGATGGTGTCGGAGATCGTGTTCGACGAGAACATGAAGTGGTAGCGCGGGTCGTTGATCGCCGAGACGATCCTGACCTTGAGCGAACGCAGGTGCGGCTTTTCGTTTCGTCCTTCGAGCCGGCCGATGCGCTCGTCGATCAGCGCCAGCAGGTCGGCGATGCGATAGGGCACCGGCGTGTCGGCGGTGATCGAGCTTTTTTCCGTCTGGCGGCGTACGAGGCCGGATTCGCCGCTGCCCTTGAAGGCTTTCTTGGCGTCGGGAATGACGTCGCGCAGGATGTCGAGTTCTTCGGGTACGGCTGGACGGCCGCGGAAAATGACCTCGGCGAACTCCTCCAGCCGGAAGAACCAGAAGGGCAGGTCAAGCGTGTCGGGGTCGATGACCACCGCAAGTTCCGGGAAGGCGGCGGCGAATTCGTTGTGCGGGTCGAGGATCAGCACGCGCAGCTTCGGATCGGCGGCAATCGCCTTGTTGAGCAGCAGCGTCACGGCGGTCGACTTGCCGACGCCTGTCGTGCCGACGATGGCGAAATGCTTGGACAGCATCGACGGCACGTGGATCGTCGCATCGAGGCTGTCGTCCTGGGTCAGCTTGCCGATGATGCAGCAATCGTCCTGGCCGGAATCGTAGATGCGGGCCAGATCGGCGGCGCGAATGCGATGGGCGACGGCGCCGAGGTAGGGATACTGGCTGATGCCGGCGGAAAATTCCTCGCGTCCATCAGGGCCGACATGGACTTCGCCCATCAGTTCGACCTCGATGCGGAAGGTGTTGTTGGCGTCTTCGCCCCATTCGCTGCTGGCAGTCTGCATGGAATAGACGAGGGCGACCACGCGGTTTTTCCCGACCGTGATCGAGATCAGCCGGCCGACCGACCAGAGTTCCGTCAGCGACGTTTCGCCCTGTTCCGCGACGGCAGCAATGGTAGCGCGCGATCCGCTGCAGGCGACGACGCGCCCGAGAAAGCGGTTGCCTCGCTTCAAGCCGTCGCGGCGATCCTGCTCTCCGGCACGGATCGAGGAATGAAGATCATTGTTCAGCAACGCAAAACCCCGGCACAACTGTCCTTCATGTTAGCGCCGGGGATTTAACAAGTGGTTTCGCGCATTTGCACGGCAGGTGGGGAGGGGCCGCCGATCCAGCCCCGGTGTGCGGAGCGGAAAGGGCACACCGTTCGTTCTTGGCTTCGGATAATCATTCAACCAAACGGTTGATTATTTGTTTGTGCGAGCGTACATTCAACCAAATGGTTGAATTATAGGTGCCTGAGATGATGTTCGTCTTTCACCCCGACCACCTGCCGAATGCTCACGAACGCTTCTGGACCGACCGTCTCGACAAGCTCGAGAGGGCGCTGAGCCAGCGCGTGCATCCATCAGCAGAATGCCACGGCCCGACCGGCCGTGGACGGACCAACTCTGCCCGGATCGAACCTCGCCCGGCCTTTCCCGACCGGACAAACCCAAGAAGGAGACGACTGATGAACGACCTTGCGACCCTCGACGACTATGGCGTGCTGAGTGAACCGGATACGTTGAAGCTGACGCGGCTTCTGCCTGGGCCGATCGAGCGGGTCTGGGCCTATCTGACCGAAAGCGACCTGCGCAAGCAGTGGTTGGCGTCAGGCCGGATGGAAATGAAGGTTGGGGCGCCGGTCGAACTCGTCTGGCGCAATGACGAACTCAGCAATCCACCCGGCGAGCGTCCGGCCGGCTTTCCCGAAGAGGACCGGATGCAGAGCCAGATCACCGAACTCGATCCGCCGCGAAAAATTTCCATCAGCTGGGCCGGCAGCGGCGACGTATCCTTCGAGCTGGAGACGGTCGGCAACAAGGTGCTGCTGACCGTGACCCATCGCAGCATTGCCGACCGCGCCACCATGCTGATGTTCGGTGCCGGCTGGCACATGCATCTCGACATTCTGGCTGCTCGTGCCAACGGCAGGGAGCCGCAACCTTTCTGGGATGGCTGGAGCCGCCTGATGAAGGACTACGACCAACGGCTGCCTGCCTGAGCGGCCGGTCAAAACAGGGCGTGCGGCGCTGCCGGGGCTTCTCGCTCCCAGAGCCCGATGCCGCACGCCAGCTGTGCTCCCGAAATCTGTTCGGGCAAAAAAAGTGCGACGACGAGTCGGATGTCCGAGCCCGGAAGCGTCCTTGTGCCGAGGGGACGGTGTGTGCGCTTCGCACGGAGGTTCCCTCCGGGCGGGCGCTGGCCGGGCCGCTTGAAGAACAGCAGTGGAGATGAGGTATGAGGAGATACCACATGCATAATCCGCACTATCGCTGGGTGATCGTCGCAGCGGGCGGCCTGTTGGGCTGCATCGCCATCGGCGCCATGTTTTCGCTGCCGGTGTTTCTTCGGCCGATCTCGCAGGATACCGGCTGGTCCGTCACCGGCGTCTCCAGTGCAATGACCATTGGCTTTGTTTCCATGGCGGTGGCAAGTATCGCCTGGGGCAGCCTGTCGGACCGGCTGGGAGCTCGGATGATCGTGCTGATCGGATCGGTTGTTCTTGCCGGCAGCTTGCTTCTGGCAAGCCGGGCGACATCGCTCATCGAGTTTCAGATCGTCTTCGGCCTTCTCGTCGGCGCGGCGACCGCCGCGATCTTCGCGCCGATGATGGCCTGTGTCACCGGCTGGTTCGATACTCATCGCAGCCTGGCGGTATCCCTGGTTTCTGCCGGCATGGGCATGGCGCCGATGACCATGTCACCCCTGGCGGCATGGCTCGTCTCCATTTACGATTGGAGAACGGCGCTGCAGATCATCGCGGTAATCGTTGCTGCGGTCATGATACCGACGACGCTGCTGGTGCGTAGCCCGCCGGTTCAGGACAATGAAAACACCGCTTCGGCAACGGATAGCGGGCCGCAATCGTCGATGTCGGTCGGCCAGGCCGTGCGGTCCCCGCAATTCATCGTGCTTCTCATGACGAACTTCTTCTGCTGCGCCACCCATTCGGGGCCGATCTTCCATACGGTGAGCTACGCGGTCACCTGCGGCATCCCGATGATAGCCGCCGTTTCGATCTATAGCGTCGAAGGGCTCGCGGGCATGGGCGGCCGCGTCGCCTTCGGCTTGCTCGGGGACCGGTTCGGAGCCAAGCGTATTCTGGTTCTGGGATTGCTCATCCAGGCATTCGGGGCGCTTGCCTATGTCTTCGTCAGCGAGCTGGGGGCGTTCTATGCGGTGGCGGCACTGTTCGGCTTCATCTATGCGGGTGTCATGCCGCTTTATGCGGTGCTGGCGCGTGAGAATTTTCCGCAGCGGATGATGGGCACGGTGATTGGCGGCACGGCCATGGCAGGAAGCCTTGGCATGGCGACCGGACCATTGGCCGGTGGCTTGATCTATGACGCCTTCGCCAGCTACGCCTGGCTCTATATCGGTGCCTGGGGCATCGGTATCGGCGCGTTCCTGATCGCTTCGACCTTCAGGCCATTCCCCAAAACCGTGCCGGTGCCCGCACCGGCGCAATGATCGCCGATCGATCGTGCTCTCGGGCACGGATCGAGGAATGAAGATCATGTTCAGCAACGCAAAACCCCGGCACAACGGTCCTCCATGTTCGTGCCGGGGATTCAACAAGTGGTTTCGCGCATTTGTACGCAGGTGGAGAGGGGCGCCGGCACCAAATCTTGCGCAGCTCCTGTTATCCGGCTCGGATGTTCGTCAGGGCGGCGATAGTCGCGCAGCCATCTTCTCGGCCATGCGCCCATACTGCCCGCGGATCATCAGATAGGAGGCCGAAAGGGTGAACACCAGCAGGCCTACAATCAGGATCCAGAACCCCAGGCCCAAGGACGTAAACATCGAAACAGCCTGTTGCCGGTAGACGTAGTAGTAGAGTTGATAGGCCGGGTCGGCGACAACAAACGCCATTGCGTAGAACCAGCCGGCTATTGCAAGCGACGGCAACACACCGACTATGATGGTCAGGCCGAAGGAGACGCGGGAGAGCTTCTTCTTCTCTTCGTCGGTCGGGCTTCGGCGATGCGCCTGCACGAACCGGCTGGCCGTGAGGGACGAGGGGAGCATTATCTGCACTACCCAGAGGCCATATTCGATGCCCTTGGCGAGCGGGCCTACGTAGGTTTCGTAGGCGATCAGCCCGGCCATCAACGCCAGGGTCGTGGCGACGCAGACGAGGGCGAAATAACGATAATAGGGCGTCAAAGACGCTGTCGGGGGCATCCGCAATTCCGTGTACGAGTGGTTGTAGCCTTTCATGGCATAGCTATCGCATGACTTGCAATAATCTGAGGGGCTGAGAAGCGGCATGCCGCGGCGGCGGCAAAAAGCTTTCCCGAAAAGCCGTTGACGCTCCCGGCTTTTGCGTTTAACAAATCGTCCCATGACAAATTTTGCGGTTATTCTTGTGGTGGGACGGCGCATGGGCAGGATGGTGTAACCATCCGGCGGTAGCCACCCATGCGCTGAACGAGGCTCCTGACGGGGCCTTTTTTTATGCCTTCAAACAAGCTAAGCACCCAACTGGGAAAAGGGATGGAAGCAAGTCAATGAGCGGTACAGAGAACCAGATGACAGGCGCGGAGATTGTTCTCCAGGCACTGAAGGACAACGGCGTCGAGCATATCTTCGGCTATCCCGGTGGCGCCGTGCTTCCGATCTACGACGAAATTCACCAGCAGGAAGATATCCAGCACATCCTCGTTCGCCACGAGCAGGGCGCCGGCCACATGGCCGAAGGGTATGCCCGCTCCACCGGCAAGGTCGGCGTCATGCTGGTTACCTCCGGTCCCGGCGCGACCAACGCCGTCACCCCGCTGCAGGACGCGCTGATGGATTCCATCCCGCTCGTCTGCATCTCCGGCCAGGTCCCGACCTCGCTGATCGGCTCGGACGCCTTCCAGGAATGCGACACGATCGGCATCACCCGGCCTTGCACCAAGCACAACTGGCTGGTCCGCGACGTCAACGATCTCGCCCGTGTCATCCATGAGGCCTTCCGCATCGCCCAGTCCGGCCGCCCGGGTCCCGTTGTCGTCGACATCCCGAAGGACGTGCAGTTTGCGACCGGCACCTACACGCCGCCGTCTGCCGTTCCGGCTCAGACGAGTTACCAGCCGAAGACGCAGGGCGACCTGAAGAAGATCGAGGAAGCGGTCGAGTTGATGAAGACGGCCCGCCGTCCGATCATCTATTCCGGCGGCGGCGTCGTCAATTCCGGCCCTGGGGCCTCGCATCTGCTGCGCGAACTGGTCGAGCTCACCGATTTCCCGATCACCTCGACACTGATGGGGCTCGGCGCCTATCCGGCTTCCGGCAAGAACTGGCTCGGCATGCTGGGCATGCACGGCACCTACGAAGCCAACATGGCGATGCATGACTGCGACGTCATGATCTGCATCGGCGCGCGTTTCGACGACCGCATCACCGGCCGCCTCAATGCGTTTTCGCCCAACTCCAAGAAGATCCACATCGACATCGATCCGTCGTCGATCAACAAGAACGTTCGCGTCGACGTGCCGATCCTCGGCGATGTCGGCTCGGTTCTGGAAGACATGGTCCGGTTGTGGCGCGCGGCCAAGAAGGCCGACGACAAGACACGGCTGGCCGACTGGTGGGAAGGCATCGTCAAGTGGCGGGCGCGCAACTCGCTGGCCTATGCGGCCAACGACGACGTCATCATGCCGCAATACGCCATCCAGCGGCTCTATGAATTGAGCAAGGGCCGCGACACCTACATCACCACCGAGGTCGGCCAGCACCAGATGTGGGCGGCCCAGTTCTTCGGCTTCGAACAGCCGAACCGCTGGATGACCTCGGGTGGACTCGGCACCATGGGTTACGGTTTCCCGGCCGCCATCGGCGTCCAGGTCGCCCATCCCGACAGCCTCGTCATCGACATTGCCGGCGATGCCTCGATCCAGATGTGCATCCAGGAAATGTCCTGCGCGGTCCAGTACGGCCTGCCGGTCAAGATCTTCATCCTCAACAACCAGTACATGGGCATGGTGCGCCAGTGGCAACAGCTGCTCCACGGCAACCGCCTGTCGCACTCCTACACCGAGGCGATGCCTGATTTCGTCAAGCTGGCGGAAGCCTATGGCGGCGTCGGCATCCGCTGCGACAAGCCGGGCGAACTCGACGATGCGATCCGCCGCATGATCGACACGCCGGCACCCGTCATCTTCGATTGCCGCGTTGCCAATCTCGCCAACTGCTTCCCGATGATCCCATCGGGCAAGGCGCACAACGAGATGCTGTTGCCGGACGAAGCCACGGACGAAGCGGTCGCCAACGCGATCGACGCCAAGGGCCGCCAGCTGGTTTGAGATAGGGACAGGAAACAACTAAAATGAGCGCACACCTTCAACCGACCGGTTCCGCCTATTTCATCGCCAAGGAAACCGAAGTCGCCGAAACGCACACGCTTTCGGTTCTCGTCGACAACGAGCCGGGCGTGCTCGCCCGGGTCATCGGTCTGTTCTCCGGCCGCGGCTACAACATCGAGAGCCTGACCGTTTCGGAAACGGAACATGAGGCACATCTCTCGCGCATCACCATCGTCACGCGCGGCACGCCGCACGTGCTCGACCAGATCAAGAACCAGCTCGAGCGGCTGGTTCCGGTTCACCGCGTCGTCGATCTCACCGTGCGCGCCGGCGCGCTCGGCCATGACCGCCCGGTCGAGCGCGAACTGGCGCTCGTCAAGGTGCATGGCTCGGGCGATCATCGCGTCGAGGCGCTGCGACTGGCCGACGCCTTCCGCGCTTCGGTCATC
The DNA here is from genome assembly GCF_050434565.1 of Ensifer sp. 4252. NCBI lineage: Bacteria > Pseudomonadati > Pseudomonadota > Alphaproteobacteria > Hyphomicrobiales > Rhizobiaceae > Ensifer > Ensifer sp. 4252. Next base: position 260,787 of record NZ_JBNDIU010000004.1, read on the forward strand.
GACGCCAACATCGATCACTTCGTGTTCGAGATCACCGGCAAGTCCTCGAAGATCGAACAGTTCATCGCCATCATGAAGCCGCTCGGCCTCATCGAAGTCTGCCGCACCGGCATCGCTGCGATGAACCGGGGGCCGCAGGGCATGTGATTTCCGCGCGGTGAGGGTGGCTAGCCTCGCGCTCTGCGCGCGCTTGGCTTAGGGCGGGATTGCCCCTCACCCCAGCCCTCTCCCCGCAGGCGGGGAGAGGGGGCGCTGGCACTGAGTGTGCCTCATCCATTTGCCCGCTCTCGGAAAATTCTTCAGAACCTGTGACCCAAGGGGCGTTGCGATCCACCGTCACGGCCCACGTGACCTCAGTCGCAAACGGTGCGTTTGCACTGGGCGGCTGCCACGCGTTTCCTTCTCCCCGCCAGCGGGGAGAAGGTGGCCGGCAGGCCGGATGAGGGGCAGGCGAAACCCTGATGGAAGCCGTCGACACCATTCGTTGCGTTGACTTCGGCTGCATTTCTCGCCGATGAATGTCCTAGAGGCGGAACGATATCAGGTGCCGGATGAACTCCACGACGATGCAGGCATTGGTTCTGACGCGCTATGGCGGTCCCGACGCTGCGCAGCTGCGCGAAGTGCCGCGTCCGCGACCGGCACGCGGCGAAGTGCTCGTCCGGGTGCATGCGGCAGGTCTCAATCCCGTTGACTACAAGACGCGGGAAGGGATGCTCAAGGTCGTCCAGCGATATCCGTTGCCGATCGTCATGGGCAGCGAAGTTGCGGGTGTCGTCGAGGAGTTGGGAAACGACGTCACCTCCTTCAAGCCGGGAGAGCGTGTCTTTGCGCGTATGCCGAAGGAAGCCATGGGCGGCTTGGCCGAATATGCGGTCGTGCCCGAAACGTTTCTGGCGAAGATGCCCGCATCAGTCGACTTCCGCACGGCAGCCGGCGTGCCTCTCGCCGGTCTCACCGCGCTGCAGGCACTGCGCGACGAACTTGATGTGGGCCAAGGCAGCAGGATCTTCATTCCCGGGGGAGCCGGGGGCGTCGGCACTTTCGCCATTCAACTGGCGAAATGGCTGGGCGCAGAGGTTACGACCACGGCATCGCCCCGTGGCCGCGCGCTTGTCGAAGAGCTCGGCGCCGACGTGGTGATCGACTACACGACAGAAAGGTTTGAGGACCAGTTGCGCGACATGGACGGCGTCTTCGATCTGCTTGGCGGCGAAACGCTCATGAAGTCATTCAGTGTCGTCAAGCGCGGTGCAAAGGTGGTCTCAATAGCGGGCATGCCCGAGCCGGAAACGGCGCGCAAGGATCTCGGCCGCGGCGTGTTCTTGAGGACGCTTTTCTGGCTTGCGTCCTACCGGATACGCGCAGTTGCCAGGAAACATGACGTCTCCTACCGCTACCTTTTCATGCATCCGAGCGGTATCGAGCTTGCCGAGCTTGCCGATCTCATCGAGGCAAAAGCGATCAGGCCGGTCATCGACCGTGTGTTTCCGCTCGATGATGTTGCCGAAGCCTTTGCCTACCTGGAATCCGGCCGCGCCAAGGGCAAGGTGGTGGTGGAGATCGGAAGTCCCTCAGCCGCACCGGCGCCGCCGCAGTGAACGGCAGCCCGCAAGAGGGGGGATTCTCGCGGGCTTTGCGCCCCTGGCTGCCCCCTCACCCTAACCCTCTCCCCGCAGGCGGGGAGAGGGGACGTTGGCGCTGAATGTGCCGCTGACGTTCGCGGAGGCGAAACATGCCGCCGCAGGAGCACGTGTTGATTTTGCGGTGACGAACGGCATGACCGCCGGTCGCGAACGGTGCATGTTCGCCGGGCGGTCGCCATGCGTTTCCTTCTCCCCGCCGGCGGGGAGAAGGTGGCCGGCAGGCCGGATGAGGGGCCGTTTTGGCGGCGAAGGCAGAGCCCTCAAATCATCTCCAGCGACGTTTTGCGCTTCGGTGGCGGGAAGGCGTTGTCGAGAGCGGCGAGGTTTTCGGCGGTCAGGTGGATGTCCATCGCGTCGCGGTTTTCGCGGGCGCGTGTGGCCGAGCCGGTCTTGGGGATCGAGATCACGCCCGGGCGGGTTTTGAGGAAGGCGAGCGCGATCTGTGCCGGGGTTGCCTGATGCGCCTTGGCGATGTGGACGAGATCGGCACTGCGCAGGAGCCGGCCCTCGTCGAGCGGCGAATAGGCCATGACGGCGACGCCGCGCTTCTGGCACCAGGGCAGGAGATCATATTCGATGCCGCGACGCGAGAGATTGTAGAGCACCTGGTTGGCGGCGACGTTCTTGCCGCCTGGAACCCCCAGCAATTCCTCCATGTCGTCGACATCGAAGTTGGAAACGCCCCAGGCGCCGATCTTGCCGGCCTTCTTCAGGGCCTCGAAGGCGGCCACGGTCTCGGCGAGCGGATAGCCGCCGCGCCAGTGCAGCAGGTAGAGATCGATATGGTCGATGCCGAGATGCTTCAGGCTGCGCTCGCAGGCGGCCTCGGTTCCATTGCGGCTGGCGTTCGACGGCAGCACCTTGCTGACGATGAAGGCCTCGTCGCGCCGACCCTTGACCGCCTGGCCGACGATCGTCTCGGAGGCGCCATTGCCGTACATTTCGGCGGTGTCGATCAAAGTCATGCCGAGATCGAGGCCGGCCTGCAGGCTCTTTACTTCCTCTTCGGCGCGCGAACGCTCATCGCCCATGCGCCAGGTGCCCTGGCCGAGAACCGGCACGCTGCGGCCGTCGATGAGCGTGGTGGTCGGGATCGGATCGTGCATTCGGTTTCCTCGTTTTCGGACGCGGTGCCGGATCTGGCCCGGGGTGCGCGCCGTCCGTTCTCGCGTGGCAATCTAGCGCAATCGCTCGGCCTTTCGAGATATCATTTGCAGGTAAAGCCAAAACCACGTCAGGCGGTCGACCGCCGGCGCTCCTTTTCCAGCTTCTGCAGGATGTCGACGAAGGCGCGCACACGGGCGGGGCGATAATGCGATGGCGGGTAGACCACGTGAATGCCGCCAGAAGGCAGCGACCAGTCGGCAAGGACACGAACGAGCCGGCCCTCGGCAAGCTCGGTGCGCACCTGATAATCCGGCAGCACGGCAACGCCGATGCCGGCAAGGGCGCAGCAATAGGCCGCGTCCGTGCTGTCGACGGCAACGACGCTGCTGCCGACGATGGGCGCCTGTTCGCCGCCAGCATGGGAAAACGTCCAGTTAAGTGGCGCCTTGAGCGCGCCATTGGCGATCCAGCTGGCCTGTGACAGCTCCTGCAGATGCGCGATCGTACCGAGGCGGGCGGCGTAGGCCGGCGATGCCACGAGATATTGCTCGAACGTGCCGATGCGCCGTGCCCGCTCGCTGGAATCGACCAGCCAGCCGGCGCGGATGGCGATATCCAGCCGCTTCTCGATCATGTCGAAGACGATATCGTTGAACGACAGCTTCACCTGCACGGCGGGGTAGCGCGCGACATAGGCGGCGACCGCGTCGACGACGACACGCATGCCATAGTCGAGCGGCGCGGTCAGCGTCAGCGTGCCGCTTGGAATTTCCGCTTCCTCCGAGACGGCGCCGACCGCCTCGTCGGCGTCACGCAGGATCAGCACGCAGCGTTCGTAAAATCTCAGGCCGCTATCCGTCGGCCGCAGTCTGCGCGTCGTGCGGATCAGAAGGGTGGTGCCGAGCTCTTTTTCGAGCTGTGCGACCTGATGGCTGACGGCAGCCTTGGCAAGCCCGAGCTTTTCCGCAGCGGCGGTAAACGACCCCGCCTCGACGACGGCAACGAAATGCGAAAGGCGGTTTAGGTTGACGGTCACTCGGTTTTTTCCGTGATTGTCTGAAAGGATCAGACAATCTGTTCAAGGCGACCGGCTTTTTCAAGAGGGTTTCGGCCGGCATTGTCGCGCCATCGACAATTGGCCCTGATGAAGGAGACCCCATGCAAATCCAGATGACGCGGCGCGCCGCACTGAAAACGGCAATGGCCGCTGGCGCGGTTGCCCTGTTGCAGCCGGCGGGCAGCCTTGTGAGCTATGCCGCATCGACGCTCGAATGGAGATATTTCCAGGCCGCCGAGGCCGGCTTCCGCCGCACGCCGGTGCTTCTGACCGGCGAGAAGGAGGCAATCCTGCTCGATGGCGGCTTCACGCTTTCGGACGGCAAGGCGGTTGCCGAGGCGATCAAGGCGACCGGCAAGACGCTGACGACGATCTTCGTCAGCTGCAGCGATCCGGACTTCTATTTCAGCCTCCGGCCGATCGTCGAGGCGTTCCCGGATGCCAAGGTGCTGGCGGCGCCCGCAACCGTCGCGGCGATCAACGCCAATGTCCAGACCAAGCTCGATACCTGGAGCCCGCAGCTCGGCGACAACGGACCGAAGATGCTTGCCGATGTCGTGATCCCCGAAGCGTCAGAACTTTCGTCGCTGACGCTCGGAGGCAGCAGCATCGACATCGTCACGATCGAAGGCCTGAAGGATCGACGCTACGTGCATGTGCCTGATCTCAACGCTATCTTCGGCGGTGTGCTGGTCTACTCCGGCGCGCATGTCTGGGTGGCCGACGAACCGACAGCGCAAGGCCGGAAGAAATGGATCGAAGCACTCGACGCCATGGCCGCGCTTAAGCCTGCCATCGTTGTGCCGGCGCATAAGGGCGAGGGCGGGCCGGAGGGCGTCGAGGCGATCCTGTTTACCCGTGACTATCTCATTGCCTTCAACGAGGCGGAAGCCGAAGCAAGGGACAGTGCCGAACTGATCGCCGCGATGACCAGGCTCTATCCGGATCTTGCCGACGGTTCCTCGCTCGAACTTGGCGCCAAGGTGGCCAAGGGCGAGATGAAATGGGGTTGATCGGGGGCGCGAAGCTCTCTCGGAATGCCGGCGCGTTTCCGGTTTGGATGGAGTCGCGAAAACGCTCTATCGGTTGTTTCTACGCATTTTGCTGACGGAAAACCGCTTCGCACTTTTCCTGGAAATGCTCTAAGCGCGTTGAGACGATTGGCTCGTGGCGGGGCAGGCGGAAAATCCTGCCCCTCGCCAACCGGCAAGCATGGGGGTGGCGTCGTGGGACGCCTTGCCATCGACGGCCACTGCCGCTGTCGTGCCGGCCTCGACTCTCTTCCCGTTTGGTCCTATCACCGGATGATCGTTTGATGTTGTCACCGTGACAATTCCGGGCTGGTTGCGGGAGTTAGGTCAGCTATGTTGACCTAATTCAAGTGGAGGAAGACCATGCAGGCCGATACGCTCCTGGCGTTGTTTCTGTTCGCATTCACGACGTCGATCACGCCGGGCCCGAACAATATGATGCTCTTTGCCTCGGGCGTGAACTTCGGCTTCGTGCGCACCATCCCGCATATGCTCGGCATCGGCGCCGGCTTCTTTTCACTGCTGATCGCCGTCGGCCTCGGCCTCGGTGCGCTCTTACATTCGGTGCCGTTGCTCTACACCGTCCTGAAATTTGCCGGCGGCGCCTATCTCGTCTGGATCGCCTGGAAGATCGGCACCTCGCGCTCGCTTAGCGAAGGCAAGGCCGGCGCCGTGCCGATGACCTTTCTGCAGGCGGCGGCCTTCCAGTGGGTCAATCCCAAGGCCTGGGTCATGGCCGTCTCGGCAATGGCGACCTATACCGGCGGCGAGAGCTATGTCGTCAGCGTGCTTGTCGTCGGCCTCGTCTTTGCGCTGGTCAACGTGCCGAGCGTCTCCACCTGGGCCGGGTTCGGCTCGGCGCTCAGGCAATGGCTGTCGGAGCCATCGCGGCTGAAATGGTTCAACATCACCATGGCGGTACTGCTCGTGGTCAGCCTGTGGCCGATGCTGAAGTGACGAAATCGATTCCGGTCTTGCCGGTAATGCGGTAGGACTATTGAGAAATTCCTTGGCCCGATGTCGGCTAGGGAGCGAAATTACACAGCAAGTTTGATGTGTTACGGCGGGCTGGGTGCGTGTTGTTGGATGCGCGGCGCCGTAATGACGTTTCCGGCAGAGGAGCCACGGAATGTCTGCGCACGACCACGACCACAATGATCACGACCATCACCACGACAACCATTTCACTGACATGGAAGCGCGGGTGAAGGCGCTGGAGACCGTGCTGACGGAAAAGGGGTTGATCGATCCAGCGGCGATCGATGCCATCGTGGAGACCTATGAGACGAAGATCGGTCCGCGCAACGGCGCCCGCGTCGTCGCCAAGGCCTGGACCGATGCCGAATTTTCCGACTGGCTGAAGCGGGACGCGACCGCGGCGATCGCCAGCCTCGGCTATACCGGCCGACAGGGCGAGCACATGCGCGCCGTGTTCAACACTGCCGACACTCATAACCTCGTCGTCTGCACGCTCTGCTCCTGTTATCCCTGGTCGGTGCTCGGCCTGCCGCCGGTCTGGTACAAGGCGCCGCCCTATCGCTCGCGTGCGGTCATCGACCCGCGCGGCGTTCTTGCTGAATTCGGGCTGACGCTTTCCGAGGACAAGCGCATCCGCGTCTGGGATTCGACGGCGGAGCTGCGCTATCTCGTGGTGCCGGAGCGGCCGGCGGGGGCAGATGGTCTCAATGAGGTAGAGCTTGTCGAACTCGTGACCCGCGACTCGATGATCGGCACCGGTCTTGCTCTTTCGCCGGAGGCGCTGCGATGAACGGGCCGCACGATCTCGGCGGGCAGCATGGAATGGGGCCGGTCGCGCCCGAGCCGAACGAGCCCTATTTTCACGCCGAATGGGAAAAGCGGGCGCTCGGCGTAACACTCTCCTGCGGCGCTTTCGGCGCCTGGACGATCGACGAAAGCCGGCATGCGCGCGAATGCCTGCCGCCGGCAACCTATCTCTCCGCGAGCTATTACGAGATCTGGACGCGGGCGCTGGAGACGCTGCTGAAGCGCCACGGCTTCGTGACCCAGGCAGAGCTCGACGGCGGTCATATGCTCGAAAAAGGAGCCGAGCCCAAGCGCGTGCTGAAGGCCGACATGGTGCCGGCCGTGCTTGCCAAGGGCGGCCCTTGCGACCGGCCGGTCGAAACGCGCCCGCGCTTCGTCGTCGGCGAAGAGGTGCGCACCAAAAATTTCAATCCGACGACCCATACGCGGCTGCCGCGCTATGCGCGCGCCAAGGTCGGCACGATCGAGGCGGTGCAGGGCTCCTTCGTCTTCCCCGATGACAATGCCCATGGCCGCGGTGAGAGCGCGCAGTGGCTCTATACCGTGGTGTTTGACGGGGCTGAGATCTGGGGCGAGGGCGCCGACCCGACGTTGACGGTGTCGATCGATGCCTGGGAGAGCTATCTTGAGCACCTGTAGGACGACATCGCCGCTTGCCGCCTCCGCCGAGCTGCCGAAATCGCCAGAAGGCGATCCGGTCTTTGCCGAGCCGTGGCAGGCCTCCGCCTTCGCAATGACCGTGCGGCTGCACGAAAAGGGCGTCTTTTCCTGGAACGAGTGGGCCGAGGCGCTTTCGGCCGAACTCTACAAGCCCGGCCGCAAGGCGGATGCCAGCGACTATTTCGATTGCTGGGTGGCGGCACTGTCGCGGCTCGTCACCGAGCTTTCGATCACCTCCAGCGGACGGCTGGAGACCCTGACGAAGAGCTGGCAGCGCGCCGCCGAGGCGACGCCGCACGGGCATTCGATCGTGATTGAGAACGATCCGCTGCGATAGGTGCAGCAGCGCCGCGCGGACCATCCTGGTGCCGCTTCGTTCATCGACAGTTCAGGCTGGATGGCGGAGGGTGATGGCTACCGAAGGAGAGAACGATGCGTATGAAGCTTGTCCTGTTTGCTATTGCGGCGATGACGGCCAGCGTGGCTCAGGCTGGCAGCCAATCCTCGAATAGCAGCTCGAACAGTTCGTCCAACAACGGCGTTGTGCGCGAGCGGATCGTTGAGACTTATTGTGAAGACGGTTATTGCCAACGCTACGTTCGCCGTCAGGTGTTCCGCGACGATTGGCAGCGCGGCCGCGCTCGCGAATGGCTCCGTGACCGCGATGACGATGATTGATACTGCTGCATACGTTCGCTTTCGATCGTCAACGGAATAGGCAGAAAACGTGGAGATGCGTGGGTTCGAACAATACTCTGTGCCAAACAACGGTCGTTCCCGGCGTCATCAACTCTTCACCTCTCCTGCATTCTCAAACTGGCGGTAGCATTCGTCGGCGACCTGCTGCAGAAGTTCGCGCGGCACCTCGCCGGTGACGGCGTAGCCGATCGAGCCGTCGATCCAGTAGAAGGTTTCGACGCCGCCGCTGCTGTCGATGCGGAAGCTGGTTTCGCGGTTGTCTGGGTTGCGGCCGAGAAGCACGGTCAGCCGCTGGCCGCTTGGATCCTCATACATGAACAGCGCGCCGGCCTTGCCGTTGACCGGCAACAGCCTGCCGCCGACGAGCGAAAAACCGAGCTTCGAAAGGTCGGGGATGTTGAGCGGGTGATCGAGCCGCTTGCCGAGCCAGGTGGCAAGGTGGGTCTGCTGGTCCGGCCCGACCTCGACCGCGTGGCGCACCTCGCTTGCATAGATCAGAAAGGCTGATTGCGCCTGCCGCGGCAGGCTCTCAGTCACCTGGGCAACCTGCTCGGAGCGCTCGGGGGCGAAGATATGCGGGGCATAAAGCCCGGTGAGGGCTCCGGCGGCAAAAAGCAGGACGCCGGCGGCAATGCGGCGGCCAAGGCGCAAAGTCCAGCGATCACCCGACGCGGCTGCATCTCTGCCACTTGTGCCTGATAACAGCGCCCGGTCGCGCTCGTCGCTGCGGGCATAGCTCGAAAACATGGCGCGGAGTTCGGTTGCCTGGCCCTGCCATTGGCGGACCTCCTCGGCGCGCGCGGTGTGGCGCTCGAGCCATTGCTCGACCCGTGCCCGGTCCGCCTCGCTCAGGAAGCCGTCGGCATAGGCGTGCAGATCGTCTTCGGAGACGGTGCTCAATTCGTCCGTCATTTCGGTCTCCGCATGCTGATCACGTTGTCGTCCTTCATCGCTTCAGCAAGCTGGTGACGCGCCCGCGAGAGGCGCGACATCACCGTGCCGATCGGAATGGCCAGCATGTCCGCCACATCCTGGTATCGGTATCCCTCGATCACGACGAGCATCAGCACCGAGCGGTTTTCCGCCGAAAGGCCGTTGAGCGCGCGTTCCAGCCGCGAGCGCTCAAGAGGATCGCTCTCATGGGTTTCCGCCTGGAGGCCGAGACCGTCGTCGAGCTCGACCTGCGGGTGCAGGGCCGTGTGTCGGTGCCGGTTGCGGCTGAGATTGGTCATGATCGTGAAGGCCCAGGCGCGCAGGTTGACCCCGCGCCACTGGGCGCGGCGCGCCAGAACCTTCTCGACACAATCCTGCAGCAGATCTTCTCCATCAGGATCCGAGCGCACGAGGCTGCGCGAATAGCGCCGGAGCGCCGGCATCAGCGCCAGCACGTCCTCCTCGAACCGGTCGGATGCGGGGCTTTGCACCCCCGCATCCGTATTTACGCCATCACGGCTTGACGACATCCCATTCGCCCTTCACGCCGTCTCCGGTAATGTCACCCATCTTCTTGTCCTTGATCCAGAAATACAGCGGCATGCCGTCCTTGGCCCATTGCTTGGTGCCGTCCTTGCGCTCGACGATCGTAAAGGCTCCTTCAGCCTTTGCATCACCTTCGACCATGAACGGCGGCCAGTTCTTCGCACAGGCGTCATAGCAACTGGAAACGCCGCCGTGGTCGTCCTTGTAGGTGTAAAGCGTCATACCGTTGGCGGCGGCGAGCACATTGCCCTTCGCCGTTTCGACCGTCTTGACCGGAGGTGCCGCAAAGGCCGCGCCGGCGACAAGGGAAATGGCAATAGCGAGCGGTAACGTTCTCATGGGAGCTTTCCTTCCTCAAGGTGTTTCTAACGGAACGCGCAAGCGCGCGGGTCCTGACATGAGACACGAGGAGGGCAGGATTTATTCCCGGCCTTGTTGCATCGCGGCGAATTTCTCACGCGCGGGCGCGAAAGCGCTCAGGCGCGGTCGGCGACGAAGCGGGCGAGCGCCGGGCCGATCATGGTGATGATCATCAGGCGGGCGCTCTGCAGCGCCATGACGAAGGAGAGGTCGACATTGCTCGAAGCGGCGATCACCGCGATCGAATCGAGCCCGCCCGGGCTGGTGGCGAGATAGGCCGTCAGCGGATCGATGTCGGCAACCTTGATGAGCAGCAGGGCAAGCAGGCCGGAAAATGAGATCAAGACGACGATCGAGATCACCGTCGGCACCAGTGCGCGGCGCGCATGGGCGAGGATCGAGCGGGTGAAGCCAAGGCCGATGTTCCAGCCGAGCAGGGCGTAACAGAGCGCCAGCAGCCATTGCGGCAGCTCGGTGGTCATGACGCCGCTGACATTGAGCACAGCGCCGACGAGGAATGGCATCAGGAAGGCGCCGGCCGGCACCCGCAGCATCCGGCCGGCAAAGGCAGCACCGAGCCCGACGGCAAGCGTTGCCAGGAACGGCAGTGCTGAGACCGGCTCGAACCAGACGATGGCAGTTTCAGCCTCCGTGCCGGTCACCCAGAGATGGGCGACCATGGTGGCGGTGCTGGCAACGAAGATGACGCGCAGATATTGCATGAAGGCGACCAGCCGCGCATCGGCGCCATAGGCATCCGCCATCAACAGCATGGTGGAGGCGGCGCCTGCCGACGAGCCCCAGATCGCCGTCGTGCCCGGCAGGATGCGCATGCGCGTGATCACCCAGCCGCAGAGCGTGCTGACGGCGATGACGGAGAGGATGACGCCGAGGAACAGCGGCCAGTTGCCGGAAAAGGTGCCGAGCATGCCGGGCGTCATCGCGCCGGCGATCATCATTGCAAGAATGAACTGCACGCAGAAGAACAATTGCTTGGGCAGGCGAATGGTGCAGCCGTTCATGCCGAAGAGCACGGCCGCCAGCATCGGCCCCATCAGAAGACCGGCGGGAATGCCGATCAGTTCGAGGACCACCGTAAAGACCACGGAGACCAGCGTCAGAAGCAGCCATTGCAGCGTCGGCGCAAGGCGGCCGATGGCGACAGGTGCCGAAGAGGAGGGCGTGGCGGGCTGGTCGGGCTTCAAGGGCATTCTCCGGCATTGCCTCAGGCGGCTTGCGCATTCGCGCCCGCCTGATCAGTTTCGCGCCGGCTGTGTCCCATCCGGAGATCGGTTCGTCGCCGCGCAACCGCTCGTTAGCAGCATTGCGGCCGGGCATTCAAGCGGCAGGCAGGCACCAGGGCCAGAATGTGCCACAGAGGAGGGCGCGAGGCCGAAGCGGCTGGCTGAGAGGCGCAGTGGTTTGCGCCATCGCGAAGCGGCGTCGTGCAACCTGGCACTCGGCAGATCGGCGATATCGTCTTGATCTGATGCGGATTTCACCATGGCGTTCGTTGTCGGCTCGGGTGATGGGTGGCCGTCGCAGCCGGCCGGTTGGAAATCCGGGCTTGCTTGTGCACCCCGAATCCTGACACTTCGGGTCATGCAATTTGCTCCGCAACAGGACGAGGCCCTCAAGGCCGTTTCGCAATGGCTGAAAGAGGGCCGGTCGCCGCTCTTCCGGCTGTTCGGTTATGCCGGCACGGGGAAGACGACGCTTGCGCGCCATTTCGCCGAGCACGTGGATGGTGACGTGCTGTTTGCCGCCTTTACCGGCAAGGCGGCCCAGGTGCTGCGCTCCAAGGGTGCCAGCAACGCCAAGACCATCCACTCGCTGATCTACCGGCCGCGCGGCGAGGAGGAGGTTTCCGACGAGGAAACCGGCAAAACCTCGATCGCGCCGATGTTTTCCATCAACCGGCAAAGCCCGGTCGCCAAGGCGGCGCTGATCATCGTCGACGAATGCTCGATGGTCGATGAGGCGCTCGGCAAGGACCTGATGAGCTTCGGCACGCCGATCCTGGTTCTGGGCGACCCCGGCCAGCTGCCGCCGGTCACGGGCGGCGGCTATTTCACCAACCAGGATCCGGACTACCTTTTGACCGACATCCATCGCCAGGCGCGCGACAACCCGATCATCCGGCTGGCGATGCAGGTGCGCGAAGGCAACGAGATCATGCATGGCGACTACGGCACCACCCAGGTGATCGGGCGCGGGCAGGTCAACCAGGAACTGGTGCTGGAGGCCGATCAGGTTCTCGTCGGAACCAACAAGACCCGGCGGCGCTACAACCAGCGGCTTCGCGAACTCAAGGGCTTTACCAGCGAATATCCGCAGTCCGGCGACAAGCTGGTGTGCCTGCGCAACGATCCGGCCAAGGGCCTGCTCAACGGCTCGCTCTGGCAGGTCATGAGCTCGTCGAAGGAAACGGTGAAGCCCGGCATCAACCTGATGATCCGCCCGGAAGACGACGACATGGACCGCGGCGCCGCCAAGATCAAGCTGTTGAAGGCGGCCTTCGAAGAGGTCGAGGGCGAAATTCCCTGGTCGACGCGCAAGCGCTACGACGAGTTCGACTTCGGCTATGCGCTGACGGTGCACAAGGCGCAGGGTTCGCAGTGGAACAACGTCGTGCTGTTCGACGAGAGCTGGGCCTTCCGCGACACCCGCGAGCGCTGGCTCTATACCGCGATCACTCGCGCAGCCGAGCGCCTGACGATCGTTCGCTGACGCCTCGCACGCGCGTTGTTTCGAAAACCCTTGCTGGGTGTTATTTTTGCGGCATGACCCGCGATGCAGCCGTAGCGAGGGCGCAGGCCTATTTTGATTCCGGTGCCCTTCTCGAGGAATTGGCACGTCGCGTACGCATGCCGACCGAAAGTCAGAACCCTGACCGCGCGCCAGTGCTCGTCGATTACATCGAGACGGAGATCAAGCCAGCCCTTGTGGCACTTGGCTTTACCTGCCGTACATTGTTCGAGCGCGATTGGCCGTTCCTTTTTGCCGAGCGCATCGAGGCGCCAGAACAGACGACAGTACTGGGCTACGGCCACGGTGACGTGATCCGCGGGCTGGAAGACGGCTGGGAGGAAGGACTGTCGCCCTGGCAACTGACCGAGCGTCACGGCAGATGGTACGGACGCGGCGTCGCTGACAATAAAGGCCAGCATTCGATCAACATCGGTGCATTGCGGGCCGTGCTGGAGGCTCGTGGCAAGCTTGGCTTCAACGCCAAATTTCTCATGGAAATGGGCGAGGAGAAGCTATCGCCGGGTCTGCGTGAACTTGCCACGGCCCATAAGAAGCTGTTCCAGGCCGATGTTCTTATCGCGTCGGATGGACCTCGGCTGTCGGCCGGGCGGCCAACGGTTTTCCTCGGCTCGCGCGGTGCTATCAGCTTCGATATCTGGATCGATGCGCGCAAGGGCGGGCACCATTCCGGAAATTGGGGCGGCTTGCTTTCTGATCCGGCTATTCAACTCGCTCACGCACTGGCATGCATTACCGGGCCGACAGGCCAGATTCACATTCCAGAGTGGCTTCCGGGGGGTATTCCAGACAGTGTCCGGCGTGTACTGGCGGACTGCGATTTGGACACCAGCGCCGACGAGCCGAAGATCGATCCGGCCTGGGGCGAGCCCGGACTAACATCGGCAGAAAAGCTGTTTGCCTGGAGTTCATTTACGGTGCTGGCATTCGAGGCAGGTAACCCGAAGACACCCGTTGGCGCTATTCCTCCACGGGCCTGGGCGCGCTGCCAGCTGCGTTTCGTGGTCGGCGTCGATGTGACGGACGTGCTGCCGGCCCTTCGCCGGCATCTCGACCGCAACGGTTTTCATAACGTACAGATTGCACAAGCAAGCGACGAAGTCTTTTATGCGACACGACTCGACCCGGAGCATCCATGGGTCCGTTGGGCGGTGGAATCGATCTTTCGCACGACGGGCAAGAAACCGGCGATCCTGCCGAATCTTGGCGGCTCCCTGCCGAACGACGTCTTCTGCGACATCCTGCTGCTTCCGACGATATGGGTGCCGCACTCCTATCCCGGCTGCTCGCAGCACGCGCCGAACGAGCATCTTCCTCTCAGCATAGCTCGGGAGGGCCTTGAACTGATGGCGGGGCTGTATTGGGATCTCGGCGAGCCGGGCGTCCCCGGCAGTCAAAGCGCAGGAAGGAACGGCTGAGCGTTGACTGCTGCATAATTCCTCAAATCGGAATCGATCTAGGGAGACGATTTACCGCTTGGTTGCCATCCAAAGGACATGGCGGGCGCCGCCACGTTTGCCATTGGCACGCACGTTCACCTCATCGGTGGCGAAGCCGACCTCACGCAATCGCCGCGTAAAAGCGCTGTCCGGCGCGGATGACCAGACGGCAAGTACGCCGTTGGCGCGGAGCGCAGCTTTAGCGGCACGAAGACCTGTATGGTTATAGAGACTGTCGTTGGAAGCGCGGGTCAGCCCATCGGGGCCATTGTCGACATCGAGCAGGATGGCATCGTAGGCGGCCGTCTTCGATCGGATCAGCGCGCCGACATCGCCGATATGGATATCGACGCGGGGATCGTCGAGCGTGCCTTTGTGGAGATCCGCCATGGGTCCGCGCGCCCACTCGACGACAGCAGGCACGAGCTCTGCGACCACCACCCGGGCATCATCAGGCAGCGCGCCCAGTGCGGCCCGCAACGTAAACCCCATGCCGAGGCCGCCGATCAGCATGCTGGCGTTTTTCCGGCCTGCGATCCGCTCGTGAGCCAGCGTCGCCAGCGCCTCTTCCGAGCCGCTCAGCCGGCTGTTCATCAGTTCCGTCGACCCAAGCATGATGGAAAATTCGCTCCCGCGCTGCTTCAAGCGCAAGTCGTCGCCATCACCGGGAATGGTTGCGCGGTCCACCTGGATCCAGGGAAGCATCGGGGTCTCTCACTTACGTCGTTTAAGCGCCTCGTAACATGAGCGTGGCGGTGAAGACATCACATTATCGGTGAACCCGAGAGAATTACCCCCTAGCGGGTGCGTTATCGGCTACGGGAGATTTGACACGGCGATGCTTCGTCCCCGTGACGAGCGCAGGATGACGGCGAGAAAAGCGCGCCGGCGCGAAGCGTGATGCCCCAGTTATTCCGCGGCGATCATGCCTGATAGAACCGCCTTGGCGATGGCCTGGAAGCGGTTGTGGGCGTTGAACTTGCGGACGATGCCGGCCTCGAGAGTGAGGGCTGCGGCCAGATCCATCTCCATCAACCGGGCGATGCGCGAGGCCGGGTAGCCTTCGGCCATGAATGTCAGGCATTCGCTTTCGATCGGCGAGAGATGCACATGTTCGCCGTCGTCGGACGAGGCCTCGCCATGGTCCGTCTCGTTTTCCAGCAGTTCGGCGATGCGCTGCATCTGACGTCGCAGGTTGGATTGTTGCGCCGCCAGTTCCCGGCGTCGCGACAACAGCGCCTCCTTGAACAGCCGGTCAGCCTCCGTCTGGTCGTCGGCGCCGGCAAGACCCGCGAGCAGCTCCTGGATGGCTGCGATCGGCATGTCGATTTCGCGGCAGGCGTTGATGACGGCCATGCGGCGGATATGGTCCGGGCCATAGACCCGCATCGGCCCCATGCGCGCGGCGATCAGCAGGCCCTTCTCCTCATAAAAATGCAGGGTGCGGTGGGTGACGCCGAAGGCATCGGCCATATCGGCGATTGCAAGCGGGCTTGAGGGATCGTGATGGGGAAGCGGCAGTTTGGGCAGGTAGCCGGCGCGCTCGGGCACCGCCGGAACGCCCTCGTATTTCCAGTAGTCTTGCGGCATATCGATGGTCCCCGTTTGACGGCCCCGCGCGCCTGTTCAGGGCGCGGCGACGGCCGTAACGCTTCGATTTGCTGCATAATTGATCCCGATATCGTTGCCGATTTACGGAATTATGCCGCAGGCATCGGGAACCCGCCGCGACCGCGCGGTGTGACCGGAACGGGACTGACCCGCGCTCCAATGCAACCGTCGATCGTTGACGATAGCGCCTGCTGCTCGGCTGGGGCACACCGCGCAAAGGCGCGGCTACTGCTGACAATTGTGCTTGCCTGACGAGCAACCAGGCACCAATTCCCAACGCATGACCACACCGTATACGCGAATCACGTATATGAATAGTGCTTAATACTGCAGGGGAATTGCTGGTTTGAGCCATGCTGGCGCGCCCGTTGGGATGCAGGCAGCATGGCCTTCCGTCAGTGGCCGATGACCCGCAGCGGGCTGCTTGCACTGAGGATGAACAGCGGCTCATCGCCGCGCAACGGCGCCAGCTTCTGCTGGCAGGACCATGCCGTTTCGAAGCTGTCGCGGGTCAGGAGCTTCCGGTACTTTGCAGTCGCCGTCATGCAATCCATCAGCGGGCTCTGGATTTGTTCCTCGCTCGCATGTGTGTAGATTTCGCCATCGAGAGAGAACAATTCGGATGCCAGCGACATGCTTTCGAACAGCAGGTCCGGTTCGCTCTTCAACCGTTCGAGGGTGATGAAATCCTGCCGCAACGGCACGTCTTCGCCGTCATGTTTGAGAGTCACGCGCACGCCGGCTGCGGGCGCATCGTACCAGGTCAGGTCCAGCGAAAACGACAGCGCGGCATTGCGCGATACCGGTCGTCCGGTGTCGCCATCGGTGGCGCGCGCCAGCGTCTTGTGGCGCTGGGCGGCGGCGCGGAGGGCGGTGGCGAAGGCTTTGACGTCGCCGTTCTGGTCGCCTGATATGGTGACGTTGACGGAGGGCAGCACGCGCTCGATCGAATGGCGGCCGTTGAAGAGCTTCGCCTGCGCATCGATGTCCATCGTCATTTCCGGCGAAGGCAGTGGCGCAAACAACAAAAGCGGCAGTACCGACAGCACAGCCAGCGGCGAAGACAACGGCGCCGGCGGCCAGGCCGTCTTCTGGCCGGGGAGACGCTTGCGCGCCAGTTTCGGCTGGCGGGCCTGCGGCTCGGCGGGGCGGGCCGCATCGATCTGCTGGCGGCAGTATTCCGGTACATAGGTGCCTTTGGGAATGAGCAGGTGCCATTCGTCTTCGGCGCCATCGGTCTCGTAATAGGCCTTGAGCAATTTGCGCAGCTTGCCCGCATGCACCCGCACCAGCGGGTCGCTGTCGGCATTGAACGCCTGGGGGCGGTCGAAGACATCGATGGCGATCGAATAGCCCTTCAATTGCGGGCCTTCGCCGATCATCTCCTTTTCGACCACATAGGCGAGAAAAGCGCGCAGACGTTCGGAACGCGCGAAAGCCTTGCTCTCGAGGATGCGGCGAAGGTTTTGCCGTATCGTCTCGTCGCAGGGTCTTTCGACCGTCATCATCAATTGTTGCTCCAGGTCCATTCGCCGCGAAACTTTATGAAAGAGATCGAAGGGCAGACTGCCGCAATTCGATATGATTCGGAAATTTAGGCTCAAAAAAAGCTGTTGTCAGGAGGCTTGACCCCAAATCTGAGATTTATCTGAAATAAACGCAAAAATTGCGACCATCCCTGTGGCAGAACGTAGCGGTGCGATTTTTGCGATCTTGCATCGCCGACATCCGCATCGGTTTTTGCCTTGGTTGGCGGGCCTTGCAGGACGCGCTGCCTGTTAGGCCCCACCAATGTCAAGGTTTCGTCAAGGCATGGCTGGCAAACAAGCGACGCCGGAGCCGACTTTCGCTGGCGAACGTACTCTTTGGAATTGCTGCATAATCTTGGCCCAAACTGTTTTCTGTTTTTGCAATTATGCAGTAGAAGATTGCATTGACATTGCCCGCCTCTGGAAAGTTCCGACATGCCCGCAAAACTGTCCGTGAATCTGAATGCCGTTGCCATGCTGCGCAACCGGCGCGACCTTCCCTGGCCGTCCGTCACTGCGCTCGGCCGCATTGCGCTTGAAGCCGGTGCAAGCGGGCTGACAGTGCATCCGCGCCCCGACCAGCGCCATGTGCGCTTTTCCGATCTGCAGCCGATCCGCGATCTGATCGACGACGAATTCTCGACGACCGAATTCAACATGGAAGGCTATCCGAACGAGGAGTTTCTGCGCCTCGTCGAAACGCACGAGCCGGAGCAGGTGACGCTCGTGCCTGATGATCCGGCGCAGGCGACCTCGGACCATGGCTGGGATTTTCGCAAGAACCACAACCTGCTTGGCAGCGTCGTCGGCCGGCTGAAGAAGAAAGGCTTTCGCGTTTCGCTGTTTGCCGATGGCGACGAGGACATGGAGGCGCTGCGCATCGCCCGGGAAACCGGCGCCGACCGCATCGAGCTTTATACCGGCCCCTATGGCGGCTGCTATGACGACCCGGAAAAGGCGGAAAAGATTGCCGCCGAACTCGGCCGCACGGCGGAAAT
The DNA here is from genome assembly GCF_050434565.1 of Ensifer sp. 4252. Lineage (NCBI taxonomy): Bacteria > Pseudomonadati > Pseudomonadota > Alphaproteobacteria > Hyphomicrobiales > Rhizobiaceae > Ensifer > Ensifer sp. 4252. The sequence goes on from NZ_JBNDIU010000004.1 coordinate 278,957, forward strand.
CGCCGCCAGCCTCGGGCTTGACGTCAACGCCGGGCACGACCTGACGGTGGCCAACCTGCCGCTGCTTGCCAAGCACATCCCGAACCTTGCCGAAGTGTCGATCGGCCACGGCCTGACGGCGGATGCGCTGGAGTACGGCATGGCCGAAAGCGTGCGCCGGTTCCGCCGCGCCTGCGGCCAGACGGTCTGACCCGACCGCTTGTACCCGGCGCCCGCTGCAACAGCTGACCGGGTCGAGCGGCTGGCGGGCATTGAGCACGACGGCAATGGGACGTTGCGAGTTTCGTGACGTACTCACGCGCTGTCATGGCGGTATAGTCGTTCTCACAGCGCCGCGCGGCGCTGTGACATTTTGAAATTGCGGCATGATCTTCTCCTTGGATCGATTGCGATTTAGGGAGCCATGCCGTTGCTGTGCCGAGAAAGCCGGCCGGCGAAGCATTCGCCTCGAGGCGTCCTTTGCGACCTGAAAGTTATGAGATTGCCGATATGAAAGACGTTTTTGTCGTCACCCACACCCAGTCCATCCATCACGAGGAGGACAAGGTGGGAGGCTGGTACGACACCGACCTGACCGTCCGCGGCAAACAGGATGCCGAGGCAACGGCTGAACGCCTGTTGGCGTTGGTCGGCGAAAGAGAAGTGGAAATCCATAGCTCGGATCTTCGTCGCGCATCGCAGACGGCGGCTGCCATTGCAAGGCGCTTCCAACGGCTGGTGACGGAGACCGCCGATCTCAGGGAAATCAGCTACGGTGTCGCCGGCGGCAAACCGCAGGCCTGGCTCGACGCGCGCTATAGCCCGGCGCCGGACGACAACCGGCTCGATTACCATTGCGGGATCGATGGCGCGGAAACCCGCCGCGAGGTGGCAGCCCGCGTCTACCCTTGCGTGAACGCCATCGTCGAGCGGCCTTGCGAGACACAGATCATCGTGACCCATGGCTTTACGCTCACGCTGGTCCTTGCCGCGTGGATGAAGCTACCGATCGATGCCTCGGGCTTCCTGAGCTTCCCGGCAAAATCCGGGAGCATCACGCATCTGCGCCAGGACGACTTTTTTCGAAATCGGGCAGTCATCAGCCTGGCGGATGTGTCACACCTGAATTTCTAGGCGCGGCAGAAACCCTGCAGGCGGCGCTGAATTTTCAGAGCCATGTCTGTCGCAAATACCAGCTCAAAAACAAAGTTTTGTGGACGGTCTTGCGACTGGCGCGCGCATTTTGCGGCAAGACTGCTATAGGTCGAGCCTATCTTTTCCCTTGTGTGCGGCCAATGACATTTCCCACCAGTTTCCGCGAGCGCATCGCTCTCTATGCCCTTCTGACCTCGCTGACCTCCATCAGCATCGATGCGCTGTTGCCGGGACTGCGGCAGATCGGAGCCGATCTCGGCGCTGCGCCGGCACTCTCCACCCAGCACATCATATCGCTTTTCATCCTCGGCATGGCGTTTGGAGAGCTGCTGCTCGGGCCGCTCTCCGATGCGATGGGACGAAAGAAGGCGCTTGTTCTCGGCCTTGCCGTCTACGCGCTCGGAACAGTCATCGCCATGGTGGCAGGCTCGCTCGAAATGGTGATCCTCGGTCGGTTTCTTCAGGGGATCGGCGTCTCCGGACCAAAGATCGCCACGCGGGCCATGATCCGCGACCAGTTCGAGGGCGATGCGATGGCCCGCGTCATGTCGTTCATGTTCACGCTTTTCATTCTCGTGCCGATGCTGGCGCCGACGTTGGCGCAGGGCATCATTGCGCTCGGGGGCTGGCGCAGCGTCTTTGCGGTCTATCTCGCGGTCGCGGGCGTTCTCGGGCTATGGCTGGTGCTGCGGCAGCCGGAAACATTGCCCGCGGCCAAGCGCATTCCGTTTCGTCCGCGGCTTCTGCTGCTAAACGGGCGGCGCATCCTGTCAAACCGGCGTGTGACGCTGCTGATCGCGGCGACCGGGCTCGTCTTCGGCGCGCAGCTTCTTTATCTCAGCACGGCGGCCGATCTCTTTCTCGATGCCTATGGGATCGGGCAAACCTTCCCGTTGTATTTCGCGATGCTGGCGACAGGCATCGGACTGGCCTCGTTCCTCAATGCGAAGCTCGTTGGGCGCTTTGGAGCGGAGGCAATGGCGCGCTATGGCTTTCTTGGCCTGGCGGCGGTCGGGTTCGTGATGCTGTCGGCCTCCGTCTTCTGGGGCGGACGGCCGCCGCTGACGGTGCTGATGGTGCTCGGCTTTGCGGCGTTCTTCGCGATCGGGGTGCTCTTTGGCAACCTGAACGCCATGGCAATGCGCTCGCTTGGCCAGGTGGCGGGGCTGGGCGCATCGTTGATCGCCTCCGGATCGAGCCTTATCGCGACCCTGTTTGCGATCGGGATGGGCGCCTTTTACGATGGTTCGACGCTTAATCTGTCGGCTGGCTTCTTCGTCGCAGGCGTCAGCGCACTCGTGCTGGCCGAGATTGCCGTGCACGGCGATACTGCGCCGGTGGAAGCGATACGATAGGCCCCTGGGAACACTCGTCCTCGAGCGGATTACTGAATGCTCGACTGGAACTTGGGTCTGGTTCCCTTTTTGTTCACGACTGTTATGCTTATGCGTGTAGACCTAGCGCGGGGGAAGCAATGTCCGATCAGAAAGAGAAGTTCGCTCGCCTGAAGGCGTTGCACGACAGGGAAACGGCATTCGTCATACCCAACCCCTGGGACGCCGGCTCGGCCCGCCTGCTGACGAGCCTGGGTTTCGAGGCGCTGGCGACGACCAGTGCGGGTTATGCTTTCTCCAAAGGCAAGCGCGATTCCTTCGCGAGCCTCAGCAGACGCGAGATACTGGAAAACGCCGCCGAAATCGCAGAGGCAACCGACCTTCCGGTTTCCGCCGATCTTGAGGATGGTTTCGGAGCTGCGCCGGAGACCTGTGCGGAAACGATCCGTATGGCATGCAAGGTCGGGTTGGTTGGTGGTCTATCGAAGACGCAACGGGCGATCCGGATGAACCGATTTACGAGCTTTCCCAAGCGGTTGAACGCATTCGCGCGGCTGCAGAAGCTGCTCGCGATCTGCCCTTCCTGCTGACGGCGAGAGCCGAAAATTATCTATGGGGGCGGCCAGACCTCAGCGATACCATCAGGCGGCTGCAAGCTTTCTCGGAAGCGGGGGCAAACGTGCTCTACGCTCCGGGTCTTCCTGACCTTGAAGCGATAAGGACCGTTTGCGGTGCCGTGGATAAACCGGTGAACGTCGTCATGGGCCTGAAGGGGCGGAGCTATACGGTAGCGGAGTTGTCCAACGCGGGCGTCCGTCGCATCAGCGTCGGCGGATCTTTCGCGCGCGCAGCGCTCGGTGCCTTGATGCGTGCGGCTGAAGAGGTGAAAGTATCCGGCACGTTCACCTATGCGACGGAAGCGATCCCTGACAACGTCGTGAGCCAGCTTATGGCACAGGACAAATGTATCGAAAGGCGATGACTGCCTCGTCCCAGGATGGGTATCGGGGCCGGTGCGATACGCGGAGCCCGGCGCAAACGGCCGGGCCCACTTCGTTTCGATTGCAATCGATCAGCCGGCAAGTCTTGCCTTGCTGGCTTCCAGGAAAGTCGTGAGCGGCAGCGGTGTGGTGCCGGTCAGGGTCGTCACGTCGCTGGTCACCATGTCGATATGGCCCTCGCGGGTGTTGGCGTCGAAGGAGACGACGATCGGGATGAGAAAGTCCGGCAGGCCCGCACCCTTCAACCCGCCGGCGAGCGCATCGTCGGAAATATGCACGACATCGAGTGGTTTGCCGGCCGCCTTGGAGACGAGCGCGGCGATCTCGTCGGTCGAGCGCAGCTCCGGGCCGGTCAGCGTATAGGTGCGGCTTTCGCTGCCGGCCGAAAGCAGCGCGGCGGCGGCAGCCTTAGCCGCGTCGGCGCGGGCGAGGTGGGCGAGGCGACCCTTGCCCGAGGACGAGTACCACTGTCCGGTTTCAAGCGCATGCGGCAGCGCCATGAACAGGTTTTCCATGTACCAGCCGTTGCGCAGGATCGTGTAGGGGATGCCGGTTGCCTTGATGGCGTTTTCGGTGCCGAGGTGATCGGGCGCGAACGGGATGACTGAGGTCTCCGGGTTCGGCATCGAGGTGTAGAGGATGTGCCTGGCGCCGGCCTTCTTCGCGGCCTCGACGGCGGCCAGATGCTGACGCAGGCGCTTGCCCGGCTGGTCGAGCGCGTCGGTGGAAATGATCAGGATACGGTCGGCACCGGCAAAGGCCTGGTCGAGGGAGGCCGGGTCGTCGAAGTCGGCGACACGCGCCTGCACGCCCTTGCCGCTATAATCGGAAAGCTTTGCCGTATCGCGGCTGGTGGCGATGATGTTGGCCGGCTCGACCTTGCCGGATTGGAGCAGCGCATCGAGCACGAGCTTGCCGAGCTGGCCGGTGGCGCCGGTCACGAGCAATGTATCGGACATGGGTTTTCCTTTTTCTCTGTGATGCCAGCCGACGCTTCGGGAGGGAAAGCACGTCTGCCGGTCGCTGGTCTCTTTTTGAGAGTTGCTCTAATCTAGTAATCTGGTAAGAGCTGTAAAGGAGGCAGTTTTTTCTGCTGTGGTAACAAAAAGGGTACCGCCTCATGAACAAGCTGACGGGTGATGTGAAGGGCAAGCGCGTGGCGATGGTCTGCGGCGTGCCGATGGATGTCGAGAACTGTCCGGTGCGCGATGTCATGGACAATATCGGCGGCAAGTGGAATTCGCTGATGATCCTGTCCTTGGCCGACGGAGCGTTGCGCTTTTCCGAACTCAGGCGGCTGATCCCTGATATCTCCCAGCGCATGCTGACCCAGACGCTGCGCGACCTGCAGCGCGACGGCTACATCAGCCGTACCGTGTTCCCGACGCAGCCGCCGAGCGTGGAGTATGCGCTGACCGATCTCGGGCGCTCGCTGCTCAAATTGCTGAAGCATTTCGTCGATTGGTCGCTTGCCAACCATGTGGCAATCCGCGCCGCCCGCGAGACCTATGACGCGGCGCCGTAGGGGCGCGTTGATCTGGTTTGACGGAAGGCGGGCGCCTGTCCGGCCCGTCTCGACATTCCAAGCTATGGGCGCTGTCTGCCCCTCACCCTAACCCTCTCCCCGCAGGCGGGGAGAGGGGACGTGGCTCACGGTTCTGCCGTGGGAGGGGAAAGTCGCCGCAGTCTTCCTTCTGCCCGCAATTGGGAAAGAGGGATGGAGCGCCGGCAGTGCGGCATACACCTTCTCCCGCCAAGCAGGGAGAAGGTGGCCGGCAGGCCGGATGAGGCGCAATTGCGTCCCGCCGCGTGGGGCGCGTCATGCGCGACGCCATGTCCCGGCGAAGCAAGCTTGCCGTAGCGCTTTGATTTTCCGTATAGTTTGCCGATCAAACGAATCCAGCACATCGACCAAGCGTCGTGCCGGGGGACCATGAAGACACTGAATATCGGCATTGCGGGTGCGGGCCCGGCGGGGCTTGCGGCGGCACTGATGCTGTCGCGGCACGGCCATCGGGTGGAGATCCTGGAACGTTTCGCTGAAGCCGCGCCCGTCGGCTCCGGGCTGATGCTGCAGCCGACCGGGCTGACCGCACTCGACGCGCTCGGGCTGCTTCAGCCGATGATGGTGCTCGGCAGCCGAATCGACCGGCTGCACGGCGCCGATGCCAGAAGCGGCCGCACGGTGCTGGACGTTCGCTATGACGCGCTTGCGGGTGGCCGTTTCGGACTGGCGGTGCAGCGCGCAGCGCTGTTCGGCGTGTTGCACGATGCTGTTACGGCGGCCGGTATTCCCATCCGCACCGGCATGACGCTGACGGCAGCCACGACTTCGGGCGAAAAGGCGGTGCTGACGGATGCCGCCGGCCAGGAGGCGGGGCGCTATGATCTCGTCATCGACGCGACCGGCGCGCGCTCGACCATTGCGGCGGGGGCAGCGACGGCGCCCGGCGTGCGCGAGCTTGCCTATGGCGCCTTCTGGGCGACGCTCGACAGTGACGGTCTGACCCATGATCCAAATGCGCTGACGCAGCGCTACGACCGCGCCAAGGTGATGATCGGCATTCTGCCGGCGGGCCGGGCGCGGCCGGCAGCGCGCGATCGCGTCGCCTTCTTCTGGAGCGTCAAGGTCGGCGATGCCGACGCCGTGAAGGCAGCGGGTCTGGATAGATGGAAGGCAGCTATTCGCGGCTACTGGCCCGATTGCGCCCCCTTGCTCGACCAGATCGACGATTGGGACCAACTGACGTTGGCGCACTATGCCCACCGCACCATGCGCCCGCCGGCGTCGGGCCGCGTCGTCTTTGTCGGCGACAGCGCACATTCGACCAGCCCGCAACTGGGGCAGGGCGCCAACATGGCGCTGATCGATGCGGCGACGCTTGCACACGCGCTTTCGGTCTCGGGCGATATCGACGCGGCGCTTGCAGCCTATGGCCGCGCGAGGCGCAATCACATGGTGCTGTTCCAGCTGCTGTCGCTGGCGTTCACGCCCTTCTACCAGTCGGACTCGGCTGCCCTTGCCTGGCTGCGCGACCGGCTGGTGGCGACGATCGCCCGCATTCCGCCGGCACCGGCGCTGCTCGCTTCGATCGTCTCGGGCACGCTGATCGATCCCTTCGCGACTGCGGGCCTCAAGGAGTGCGACTGGGCAACTGTTGCGGATGAGAGCCATCGGTCGACCGCGGCAACGGCGGTGCCTGCTCCCGCCTGAAACGTCCGGCATGAAGGCGAATTCAGACGCCGTGTATCAGGCTCCTGTCCCTGAGTATGTTGTTCCCAAACCAACTACATATTAATGGGTGAAATGCATTGGGGTCTTCGCGTGCAGGCCGCATAAGGCCGTCCGTTCTCGCCCGTGCCGTCCGGCTCGATTCGCTCCATGATGAGGTTGCCCATGACCGATTTCGTTGCTGCCGTTCTGGTGCATGTCGCCGACGTGGAGGCAGGGCTTTCCTGGTACCAGCGCGCCTTCCCGAGCGCCGAGCGGCACCGGCTGGACGCCTTCGATTTCGAATATCTGAAGATCGGTTCGACCCATCTGGAAATCGTGCCGGCGGACGAGAAGGTTGCCAGCGGCGCGGCCGGCACGGTCGTCTATTGGCAGGTCGAGGATTTCGACCGGGCGCTTTCCCATTTCAACGATCTGGGGGCACCGCTCTATCGCGGCCCGCTGGCGATCCAAGACGGGTTGTGGATGTGCCAGGTTCGCGACCCCTGGGGCAACTGTATCGGCCTTCGCGGGCCACGCAGCGGGCAGGAAACGGCTTGAACATCCGACGCACCCGAACGGCGGTAAACATCAAACACGCCGCGCGGCAAATTCGCATCAGGGGCCGAGCACGGGGCCATGCCGCATGGACCAACGGGAAATGGCCCGCAGCGTACGCTGGGGGCCATTTCGTTTGCGATCAGTGTGATCAGGGGACGCCCGATCCTCAGCTTACGCCGCGCAGCGCAAATCCTGCAGGCCGAGCGCAAATTCGACGGCGGCGTCGGCGTGGATCGCGGTGGAATCGAAGCCCGGCAGCGGCAGGTTCTTCGGGTCGAGGATCAGGCAGATCTCGGTGCAGCCGAGGATGACGGCGTCAGCGCCTTCGGCCTCGGCCTTGTCGATCAGCTCGATCAGCGCCTTGCGGGACGAGCGCAGAACCTTGCCGGCGCAAAGCTCGTCGAAGATGACATTGTGCGTCAGTGTGCGGCCGTCCGCGTCGGGCACCATCACCTCGATGCCGTGACTCTTCATGCGCTCGGCGTAAAAGCCGTGCTCCATGGTGTAGCGGGTGGCGAGCAGCAGCGGCTTGCTGATGCCGGCGGCCTTGAGGCGGGCTGCGGTTTCGTCGATGATGTTGATCAGCGGAATGTCGACGGCCGCCTGCACGGCGTCGGCGATCAGGTGCATGGTGTTGGTGCAGATCAGCACGCAGTCGGCGCCGGCTGCCTTCAGCCCGCGGGCGACGTCTGCGAGCCTTCTTGCGGCGTCATCCCAACGGCCAGCCTTCTGCAGGTCGACGATCGACTGGAAGTCGACGGAGTGCAGCAGCACCTCGGCCGAATGCAGCGCGCCCAGCCGCTCGCGAACGGCCTCGTTGACCATGCGATAATAGACCACCGAGCTTTCGAAGCTCATGCCGCCGATAAGACCGATCTTGCGCATTTCCATCGTCTCTTTCCCTGATCCTGTCGCGATCCGCATCGAGGCGCGGTCAGCTGTTGTTCGATGGGGACACTATGCCGGACCTTCATCAGCAATGGTTTGCTTTGATCGCGCGAGAATGGTGGTTTGGCGCGAATGAATTGCGCAATGAGTGTAGAATGTGCAAGTATGCAGCGTAGAGTATCGATGAAATGGGAGTGGTGAGCGTGCTGGATGAAAGAGACAGGAAGCTTTTGGCGCTGTTGCAGCAGGATGGGAGCATGGCCGTCGGCGAACTTGCCGACCGGGTGAACCTTTCGCTTTCGGCCTGTTCGCGCCGCATCCAGCGGCTGGAAGAGGCGGGCTACATCGCCAAGCGCATCGTCGTTCTTAACCGCGAGCGCATGGGCGTGCCGACGACCGTCTTCGCGATGATCAAGACCGCTCATCACTCCGACGAATGGATCGAGACATTCCGCCGGGCGATCAGCGACATTCCCGAGATCGTCGAGGCGCATCGACTGACCGGAAACTACGACTATATCGTCAAGGTCGTGTTGCCGCGGGTCGAGCATTACGACGTGGTCTACAAGCAGATCGTGCGCAAGGTGGAGCTCTTCGACGTTTCCGCTTCGATCTCGATGGAAATCCTGAAGAGCGGCACGGCTGTGCCGGTCGATTATGCGGAGTGATTGCGGCGGTGAGCGAGAATGACGTCAAACTGGCCGAGGCGCTTGTGGTCGTCGACGTGCAGCGGGCCTTCATATCGGGCGTGGAGGCGGTGCCGGATCACCTGTCGCTGCAGCGCGCCGTTGGCCGGCTGCTCGAGCGGGCGCGGAAAAAGGCGGTTCCCGTGATCTTCCTGCAGAACGACGGACCCAAGGGTGCGCCGGACGAGCCGGGCACGGACGGTTGGCAGCTGTTCTTCGATGCGAGACCCAGTGAAACGGTCGTGCGCAAATCGGCCGACGATGGTTTTCACGACACGGATCTGGCGGCGCAACTGAGGAGCCATGGGGTCGAAACCATTGCGATCTGCGGCATGCTGTCGGAAATGTGTGTGGCGGCAACGGCGCGCCGGGCGATGGATCTCGGCTTCGAGGTGATCCTCGCCCACGATGCGCACGCCACCTACGATGTCCCGCCGGGGCCGGGCGGCTCGCAAAGGGTGCCGGCCCACATGGCGGCGCGGGCGGCCGAATGGTCGCTCGGCGACGAGATCGTGCTGGTGGGAACCGTCGACGAGATCGGCTTCGAGCCGGTGCTTGCACAGGTGCGGTAGCCTGGAGTTTCTTGGTCGCAGCGTCAGGGTTGACGAATATCTCTCGTGCAAGAACCGGCCGTCGGGCAGGTGGCTGCCAATAGAAAGCTGTAGGCGTTGTTTGCACGACTACGGCGTTGCACGAGCGCCTATGCGCCGTGCGAAAACCGACCTCCCATGCAGAGGTGAGTTCCGGTTGCTTCATGCCTTGTTGGTAAACCACACGGTCGGCGTGCCCAGCACACCGCCTTGGCGCATTGCTGCCTTCAGTTCGTCCAGCTTGCCGAACGCCTGAGCCGCTTCAAGCGTGGCAAACTCATGCGTGACCGTAACATCGTTGGGATTGTCGGTGGCTTGATAAACCGCCTCCGCCATGACGCCGTTTGCCTTTTGCACGGGCGAAAACGCATCATAGACGCGGCGCCAGGCTGCGTAGTCGGAGACCTCGTGCCTCACGAATAATGTCGTCATATCATCCTCCCACGTTGAGTTTCCGAGGCTGCTTGAGACGTGTGTCCCGCCTTGAGATGACTCTCGTTCAGGGCGGAGAGAGCCATTCGGAACAAGATGAAGTTGTTTCGCAATGCTGAGGCATCGTCGCAAGAACCGCAAAATCGCCGAGGCCAGGCGAGGCGCTGAACATGACAGCCGCGGCCGTCACGATTGAACGAGAAATACCATGGTCTCAGGCAACACACCGTCATGCGCCATCGCATCCGCAGCTGCTTTGGTTTGCATGAAGGCGTCCAATTTATCCATGTCGGCAACGTCCATGACCAAGCCAACGCGGTTGGACGCTTGAGGATCTACAAACGTACGAATATTGGTGACGCCCACGGGTTCTAATACCTCCTTACGAAGAGGTGAAGCGAGCCAGTGTTTCGTGTCTTTGACATCGTGATAGACCATTACGGTAGGCATAATGTCCTCCTGTTGCAGCCTCAGAATGAAGGCCGCGTACACCACTGCGCGTTGGTATATTTATCTCAAATACTATTACGCAGATGGATGTTTTCGACCCGTCCATCCTAAAGATATATCTGCTATCACTTTGGATTAATTCGAAATAATACAATCACTGGGCGGTCCCGCCCCGCGCTGAAGCTCCAGGTGATTTCTTCGGCAAAATTCGCGCGTAAGAGTTGGTTTTCCGGGAAGGTCGCCGACAAGATTGAAATGCTGACCTGCGGCAAACTCAGGGGCGATACGCCACTATTCGTTTGGCGATCGCAAGCTCAGTGATTGTCCATCTGGCGGGATCACGGTCTATTCGAAACGACTGAAAATGGCGGCCCGAACCATTCAACATGGGTTTCTACCATCCGCCGCAAGCTTCGATGTGAGGGCTTGGGCGACCCCCGTCGCGGGGCCGCCCTGCGTTGGCCGGCATGCTGCGTGATCGACCGCGGTGGACCTGGGATGATTGTCCTTGCGCGTTCCGGTTCATTCGCAGGCATGTATCGTCGGTCTTCGCCGAATGGAGGCTGGATCCGCCTCAGATGAGGTTGGTCTCGACGTCGATGTTGCCACGTGTTGCCTTGGAATAGGGGCAGATCTCGTGGGCTGCATGGATCAACTCGTGGGCGACGTCGCGGTCCAATTCCGGCAGGCTGACGTTGAGCCGTGCCCGCAGGAAGTAGGAGCCGTCATCGACGTTCAGGTCGATCTCGGTGTCGACCGCTAGACCTGCCGGAAGCTTGATCTTTCTCTGCGAGGCGGCGACCTCGATCGCGCCGATGTAGCAGGCGGACCAGGCAGCACCGAAGAGGTTTTCGGCGGCCGGGTGAGGCTGCGCCAACTTGAGGTCAAGCATGCCGTCGCTGCTGTGGGTGCCGCCGTTACGGCCGCCGGTGTTGTGGGTCTTGCCGGTGAAAAGAAGCTTCTCAGTCATGGTGGTGTCCTTTCTGGTTACGTTAGCTCGTATCCGCTTCAATCGGATGCGAGTTAAATATGTCAACTCAAACCGGATGTCAACATCATTGCGATTTAATCGGATGCGATTTATATTGGAGTGGACAGCGAGGACAAAGGAACAGGATATACCCATGCCCACATCCCCAACAGCGAAAGGCGCGAAGACGACCGAGTCTTCCTCATCGCAGGCCGAAAACGGCGGCAGGAAGCTTTCGAACTTTCTGTGCTTTGCAATCTATTCCGCCAACCTGGCCTTCGGCCGCGCGTACAAACCGATCCTCGACAAGCTCGGGCTGACCTATACCCAATACGTGGCGATGGTGGCGCTTTCCGAGGAAGACGACCAGACGGTGGGAACGCTTGGCGAAAAGCTCTTTCTGGAGTCGAATACGCTGACCCCCATCCTCAAGAAGCTCGAGGCCGAGGGCTATCTGCAACGCCGGCGCGACCCGGCCGACGAACGGCAGGTGCGCGTGACGCTGACGCCGGCCGGACGCAAGCTGGTTGAAACGGAGCCTGGATCAGCGCTGACGGATGCGATCGGTCTCGGAGACGACTTTCCGGTCGTGCAGCAAACGGTGGTGCGGTTGCGCGACAACCTGCTGCAGGCGACGCAGGCGGGCTCTGAGAAAGGGTGAGGGTGTGCCGGGGCGGGCAACTCTAATGCGGCCCGTCCCGTGCCGTTCTACCGATCTCAGAAGCTCCACGCGACGTGGAGCTTGCCCTCCCAGACATCGAGATCTTTCTGGCCGAAGCTCAGATAGCCGCCCGTCGCTTCGATCTGGAGGTTGTCGTTCACCAGCATTCTGAAGCCCGAGCGGAGTGAGAACGACCATGGCGAGGGCGTTACTTCCGAAAGGTCGCCGGTCAGGATCTTGCCGTCGTTGGGCCGCTCGAATTGGTATTCGGCACCGAGTTCGGCGAAGGCGAGAAACGGCTGCCCGTCCGGCAAACGGAAGTAACGGCTGACCTCGGTCGAGAGATCGAGGACGCCATAATTGAAGCTGTCGCCGGGAAGGGAAACGCTGACCGGTATGTTGAGGAGGCTGCCCGAGAGGTCGTAAGCGTCGCTGTCGATATGGGACCAATTGACGGATGCCTTGGGGCGGATGAAATAGGCATCGACCTTATATTGGCCGTGGAGAGAGATTTCGCCGGCAAGACGCTCCGAATCCTGTCGGCCACTCAGCACGCTCAGGTCAATATCGTTGTTGTAGCGCCCGTATGTCAGCGATCCGTCGATCGCCCAGTGTTTCGACAGGCGATAGGCCGCATAGGGTCCGAAGCTGAAGCCGTCGGTGTCGATGCCCAATGTGCCGTCAAACGCATCGGTCGAACTGTTCTCAAGGGAAACGGTCATGCCGACGACGAGGTCGTTGGTGATGCGGCGATCGAGACCCATCGTCAACGAGCGAGCGAGTGTGTCGCTGTCGCGGTCATACCGTTCGTCGGATATGTCTGCGAACTGGATATCCGACCAGAAGTTCCAGAGCGAGGGCGCCGGCAGATCGCGACCCGGCGTCAACGGCACCTGTGATCGGTCGGCGCTCTGGGCGGCGGCTTCTTCGGCAGCGAGGTCCCGGCAGATCGGCAGGTCGCGCTGTTGCTTGTTGGGATTTATCGACCGCGGGTCGATACAGGTGTCCGGCGTCCGGGCTGCGACCACGCGGCCGCCTCTGATGGCGGTCGGGGTGCGCGGCGTGAACCCCGGAAACACCGGTTGCGGGCCGATATCCGGCCGCCCGTCGGGCAAATTGAAATCCGGCGGGATGGGCTGCGGGCCGACATCCGGGCGGCCATCGGGCCAGGCGATATCCGGGAAGACCGGTTGGGGTCCGACATCCGGCCGGCCATCGGGCCGGTCGAAACCCGGGAACACCGGCTGCGGGCCGACGTCCGGTCGGCCGTCAGGCAAGTCAAAACCCGGGAAGACCCGCTGTGGGCCAACATCCGGGCGACCATCGGGCCGGTCGAAACCCGGGAACACCGGCTGCGGGCCGACGTCCGGTCGGCCATCAGGCCAGTCAAAACCCGGGAACACCGGCTGTGGACCAACATCCGGCCGGCCGTCCGGCCAGTCGATGTTCGGAAGGATACCACTCCGCACCTGATTCTGCGTGTCGAGCAGGCACGGTTTTCCGCTCGATATATCATAGAGCTTGTGCGTGCCACCGTTGCCGTTTGAAACCACCGGGGACAGTGAGAGATGGAGCCCGCGCTTGCTCTTGCTCCAGGTGTCGACCGTCTGATTGCCCTGAGCCGCCTCGAGGCCGAAAGACCCGGCACTGGTTCCGGAAAGCCAGACTGAGCCGGTGGCCCCTTTCGTGTTGCCGAGATAGGCCAGGCCGCCGCGGGAACGGCAGTTCGCGGCAAATGCGTCGCCGGTCACGCCAAAGCCGCAGAGGCCGGTGAACAGCGCCGCACCCAGGTATGCCATCGATGCCGCTTGCCGGAAATGGAAATCAGCTCTGCGCATGCTTCCCCCAAACTCTCTGCGACATTCCAGCCGCAGCGAAGTAGCGTGAATCGCTCCAAGCCGCTATTGTCCTTGCCCCCGAAGCAGGAAGCGGTTGTCCCGCCGCACCTACTCCAAGTCTATATTTCCCCAAAGCTTGCTGCACTCCCACCGTAGTGGTACGACGTCGGATTTTTTCCCGCATGCCTGGAAATTGGGCCGAACTCGACAAAGCCGTTGCTGATGCTCGACCAACGTCGCCGGGGACAATGCGGAGCACCCCGTGCGGGCGGTTCAAAGGTGAAAGAAACGCGGTTGACCCGTCGTTGCGCGGGGCAGAGGGGAAACGGTCCGGCCAGCACCGACTAGCGGCACCTGTGTACGGTAGCGCTACACATTATTGCAGCGCCGGCGCCGGCGCCATCATCGATTTTGCAAGGGTGGCATACGAAGCCGGCGGTTGTGTTGTGGCGCCTGCGCCCCACATTTGAGAAAAGTCAAATCGGGATCAGGACCATGCGGGACAGGCATCATGTCGTCGTCGTCGGTGGAGGGTTTGGCGGGCTGCAGCTCGTCAACGGGCTTGCCGGCGCGCCGGTGCGCATCACGCTGATCGACCGGCGAAACCACCATCTGTTCCAACCGCTGCTTTATCAGGTCGCAACCACGCTGATCGCCACCTCCGAGATCGCCTGGCCGATCCGCAATCTCTATCGTGACCGGCCGGAGGTAACGACGCTTCTGGGCGAGGTCACCGGCGTCGACGCTGCCGCCAAGGTCGTGACGCTGAAGGGCGGGCAGGCGATCGGCTACGATACGCTGGTGATCGCCACCGGCGCGACGCATGCCTATTTCGGCCATGACGAATGGGAGCCGGTGGCGCCGGGCTTGAAGACGCTGGAGGATGCGACCACCATCCGCCGCCGCGTGCTGCTCGCCTTCGAACAGGCGGAGCTCGAGGACGACCCGGCCGTCCGCGAGGCGCTATTGACCTTCACCGTGATCGGCGCCGGGCCGACCGGCGTCGAGCTTGCCGGCATCATCGCTGAAATGGCCCACCGCACGCTGCCGAGCGAGTTTCGCCGCATCGATACGCGCCAGGCCCGGGTAATTCTGGTGGAGGCGGGGCCGCGCATTCTGGCGGCCTTCAGCGAGGACCTGTCCGACTATGCCCGGCGCGAGCTGGAAAGGCTGGGCGTGGAGGTTCGGACTGGAACGCCGGTGACGGCCTGCACGGCGCAAGGCGTGACGATCGGCGAGACCTTCGTCGCCAGCCGCACGCTCGTCTGGGCGGCTGGCGTCCAGGCATCGCCCGCCGCACGCTGGCTCGGCATTGCCGAGGACCGAGCCGGCCGGGCGGTCGTCGGCGCCGATCTCAAGGCGTCCGGTCATGACGATATCTTCGTTATCGGCGATACGGCCGCCGTCACCTATGACGGCGGCAAGCCGGTGCCGGGCATCGCACCTGCCGCCAAGCAGCAGGGAGCCTATGTCGCCAAGGTCATCCGCGCGCGCCTTGCCGGCGGCAAGCCGCCCGGCGACTTCCGCTATCGCCATCAGGGCAGCCTGGCGACGATCGGTAGGCGGGCGGCGATCATCGATTTCGGCCGCTTCAAGCTCAAGGGCGCGCTTGCCTGGTGGATCTGGGGCATTGCGCATATCTACTTCCTGATCGGCACGCGCAGCCGTTTTGCCGTCGCCTGGAGCTGGTTCTGGACCTATCTCAGCGGCCAGCACAGCGCCCGGCTGATCACCCAGAAGGAGACGGTTCGGGAAAAGGACTGAGTCCCTCGCGGCGCGACGGAGTCATTCGTTTCAGGGCAATGGTGGCAGGCCTGGCCGGCGGCCGCCTCGCCGGAATGGCGCGAAAATCAGCCGAAACCGCAGCCGAAATCTACCACGCACTTTCCTGAAGGGTTCAGTGGCAGCGCGCATTTCCGGCCATTCTGCCGCACCGGCAAGGCCGTGGACCGAGCGTCCGAGCTGGCTGTAGCCTTCGAAGAATTCTGGTCTGTCGTAGACGTTCTGAGCCATGGCGGCCTCCCTGGGGAAGGGTTGGCCAGTGCAAGTGCCTGCCGCGCGCGATAGGGCGAGCGGGCATCTATTGCTGTTACTGGGGGAACAGCATGCTCCTTGAGATCCTGCTCGAAACCAGCGGCACTTCAAGGTGCCGTCGCGCCGATTTGCTAAGGCGCACGGCGCCGCAAGGTTAAGTTGCGGCCGATGTGCAAGCTTTTGTTTTTGTTTTTTGGGGGTGTGCTAATGTTCGATTCTCTGCTCCATCTGCTCTCGGGGGAGACATGATGTCCGACAGCATTCATCCAACTGCAATTCACCATCTGCCGCCTTTCGTTACCGCGCCCGGTGAGACCGACGTCCTGTTCAACGTCGTCGTCATCTTCATGATCCTGGCGATCTTCGCGCTCGGCACTTTTTACCTGCGGCTGCATTCGCTGCCGGAAACCATGGCGCATAAAAGCCACAAGGTGCAATACGAGCTGGTGGCGGTGCTGGGGTTGATCTCGCTGCTCACCCACAACAACATCTTCTGGATCGCGGCGCTGATCCTGGCGCTGATCGATCTGCCGGATTTTTCGTCGCCGCTCGCGGCGATCGCCCGCTCTTTGGAGAGAATTGCCGGCAACGAGGACAAACCCGTTGCAGCGGAGCCGAAGGTCGCGGAGCCGGAGCCGGTGGCGAGCCAGCCCGCCGCGTCCGATCAGGCATCGGTGGAAGGGAAGGTCTAAGCCATGTTCGAGTTTCTGCTTTGCTCGCTTCTGACGATCTTCCCGGACTATCTCTTCCGCCGCTATGTCCAAGGCAAAAGGTTCGGGCGCGAGATCACGCTCTATTCGGTCTGGTTCGAACTGCGCTGGGGCATCACCGCCTGCATCATCCTGACGGTCTCGCTGATCACCCTCATCTTCTACTTCCATCCGTCGACCAAGAGTGTCACTTCGGTGTTCCGCACCGTCGCCGTGCTGCCGGAGACCGGCGGGCGGGTGGCCGAGATCTATGTGAAACTCAATGACAAGGTCGCGGCGGGCCAGCCGCTGTTCCGGCTCGACAATACCGAGGAAGAGGCCTCGGCCGAGCTCGCGCGCCGTCAGATCGCTGAGGTCGATGCCGAGATGACCGTCGCGCGCACCGAGCTTATCGCTGCCGATGGTGCGATCGTACAGGCCGAGGCCGCCGTGAAACAGGCCCAGGACGAATACGATACCCAGGTCGAACTCAATCGGCTGAACCCCAACGTCGTCGCCCGGCGCGAGATCGAGCGCCGGCAGGTCGCGCTCGAAGGGCGCAAGGGCGCGCTTACCGCCGTGCTTTCCAACAAGCAGACGCTTGAGACGAAGATCGCGTCGCTTCTGCCTTCGCAGAAGGCAAGCGCCGAAGCGGCCTTGCAGCAGGCCGATGCCGACCTCGCCAAGACCACCGTTCGCGCCGGCGTGTCCGGTACGCTCAGCCAGTTCGCGCTCCGGGTTGGCGAAGTGGTCAACCCGATGCTCAGGCCGGCCGGCGTGCTCGTTCCCGAGGAGGCGGGCCGCACCGCGCTTGTCGCGGGCTTCGGGCAGATCGAGGCACAGGTGATGAAGGTCGGCATGATTGCCGAGGCCACCTGCATCGGCAAGCCGTTCACGATCATTCCGATGGTCGTGACCCAGGTGCAGGACGTCATCGCAGGCGGGCAGCTACGGGCCAGCGACCAGCTCATCGATGTGGCGCAGCTCGCCCAGCCGGGCACGCTCACCGTCTTCCTGGAACCGCTCTATCCGGGACTGCTGGAAGGGATACCACCAGGCAGCAGTTGTATCGCCAACGCCTATACCAACAGCCACGACGAACTGTCGTCGCCCGATATCAGCACTGGCCGCTGGCTCTACCTGCACGTGGTCGATGCAGTCGGCCTCGTCCACGCGATGATCCTGCGAATGCAGGCGCTGATGTTGCCGGTGCAGACGCTGGTGTTTGGCGGCCATTGAGGGCGATCTCCATCCGAGGCGAGCCGCAGGTCCGTCCTCTTGCGCTCGACCTTGGGTTGCTGCTTGGCTTGGTGCTCCCGCTTCCGGACAGTCCCGTCCATCGTGTTTTGGGGAGGCGTTTGCCGCGCCTTCCCACGGATCGGAGCAAGGACATGGACAAGGCAGTTGATGCCTTCATCGAGGACAAGGTACAGCCTGAACATCGGCCGATCGTCGAGGCTTTTCGGGCGTTGATCCGAAAGGTCGCGCCTGACGTCAAGGAGGGGATGCGCGGAGGCACCGAGGCCTATTACGGGGTGCCGGTCTACCGGCTGAAGCGCGATATCATCGCCATCAGCCCGAACAAGAAGGGCGTCAATTTCGCCTTTTCGAAAGGCGTGCTGATCGAAGACAAGTATGGCCTGCTTCAGGGCCTGGGCAAGGTCAACCGCAATGTCCTCGTGCGGAAAATGGATGAGTTCAATCCGGAGGCTCTCGCCTATTACATCGGGCAGGCGGTGAAGATCGACATGGCCTGAAGCAAGTCGCGATCTCCAGGATCCGCCTGCTGCGCTTTACAGCGCCGCGCGTCAAATATGGCGCGCGAAGGACGCTGTAACGCTGCTGCATAATTCCTTAGATCGAACCCCGATTTAGGGAATTATGCGGTAGCTCTTGTTTTCGCCCATGTTGTTATCGCAAAACCGCTGCGCACTTTTGCGCGACCTGCTGTAGGCCAGCGCAGGCAGGGGCAGGTTACCGCGTCATGCGTCCTTGCTTTTGGCTGCCTTTGTCCGGTTGCTTGCAGGGGCCTTCTTCTTTTTTGCCTTGGCCTGATTGTACTCGATGGCGGCGCGGATGAGGTTTTGGAACGCTCGCTCGTCGATCTCGTCGCCTTCGAAGAGATCGATCGCGCGCCAGACCTTGCCGTTCAGGCC
This sequence comes from Ensifer sp. 4252, assembly GCF_050434565.1. Lineage (NCBI taxonomy): Bacteria > Pseudomonadati > Pseudomonadota > Alphaproteobacteria > Hyphomicrobiales > Rhizobiaceae > Ensifer > Ensifer sp. 4252. The sequence continues at coordinate 297,592 of NZ_JBNDIU010000004.1, forward strand.
GTTGTTGAACAGATTTTCGGGGTCCGGCAGGCTCGCGCCGTGGGAGAAGGTAAGCTTCACCTTATCCTTGTGGGCATTGCCGACGGCGATGATGCCGTCGCGAGACCACACCGGGCTTCCCATCCACTTCCATTCCTCGATGATCTCCTTGTCCGTTCCAAGGATGGACTTGCGCAGGCTGGCGAGCGTCTTGCCGCGCCAGTCGTCGGTTTCAGCGATCAACTGGTCGATGTGTTCCGATGCATTCATTGGGTCTCGATCCTCCGATTTCCGGCTTCGTTTCATCCGGTGGCAAAACAGCGGCTGGCTTGGTCGTGCACGCGCCGCCGTCTCAGTTGCTCCGCCGCCTGGGCGGCGCAATTGCCACCGCACAATGCCTCAAATCGGAATCGATTCAAGGTTTTATGCGGCAGGATTGATGTGTTGCTGCGCCGTGAAGCGCAGCGCCGTTGTGCCGTCAGTTTGAAGATGCCGCCTGGCGCCATTTCCGGCTTGCGCGGCAATATGGTGCGGGCGGGTACAAGGTCGAGAGTCGCCTTGAGTTGTAGCGATAGACCATCCCACACGACGAGTGGCCGTTGCACTGCCGCGCATCGGCTGCCGCTCGCGGTCGAGTGTGCTGGTGAAAGCCGCTGAGTTTCACTGCCGCGACGTCCCCTAGTCGCCTGATGGCACCGGCATCGTCCACGGTTCCCAGACTACGTCCGGTCCGCCGCCATGGCGCTGGTAGAAGCGTTTTGCCGCGGCGTTGCCGGCAAGCACGGTCCAGTTGATGCGGGGTGCGCCAATGACGGCGGCGTGGCGCTTCAAGGCGGCGATGAGGGCAGCGCCTGCGCCCGACGAGCGCGCGCCTTCCTCGACGAACAGTTCCTTCAGCACCACCGTCGGCTTCAGGTCGTAGGTCCAGGGAATGACATAGTGCACGGCGATGCCGGCGACGCGACCGTCGAGTTCGGCCACGAAGACCCCGAAGCGCGGGTTGTCGCAGAGGCCGTGGTCGATCAGGTCCTTTTCGGTGACGGCAAACTTGTCGATATAGCCTTCGAAGACGGCAAGGCCGCGCATCAGCGCCAGCACCGTGGCGACATCGCGATGCTCGAATGGGCGGGTGGAAAGGGCCATCGTCATCGGGGTCCTCAGCCGGCTTGGCCGGCAATGTTGCTCCTGCCGGCTACCTTGGCGTGTTTGCGCGATTCCGCCAAGGCCATCGTTTGGCGGCCAGAGCGCGATGACAAAGGTTGAAATTGCCAGTTTGGCGGGAGGCTGGTGCAGTTTTCCCTCATTCCGGCCTTGTGCCGGAATCCGGCGAACTGACGTCCATCAGGTCAAAAGACCTTTCAGCCCAAAGACTTGGGCTGGTCCCGCAGTTCCAGCGGAACTGCTAGAGATCTCTGTGACAAGCACAGAGATGAGGGAGATGTTGGCTAACGCCGAGCCTTCACGGTGGCCTGACAACTATTAGCGCCGACTTTGTCAGCAGTCCAAGGCGGCCGTTCGGCGGGCCATCCGTCTCGTCAGGCGGCCAGCAGCAGCTTCGGCTCTCCGGGGGCCGCACCAGAAGCGAAGGCAAAGCCCTCGTCTTCCCAGCCGGTGATGCCGCCGATCATGATCTTCACCGGCCGTCCGAGCCGGGCGATCTTCAGCGCCGCCTGGTCGGCGCCGTTGCAATGCGGCCCGGCGCAATAGGCGACGAACAGGGTGTCGGCCGGCCACTCGGCCATCCGCTCGGCGGTGATCTCGCGGTGGGGCAGGTGGATCGCGCCCGGCACATGGCGGCGGGCATAGGCGGCCTCGGTGCCGACAGCGTGCAGCAGCACGAAATCCTGCTCGCCGGTCTTCAGGGCATGGGCGACATCGGCGCAATCGGTCTCGACGCTGAGCCGCTGGGCGAAATGGGCGATGGCAATCTCGGGTGCGGCGGCTGGGGTTTCGGTCACATAGCTCATCTGGCTCTCCTGTGGCTCTGGTCTTCGGCGGTTGACGAGGATGGTTGTAGCAATGTCGGGAAAGGGCTGGCAGATGGCAGGTTTGCCATATATGCTCAAGATCATGCCAAAACCATTCGCCACCTCGCCATCACCCGCCAACCCGCTTGTCGTCGCTCTTGCCTATGATGGTCTCTGCACCTTCGAGTTCGGCGTGGCGGTGGAAATGTTCGGCCTGCCGCGGCCCGAAATGGGCGAGGGGTGGTATCGTTTCGCCGTCGCGGCCATCGAGCCGGGAGAGTTGAGGGCCACCGGCGGCATCAGGCTGATGGCCGATGGCGGGCTCGATCTGCTGGCCCAGGCTGGAACCGTCATCGTGCCCGGCTGGCGCGGTGCCGATACGCCGGTGCCGGAATCCCTGTGCCAGGCGCTGCGGGCGGCACATGTGGGCGGCGCGCGGGTTCTTTCCATCTGTTCCGGTGTCTTCGTGCTGGCGGCAGCCGGGCTGCTCAGCGGGCGGAAGGCAACGACCCACTGGCGCTACACCGATAAGCTCAAGACACTTTACCCCGATGTCGAGGTCGTGCCCGACGTGCTCTATGTCGATAGCGGCACGGTGCTGACGTCGGCGGGCAGTGCTGCCGGTATCGACCTCTGCCTGCATCTCATTCGCCGCGATTTCGGCAGCGAGGCGGCAAACCGCGTGGCCCGCCGCCTCGTCGTGCCGCCACACCGTGATGGCGGCCAGGCGCAATATATCGAAAGGGCGGTGCCGGAGGTGCACGAGAGCGCGCGCCTCGGGCCGCTGATCGACCGGATGCGCGCGCAGCTCGGTGAGGATTTTTCGATCGCCGCGCTGGCGAAATCGGTGGGCATGAGCGAGCGCACCTTCCTGCGCCGCTTCGAGGCGGCCACCGGCACGACGCCGGCGCGCTGGCTGCTCGGCGAACGGCTGGCGCGGGCGCGGCAACTGCTGGAGGAGAGCGCGCTCGGCATGGAGCAGGTGGCCGAAGGTTCGGGCTTCGGCTCGACCCAGACCCTGCGCCACCACTTCCGCCAGCAGCTTTCGACGACGCCCGCTGCCTACCGCGCCATGTTCGGGCGGACGGCGCCGCTGACAAACATGTCCGCCGAGACGGCTGCGGAGTGAAGCGGCCGGCGTGAACCTCGCCGCCGCGCCTGTGAACCACGAGCTAGGCTTCCGACGGTGCCAGCTTGGCGCCTTCCTTGCGGAAGAACGACTTGAAGAACACTGTGTCGGGCGCCGAGCCGATGATCCTGGCGATCACGGCCGTGGCGACGATCGCAAAGACCAGGCGGCCGAAAAAGACGCTGGTAAAATCCGCACCGAGCGCGACGACGACCAGCGTGTCCTCGACGAGGCTGTGGCCAAAGCCCATGAACACGCAGGCAAGGAACACCTGGCGCGGTTCGACGCTTGCCGTGCGCGCCTCGCGGATCAATAACGCGCCTCCATAGGAGATCCCGAGAAGCACGCCGACGGCGGTAAAGGGCACTGTCTGCGGCTGGATGCCGGCGAGGCGGAAGAGCGGCGCCATTCCCCGGTTCAGCCAGTCTAGGATGCCCACCATCTTGAGGATCTCGATCATCCAGCTGAGCGCCAGCAGGACGACGAGCATGGTGCCAAGCGTCTTCAGCGTGCTGAAAGTGAAGCTGATCCAGTCGGAGCCCTGGTTGACCGGTACCCATGTCGGGCTCAGAGGTGTAGCGAGCCATCCGGTTGCCGAAAACAGCTGGTGCAGCAATGCTGCGAAGATGAGGCCGCCGCCTATACGCAGCGCCCCTGTGACCATGAAGCTCGGCCCTGCTTTCTGGATGATGCGCTGTTCGATCGGAATGGCGTGCGCCACCAGCATCAATGCCGAGAAGACAGTCATGTCGGCGGTCGTCAACTCCGACACCGGCACCAACGCGAAAACCACCACCACCGCCCCCCAGATGCCGACGAGCAGGCCGGTGAGCCAGGCGAAGGCGAGCTCGGGTGGCAGCCCGACCAGGGTCATCAGCGGCGCGAAGGCGGGCGCGATCGCCCGGATCACGCCGAGTTCCTGCAGGACGTGCGTGGCGATGGTGACGGGAACGATGATGCGCACCAGGTCCCAATAGACTTCGAGTGTCGCGAGCGTCTTGCGGTAGAGGATGATGTGAACGGCCATGACAGTGTCTCCCTGGTTGTCACCCAAGGACTAGCGCGAGGCCGTTCGCAGTTGTGGTCAAAATATGCGAGTTTGTGCAATAAAATTGCACGCGACGACAACGGGGGATGAAATGGACCGGATCGACCGAAAGCTGCTCACACTTCTGCAGCAGGATGCGTCGCGAACGAATGCGGATCTCGCCGCCGAAGTCGGACTTTCTCCGTCGAGCTGCCTGCGCCGCATCAGGCGCTTGAGGTCGGCCGGGGTCATCGACCGTGTTGTTGCCATTCTCAATCCGGCGAAGGCCGGCAGGTCGGTGAAGGCGATCATCACGGTCGAGCTCGAGCGCCACGGCGAACAATATGTGCGCCGCTTCCTCGATCTCGCCGCTGCCGAGCCGGCCGTCACCCAGGCGTATAGCGTCAGCGGCGAGACCGACGCGCTGCTGATGCTGCGCCTGAAGGACATGGAGGAGCTCGATGTGCTGACCGAGCGGCTCTTCCGGGAGGAAAGCAACGTCGCGCGCTACTACACCACCTTCGTGATCCGCACGGGCAAGGACACGACGACTATTCCGATTTGACAAGGAGGGCGTGGCTTAACCACGGGGAGGGCTCGCCACTCTGTCGGTCATTTGCCGATACTTGACGAGGAACGGGTGGGCGGTAATCTGCGACTCAGGCCGTGCAGCCTGCCGCTCGCACCCATTGGGGATGGTGAATGCACGAACAGATTTCGGTTTGACCCTCGATACGGGCGATCGCGTCAGCAATGCGAGCACTGACTTTCTGCCGCCCTGAGGATCGGACCATGAGAAGTTTTCTCGATGCAAAAATGATGGCCAAGAGTCTTCGCCAGGCTCTGGCGGACCGAAAGATCGATTTGTCGCACGGTGATTGCCTGGAACTGGTGGCAAAGCAGTTCGGCTTTCAGGAATGGAACATGCTTGCTGCTCGCCTCGGTGAGCTGAAACCAGATGAAAAGCGCCTCAAGCTTCCATCTCGGTGGCAAATGAGTGGGTCCGTGGTTCCGGGCACGACGCATCAACTTGGACTTGACCCCACCATCCCCGGGGCGGCGCTGGTAAAAAGCCTCGTTCCCCGCGCTGGCGAAATCGACCTGACCGGAAAAATCGCGGTATTGCTGCAAAATATCGGCGCCAATGAGTTCGTCGGCAAACGCCTGAAGTTAACGGCCTATCTTAGGACTGGGGATGCTGACATCGGCACGATCTACATGAACGTGTCCGGCGCGCAGGGAACGATGCGCTTTGACAACTTGCTTAGCCGCGAGACTGACGGACCGCTCAAGGGAACACACGATTGGACATTGCGAACAATCGTGCTGGATGTTCCCCAGGGAGCCGAATGCATCCACTATGGCTTCTTCCTGAAAGGATACGGCAAGGTCTGGGCAAGATCGTTCGAGCTGACCGCGGTCGAGGACGACATCGCGCCGACTGCGGTCCATAGCCAATATCTGGACAGACCGGCGAATCTCGATTTTTCGCAGGCCATGTAGAGGGGCCACACTCTCATGACGGCATTCGCATGGCGTGTCTAAGAATGTTCTGATCCGCTGCCGCACTCTGGGGGCGGCTGCCTCATCTTATGCAGCGCGCCAAGCGGGCGCGCTGCCTTTTTGCTGGCGGTCATCGCGGTAAGGATCGATCACCTGGAGGCACGTGACGGGTCACTTGACCGCGGCGTTGCCGCCGTCGGCGTAGAGCGCGGAGCCAGCGACGAAGCTTGCCATCGGGCTTGCCAGGAACAGTGCCGCCCGGGCGATCTCGTCGGGCTGGGCGATGCGCTTCATCGCGTGCAGGCCGGCGGCCCATTCCTTTTGCTCCTTGCTCCCGGCCGCCGGCGTATCGACTCCGCCCGGAAGCAGGGCGTTGGCGCGGATGCCGCTCGCGCCATAGTCGGCGGTGATACCCTTCACCAACCCCATCAGCCCGGCCTTGGAAGCGCCGTAGGCGGCCATGCCGGGGATGCCGGCGCTGGTGCCGACGAAGGTCGAAGTGAAGACCAGCGATCCGCCGCCGCGCTTCAGCATTGCCGGGATCTGGTGGCGGGCGCCGAGGAAGGCAGAGGTGAGGTTGGTGGCGAGCGTCTCCTGCCATTCCACCGCCGTGATCTCGGCGAGCGGTCTCATCGCACCGACGATCCCGGCATTGTTGACGGCGATGTCGAGGCCGCCGAAATGCCTGGTTGCGGCTGCGACCAGCCGGGCATGCGTGTCTTCCTCAGCGACATCGCCGCTGACGGCGATCGCCTCGCCGCCCTTAGCGCCGATAGCCTCCACCACGGCGTTGAGCGGGGCTTCGGTACGGGCGTTCAAAACCACCTTCGCGCCTTCGGCGGCGAAGAGTTCGGCGACCGCGCGGCCGATGCCCGACGAGGCACCGGTGACGATAACGATCTTGTCTTGCAGCATGGACATGGACTGCTCCTCTTGGTTGAGGCGCCCTGAGTAGCGTCGGCAAGGAGCAGCGCCCACCCGATTTCCGATGGGGGTGCAAATGAATGACGGTGGTCATCGAGGATTTGAAGGGTTGGGCCCGCTTGAATGCTGGGTGGCAAGAAAGCCGCATCGAAACGCAGCCTCTGCCACGACCGCGTGTTTGCCGTGCACCCTGGAAAGCTTGCCGCCGCGCGCTCACCTTCATCGGAAGAAGAAAAACCAGACGGCAAAGGCCAGTATCCAAATCAGGACGTAGTAGAACGCTTGTCCCTCGACCATGGCGACGATCCCCATTCCCCCGATCGTCGATATATTAGCATTGATGCAAGCGAAGGATAAGCTGACACGCCGCTTCAGCGTCCGCCCAGAAGTGTGCTGAAGGTTTTCAGATCGATATTGCCGCCGCTCAACAGAATACCCACCCGCTTTCCGCCACAGGGGATTGCGCCATGCAAAACGCCCGCCGCGGCCAGGCAGCCGGTCGGTTCCACGATGATCTTCATGCGCTCGGCAAAGAACCGCATTGTCTCGACCAGTTGGGCATCGGTGACCGTGGCGATGTCATCGACCTTGTCTCTCAGAATGGCGAAGTTGTGGTCGCCGACATGGGTGACAAGCGCACCATCGGCGATCGACTTCGGCACCGGGATCTGGACTACTTCGCCCTTCCGCAATGATTGCTGGCCGTCGTTGCCCGCCTCGGGCTCGACACCGACAATGGTGCAGGCGGGCGACAGCGCTCTCGCGCTGAGCGCGCTGCCGGCAAGCAAACCACCGCCGCCCAGCGGAACGACGAGCAAATCGATCTCCCCGACGTCCTCGATCAGTTCCAGTGCGGCGGTGCCCTGTCCGGCGATAACATCCGGATGGTCATAGGGAGGGATCAGCGCTGCGCCCCGCTCGGCGGCAAGGCGCCGGCTTATTTCCGCGCGATCTTCCGTATACCGATCATAAAAGACGATCTCCGCTCCATAGCCCTTGGTCGCCGCCACCTTTATCTGCGGAGCGTCGCGCGGCATCACCACCGTCGCCGAAACACCTTGGAGCCTGGCGGCATAGGCGAGTGCCTGGGCGTGATTGCCTGAGGAGAAGGCGACGACACCATTCTGTCGGGAGAGTGCGTCCAGAGCAGCGATGGCATTGTACGCGCCACGGAATTTAAAGGCTCCTGCACGCTGCAGATTCTCTGCCTTGAAGAAAAGGGTCGCTCCGGCTCGTGCGTCTGCAGTTCGCGATGTCAAAACGGGCGTGCGGTGCGCTGCGCCAGAGATGCGTGCTCGTGCGGTCCGGACATCGTCGAAGGTCGGGAGGCGCAGCGAAGCGGGTGCCGGTGCAGGATTGACCACGAGAAACCTCCGTTGCGCACTCGGTGGGCCCGGGTCGAGAGGGAATTGTCCAAGGCACGGCAATGTATCATCGCGCCGGCGTTTGCACGAGCCAGGTCGAACAGCCATTGGTGCCGTCTGCCTTACGACACCGCTGCCACGGACCAAACCGCATCGTGCCTGCTTTGTGGCCTTTGCTTATATGAGGAGGGTCAACACGGAACTTTCGTCAGAGTGACATTTCGCACTCCGTCATTCATTGCGGCATCCATGGTCTGGGCCCGTTGCGCGACGCGGCTCGTTGCCAAGCCAAATCCAACTTATATACGGTCGCTGTCCGAGACAGCCGCACCAACATCCCGCTTGCGTGCGGACAGGGCTCAGGAGGACGAAACCATTCTACACTAGCGGCCCATTTTCGGGCCAAGCAAAGGCTCGGTTCGTCCAACCTGGATCCGCCAGGACCAATCGGATCCTGGAAGATTGCAGAATTTGGTTCGGGTAACCGATCAGGCGGTCTTCATGACCGCTCCCTCGATAATGACGCCGGCATTGACGTATTTCCACAGCGCGACGAGCAGCTTGCGGGCGAGCGCGACGATGGTCGTCTTCTTGAGACGGCCACCGTTCTTCTTAACCCGATCTCTAAACCACAAGGTGAGCGCCGCGTGCGGTTGATGACGCACCCACAGCCAGGCCATCTGGATCAACGTCGTTCGTAGTCTCGGATTGCCGGATTTCGAGACCCCTTGGTCGTGATCGACCGAGCCACTCTGCCAGGGTGTTGGTGCAAGGCCGGCATAGGCGGCAACCTGTCGTCGGTTGTCGAAGTGACGAGACAGCCCCTCCGACCAGAGCACGGCGGCAAACTCCGGCCCGATGCCTTTCAGGGTTAGTAGCATCGTCGGTGCTGGCGAGAAGACCTGTGTGGCGGCGAGCATGGCGTCGCGGCCAGCCTCGACAGCCTTGATCTGCTCGAGCAGCAGTTCCAACCGATCGAGTTCGCGGCCGATCTGCGCCTTCAAATGTGCCGGCAGCGGCCGGCCGTCGCCGGTCTTGCATTCCTCCAGTTGCTTGCGTCGATCGCGGCGCAGCGGCTCGTAGCCGGATATGCCTTGGCTGAACAGCAGGCCCTTGATGCGGTTGACGTGCCTTATGCGCTCGCTCGTCAGAGCCTGGCGCTCACGCGAGAGTCGGCGGCGGTCCTCTTCCTCGGGTGTCGGCACCCGAACCATCGCGCACACTCGCGGTTCGCCCCGCTGATAAGCGAGCAATGCGCGAACCAGCGCTTCGCCGTCGATCCTGTCGGTCTTGGCCCGCCGCCGGCGGCGCGAGATTGCAATCGAAGCCGGATCAACAACGTGGCTTTCGATCCCCTCGGCCTCTAACACCCGATGGATCCAGAAGCCGTCGAGCCCAGCCTCCTGGATGACAATGATCGGAAAGCACCTCCCGGTGCGTGCCCGCGCTTTCCTCTTGAGTTCAGCAAAACATCCCAGCATGCCGGCGACGTCGCCAGCCGCCACCGCATGCTTAGACATCTTCTCTCCACCGCTCGGCGACAGCGAGGTGATGACCCATTTAGATTGACTGAGTTCCAACGAGACGAAGATTGCGCCAAGATCAGTCCGGATAGCGGCCGGCCCTTCGGATCGGTGAGCTGAAACAGGCATGCTTGCCTCCAAGGTAGGGTGTTTGTGGTTAAGCAACCTCACCCTGCCACAGGACTGGTCGCTATCCACCCTCCTCATAGGATCTATCTAGAGCGTTTCCGGTTTAGACGGAGTCGCAGAAACGCTCTATCTCTTTGTTTTTACGCATTCCCTGACGGAAAACCGCTTCGCACTTTTCCTGGAAATGCTCTAGCTCCGCGATTTTCAACCGCTGCGACCGGTGGCATAGTTGCGCGGCTTAGCAGCGTCGCGTCGGATATGACGCGCCGCAAGACCTTAAACTGGGGTTCTTTTCAGGCGAGGCGGGAGGGGCGAAATGCTGAAGACCTACACTGGCAGCTGCCATTGCGGCGCGGTGCGCTTCGAGGTGGATATCGACATCAGCGCCGGAACGGGCAAGTGCAACTGTACCCTCTGCACCAAGATGCGGCTCTGGTCGGTTGAGGTAAAACCGGAGGCATTTCGCCTGGTGGCCGGCGAAGCCGAACTGACGGATTATCGCGGCAGCAACCCGGTCGCGCATCACCAGTTCTGCGGCCATTGTGGCGTGCGACCGTTCGAATGGGTCGACGTGCCGAATATGAGCGGCGACAAATACTTCAACATCAATGTCGCCTGCCTCGACGGCGTCGATATCGACGAACTGGTCGCTGCGCCCGTCACCTATTTTGATGGCCTCAACGACGATTGGGGTTCGACACCATCAGAGATACGGCATCTCTGATCGCCGCGGACACTCACGTTTCGCCGGGCGGTCTTAGCGCACGGGCTCCGGCTCCAACGCCGCCAGCGCCGGCGGCTTCGCGGCAAATCGCAGCTTCCGTTCGATGTGCGGAGGCCGCGCGAGCGGGCGATGTAGGCGGCGAAAGCGTCCGGGCTTTTTGGCGCGAGCGGCGGTACGAGTGCCGCGAACTCATGGCTGCGCTATCGAGAAACCGTCGAGCTTGATCTCGCCTGCCGCTCGCGCTGCGCCGCCGGAGATCCACAGCGGATTTCCCACGCATTCGACCCGCCCGGCGGCGACGACGACACCGCCGCCATCGTTGCAGGCAAGGATCGGCCTCGGCGTATGGCCGCTGTAGCGCAGCAGATCGGGAAGGTATCTTGCCTCGTCATTGAGGTGCGGGAAGAACTCGAACGGTACGAGGTCGAGCGCATCGCCGTCCGCTATCTCCTCCGGTTTGCGGCCGATGAACAGCGCGTCTGTTGCGATCGTCGGGCCCATGAGAATGGCGCCGGCGCTGACGCCGATCAGGATGCCGCCGGACAGCGCCCAGTCCCGCAGCGGCTGGATCAGCCCGCTGCGTCGCATCCGATCAAGGAAACCGCCCGTATGTCCGCCGGAGAGGTGAATGGCGTCGCAGGCAAAAAGCGCGGCGATGTCCTCGCTCGAATGCGGTTCGTCGAGATCGAAGAACAACGACAGATCGAGATCGTATCGACCGTAATAGGATCCGGCGTCCAGGAAGAAACGGCGATCCGGCTCGGGGCTCGACGCCACATAAGCAAGCCGCTTACCGGTGCCGCGCCCCTTCATCAATTCGACGAGCCTGCGGTCGATCGCCGAACAGGCGGGCCAGATCTGATCGCTGTAGAGTACGAGGTTGACCAACTTGCCCTCTTGGATTGCCAAGCCGATGCGGCGTTAGCTAACAAAGAACGCCAAAGTCTCGGCGATTATCTAATGCCGCCGAAAGTCTCGTCGTATGGCTGCGTAAAGCGTTCCCCGTTGAAGGTGTGCGAACAGCACCCACATGTCGGCCTCATATCGTCGATGGTGAGCGTAGGGTCCACCAATGCCAGGCGCTTGTTCTCATCAATGTACAGGCCGTTGTAGTACGCACTCTCACCGAGGCGGACGTACGGCTTTCTTTCCTCTTTGCTTCGAGCCCCCAACCAAAAGATGGGATCAGAGCGATCAATCCTAGCGACAGCTTCGCTGTACGTTTTGTCCCAATCGTCGCCAACGCGTGAAAGAAGAAATCTGAACAGCGGTGTGTAGTCCAATCCGTGCCGGTGGTGAGAGTGCATCGGGCCGTTGTAGGATAGGTCTTGTTTGACGACCTTGGTGTTTCGTGACTTTCGCCACTCACCGCCGTCACCGTGACGCACGCCATGGGTTCGGGTGTTCACCTTGCGATAAAGCGGTTTCTTGCGTTGCATGCCGGGTGCTCAATACGCCTGATAAGGGATTTCCCGTTTTTGTTGCATGACGGAGTAATGTCCGCAATGGGCTGATATCGTTGCCCCCCGAGAGCTGCGGCCACCGAAGGCGAGGCTCCATGAGGAACCGCAAAGACCTTTCAGATCGCTAACGGCATCCCCTGGCTGCAATGCGCCATGCCGGGTGGCGGGGCGCACTTTGTCTACGTTCCGCCAGATGGCAGCGCCGCCCTTGCCTCAATCGGCACTCAACGCCACGGCCGGCTGCAGGCGCGAGGCGTTGCGGGCGGGTAGGAAGCCGAAGACGAGGCCGGTGAGGAAGGCGCAGGCGAAGGCAAGCGCCACCGGTCCGAGCGTGAAGGCGACGGGCATGCCGAACTGGCCGGCAAGCGCGCCGGTGGCAAGGCCAAGCACGACGCCGAGCGTGCCGCCGATCGCCGAGACGACCAGCGCCTCGATGATGAACTGCAGGAGGATGTCGCGCTGGCGTGCGCCGGTTGCCATGCGCACGCCGATCTCGCGGGTGCGCTCGCTGACCGAGACGAGCATGATGTTCATCACACCGATGCCGCCGACGAGCAGCGAGATGGCGGCGACCGACCCCAGGAACAGCTTCATCGTGTTGGAGGTTTCGGTGAAGGCCTCGCGCACCGACGACATGTTGGTGATCTGGGTGTCCTCACGCTTGTGGCGCTGGTTCAACAGCGCCTGGATCGTCTGTTGCGTGATGTCGATGGCGGCCGCGTCCTTCACCTGCACGGTGATGGTGCGCACGTTGCGCTGGCCGAAGAGACGCATGCTGCCCGTCGTCAGCGGCACCAGCACGACGTCGTCCTGATCGTTGCCGAAGGAGGTGGCGCCCATCTCCGCCATCACGCCGATGACCTGGAACGGGATCTTGTTGACGAGCACATATTGCCCCAGCGGGTTGTCGCCCTCTGGGAACAGCGTCTTGACCACCGTCTGGCCAAGAACCGCCACGGGCGCATAGGTGTCCATGTCGTCCTGGGTGAGGAATTCGCCCTGCTGCATCTTCCAGGATTTGGCGGTGGTGAACTGCGGCACGGTGCCGTTGGCGCTCGTCTGGTAATCGACATTGCCGCGCCGGACCGTGACGGTGCTAGTCATTTCGGGCACGGCGAAGGCGACGTTCGGCACCTCGAGGATGGCGTCGGCATCGGCCGGAACAAGCGTGACGTTGCTGCCGCCGGCGCTGCCGCGGAAATTCGCCATGCTCGGCCTCACCACCAGAAGGTCGGAGCCCATGGAGGAAATGCGGTTGAGCACGGAATCCTGCGCGCCGGTGCCGATCGCCAGCATGGCGACGACCGAGCCGACGCCGATGACGATGCCGAGCAGGGTGAGAATGGTGCGGAAGAGATTGGCGCGCAGCGCCCGCAGCGCCATCTTGACGGCTTCCGTGACGTCGGCGATCGCAGCCGAGCCTTCGCTCGCCGTCTGGCTCAGCGCCCGCGCCGCTTCGGGATTGGCGCGGCTCTTCTTGGTGCGGTCGGCGACGATGCGGCCGTCATGGATCTCGATCAGCCGGTCGGCCTGTTCGGCGACCTCGCGCGAGTGGGTGATGACGATCACCGTGTGGCCCTTGTCGTTCATGTCGCGCAGGAGCGCCATGACATCGGAGCCGCTCTGGCTGTCGAGCGCGCCGGTCGGCTCGTCGGCCAGCACCACGCGGCCGCCGTTCATCAGCGCGCGGGCGATCGACACACGCTGCTGCTGGCCGCCGGAAAGCTGGTTCGGGCGATGATCGAGCCGTTCGCCGAGCTTCAGCTGATGCAACAGTGCTTCGGCGCGATCATGGCGGTCGCGCGCCGACATGCCGGCATAGACGGCCGGCACCTCGACGTTCTCCTGGGCGCTTGCGGTCGGAATGAGATTGTAGCTCTGGAAGACAAAGCCGAAGGTGCGCCGGCGCAGCGCTGCCAGTTCGTCGGTGTCGAAGCCGGAGACGCGCTCGCCGTCGATGAGATAATCGCCCTCGGTCGGCTGGTCGAGGCAGCCGAGGATGTTCATCAGCGTCGACTTGCCCGAGCCGGACTGGCCGATGATGGCGACGAACTCGCCGGCCTCGATGTCGAGCGAGACGCCGTGCAGCACCTCGACGGCGAGATCGCCGTTGAAATAGGTCTTGCTGACGTGCCGGAGCGAGAGGAGCGGGGTCATGGCCAATCTCTAAATTGTCCTCAGAACATCGGCGGCATGCGCATGCCGCGCTGGCTGCCGCGGCTGCCCGCCGCCGGGGTATCGGAGCCGGTGGCGACGACGACGGTGTCGCCTTCGCTGAGGCCGCTCCTGATCTCGACGTTGACGCGGTTGCGGATGCCGACCTCGACAGCGCGGGTTTCAAGCGTGCCCGAGGGCGTGACCACGGTGACTTCGGCCTTGCCGCCGGCAGCATCCGCGTTATCAGTGCGCTTGCCGGCGCCCTGGCCGGAACGCTGGCCGGTGCCTTGTCCGTCCGTCATGTGCAGCGCCGCGCTCGGCACGATCAGCACGTCCTTGGCTGACGATTGCAGGAAGAACACCTGGGCGCTCATCGACATCATCAATTCGCCGTCCGGGTTCGGAACGTCGAAGAGCGCGTAATAGAGCACGACGTTGTTTTCCGTGTCCGGCATCGGCTGGGTCTGGCGCAGCTTGCCCTCGAAACGTTTTCCCGGCTGGCCGAGCAGGGTGAAATAGGCGTCCATGCCGACCTTGAGCTTGCCGACATCGGCCTCCGACACCTGTGCCTTGACGGTCATGGTCGACAGATCGGCGACGGTGACGATGGTCGGCGTCGTCTGGTTGGCGTTCAGCGTCTGGCCTTCCTTGGCCGGGTTGGCAACGATGGTGCCGGCCATCGGCGCGAAGATCTTGGTGTAGCCGAGATCGACCTTGTCGCCGGCAAGCGTCGCCTGCTGCTTGCGGATCTGCGCTTCGATGGCGTTGACGTCGGCCTCGGCGGCGGCGAGATCGGCGATCGCCTGGTCGAGCGTCGACTGCGCGATGCTGTTGGCGGCGACCAGATTGCGCTGGCGATCGATATTGGCCTGCTTCAGCACGAGCTGGGCCTTCTTCGACACGAGCTGCGCCTGGAGATTGGCGAGCTCGGCCTGGTCGATCTCGATTCTGTTTTCGATGGTGGCGGGGTCGATTTCGGCGACGAGCTGGTTCTGCTCGACCTTGTCGCCGATATCGACATGCAGCGCCTTCAGCTGGCCGGAGACCTGGGCGCCGGCGTCTACCGACTTGACCGCGTCGAGGGTGCCGACGGCGGTCACGCTGTTTTCGATATCGCCGCGTGCGACGACCTGGGTGACCATGGCAGCGGTGGTCGGGTTCGTCGCGTAGCGCGCCCAGCCGTAATAACCGGCGCCGACGACGGCGAGAACGACGGGGATCCACAGCCAGGTGCGCGTGCGGCGCTTGCGCCGGACAGGGGCGGCACCGGGAATGAAGGTGACGTTGGGCGTCGCTTCCTCGCGTGCGGTGGTTTCGGTGCGTGCCGTCTTGCCTGTCTTGTTCATGCCCATACCCGGCCCCATACCTGGCCTTGCCAGCGCCACTGTCATGGCCGCGATTCATCCTAGCAGCAAATAGGCACAAACGGCCCGACCGGGAAGCATTGAGATCATTATATTATTGTAATGTTTTGGCTGCGGAGGGCGGAGTATTCCCCGCGGCCCAGCTCGCGATGACCTGGTGAAAACCCTGCAGCAGTCGTCCCTCTCGCTGTTTGCAGGGAGCAGATGCCGGCAGGCCGGATGAAGGACGCAAACGCTGGGCCTCAAGCGTCTTGAGCGTGGTATTGCGTCGCAAACGTAACCAACGGCCGCCGATCGCCCATTGCGGACACCGGAGTCTGCAAGCACTCAGCCGCGTGAAGTCATCCATACGCCGACCAGAGTCACAGACAACCCTGCGAACATCGCGCCTGTCAGAGGCTCTGAAAACAGCATCCAGGCCCACAGCATCGTCACGGGTGGGCTGAGGTAGATCGCCGCGCTGACCTTGGCCACGGGGAAGAGACGCAGGCTGGTGTAGTAGACGGCGTAGGCGAGGAACGTTGCGATCAGAACGAGCCAGATCATCCCGACCGCAAAATCACGGGTCATCGGTGGCGCAAGGCTGCCTTGCGTCAACGCGCAAAGGCCGAAGAGAACCGAACCCATCAGTGTCTGGATGCACAGGCTCTGATGGACAGGCATGGCTTGCGTCTTGCGTCGCCTGTGCAGAACCGAGGCGACGGCGAATATCAGCATCGAACCGACGGTCAGCCCGTAGGCCCAGACGGGGGCCGTACCGAAACTGAGGCTGTCGAAGGACACGATCAAAACGCCGATGACGGCAATCGCGGTGCCCAGCCATTGCCGCCGGGTCAGCCGTTCGCCAAGGACGGGTTGCGAAAGTGCTGCGATCGCCAGCGGCAACAGGTCGGCGATGAGCGCGACCAGCCCCGTAGGCACTTTCTGCTCGATCGCCAGCGCGAAGCCGCCCAGATACAGGAACACGGCCATGATGCCAAACAGGGCCTGATCTCTGACCGCACGCATGGACATGCTCGGCCCGATGGCCAAGGCGAAAGGCAGAAGGATCAGTCCCGAAAGCAGCGTCCGCCAGAACAGGAGAAGCATGACGCTCGCCTCCTGGTTTGCATACCGGATACCGACAAAGCCCGAACTCCATCCGATGATCAGGAGGGTGGCGAGGAATGGCCATAGGAGAGGGTGGCGGTTCGAGGTGGTGGAGGGGAGGGAGATGTCGGTCATCAAGGGCTCTGGTGCGAGGAATACGATCAAGCAATAGGCGGATCGCACGAAACGCGCACATGACAAATTTCGATGGATGCATGACATTTCGCAAATCAGTGTCATGATCGGTGTCGTTCGTGATAAGCTCTTTCCTTGGGAGATTGGAACGGAGATGGCCTTGAACGAGCTCAACAGTCGCCGCCTCGAGATCGACGCATTGCGTGCGCTCTCCGCGATCCGCCAACATGGTGGCATTACCCGCGCGGCCAATGCCCTGGGCCTCTCGCAGTCTGCCGTCAGCCACAAGATCAAAAGACTGGAAGTCAGCCTCGACTGCGAGCTGCTCGGCCGGAAGTCGGCGGGTCCGATGTTCACCGATGCGGGAGAAGACCTGCTCGACTACGCCAGCCGTATCCTCGGGCTGCACGACGAGGCCCTGCTCAGCCTGTCGAAGACCCCGCTCGCGGGCAGGCTTGCCCTCGGCCTTACCGAAGATACGGCGTGCACTGACCTCGCCCGCATTCTGGGGCGGTTTCGGCGTCTGCATCCAAATGTCTCGGTCCGCACCAAGGTGCGCATGAGCCTCGTCCTGCGCGCCATGCTCGAGCGTGGCGAGCTCGATGCCGCAATCGTCCAGGTCTTCAGCCACGAGGTGCGTCCCGCCGATGTCGTGCTGTACCGTGAGGACCTTCACTGGGTAAAGCATCCGGATCTGGCGCTGCCACAGGACGGCCCGATCCCGTTCCTGTCGTTCGACGACGAGTGCTTCTACCGCCAGTGGGCGCTCGACATCGGCCAGGACGATGCGGTCCTCGAAACCGTCTTCGAATGCTCGAGTGCCGCGGGGATCGTCTCGGCCGTCAACGCGGCCATGGGCGTGGCGTTGTTGAGTGACCGCCATATCCGTGGCGAGATGCAGATCATGACCGACCGCCTGCCGCCGCCACCATCCCTGGCCTATGTCGTGAGACGCGCCCGCAAATCGAGAAATCCAGCTCTCGACAGCCTGGTTCGCGAAATCGAGAGGGACGTTGGCCGCCAAGGAGGCTTGGCGCTCGCTGGCTGATGATGGTTATGTCTGCCCGTGCCATCCTCGCTAAAATTTCCGCCATCCGTCAAAATCGCCTTGACGCCTCAGGTGCGCTTCACTAGAAGAATGCGAACCGTACCGTACGGTACTGAAATGGGTGGAGCCAGGTGCAAAGCGTTGCTGCGACAAGAGAGGCGAATGCCGGGAGCGGCCTGACCGAGCGTCAGGGCGTCGTTCTCGAAGAGGCGTTGCGTCTGCTGGTCGATGGCGGCGAGAAGGCGCTGACGACGGCCGGTGTTGCGCGGGCTGCCAACTGTTCGAAGGAAAGCCTCTACAAGTGGTTCGGCGATCGCGACGGGCTGTTGTCGGCGATGATCGGCTTTCAGGCGAGCAAGGTTCGCACGCAGGATGTGGCCGCAAGCGCGCTCGACGCCGAGAGCCTGAGCCGGCATCTGGTCGTGTTTGCCAAGGATCTGCTCGAGGTTCTCTCGGGCGACGTGTCGCTGGCGCTGAACCGGCTGGCGATCGGCCAGGCAAGCCGTGAAGGCTCCAAGCTCGGCCACATGCTGCAGGAGCGCGGCCGCCGGCAGATCGGGCGGCGGGCCGCCGCACTGCTCGAGGCCGGCCGCAAGGCGGGGCTGCTGGCATTCGACGACGCCGACGAGGCCTATGGCGCGCTTTACGGGCTGGTCGTTTCCGACTGGCACCTGAAGATGCTGCTCGGCGAAGAGGCCGGCGAGATGAAGAAGGGTTTCGGCCGCAAGGCGGAGCAGGCGGTCAGCGCTTTCCTCACGCTCTACGGCAGGAGAGTTTAACGGCGGGGAGATCTCCGCCTGCAGCGCCGTGCGTCGAAAGACGCGCATAGGTCGCTGCAGCACTGAATTTGCAGCGCCGAGCGTCGAAAACGCTCATAGGTCGCTGCAGGACTGGAATTGCAGGACTGTGCGGCGGGAAGCGGGACGGTTTCTGCAGAACACGGAATTGCTGCAAAGTGCCTGGATCGATCCCGGTTCAAGCGCCGGCAGCGGAAATACAACTGATATCAACGGGAAGGACCATTCAAATGCGCGTCTATTACGATCGTGATGCCGACATCAACCTCATCAAGTCCAAGAAGGTCGCCATCGTCGGCTACGGCAGCCAGGGCCGCGCCCACGCGCTGAACCTGAAGGATTCTGGCGCCAAGGAAATCCGCGTCGCGCTGAAGCCGGGTTCGGCAACGGCTGCCAAAGTCGAGGCCGATGGCCTTTCGGTTCTCTCGGTCGCCGAAGCTGCCAAGTGGGCCGACCTGATCATGATGGCAACGCCGGACGAACTGCAGGCCGAAATCTACAAGGCCGACATCGCCGGCAACATCCGCGACGGCGCTGCCATCGCATTTGCACACGGCCTCAACGTTCACTTCGGCCTGATCGAGCCGAAGGCGACGCTCGACGTCGTCATGATCGCACCGAAGGGCCCGGGCCACACGGTTCGCGGCGAATACCAGAAGGGCGGCGGCGTTCCCTGCCTCGTTGCCGTCCACCAGGACGCTTCGGGCAACGCCCTTGACCTCGCGCTCTCCTACGCCTGCGGCGTCGGCGGCGGCCGTTCGGGCATCATCGAAACCAACTTCAAGGAAGAGTGCGAAACCGACCTCTTCGGCGAACAGGCCGTTCTCTGCGGCGGTCTCGTCGAGCTCATCCGCGCCGGCTTCGAAACGCTGGTCGAAGGCGGCTACGCGCCGGAAATGGCCTATTTCGAGTGCCTGCACGAAGTGAAGCTGATCGTCGACCTGATCTATGAAGGCGGCATCGCCAACATGAACTACTCGATCTCGAACACGGCAGAGTGGGGCGAATACGTCACCGGCCCGCGGATCATCACGGCAGAAACCAAGGCCGAGATGAAGCGCGTTCTCACCGACATCCAGACCGGCAAGTTCACCTCGGAATGGATGCAGGAATACAAGTCGGGTGCTGCCCGCTTCAAGGGCATCCGCCGCGTCAACGACAACCACCAGATCGAAGAAGTCGGCGCCAAGCTGCGCGGCATGATGCCGTGGATCGGCAAGAACAAGCTGGTCGACAAGGCGAAGAACTAAGTTTTAGCGATCAAGAATTTAGGAAAAGCCGGGGCGAAAACCCCGGCTTTTCTTTTTTGTCTTAAGGCTATCGGAGTTATGGGCCACGCCATCCTGTGACAGGAACTTGCCTCGAAGATCAGAGGAACGCGGCCAGGCCTCATGAACGCTCTTGCCTAGTTCCTTCCCGACATTCAACATTGGCTTTCAACGCCAAGGAAAGCGCCTTGATGAGCCCGATGAGATCGTATCTGACGGAGCTGCGCGGTTTGATCGGAAACCGCTTGCTCCTGCTTCCCTCCGTCGCCGCCGTCATTCATGATCACGCAGGCAAGCTGCTGCTCCAGGAGAAATCTTCGGGCAGGGGTGGAGCCTGCCTGCCGGCGCGATCGAGCCCGGCGAAACGCCGCAGGAGGCCGTCATTCGAGAGGTGATGGAGGAGACCGGCCTGACGGTTACTCCGACCTCGGTTCTCGGCGTCTTCGGCGGGCGCGCGTTTCGCTACACCTACCCGAATGGCGATCAGGTCGAATACATCGTCACATTGTTCAGGTGCGAGGTTGTTGAAGACCTTGGCTCGTGGACAGACAACGAGACAAGATCGCTTCGATATTTCGCGCGTGATGAGATGCCGCCGCTCGCATTGCCATACCCTGCTTCGGCGCTTTTCTCGTAGTCTTCAACCGACGTCGTTTCGGTCCGTCGATGCGAATTGAGGACGTCCATTTGACGCGCGGCGATGCAGACTCTGCTGGCGATGCCGACGCCGGGACAGGCCCTCCAAAAACGAAGGAAGCCGGGGCAAAACCCCGGCTTTCCCTTTTGAGCCAATGGCCTGAAGGCCGGATTTCAGTTCAGACTCTCGGCTTGAAGCAGCGGCGGTTTCGCCTTGCTGCAAGAGAATGAAACTTCTAGTCCGCATTTCTGGGTGGGCAATGCGCCCGACTTGGGCACGATGCCTGAACTGGGCACGATGCCCGGCACCGCCGTTATTGTGTGGCGGTGAAGGTGGTAGGCGAGATTTGCAAGGCAGCGGCGATGCGCTGGAGCTTGACGGGGTCGGTATCGGCGCCAAGTTCGACCTTGGAGATTTCCGTTTCCGTCAGGCCCGTGGTGACCGACATTTCATCGACAGTGTAGCCGTGGGATTCACGCGAACGCTTTACAGCGGCTCCGATGCTGACGCGTGAAACAGTAGCGTCGGTAGCCTTATTCAGATTTTTCTTAAAGGACATGAAGTGTCTCCTTCGTTCGTCCACCGGCAAGGAGTTTTGTCGGGTGAAGGGGGCCCGAAAATATCGTGCGACTCGAACAATGAGTGGCGTTCAGGCATCGCTAATATAGTCAGCGCGACCGTCAAGGCAAGTTGGCCAGCGAATTTTTGAGTGGATAGAGCCGCTACCTCCGCCGGAATGCATGCGTCCGCCGGCCTGAAAAATCGTTTGTAAACCTTATGATATGGGGCCTGGGGCGACAGGGGCGAGGCGAAAAAAAAGCTGAAATGAGCGTGCTTAGCGGGTGAAAATTCCACCGCAGTCCGGCTGGTTCCTGTCTTTTGGGCAGCGTTGGCGCTGTAGACGCCGGTGATATCGGGGTCGCAGGCAAGGGCGTGGCCGAGAAGCTCCATCACATCGTGTTCGTCGCGGTCGAATGGCGGGCTCGAGGGCGTCCGCTGGGTGGAAAACTGCGGCCTCGGTTGGCGCACCGTTCGAGAGGTGCAGGCGCTGATCGCAGCGCCTGCACCCTACGGCGTTTTTTCATTCTCCGTGACCGGCGGGCCGGCGCTCACACTTGGGTTGGTGCGGCCCAGACCGTCGATGTTGTCGAGCACAAATCGATAGGCCTTCTGCATCTGGAACGGCTTCTTGGAGTCGTTTTGAAAGAAACGCCTTATGCTTGGCAGAAGGCTCGGAACGGCGATTACCTTGCTGATGTCGAAGCCATGGATCCTCTTGTCGTTCCAGGTCCGGTAGACGAGCCCGACAATCAGGTCGGTCTGCCTTTCATCGCGCGGGTTCGAAAGGATATCGCGCGTCCTTTCAAGACCCTGATTGGACCGCGCCGCAAGCCAGATGGGGTAAAGGCTCTTGACGACCTTGCCTTCGCCGGACTGCGGCCGAAGCAGATCAGGTACGCATGCGGCTGCACGGGCCACGATCTTCAACAACTCGTCTTCCGGCAGCAGGTGTGAAAACTCGCCCTTTCTCGGAATGCCGGTGCACCCGAGAGCGGCGCAAGCAAAGTAGAGGAAACAGGCCGGCAGATGCAGGTAGCCGTCGTCCAGCCACTGGTCGATATGGTCGGCGACGACGCTCTCGTCCCTGATATAGCCGGTTGCCACGCCGCGGGCCCACACATGGGAGAGATCAAGAAATTGCGACCAGCTCGTCATGGCGGGAACAGGGACGTCGGCGTCGAAATGGATGGAGAGTTGCCGCCAGAATTCCTGGCGGCTCGCTCGGGAAATGCCTAGGTGATAGACGGTCCTGAGCTGCAGGTGCGCGTGGCGCAGAACCTGTTTTCCTGCTGCTGACCGGAGCGTTTCGGCGAGGTTCTCGGGGCTCGAAAGCAGCGCCTTTGCTTGATCCGGCGTCAACAGATCGGGCGACGGGTGGTAGTTCAGCACGGTTCGAAGCGAGCTTTCGTAGCACAGGCGTCCTGCCGCGCGCGCGATCCTGTCCGGCCCGCCAGGCGCAAGGGCCGGAAGCAGTTGCGTCAGGAGCGCCCGTTCCTCGGGGTGCTGCTGGTTCGTATGCTCGGCTTCCGGGTCGCTCACCAGAAGGAAATCGAGCACGTTGCCGCTGTCTTCGACCACGATCTCCGGCCTCCTCATCAGTTCGCGATAACCATCGATGCTGCAGCGATGCAGGCACTTGGAGAGGCGCTCGGGCAGAAGCGGGAACCTGGTTTCGAGCGCGCAGAAGCGCAGGAGGTCCATCTTGTACAGGTTTTCCGCATGCAGAAGCCGGAACAGAACCAGATTGCGTAGCCTGACGACGTCGCGGGGCGTGGAAATGATGCGCGGCACGAGATCGTGCATGACGCGCTGCACGTCGGACCACGGCACGTCGTGCCAGGGCGTTTCCGGCGTCATCCCCAGAGCTTCGTACGCATAGGTGCGCATCAACTCGGCAGGGGAGGCAGGCAGGCGAACCTGTAACTGGACGATTTTCTCGAGATACTGCAGCCCGGCCTTGATGCTGACGTCGCCGCTCAATGCCAGGGCAACCCGTTCAGGATCGTAGGCCAGGAGATAGGAGACATTCGGGATATTGCCGACGGACTTGACCAGGGCCGCCACGTCCCGAATTTCGTCGTCTTCCAGCCTGTCGAGGTCGTCGACGATGCAAACGACATGCAGATTTTTGTTCTGCAGCCGCTTCATGACCGACTTGAAAAGTCCCTCCGCGGTCTGTCCCATCAAAACCTTGAGGATCTGGCCAGCTCCGGATTCCTGCATGTCCAGCGCCTGTATGGTGATGTCTTTCACCTTGTCGCGTTCCTCCTTGTAGTCTTCCCACCGTTTGCGGAGCCAGTTGACGCCTTCCTTCGTCGACCTCCCGGTGTTGCTCTTGGCCAACGTGTCCTCGGTGATTTCTTCACCCAGCCGCCTGAGGAAATAGAGGAAGAGGTCGTCGCGGCCGCTGATCCGCCAGGGGTCAAACCGAAGGATGATGAAGTTTCGGCTAGTGGTATTCTCGGTCTTGAGGGCGTGGATCTCGGCCTCGATCCAGTTGATCACATAGGTCTTGCCGCTGCCCCACGGCCCCGTCAGGCCGACGACCATCCCCGTCGACTTTCCGTCTTCGTCAACAAGCTGCCGTCGGACGGACTGAACGAAGCTTTCGAGCTCGAATCTGTCCTTTGCTCGGCATTCGTCTCGCCCTGTCGGGGGACGGTCCTGGCTGATGTTCATGGCGACGCTCCAGTTCGCGACGCGTGTTGAGGAGATGCGGCAGCTCGCTTGCGCTTCCGCGACGCGGTCGATGGAGACTTTCCCGCCTGCGGCAGACCCTGTTCGTTCGGGCGTTGTCTCCGCTCGCCGCGGCAGCGAGGACGGCGCCATCGATCGGGCAGCCAATCCTTGCCGTATTCATCCCTTCGCCGCAATTTGAACAATGGGCGTAGGCGGCAAGTGCCGGTGCTACCGGACTGATCCGGATCGCCCTTGCGCGGCGATTCGCAGACTGCTCGTTGCGCGGCGGAGCGCCACATGGGCTCGCGGTGTCTTATGGCCTTGCCATCCCCACGAATCCGGTTAAACCGAAATTCCGGCCACCTCAAAGGAAGATGTCATGCCGGATTTCTCCACACTTGTACTTTTCGCCGCTGCATCGCTGGTGCTGACTGCCACACCCGGTCCCGATATGCTGCTGATCGCTTCACGCAGCGTCAGCCAGGGGCAGGGGGCGGGCTTCCTCACCTATGCCGGCATCGCGCTCGGCACCTATTGCCATGCGCTTGCCGCCGCCCTCGGACTGTCGCACCTTATCGCCACCGTGCCGATCGCCTATGAGATCGTGCGCTGGGCCGGCTGCGCCTATCTGCTCTACCTTGCATGGAAGACCCTGCGCTCGCAGGCGATCGACTTTTCCCCGTCCTCTTCGCTGAAACGGCTGTCGCTCTGGCGGATCTTTGGCGAGGGCCTGTTGACCAACCTGCTCAACCCGAAGATGGCACTGTTCGTGCTGGCACTGTTTCCGCAGTTCATCCGGCCCGAAAACGGCGCGATGATCGTGCAGACGCTGGTTCTGGCAACGGTGCTGAACGGCATCGGCTTTCTGGTCAATGGCGCGGTGATCCTGCTCGGCGGCCGGATCCGCAGCCGGCTCTCGGCACCCGCCCGTTTCAGGAAGCTGCCGCAATATCTGCTCGCCACCGTCTTTGCCGGACTGGCCTGCCGGCTGGCGCTCGGGGCCAGGAACTAATACGTCCCAGCTGGCTGCCATTTCATGTTGACTCAATCAACAAATCATTGTTGATTGAGTCAACTTAGGCTGGATCATCCCCATGGCACTCACCAACGATCACCCTGATGTGGCGGCGCTGCGCGCTTTCAACCGTCTCTATACCAACCGTCTGGGCCTCTTGAACGCCCATCTCGACCAGAGCCCGTTCACGCTCACCGAAGCCCGTATCCTCTACGAGCTTGCCCACGGGCAAGAGCCGACGGCAGCCGACCTGATGCGGACGCTTCAAGTCGACCGCGCGCAGCTGAGCCGGACGTTGAAGCGGTTTGCCGACCGTGGACTGGTCGAAAAGTCGGACCATCCGGAAGGTGGTCGCCGCCAGCCGATCTCGCTCACACCGGCCGGGCGCACGACCTTCGCAGCCCTGGAGCAAAACACCCGCGAAGCCATCGGCGCGCTTCTGGGTACTTTGCCCTCGACCGAGCGCAAGCGGCTGATCGCGGCCACCGGCGTTGTCAGCGAGGTCCTTGGGCAACGGGCCGGAGGGGAGTTGCTGCTGCGCGATCTGAAGCCGGGCGATCTCGGCTGGATCATCCATCGCCAGACCGTTCTCTATGTCGAGGAATATGGCTGGAACCAGGAGTATGAGGCGCTGGCTGCGGGCATCCTTGCGGATTTCGTAAAATCCTTTGATCCGGCTCGCGAGGCAGCCTGGATTGCCGAGATCGACGGCCGCATCGTCGGCTCGATCTTTCTCGTGGCCGGCGACAAGCCCGGCTTCGCCAAGCTGCGGCTGCTCTATGTGGAGCCGGATGCGCGCGGCCGCGGCGTCGGAGCGGCACTGGTTGCTGCCTGCATCGAGCGTGCCCGCTCCGTCGGCTATCACACGCTGGTGCTGTGGACCAACAGCGTGCTGACCTCGGCCCGCCGCATATACGAGCGGGCCGGCTTCACGCTTATCGAGGAAGCGCCGCACCACTCCTTCGGCAAGGACCTGGTGGGCCAGACCTGGTCGCTCGACCTTGGGCAAGGGGTGAAACGGAAAGCGGCCGGCGACCGATAGGCGGCATACGCCGTCCGTTGGCGCCGCACGGTTCCCATTCATCAACCCGCATGGCGGGCGCGGCGGCGGCGCTCGGCGGCAGGTCCGTTCGGGGCAGGCGGCCGCCTATCCGCTCACGGCGGCTTTCTGCGGATCGGAGCGCCGGTTGATACTCCGGGCTGGAAACGAGAGTGCCTCCGTCGAAACCCGGGCCGTAGCGATGAGGGCGAACATACCGGAATAAGCGATGGGTGGGTTGAGATGGCGCCGGGCAAGGGCTATCTGGTGCCCTCAGCAAACGACCCCTCAGAAAACCACAAGGCGCATCCCGGCATGACCCCAGATTTCCTCGTCACCCATTCCGGTGGCTTCCATGCCGATGAGCTCATGTCGAGCGTCATCCTGACCCGGCTGTTCCCGCAGGCAAAGATCATGCGCAGCCGGGCGCCGGAGTGGATCACGCCGGGCGCGGACCGCATCATCTACGACGTCGGCGGCGCCTATGACGCCGCAGCGCAGATCTTCGATCACCACCAGCGCGGCGCGCCGCTGCGCGAAGACGGCCAGCCCTATAGCTCGTTCGGCCTGATCTGGAAGCATTATGGCCGCGACTATCTCGTTGCCTCCGGCGTCCCCGAAGCGCATCTCGAGGCGGTGCACGCCTCGTTCGACAGGAGCTTCGTACTGCCGGTGGATCTGGTGGACAACGGCGCGCTGAGCCCCTCCGTTGCCGGGCCGCTCGCCGGGCTGACGCTGCCGGCGCTCTTGGAAACCTTAAAACCCGTTTTCGACGAGACTGACCCGGATGCCGATGATCGTGCCTTCCATGCAGCGCTTGCCATCGCCCGCAGTTTCGTCGAGGCGAGCGTCGGGCGTAGCGCCGCAAAGCTGCGGGCCGAGGCTGTCGTGCATCAGGCGATCGTCGAGACCGGCGAAGGCCGCGTGCTGGAGCTGCCGATGGGAATGCCGTTCCGCCCCGCCATCGTCAAGGCGGGTGCCGACCACCTGCAGTTCGTCGTCCATCCGCGCGACAAGGACTGGTGCCTGACCGGCATCCGCCGCGCCGACGAGGGTTTTGAGCTGCGCGCCGACCTGCCGGCCGCCTGGGCCGGCCTCACCAACGGCGACCTCGAGGCCGCCTGCGGCGTTGCGGGCGCCACCTTCTGCCACAACGGCCGCTTCATCGCCGCCGCCAAAACCCGCGAGGCGGCGCTGGCGATGGCGGAACTGGCGGTGGTGGAGGCTGTTGCCGTGGGGCAGGGGCAGGCGGCGGTGGCGGCTCAGGTGGCGTGAACAGTCGAGATTGGCTTTCACGGCCCTACAAGCGTGCCCAATTCTCGCTCGTCGAGGAGATCATCCATTGCTTCGGCAATGACCTTGTACGCTTGATCGCTCGTTCACCTTGGCTAGCGATGAACCAAGAAGTGTCAGGAAGAGAGCCAAGCGGCGGCTCCAGTTGGCGCTAGAGGTCTCTGTGTAATCAAACAATTTATCTCGAACCTCATCGTCGTCTTCTCTCTTGGGCTACCTTCCCGCGGCAACTTTTGGGTCCGGCGCAGGTTTCGTCAGTTACAAGATGATCAGGGCCTGCAACCAATACTTGGTATTGAATTCTCACCGCGATCGTTGTTATCGAAGTATCAATCAAGTTGCGCTCTGGTGGCGTTGCTTGGGGGAGTTGTAAACGTTCAATGATCACGATCCAACACACACAGGAAAGCCTAAGTCGTGCTTACATCCATGCGGTCGCGGGCTCTGCTGGCATCAATTGCTCAGGTGAGCGCGCTTTTGATTACGGCATTGATGGAACATTCAGACCTGTTGTAGTCCGCGGGAACCGCAGAATCGAAAATGGGTTTCCTCTGGACTACCAGTTGAAGTGCACCATTAACTGGCAGCATCAAGACGAAAACGTTGTGTATGATATCAAGTCAAAGACGTACAACGACCTTGTTACTCGCGACCCGGACGGAATTGGTGTCGTTTTGTTGTTGCTATGCGTGCCCCCTGAGCAAGAGCAATGGGCAGAATTCACCGAAGATTTCTTGACGTTACGGCGATGCTGTTACTACATAACTCTGGCTGGAGATCCTGTTCCAAATGAAAACTCCACGCGGAGGATATTGATACCTCGTGCGAATGTCTTAACTGCCGTTACATTGACCGAGCTTCTCGCTAACGAGCGTGCAAGAAAACTGCAGGGGGCTGCGTGATGCCGCACGACGACGCCAGCCAGTTCGGCCTCGACCCACGCCTAGTCGCACGTTACCTAACCAGTAATGGATGGCAACTTGATCAACTTCGAAGCAATCTTCGGCGCATCTGGCTGCCGGAGGAGGGAGCCGCGAATCCGATTGAGATTTTCCTCAGCTTCGATACAAAATCGCAAGATCGTGATCTCGCTTTTGCTCTGACCACCATCTCGCAATATTATGAGAGAAGCGTAGAAACGCTTGCCAGTGAGATACGGGCGCTATCTTGTGACATTATCTCGAGCAAAATTCCGGACGAATATGTTCGAAACGACTCAATAGAACTACGTATTGCTTCTGAGTACCTCGACCGTATGAGAGTATTCCTCGCGGCGTCTGCGACGACGGAGTTGAATGGGGAACGTTTTTATAAACGGTTGCGAAAGGAGGCGGTGGAGTACTCTGAAAGATGCCGCTTCGGTCACACCTTCCGAGGAAGTTTTGGCTTTCACATTGAGTCTCCGGTTGGCTTAAACGATGCACCAAGTTTTGAGGGAATAGATGAAGAGGTTCCCTTTGGACGATTAGTCGTTGAACGCATTTCAAGAGGACTGTCCTCGCTATCTCAAGCTGCGCTGCAAGGAAATCCCAACTTGATCGTGGCTGAGGGCCAAGGCCTCAGTGCGAACATGTGTGAGGCGATTATCTCCATCATCGAAGACATCGGCGTTTCAAGGATTGACATGCAGATATCTTTCTCTCCCGAATGGAGGCCGCGGGTTTCGCCGCTACCAACTAAATTCTCAATGCACTTTCAACAGCTCGATATTCTTAAGGACGCTGCAAAAGCACTCCGAGTCGACGATCCACCAAGACATGCTCAAGTGTTTGGCCGGATCAAGCGACTGGAAACTGAAGGTAACCCCGCAGATCTGATCGAGGACAAGTCCCGCCGAGAGATCGAAGTTAGCTGGGTCAATGAGGAAAACCAGTTGGTACAGGTTAGAGTTGCACTCTCTCCTGAAGCTTATCTCGACGCGCTGGAAGCTCATAAGAATGGTCACGCTGTTTTGGCAACCGGTATTGTGAGCAAAGTGGGGAGAAATTGGCGGCTCGATCCAATTGAGACGTTTAAGATAGTGAGCTGAGCGATCCTGGCAATGGCGGTTTCGGCTCGGCTATTTGTTTACGGGGGATAAGCCTTCGTCAGTTAGATGCTCGTTGCTTGGTTGCGGCACATAGTTGGAGGTACACCTCAATCCACCAACCCCGCCTTGCGCAGCCCCTCCACCCGGCGTTCGAAATCGTCCGGATTGCGGAAGGGCAGGACGCGGCGGCGGCGATCGATGGAGAAATTGGGGTTGAGTTCGAGCGCGCGGTTCCAGGCCTGGCGGCTTTGGTCCGGCCGACCGAGATGGCCGTGGCAGGAGGCGAGCAGGGCGAAGGCGGTTTCGGAGTGCGGGTTGCGCATCAGCCGGGCCTCGATCGCCAGGATCGCGGTTTCGTAATTGCCGAGCGAAAAGTGGGCGTCGGCGAGGAACTGCAAAAGCACTTCGGGATAAAGCGGGTCGAGCCGCATGGAGATGTCGAGTTCGCCGAGTGCTGCCTTCGGCTCGCCGGAAAAGATCAGCGCATGGGCGAGCGCCATATGCAGTTGCACCGAATTGGGTGCGAGCGCCAGCCCCAGATGCGCCTCGTCCCGCGCCCGGTCGAGCTCTCTCATCCACATGCAGGCGACGCTGAGTGCGCAGCGGCAGTCGGGCTGGTCGTCTGCCATCACGACTGCCTGTTCGGCAAGCGTGCGGCCGGTGCGAAGCGACTGCTCGGGATCGGCGCTCCAGTCGTTGATATAGTCGAGCACGTGGGTGAAGGCGATGAGCGCATGGGCGGCGGCATAGTCGGGATCGATGGCGATTGCGGCTTCGGCGAGGCTGCGCCCGGCGGCGTTGGCGAGCCGCGTGTGCACGGACGCCTGCTCGCGACCGCGCAAAAGCAGCTCGTAGGCCTTGACGTCGACCGGGCGGCGGCCGGCGAGCGGGCTCTGGTCGCTGCCGGTGAGCTGGATCTTCAGCGCCGCGACGATCTCCCGGGTCAGTTCGTCCTGAACGGCAAAAATATCGGTGAGATCGCGGTCGAAGCGATTGGCCCAGACATGGCCGCCATCGTTGGCGTCGATCAATTGCGCGGTGACGCGCACGCGATTTCCCGCCTTGCGCACGCTGCCTTCGAGCACGTAGCGCACGCCGAGCGCCTTGGCGACATCCGGAACGGAGACGGCGGCGTTCTTGTAGACGAAGGACGAGTTGCGGGCGATGACATGCAACTCCGACAGCCGGGAGAGATCGGTGATGATGTCCTCGCTGATGCCGTCGGAAAAATACGCCTGTTCGGTATCGCCGCTCATATTGTCGAAGGCGAGCACGGCGATGGAGGGCTTTTCCGGCAGGCCGTACGCGGCCGGCGGCGGCGGGTGCGGTTTTGCCGACGATGGGGCCGGCGCCGGGCCATCGGCTTTGCGGGCAAGGCCGATCTCCAGCGCGTAGACCCGGATCGGCTCGACGATGTTCTTCAGCTGCGTGGCGCCGAGGTCGGTCACCGCCAGGTCCAGGCGCGCCTTCACCTGGCGATAGGCATCCTCGGAAAGGCAGATCGCACCGGGGCGGGCGATGCCCTCCAGCCGCGAGGCGATGTTGACGCCGTCGCCCATCAGGTCGCCATCGCTTTCCTCGACGACATCGCCGAGGTGGATGCCGATGCTGAACTCGATGCGCCGATCCTCGGGCACGCCGGCATTGCGCTCCTGCATGGCGCTCTGGACCTCGATGGCACAGCGCACGGCATCGACGACGCTGCGAAACTCGATGATGCTGCCATCGCCGGTGCGCTTGACGATGCGGCCGTTGTAGACGGCGATGGTGGGGTCGATCAGGTCGCTGCGAAGGGTGCGCAGCCGCGCCAGGATACGCTCCTCGTCGAGGCCGGCGAGCCGGCTGTAGCCGACCACGTCGGCGACAAGGATGGCCGCAATTTTTCGCGTATCACTCATGGACGCCAGCTCCGACCTGATACCAGCCTGCACTGATAGCCGGAGCGATTTTGGTTTCCGGCAAGGAGAAAATCGCAACCGGACCACGCAATCGGTCAATATTAGTTCAGGTTGGTATGACGCCAGATTACCACAGCGCCAAGGCGGCCGCCTCTGGTCTCTCTACTTCTTCTTTAGAAGTTGCCTATCGCCCCAAAAGTGGCACACTCCCTGCCTTGTCTGGCTGAGGTCAGCATATCATTCAAACGATGGGGTCTATCGTGACACTTGCTATCAACGACATCGCACCGGATTTCCAGGCTGAAACCACGGAAGGCAAGATCCAGTTCCACGACTGGATCGGCGATTCCTGGGCCGTCCTGTTCTCGCATCCGAAGGATTTCACGCCGGTTTGCACCACCGAACTCGGCTACATGGCCAAGATCAAGCCGGAATTCGACCGTCGCGGGGTAAAGATCATCGGGCTTTCTGTCGATCCGCTCGACCGCCATGCCGGCTGGGTCAGCGACATCGCGGAAACGCAAGGCGCTGAGCCGAACTTTCCGATGATCGCCGACGTCGACTACAACGTGTCGAAGCTCTACGGCATGCTGCCGGCGCCGGTATCGGGCGACCCGACGCAGCGCACCGCCGCCGATAACCAGACCGTGCGCAACGTCTTCGTCGTCGGGCCGGACAAGAAGGTCAAGCTGATCCTGATCTACCCGATGACCACGGGCCGCAACTTCGACGAAGTGCTGCGGGTGATCGACTCGCTGCAGCTGACGGCCAAGCACAAGGTGGCGACGCCGGTGAACTGGAAGAACGGCGAAGACGTGATCATCGCCGGCTCGGTCAGCGACGAGGAAGCCAAGCAGAAGTACCCGGAAGGCTGGCGCGCGCCAAAGCCCTATATCCGGATCGTGCCGCAGCCGAAGTAATTTCAGGGGGCGGCTTGCCGCGCCCCTGACACTGCATGACGCCTTAAATCGGAGCCGGTTTCAGGGAGATCATGCAGGCGTTCTTTCAAGTGTCACAGCATCCTGCGGGCTCGATATGCCCCGCAGGATGCTGCAGGTTCGTGCAAGGGAGAAGCCGATGATTTTTCGTCAACTCTTCGACAGCACCTCGGGAACCTATACCTACCTCATTGCCAGCCGGCAGGGCGGTGAGGCGCTGATCATCGACCCGGTGCTCGAAAAGGTCGACCGCTACCTGCAGCTGGTGCGCGAGCTTGACCTGAAACTGGTCAAGGCGGTCGATACGCATCTGCATGCCGACCACATCACCGGGCTCGGGGCGCTGCGCGACCGCACCCATTGTATCACCGTCATGGGCGAGCAGACGATGGCCGATGTGGTCTCGATGCGGGTGGCGGAAGGGGATCGCGTTTCGATCGAGGGCCTCAGCCTCGATGTGCTCTACACGCCCGGCCATACGGACGACAGCTATTCGTTCCTGACGGGTGGGCGGGTGTTTACCGGCGACACGCTGCTCATCCGAGGCACCGGGCGCACGGATTTCCAGAACGGCGACCCGCGCCAGCAATATGATTCCATCTTCAACAAGCTGTTGAAGCTGCCCGAGGACACGCTGGTCTATCCGGCCCACGACTACAAGGGCGACACGGTCTCGACCATCGGCGAGGAAAAGCGCTTCAACCCGCGCCTCAAGGTGCAATCGGTCGACGAATATGTCGAGCTGATGAACAATCTCAACCTGCCGAACCCGAAGATGATGGACGTGGCGGTGCCGGCCAACATCCATGTCGGCCTGCATCAGGACGAGATCGCCGCTAAAGGCTGGGCGGTTTCGGCGGTCGAAGCCCTGGCGCTCAGAGGACGCCCGGATGTCGCGATCGTCGACCTGCGCGAAAAGGCGGAGCGTGAAAAACACGGCGCCATTCCCGGCGCGCTGCATGCGCCCTATCCGGAATTGCGGGAAAACATCGGTGCCGGCGGCATGTTGCACGAACTGGCGCTTGCGACCGGCAAGCGCATCGTCTTTTATTGCGCCTTCGGCGAACGCTCGGCGATGGCGGTCGAGGCGGCGCAAGCCGCCGGACTGATCAGCGCCTGCCATATCGAGGGCGGCATCGATGCCTGGAAAAAGGCGAACGGGCCGCTGGTGCGCGACAGCGCCGTGCGTCAGATATGACGCAAGGACGCTGTAACGCTCTAAACTTGCTGCATAACTCCTTAAATCGGATCCGATTTAAGGATGCGGGAGCCGGAAGGGGTGGGGCAAGAGGGAACTTTTACGGCAAGACCGGAGCATCGACCGGAGGGGGCGATCGCGGCCGGCTGTTTTTGTTTTTCCGTGCCGTCCCCGACTGCCGGAGCAGTGTCAGCTTGACGTTGCTCCGGTTTCGAGCCAAGAGGAGGACAACGGCCCGATGCATAAGCTTTTGACGATCATTTCCGTGGCACTCATCGCGCCGGGCCTTGCTGCCTGCTCAAAGAGCGACGCGCTCGAACAGCCGGCACCGGCACCGGTACCCGTGACCGCGCAGCCAAGCGCCGGTGCAGTCGAGGGCGGCGACAAGACCGACGAGATGGCGTGCCTCGCCATGGTCGGCCGGCAGGCGAAAAGCACGGTGTCGGTGCTGAGCTCCCAACCGTCCGGGGCGAGTACGGTCGTGATGGTCGGCGTCGGGCCGAAAAATGTTCCCTGGCGTTGCGTGGTGTCCAAGGGCATCGTCACAGAAGCGGTTTCGACTGCGGGCTAGGGGGCTCTACCGCTTGTTGCCGGTGTTTTTCCTGCTGGCAAGGGCAGACCACGCCACGGAACTATTTTCCGTCAACAGTCTCTCCATCCCTCAGCCCTGTGGTTGCCGAAGGGATCGCCCGCGCGTCGGCGCGGGCGAAGAAGGTCGGTGCAATCTGCCGGCGACTTTTGGCGCGGCAGAGACTTGGCTGTTGAACCGTTGCCAGCTCGGAACGGCGACCAGCCCAGGAATAGATGTGGCGTTCCTCGTTCGCTCGAGGGCGCTACGCCTTCCCCGTGAACTGGGAGAGGGCGGCAAAGTCATCATGCAGATGGCCCGATGCAATCGCCCGGCGGAAGATCGCGTCATAGCCGTCGACGACGGTCCGATCGATGCTGCGCGCCTCCATCAGTTCTTTGAGGTGCTGGAAAGCGCCGTAGTGGGGCGAGATCGACGACAGCGTTTCCGCGTCGCTGGCAAAGCGCCCGGCACCGGTCCGCTTGATCAGGTCGGCGACCAGCCCTTCGATCACAGGCGCGGTCGCCTTCCATTGACGCCCCAGTTCACCAAGGTCGATGTCTTCGGCCTTGCTGACGGCGATCGCGTGCAGGCCGCCGAAGAGTGCGCCCCACATCAGCGCGAGCACGGCGCTGTCCAGCGCGTTGGCCAGCCCCTCGTCGGAGCCGATGTGCTGGACATTGCCGCCGAGTGCGCGAAACACATTTTCGTTGGCCGTGAAGGGGGCAAGCGCGCCCGAGAGCAGGATCGTGCCCGCATCGGTGCCGATGAAATCGGGCGTCGCCAAGATGGCACCATCGATGTAACGGGCGCCCTGGGCTGCGACCCATTGGCTGGTTTCGCGCGCGCCCTCAGGCGTCCCCGACGTCAGCTCGACGATCAGCTTGCCGCGCAAGCCGGGCGCAACGTCGCCCGCGCGCAGCAGCGCTGCGGTGGCGGCATAGTCGCTGACATTGACGATGACGATCTCGGCCGCGTCGATCGCCTGGCGGACGGTTGGCGCAACGGTGGCGCCGAGTGCGGCCAGCGGTTCGGCTTTCTCCTTTGTCCTGTTCCAGACCGTGGTGCGATACCCGGCCCGGAGCAGGGCGCGCGCCAGCGCCGATCCCATGCGTCCCGTTCCCAAAACACTGATTGAAGGCTTCATTGCAAATCTCCATATCCATTGGCGCGACGCTCTTCGTTGCCGTCGCTGGCCAGAGGTATGGTGGCGCCCGGAGCGAGCAATACGCACCGGCCGGTAAGTGGTTACGCTGGGGTAAGTGCCCCGGGGTTAAGGAGGATATCGTGAACCCGACCATGGAAAATTGCGGCTTTGCCGTCGCGCTCAAGGCGATCGAGGGCAAGTGGAAGGTCGATATCCTCTGCGAGCTCGGAAAAGCGTCGCGTCGTTTTGGCCGCCTGCGCCAGTCCATTCCGGCGATCAGCGAAAAGATGCTGGCCCAGCAACTGCGCGAGCTCGAGGCGGATGGACTGGTCGATCGCACTGTTTATTCGTCGCTGCCCGCAAAGGTCGTCTACTCGCTGACCGAGCGCGGCGCGGCGCTCAAAGTCGCGGCCGCCGCCCTTTGCCGCTGGGGGGAGGAGGGCGGTCGACACAACGACGGTTCTTCGGCAGTGGTCGACGATGCCGTGGTTGCGTGAGGCGATGGTGTGCGGCTGAGAGGCCAGGGCGTGCCTCGCCGCCTCCGATGATTTTCGCGGGCCTGTTACCTTGGGAACACCTGCGGCCCACAACGTCAGCTAATATCCAACACATGCAAGGCAATGACCTTTGCCAAGAGCAATGCGAACCAGCTGATCGCCTCCCAGTCAGGTGGTTCACGTGATCCCAACGAGCCTCCCCGTTGGTGATCCGCATCTGCCAAAGACCCGTCGCGTGCTGACCGCGGCGGGTCTTTTCTCGTTTGCGCCGTGGCGTCGCGGCAGATCAGGGCCAGCAGGCGTTGAGGCGCTTGAAAGCCGCTGCATGTCGCTTCCCCAGGCAGATGCCGAACGAAGCAAGCATGACGTCGATGACGTCGCGTCGGCGGCAATGGGACGCAAGCCAACGCCTTGCTATGGTTGCATTCTTGCTTGACACCCATTCTCATGCTGCCACGATCCGGCCGCCGGGTTTCTGCCCCGGTGCTGTCGACGATGGTTCCCAAGGAGGGTGTCATGAAGACGTGCCTGCGTGTTGCTGCGGCAATCGCTGCATTCGCTCTGGCCGGCGAGGCCGTGGCCGGCATTCCGCAGGTCAATGCTTCCTGCCCGGGTAACATCGAAGTCCACGCCGACGAAGGCGGGCCGATCTATATCAACGGCAAGGAAGGCAAGCTGAAGAAGTTCAACGACAACTACTTCGAAGCCACTGCATAATTCCTTAAATCGGATTCGATTTAAGGAGAAGATTATGCAGCAGATTTAAAGTGTTATAGCGCCCCTAGCGCGTCATATTTGACGCGCGGCGCTGTAATGGCGCCGGCGTGACGATTTCGCTCAGCGTCAACCCGGATGGCTCGCCTGCCGTGTCCTATACCGGCAAGGGCGGCGCCAACGGTATCTGCACCATCAAGTAGCGCTATCTGCCGGCAAGCAGCGCCGGAAGTTCGCCGAGAAATGCATCGCGGGCGCGCACGCCGGGCGTTCCGGGCTCTTTCCTGTCGTCCTGGATCAGGCGGGCAAAGACGAAGGTCCTGTCGTCCTTTTGCGCCCAGCCGACGAACCAGCCCCAGCCGCGCGCCTGGTCAAAGCTGCCATCGGCCCGGCGCGGGAAGGCGGCGCCGGTCTTGCCGTGCACGGTCCAGCCGCCGGAGATCTGACGCTCTTCCACCACCTTGAGCGTCATGTCGGTGGCATGGGCGCTGACGGGAAGCTGGCGGTTGACGAGCTTTTTCAGGAAAGCGACCTGTTCGCGCGGCGAGATCTTCAGCGACGAGGCGATCCAGGCGCGCTCAAGCCCGTTGTTCTTGCCGGGGTCGCCGGAAAAGTCGGCGTTGCCGTAGCCGAACCTGGTGGCGTAGTCGTGCAGCGTCTTTTCGCCGAGCGATTTCGTCATCTGCTGGGAAAACCAGACGACGGAATATTTCATCCAGCGAACGGCGTCGGTCGGCTGCTTCCAGTTGTCACCGCCCCAATCGACATAACCCTTTTGGAAGGCAAGCGTCGGCTCGTGCTCGTTCTTGAGATAGCCGCTGTCATAGCCCATCAGGCTGAGCGCCACCTTGAAGGTCGATGCCGGGGTGACGCGGCTGTCGCAATCGCCTTGCTGCAGCACGGTGCCTTCGCCTGCGGCATCGGCGATCAGGGTGCAGATCGTGCGAGCCTCGGCCGTCGAGACCGTGGATATCGCCAGCAGCATGCCGGCGGCGAGGAGGCGGAGGTTCATGGCTGTTTCCCTTGCACTGCAAATTCGGCCGGGTGATAGCAAGGGTTCGATCGCGGCGACAAAGGGCGAATATTGGGGCGAGGCATGAGGAAAATTGGGCCTTGAGTATTCCGGGATCAAACTCGTCTCCGGTGCCCAGAACTTGCTACTGCATGTTTCCTTAAATCGTATTCGATTTAAGGATAAGAACATGCAGCAGTTCAAAGTCCTACAGCGACCTTTGCGCGTCTAATAAGACGCGCGGCGCTGTAGCGTAGCGGCCGGAGGGGCAGCCGACATTGAAAGTCATGGCCGAGGAGCGAGAACGGAATTATGCCGTCGGAATGGCGTAAGGATGCCATACGTATTTCCACAGTCGATTTCGGTCCTTGCTAAGAACACAATGTGCCTGTAAAGGGTCTGCCATCGATCTTGCTTGCTGAGCTTTGTTTTCTCGCCAACCGGCGTTCAAGCTGACCTTTCCTATCAAAATCGATCTTACTGCCGAGTCCGGCCCATAGCCGGGCGGCAAACTTTTTGATTGAAAGGAATTTCTTATGAATACTGGAACCGTAAAGTTCTTCAACACCACCAAGGGTTTTGGCTTCATCGCTCCGGACGACGGCGCAACCGATGTTTTCGTGCACGCTTCTGCTGTCGAACGCGCCGGCATGAGCTCGCTCGTAGAAGGCCAGAAGGTCCGTTTCGACATCGTTCGCGATGCACGTTCGGGCAAGAGCGCTGCCGACAACCTGTCTGCTGCGTAATCACCGATATTTCGTCTCTGGTCTTTGACCACGGATGTACTGGCACTGGCCATTGAGACGATATTGAGAAGGTCGGGATTCCCCGGCCTTTTTCTTTGCGCGCTTTTCAGCCGACACCCTTGTTGCAGAGGCCGGCGCCGCACTATTCAAATGATTCCTTGGAGCCATCATCATAGACGACCGCGTGCACGCATGTGTGGGCGGTGATGTCTTCTGCATTGACCTTCAGCAGCCGCTCGATGGTGAAGGGCCCCCAGACCCGTGTGTCGGTGAAGCTGCCGAGGGCGGGGATAGTGACATCCCGATCGATGACCAGGGGGCCGATCGTGGCGCCCAGAGTGTCGGTAAAGCGCAATTGCGCATCGAGCATCCGGATGCCTTTTCCGGCGCTGGAGCGGACGGTAAAGGACAGCTCGTTCATGTGGCTGTCGATCGGCTTTATCGACCATTTCGAGATTATCAGCAGATCGTCGTTGCAGGCCGACAGGGCTGGTGACATGCCGAACAGCGCCAGGGCAAGCCCCAGGAGGATGCTACGCATGAACTTTTCTCCGGTTGCGGGAAGGCGCGACGGCTTTGTGACTGCCTGGTTGGGCGCGACAGGCGCTCACGGCTCGGCGATGTGGCGAAGGTAGAAGGAATGGGCTGCGGCCAGCAGGGATTTCTCGGTTGAAAGCGGCCCGCTAAACGCCGCCATCAGAAATCGCGCGAGATGTTCGGCCCGGGCTCCTTCCCGCGGGATGTCGTATTCGATGCAGACGGCCTCGAAGACGCGACGGAGCATGTCGATCTCCGCGTCGGTCAGTGCGGCAATCATATCTGCGGGTAACCCGTGCATGTGTATCTTTCTCAGGCCGCTCGTGTCTGCAAGCCGCCGGTTGAGGATGTCCAAGTCCCTGTCTGGGCTGCGACGATCGCGGCCCGTCGCTTCGTCAGTTGAGCTGCGCCGGAGCCGCGAAAGTGCAACCGGTCGTCAGAATTCCTTCGACGCGTTGGCCGGATTGATTGAAGCGCCGGTTCGGTAGGCAGAACCACCGGAGGCCCGCCTGCCGACTTGTGCGTTTGCTGTTCGTGGCGCGTGTTCAGATCACATCCCGTTGTGGGGTCACAACAGGCGGTGCCGCTCCAACGTCTCGCGGCCGCGCCGCAATTTGACAGTGCTCTCGTTCACGCTCTTCTGCTCGCCGTCCGACATGGATTTCGGCTTGCGGACAGAGGGTTTTCGGGTGGGCGGCTTGGTGATGGGCTCCATGGCGGGAGCGCCCTTCCACTGGAGCAGCTGTCTCAGTTTTCCGTAATAGGTCATGGCAATTCCTCTAGCAGGGCATTTCCAGGAAAAGTGCGACGCGGTTTTCCGTCTGAAATGCGCAAGAACAAAACGATAGAGCGTTTCTGAAACGCTCTACGGCATGTTTCCTTAAATCGTCGCCGATTTAAGGATAAAAACATGCAGCAATTCAAAGTGCTACAGCGACCTTTGCGCGTCTGATAAGACGCGCGGTGCTGTTAGTGGCGGGGCATGCCCCATTCGATCGGCTCCAGGTTTTCCTCTTTGCTGACGCGGTCCTGCCCAAGCTCGTCGTTGCGGATGCGGTACTGGGGCTGGCTGTCGCGAACGGGCATGATGGCGGTGATGCGGTAGGTTTCCGCCGCATTCGGCGAGAGATGGCTGCGATCCCTGAAACGGACCGATAATCCAACGGCGAAGCGATGTGCGGGCATTGGTTCTTGACCTCTCAGGGTTGGGGTGCCTGGCCGAAGGCATGCTTGGCGCGGTCCACCGCGATAATGCGATCGAGCTCATCCGGCGCGATCGCGACCATGCGCATGCACTGCTGATTGTCCGTCGTCGCCGGTACCTTGATGAACGTGGCGACGCGGTGATAGGCGAGCCACGAAATGCCTTCGATCAGTTCCTCGTCATCATCCACCTCATAGTCTCCGGCCGCGAGCATTCCTTCGACATCCGGCAATCGGAAGGGTTCGCTGAAGTGGACGGTTCGGTGCTTGGTTCGGCTGAACATAACGTCTCCTTCTACTTGCACAATTCCTTAAATCGGATCCGATTTAAGGTGAAATTATGCAGAAAATACATAGTGTTACAGCGTCCTTGGTGCGTCATATTTGACGCGCGGCGCTGTAACGCCGGCATTTGCTCGGCGTTGCGGCTATGACAATCGGTTCGTTGTCGACTGCGTCAGAGCCGCAGGTTGCGGGCGGCGATGCGGCCCTTCTCGTCTTTCCAGATCTCGAAGCGGAATGTCTGCCCGGGAAAGATCGATTTGATGCCTGATTTATAGAGCGCCCGCGCATCGACGTAGACCGCGCGACCACCGTCTTCCGGCTGGACGAAACCGTAGCCGCGGTTGAAGTCGAAACGCATGATCGTGCCTATGATCATGTCAGCACATGGGCATTCGAGGAACCGCGCGTGCACGCGGCGCGCACACTTCAGCGCTCGATATAGGGAAAGATGGCGGGTCGAGGGCCTCTGACGCCGCGAAAAGCCATAATGGCCAATGTCGATGTAACACTGTGAGCTTTAATTGCGTCTAACGCAAGGTGGCTACGAATTCGGCCAAACGAGTTGCAATCTCGATCCTGTTCGCGTCATGCCTGCCGCGCTTCACATGCCCGGGGAAATCGTTCGGGTTCATTGCTCATTTGCCGGCCGGCTATCTGCTCAACCGTTTCATCGCGCGCGGCAGACCGGCGCAATCCGGTGCGTGCTTGCGGCCGCCATCGCCGCTGCGCTCGACTGGCGGGCGGGGCGGCGCCGCCGGTGCCGGCGGCGAACGAGCCGATGCAGCGCGCCCTGCCGCTCCTTTGGGACAACTGCCGGCTGATGGAAAAAATCACAGCACTTTCAACGTCCGGTGTAGCCGGGCGTTGACGGATGTCGATCCTGTAGGCATCCTGCCGGCCAAAGAAGACCAGGTGGCGGAAAACGTTGCCGGGGCCGGAAGCGGCCCGACTACGGGAACAGTTGCATTCGATAGGGTGCGGGCATCGCCGCCGCCCGCTATGCCTTTCATACGCATTCGCAAGTCATTCAAGTCGATCGGTCAATGCTGTTCGGAGGGGACTGTGAAGAGACGTCTAGAGTTCTGCATGTCTGCCTGCCTGGTGCTCGCGCTCGGTTCCGCTGCCCCCGTCACGGCGGCGGACCTGGTGATCGCCATGCCCAACTGGCCGTCCGGCCAGGCGACGGCCAACATCCTCAAGGTCAGCATCGCCAAGAAATTCGGCCTCGATGCCGAGGTCAAGGAGCTCGGAACACTCAACGCCTTCGTCGGCTTCGAGACCGGCGATGTCGATATCCAGCCGGAAGTCTGGCAGCCCAATTTCGGCGACATCGTCAAGAAATACGTGACCGACAAGGGTGTGGCGACGCTCAGCGCGCGCAGCGTGTCGGCCTGGCAGGGGCTCTGCGCCACGCCGGAGGCGGCCGCGACGATCAAGACGATCGCCGATCTCAGCGACCCCGAAAAGACCAAGATCCTCGACACGGATGGCGACGGCAAGGGCGAGCTCTGGATCGGCGCGCCGACCTGGCTTTCGACCGGTATCGAGCGCGCCAGGGCCAACAGCTACGGCTATGGCGCGAACCTGACGCTGTTCGAGGCGGAGGAAGAGGTGGCGATGGCAGGTGTCGATGCGGCGATCGCGACGGCACGGCCGATGGTGTTTTACTGTTACGCGCCGCACCACGTCTTCGAGCTGCACAAGATCGCTCGCATCGAGGAGCCGCCGCACGATCCGGCCAAGTGGAAGATCGTTGGTGCGGATGACCCCTTGTGGGTAGCCAAGTCGACGGCTGCGACCTCCTGGGACGCGGCGCATTTCCAGATCGCCTATGCCACCAGCTTCGGCAAGAAACATCCCGACATCGCCAAATTCCTCGATCAGGTCGACTTCTCGCCCGAGGAGGTGACGAAGATGAGCTACGCGCTGGAGGTCGAGCGCCAGACGCCGGCCGACTACGCGAAGAAGTGGGCGGACGACAACGCGGCACGCATCGACGGGTGGGCGAAACCATGACGACAACACCGGATCGAAACGCAGCCGATGCGGGAAGCACAAAGTTCATGACCCGGGCGCGCAAGCTCGGGCTGGTGATGCTTGCCGCAGGCCTCTGCCTCGGACCCTTGGTGGCGCTGGCGCAGACCCAGATCTACGACGCCAGAACCAAGAAATGGGTCAATTACGACAAGAAGAAAGCACGGCAATATTATGCCCGCAACAATCAGCTGCCCGAGGCCTTTCGCCGGCAGGTGGTGCCGTTCCGCACAGCGGAAAAGCCGGGCACGATCATCATCGACGGCAACCAGCACTTTCTCTATCTGGTCCAGCCCGGTGGGCAGGCGATCCGCTACGGCATCGGCGTCGGGCGTGAAGGGTTCGGCTGGGCCGGCATCGTGCGCGTCGGGCGCACGGCGGAGTGGCCGACCTGGACGCCGCCGGCCGAAATGGTTGCGCGTGATCCGAACGCGGCAAAGTGGGCAGCCGGCATGCCCGGCGGCCCGGACAACCCGCTCGGTGCCCGCGCGCTCTACCTCTATGAGGGCGACGCCGACACGATCTACCGCATCCACGGCACGGTGGAGCCCTGGACGATCGGGCTCGACGTGTCATCCGGCTGCATCCGCATGAACAATGACGACGTAACCGACCTGCATTCGCGGGTCGAGGTCGGCGCGAAGGTGATCGTGCTGATGCAGGGTGCGGCACTCTACAAGGGTGTTTGAAGCAGCGGCCCGGCGGCAGCGCCTGTGAAGGCCGCCGTCGGCCGGGGCATGTCTCGGCTGCTTCGTCCTGCGAGTGCGCCGAGGCCGGACTGTTTGAACAGAAGCTTGGCGATTGGTGTCTGATCCGAGCCGGCAGCCGGGGCAATGGGCGGCGGGGCAGGGCAGCGAACCACAGGATTTGGAAGGGGAGGACTTTTTGTGATCGAGGGGATGATGCGTTCAAGGAACTTGTTTGTGGCGGCAGGGGTTGGCCTTGCCGTTCTCGGCGGCTGCCAGTCTGCGCCGCCGAAGCCCGAGGAAATGGCGCGCACCAGCCTGCAGACGGCACCGGCCGATCTGCAGCTGATCTGCGCCAATGCGGCGGCGGGCACCGCCAAGGTCGATAGCAGCAAGGTTCTGCCCACAAGCTCGCGCCAGCTGGACGCGGCATCCTACAGCGTCGATCTCGACGCCGGCGGACGAAAGTTCAACTGCATCGTCGACAACAACGGCAGCGTCAAATCCGTCCAGCCGGTGGCCTGACGCACGGCGCCAGGACGGATACCTGCCGCAGGTCCTGCAGGCCGCGCGTCAAATATGACGCGTTGGCGCTTTAATGTCTTGAATTTGCTACATAATTTTGTTATGGGATCACATCCGATCTAAGGAGGCGTGCAGTTGTGTCTGTCCGAAATAGCCGCCAGGTTTCGGGCAATGCCGGTTGGAGCAGACCCGGCCGTGCGTGCCTATTGGGGTGCGCAAACACGCCGCGGCTTTGAGCTTCCGCATAACTTCTTCTGGAGCCGATGCCGGTTGATGGAGATCTGCCGGGCCGCGCACACTCGGTCGGCCTGATGCGGGAAGGCGAAGCCATGCCGTCACACGGGATATCGGTGGACATCTTCGGTCCACGTGACGGCCAGGGCATGCAACGCAACCAGCCACATCGGCGACCGTTGCGAGCCATGACTACCACCTCCGCGGCGCTCCTTCTGGTTGCGTTTACCGTAGATTTTGATTGGTAATTTCTTGTGCGGCGCAGTATATTCCTGCTGCATCGCAAGATTTTGTTTTCGAATTGACGTTGGTCAATAAAGTATATTTTTCTGAAAGCTTCCCATTGGAGCAAAAATATGCTCTCATAGGTTTAGTGGGAAGGAGAATGTATCATGCCAAACATTCTGGAGCACTTTGCACTTTTCGATGCCCTGATCATTGGCGCGATCTGCACGCTTCTGATCCTGAGTTACTTTAGCCGCGAAGCCTGAACTAAGGTTTCGGCTTGAACTGCGCGCATGGTTAGGGCAGGTCAACGGCGTTTGCTTACTGGTGTTGATCTGCCGTGCCCCGGCCGCGCGACCCGGGGCCTTCTGAACGCGGTCCGGTCCTCTGCAGCGCCGCGCGTCTTGTCAGACGCGCAGAGGTCGCTGTAGCACTTTGAATTTCTGCATGTTTTTATCCTTAAATTCGCGGAGTGTCCGTCTGCGTGCTCAGGAGCAGAAGCAACCCGCTTCAAGGCGTTGCGCGGTCAGCCGTGGCCGTCACATGCAGCCAGCGGGTCGGCTGGTTGTCGTAGCCGCCGCCGTCCGCCGCTTCGATGTGGATGTTCGACCATCCAGCCCATTCGAAACAGGTCTGAAGCCAGGTTGCCGAGGGGTAGTTGAAGTAACGGCCGAAGCGGTCGTGGCCTTCTCGTTCACCGGCCTTGAAACTCGCCTGCAGCAGGCCGCCCGGGCGCAAGGCCCTGTGCACGCGCACCAGCACGTCAGGCAATTCGGCGCGCGGCACGTGCAGCAAGGACGCTTCCGCCCAGACGGCGTCGAACCTCTGGCTCCACTCGATTTCCTGAAAGGTGACGACCTCGACCTTGCGGCCGATCCGCCGCTCTGCCGCCTGCGCCAGTTCCGCAGATCCGTCGCAGGGCGTGACATCAAAGCCACCCGCGATCAGATGGATGCTATCGTGGCCGCCGCCGCAGCCGAGATCGAGCACCGCGGTACCGGGCGAGAGCCGGGCGATGAAGGCGGCGAGGCGATCCGTCGGCGGCTGCCGGTCGCGTGCCGCGTAGGTCTCGGCATTGTCGCGGTAGAAAGCGAGGGTGTCGTTGCTGTCTATCGTCACTTGGTGTTCCTCTGGCGTACCGCATCATTCTGGAGCGGTTCCGATCTAAACGAAGTCGCAGAAACGCTCTATCTCTTTGTTTCCAAGCATTTCCTGATGGAAAGCCGCTTCACACTTTCCTGGAGATGCCCTACTCGAGCGGTTGGCATGCGGCCGCGCGATTGCGCCAACATTGCGCCCAGGCAATCTTTGGCCGAATGGCGGGTTTCCGCGATCCGGTATCGCGCGACGCACATCGCCGAGCGGCGTGAGCGAGAGCCGGA
The DNA here is from genome assembly GCF_050434565.1 of Ensifer sp. 4252. Lineage (NCBI taxonomy): Bacteria > Pseudomonadati > Pseudomonadota > Alphaproteobacteria > Hyphomicrobiales > Rhizobiaceae > Ensifer > Ensifer sp. 4252. The sequence continues at coordinate 342,264 of NZ_JBNDIU010000004.1, forward strand.
TCTGCAAACTGCCTGCACATTTTTGCGAGCTTCTGTCGGATCGGCGTTTCCTGCAACGTCCTTGGAAGGCGACCACGCAATTTTGATGTTGGGAGAAGAAACATGCTGGTTATCGCGGGCCATTACAGCGTTCCGGCCGCTCGGCGGAAGGCGTTCGTCGAAGCCTTTGCGGATCTGATCAGGCGGGCTCGTGCCCATCCCGGCTGCCTCGACCTGTCCATCAGCGAAGACCCAGTCGATCCCACTCGTGTCAACATGATGGAACTGTGGGAATCAGAAGCCGCGCTCAAGGCCTGGCGAAAGATATCGAACCCGCCCAAAACTGATGTAAAATTCGAAGCCGGAAATGTCCGCACGCATCACATCAGCCATTCGGGGCCGCCGTTTTGACAGTGCAGCGACGCTGCAGGCTGATAGAAACCGAGGAACGCCAAGATGATGAAACTGTATGGATTGGGTCCGACACGCTCGCTTCGCGCTCTCTGGGCGCTTCAGGAACTGGACGCGGACTTCGAGTTCGTGCCCGTCAACCTGCTGGGCGGCGAAAACCGTCACCCCGACTTCCTGCGCCTCAACCCCGCCGGAAAGGTTCCGGTCTTGGTCGACGGTGACCTTGTGCTTACGGAATCCGCGGCGATCGTGTTCTACCTGGCCGAAAAATACGCCGCCAAGGGGCTGATGCCCGTCGACTTGACCGAGCGGGCGCAGGCCTATCGCTGGTCTCTGTTTGCGGTCACCGAACTGGAACAGCCGCTGTGGCGGATATCCAAGCACAGTTTTCTGTATCCCGAAGACAAGCGCTTGCCCCAGGACATCGCGCTTGCCAAGGAGGAGTTCGTGGCGATGGCGCAGGTGCTCGAGCGGCATATGGATGGGCGCACGTTCGTCATCGGCGACCGCATCAGCATCGCCGATTGCGTCACCGTCTATGTCATCGACTGGGGCAATGAGTTCGGGCTGATCGACGAATTCCCCAATCTCAAAGCCTATCTCGAGCGAATGTATGCGCGCCCCAAGGCGCCGCCGCGGATCGCCGATGCTCTTGCAAGCCTCGAGGCCACGGACTGATTACTGCATAATTCCTTAAATCGAATAGGATTTAAGGAAACATGCTGTAGCGCTATTTGCTGCCGGAGCCGGACAGCTTTTCCATGACCTCATCGAGATTGAAGCTCGCCGGCTTCTGGCGGATCGGGAAGTCGTTGAAGCTTTCCAACCATTTCGCCACGATCGCCTGTGACGGCACGACGACGAAGGCGCGGTTGAAGAACCAGGATTCGTACTCGATCGACTCGTCGCCGCGCTCGAACGGATCGGCCCTCAGGTTGAACAGCTTGGGCGTGCGCATGGTGGTGAACTGGTCACGCCAGACGCCGATGCCGGTGCTTTCCTGCGCCTTGAACACGACCTTCCAATCCTGGAAGCGCACCGATACCAGTTCGCCGTCGTCGTTCCAATAGAGGAACTCGCGACGGGGAGCGTCTTTTACCTCGCCCTTGAAATAGGGGATGAGGTTGTAGCCATCGAGATGCACCTTGAAGGTCTTGGTGCCGGCCTGATAGCCCGCCTTGCATTTCTCGACGATATCCGGTTCGCCGGCGGCCGCGCAGAGGGTCGGGATGAAGTCGTAATGCGAGGCGATGTCGTTGTAGATGGTGTTCGGCTTGATCACGCCCGGCCAGCGGATGCAGGTCGGCACGCGGTAGCCGCCTTCCCAGTTGGTGGCCTTTTCGCCGCGGAACGGCGTGTTGCCGCCATCCGGCCAGGTCATCACCTCGGCACCGTTGTCGGTGGTGTAGACGACGATGGTGTTTTCGACGAGGCCGAGATCGTCGAGCTTCTTCAGGAGTTGGCCGACCATGCCGTCATGCTCGACCATGCCATCGGAATAGATGCCCTTGCCGGTCTTGCCTTCGGATTCCGGCTTGAGGTGGGTGTTGACGTGCATGCGGGTGGAATTGAAGTAGCAGAACCACGGCTTCTGGGCGTTGTGCTGGCGATCGATGAATTCGAGCGCTGCGGCCAGGAATTCCTCGTCGACCGTTTCCATGCGCTTCTTCGTCAGCGCGCCGGTGTCTTCAATCCTTCCATCCGCGTAGGAATGGATGACGCCGCGCGGGCCGAAGCGTTTACGGAAATCGGGGCTCTTCGGATAATCCGGGTTTTCAGGCTCCTCTTCGGCGTTGAGGTGATAGAGGTTGCCGAAGAACTCGTCGAAGCCATGGTTGGTCGGCAGGAATTCGTCCTTGTCGCCCAGATGGTTCTTGCCGAACTGGCCGGTGGCGTAGCCGAGCGCCTTCAGGAATTCGGCGACCGTCGGGTCTTCCGGTTGCAGGCCGATATCGGCGCCGGGCAGGCCGACCTTGGTAAGGCCGGTGCGGATCGGCGACTGGCCGGTGATGAAGGCGGCGCGGCCGGCGGTGCAGCTCTGTTCGCCGTACCAGTCGGTGAACATCGCGCCTTCGTTGCCGATGCGGTCGATATTGGGTGTGCGGTAGCCCATCATGCCGCGGTGATAGATGCTCGGGTTGAACCAGCCGATATCGTCACCCATGATCATGAGGATGTTCGGCTTGCCGCCGCCTGCGGTGGCGGGCGTGGATTGCTGGGCACTCGCCGGTGCGGCCCCGCCGGAGGCGGTCATCGCCGCTGCCGCGAGCGCGCTGCCTGCGAGCAGAAGGTCGCGCCGGCTTACGCCTGATGAATGCCCGTTCTGTTGCTGATCGTCGTCTCCCTGATGCGTACTCATGGCGTGTTTCTCCATACCGGTGAATGATCGAGAATGCGGCCTGTGATATGCGATCGATGGAAGGTGAAACTCTGCGCCCTGTTCCGGCGGCGGACAAGGATGTAACAGTTACATCATGCCTTCGGCCGGGGCGTATGCACGCTGATGCGGACGGCCACTTCAGGCTGACGCGACGTCGACTGCATAACGCAGAGTGAGATCCGGCGGGGAGGCGGAAAATGCCGCGGTTTAGGTCAATAACGTTGACATAAATTAGCCGCCGTGATCCTGTCGAAGGACAAACGAGAATGCGGGACGAAGCCTGGAGGCGCTGCCCCGCTCCAATAATCCTTGAGGAAACGACCCAATGCTCGACTGGGACCATATATTCGCGACGCGCTCTAGCCGGATGCGCGCCTCGGAGATCCGCGAACTGTTGAAACTGCTCGACCGCCCCGACATCATCTCGTTTGCCGGCGGTATTCCCGATCCCGAGCTGTTTCCGGATGTGGAGTTCAAGGATGCCTATGCGGAAATCTTCTCCGGCCCGGCCGTAAGTGCTGCCTTGCAGTATTCGGTCAGCGAGGGCTACAAGCCGCTGCGCGAATGGCTCGCCAAGCAGATGGAAAAGCTGGGCATCCCCGCCACCGTCGACAACATCTTCATCACCTCGGGCTCGCAGCAGGGCCTCGACTATATCGGTAAGCTGTTCCTTTCGCCTGATGACACGGCGCTCGTGACCTGGCCGACCTATCTCGGCGCGCTGCAGGCGTTCAACGCCTATGAGCCGCATTACGACCAGCTGAACCCGGGCGGCAACCGCACGCCCGCCGCCTATGCCGAGGCTGCGAAGGCCGCCGGCGGCCGCGTCAAGTTCGCCTATCTCTCGGCCGACTTCTCCAACCCGACGGGCGAGACGGTGGACCTGGCAGGGCGCGAACGGGTGCTGGACCTTGCCGAAGAGCTCGACATCGCCGTCATCGAAGACGCCGCCTACCAGTCGCTGCGCTACGACGGCGAGGCGATCCCGCCGATCCTGGCGCTGGAAATCGCGCGCAAGGGCGACATCAACAACACCCGCACCGTCTATTGCGGCTCGTTCTCCAAGACGCTGGCGCCGGGCCTGCGCGTCGGCTGGGTTTGCGCCTCGGAGACGGTGATCCGCAAGCTCGTTTTGCTGAAACAGGCGGCCGACCTGCACTCCTCGACCATCAACCAGATGGCGATCTGCACGGTTGCCGAGCGCGGCTTCGACGCGCAGGTTGCCAAGATCCACAAAGTCTACAAGCACCGCCGCAGCGCCATGCTGGCAGCCCTCGAGAAGTACATGCCGGATGGCGTGACCTGGACCAAGCCCGAAGGCGGCATGTTCGTCTGGGTGACGCTGCCCAAGGGCATGGATGGCACCGCACTTCTGGCGAAGTCGCTGGAGACGGCCAAGGTTGCCTTCGTGCCTGGCCGCGCCTTCTTTGCCGATGGCTCGGGCGAGAACACGCTGCGCGTTTCCTTCTCCTGCGCCAACGACAAGATGATCGAAGAGGGCATCCGTCGTCTCGGCGATCTCGTGCGCGGCGAAGCGGCGGCCCTGGCGGCCTGATCGCGACCATCCGGCTTTTCGTAAAAGGCGCGTCCGCTGAAGCGGGCGCGCCTTTTTCTTTGAGCCGGAACGAAAGCAACGGAAGTCTCGTCGGGCCCGAACCGGTCGTTACGTCATCGTAACCGTTACGTTCTTTTGCCGCCTGCCTCGACGTGATCTTGTGATCGGGCTTTCGAGGAGTGGACCCATGCCAAGATACACATTGCTAGCCACTGGGCTTGCGGCAAGCATTCTTGCCCTGTCGACGATGAACACGAGCGCTATCGCTGCCGATGCGCGCGATCTTGCGGGAGCGCCCTACACCAAGGGATACCTGTCGCCTGACAGCGTCACCGCGCTGCAGAAGGAGTTGATCTTCCAGCGGGCGGTGCAGACCTATCTCTGGGCGTTGCCGGCGCTCAACATGTACGGCATGAAGGAAGGTTCGGAGGCCAAGTTCGGCAAGGGTTACAATGTCCTGCCGATCTTCAAGAAGCGGCTCGATGCCAAGACCCTGATCACCACGCCCAATTCCGACGTGATCTATGCCCTCGGCTATCTCGACCTCAAGCAAGACGGGCCGATGGTGATCGAGGTACCGCCGGGACTTCAGGGGATCATCGACGATTTCTTCCAGCGGCCGATCCCATCCGAAGGCGAGATCGGCGGACGCAAATGGGCGGGTGATGTCGGGCTGCCCGGCCCGGATCAGGGCAAGGGCGGAAAATACCTGATCCTGCCGCCGGATTATGACGGCGAGGTACCCGAAGGCTACTTCACCTACCGCTCCGGAACCTACGGAGTGTTCGTCTTCTGGCGCGGGTTCTTCAAAGACCCGAAGCAGCTGGAGGAACCGGTGAAGGTCATGGAGCAGACCCGAATCTATCCGCTCGGCAAGGAGGAGACGGCCAAGAAGATGGAGTTCCCCGATGCCTCGGGCGTGCCGGTCAACATGCTCTACCCGCAGGATGGGGCGGCTTTCGACATGCTGGCCCGCTTCGTCGATCACGAATATGTCGACCCGAAGGATTTCGAGATGCGCGGCATGGCCGCCGATCTCGGCATCGTCAAGGGGCAGGCTTTCGCGCCTGACGAAGAGACCCGCAAGCTGCTCGATGATGCGGCCAAGACCGCTTCGCGCATGGCGCATGGCTTCGCCTACGGCCCGACGTCGCTAAAATACTATGAGGACCGGCAATGGCTGAACCCGTTCGCGACGAATGCCGAATTCACCGCCGACAGCTACAACCAGCTCGATGCCCGTGCCAGCTTCTTCACCTATGCCTATTCGACGAGCCCGGGCATGGCGATCAACATGGAGAATGTCGGCGCGAAATACCCCAACGCCTTCAAGGATGCCGACGGCGATTATCTCTCCGGTGATCTGAACTACAAGCTCACCTTGCCCAAGGACATCCCCGCCAAGATCTTCTGGTCCGTGACGGTCTATGATCCGATCACCGGATCCGGCCTCGACAACGGCCAGCCGTTCCCCTCGCTCAACACCATGGACAAGCCGGTACAGAATGCCGACGGCTCGACCGATATCTATTTCGGGCCGACGTCGCCGGGTGCGGGCAAGAACTGGATCGCCACTATTCCCGCCAAGGGCTGGTTCACGATCCTGCGGCTCTACGGTCCGACCAAGGCCTTCTTCGACAAGAGCTGGAAGCCCGGCGATCTGGAAAAGGTCAAGTAACCCTCGACCTGCGATCCAACGGTCGCGGCATCAATCCTTTGGGAGGTTTTAATGGCTATCAAGACAACCCATCGCATGATCCTGGCCGTCACGGCGATTGCCGCGATCCTGGCCGCCTGGCAGGTTTCGGCAGAGCCGGTTCAGATCTCGCCCGCCTGGGCGGCCTCCATGCCTTAGGCCCGGTCGCCGGCACGCGGATCACCGCCGACTATGCAAAGCTCGTCGTCAGCGACGCTTATTTCTGGGCCTGGCCGCTGGTCAACATGTACAGTCGGCGGCTGTCTTACTCCAAGGTTCCCGAGCGACTCTATTCCGGCGCGGCCCCGATGGCGCCGATGCTCACGGATTATGTCGAGCCCGATGAAAGGTTGGTGGCATGCCCCAACCAGGATGTGGTCTATGGTGCCGGGTTTCTGGCGCTGGACACGTCTCCGGTCGTCATCCAGGTTCCGGATTTCAAGGATCGCTTCTGGGTCTATCAGGTCGTCGATCTGAGGACAGACAGCTTTGCGCAGCTCGGCAAGATGTACGGCACGCAGCCGGGTTTCTACCTGCTTGTCGGGCCGAACTGGCGCGGCGAGGTGCCCAAGGGCATCACCAAGGTATTCCGCGCTTCCACCAATACGGGCAACGTGATCCCACGCGTCTTTCAGGACGATACGGCTGAGGACAAGGCGGCGGTCCAGGAGGCGCTGAAAGGCATCACGCTTTATCCTCTGTCGGAATACGACGGCACCATGAAGACCGTGGATTGGAACACGGTCAAGAAAGTGCCGGCCTCGGGAGACGGATCGGCGGAAACGCAATGGGTGGTGCCGGAAAAATTCATAGACGAATTGCCGCTTGCCCTTGCCGATGCGCCGCCTCTTCCGGGCGAGGAGTCTCGTTACGCCCAGGTGCTTGCCGTCGTTGCCGCCGCAAAGGCAGATCCCGCCATCCGCAAGGCGGTGGACGAGGCAGCCGCCGAAGCCGATGAAAAGCTCGTCAAGCCTCTGTTCCAGTTCCGCAACTACGGCCTGCCCCTGGCGCACAACTGGACGACGACGGCGAACAATGCGGCGTTCGGCACGGATTATTTCACCCGCACGGCCGTCGCCAAGTCGAACATCTTCGTCAACGCTCCGTCAGAGACCAAGTATTTCTACCAGGATCTCGATCAGACGGGCGCGCGGCTGAACGGCAAGAACAGCTACACGGTGACCTTTGCCAAGGGCCAGACGCCTGACGTCAACGGGTTCTGGTCGCTGACGCTCTACAACGAACACCACTTCTTCGAGCCGAACGACGTCAAGCGCTATTCCGTCGGAACCAAGAACAAGTCCCTGAAATACAATGCCGACGGATCACTGACGATCTACGTGCAGCCCGAACCGCCCAGGGAAGATCATCGCGACAACTGGCTGCCGGCGCCGAAGGACGGGGATTTCTCGCTCTACATCCGCGCCTATTGGCCGAAGCCAGCGGTTGTTGACGGCACGTGGACGCCGCCAGCGGTCGAGAGGGCAGGCTAGGGCTTGTCGGCGCTCTGGCTCGATCGCGTTGCACCGGAGCGGCATGTCGGCTACAACAGTCGAAATGGCCGGGCGCTGTCCGGTCACGTAAGCGTTAACGTCACTCAACGCGTATGATCGAACGGCTCTGCGGCTTCGATCTGCGCGACTGTGTCCTGCGGATCGAAATTTACGAGCCCCCAAAAGGATGCAGATGGACAATATCCTAACCACGCCCCATACCTCGACAGCCCCAAGGATCGAGCGCGTGCGCCACGATCTCAAGCGACGCTTGCTCACCGTGACCGCTGTCGAGCGGATCACGCCCGGCATGCTGCGCATCACGCTCTCAGGCGATGATCTTGCCGATTTCGTCAGCCTCGCGCCGGATGATCACGTCAAGATCCTGGTGCCGGCAGGCGACGGTACGGAGGAGCGTCGGGACTACACGCCGCGGCGTTACGATGCCGCCACCCGCACGCTGGTGCTTGACTTCGCGCTGCACGAGGCCGGGCCGATCACCCAATGGGCGATGAACGCGCGCCCGGGCGATGCCTTGAACGTCGGCGGCCCACGCGGCTCCGCCGTTATTTCCAATGTCGAACGCTGGCTGCTAATCGGCGACGAGACGGCGCTGCCGGCGATCGGCCGTCGGATCGAGGAGGCCGGTGCCGGTGCTCGCATCACCAGCATTGCCGTCGTCACTGAAGCTGCCGAACAACAGGCGTTCGAGACGAAGGCGGAGTTGACGTGCCACTGGGGCTATCGCTCCTTGCATCAGGCGACCGACGCCTCGGCGCTTCTTGCCATCCTGCGCTCTCTTGTCATCGAGCCCAACACCTTTGTCTGGGTCGCGGCCGAAGCCTCGGTGACGCGTGCGATCCGCGCCCACCTCACCGAGGAACGGGGCTATCCGCTCGCCTGGATCAAGGCGTCGGGATACTGGGTCAAGGGCAAGGCGGACAGCACGGAGAAGTTCGAGTAACTGACTGCTATATGGCCGTTGGCGCTTCCGGTAGGGCGCGCCACGGCCATCGCCAGCGATGGGCCGCGGCACCCCCCAAAACGGCCGGGGAGACAATCGCGAAAGACGCCCTATATTCCGTGACACATCTTGTCGTTGAAGCCGGGGTTCATGCCGATGAGGATTGTGACGCGTGTCGCGGTCGTAGCGCTGCTGGGCTTTTCGTCTCCGTCTGCCTTGGCGCAACACGCTGCGCCGGCGGCGAGCCCCGAGCAGTCGATCGCCGAACTCGATCGATATATCCGGCTCGATCCGAGCAACGCCGTCGCCTATCACAACCGCGGTATGATATATTTCAGGCTGGGCAACCTCGACAAGGCGGTTGCCGATTTCGATGCGGCGATCGAGCGCGATCCGAACCGGGCGATGTCCTACAGCAACCGCGGCGTCGTCCGCTTCGAGCGCAACGAATTCGAGCCGGCGATCGCCGATTTCAACGACGCCCTCAGGCTCGATCCCGCCTTGCCGAATGCGTACAACGGACGCGGCATCGTCTATTCGCAGATGGGCGATTTGGAGCGGGCCTTTGCTGACCTGAACAAGGCGATCGCGCTCGATCCGGGCTTTGCCACCGCCTATGGCAACCGCGCGGCGACACACTCCTTGAAAGGCGAGTTCAAGCAGGCGCTCGCCGACTATGACAGATCGGTAGCGCTCGATCCGACGCAGGCAGCCACCTATAACGGGCGAGGGGAAGCCTATGGCCGCATGGGCGAGGCGGAAAAGGCACTCGCCGACTTCGACGAGGCAATCCGGCTCGATCCCGGGCTCGCCATGGCCCACTACAACCGCGGTACGATGCTTCTCACCCGGAAGAAGCTGGAGCCGGCGATCGTCGATCTCAACGAGGCGATCCGGCTTGCGCCGTCGAATGCCGATGCCCTCCAGAGCCGCGCTGCCGCCTATTACGAGCTCGGTCGGCTCGATGAGGCGATGGCGGATTTCGACGCGGCGATCAAGCGCGACGGTAAACTGGCCAATGCCTATACCGGCCGTGGATCGGTATACGCGCAGCGGGGTGAGTTTGCCTTGGCGATTGCCGATTTCGACAGGGCGATTGCACTCGATCCGACCTTTGCCAATGCCTATGGCGGCCGCGGTGCTGCCTATTCGCTCAAGGGCGAGTTCGATCAGGCGTTCGTCGATTTCGACAAGGCCGTGAAGCTCGACCCTGACAATGCCGATACCTATAACGGCCGCGGCGAAAGCTATTTTCGCATGGGTGCGCTCGACAACGCGATCGCCGAACTCGACCGGGCGATAACGCTCAATCCGCGGCAAGTAGCGGCCCGCTTCAACCGAGGAAACGCCTTGCTTGAGAAGGGCAGGCTCGATCAGGCGATTGCCGATTTCGACGCGGTGCTGGTCATCACGCCGAATTCGCCGCAGACCCTGCACAGCCGCGCCGTAGCCTATGCCGCCAAGGGCCGGATAGACCGCAGCATTGCCGATCTCGATGCCGCCCTGAAGCTGAGACCGGACTATGCGCAGGCCAAGGCGCTGCGCGAGTCGATCCGCATGGAAAAGGGCCAATAGGAAGATGCCATTCGGGGCCCTGGCTTGATCGGCGTCGCCAGCGGCGCTTGGGCGCGCCGATTGTCTGGCGCAAGCGCGGTCAGGCGGCGCTGGCAAGCTTGAGACGAAGCGCGTCGAAATCCCGGACGAACCAGAGGGCATTGCCCTTGTTGGTTTCGCGGACGAAGTCGCGAAGCGCCTTGCTGGCATCAAGCGCTTGCGAGATATCGCCGACGACGGCGCATTTCATGCGGTAATTGACGAACTTCTGGAAAACCTCGCCAGCGACGCGCGTGCTGAGGTTGAGGAAATCCGGGCCGAGGCGTGTAACCGGGATCGCCAGCAGGTCGGCACTATGAGCCCAAGCGTCGCCAAGAGAATCGTTGGCGTCGCCTGCGACCCGAAGCAGGGCACCTTCGTCTGCGCATCTGAGGACGCGCGTATTTCCGATTTCGATGAGCTGGTCCATGGTCTCGAGATAGCGCGGAAAAATCTGGCATGCAACCCGGAGGTGTGAGCGAGGAGGGCCGCCGCTTGGCACGCGGCGGCCCCTTGGCGCCCGGATTGTTCCGCGCATTGTGGTCACGGCGAAACGAGGGGCTCCGCCTCATGGGCCCGATGGAGCAGTGCCAGGAAGGCCTGGGGGTCACGCAGCGGTGTCGCGTCGATCCGACTTATGGCGATGCCCGGGGTCCACGAGTTCATCACCACGCCGGCAAGGGCGGGCAGGTCGGCGGGCCTGATTTCCTGTGTGCGCTGGGCGATGCCGAGCGACTGTAACTGACGGCGGACGATGCCCATGGTGGTGCCGGTCAGCATCTCCGCCTCGGGCCAGACGACGGTCTCGCCGTCCCAGAAGGCAAGGTTCCAGATCGAGGCTTCGCTGAGGCGGCCATGGCGGTCGATGAAGGCGGCATCGTCAAAACCTTGAGCCACGGCCTGGCGCAGGAAATAGGTCTTGGCGACCTCGCCGACATGTTTGATCGTTGGCAAGGCCCGCTCGTGCTCGACGGTCAAGAGCGCCAACGGACCCTTCGGGCCTGATGAGGCGGGGCCGGCGCGGACGAGCACATCGAGCCCGACATCCGGGCCGGCGACGGTGAACTCTCCTGCCGGCGAAGAGACGGTAGCCATCAGCGAGTGGTCGGCCGGGGAGGCGGCCAGCGCTGCGCGCAGATGGGTGCGCAACTGCTCGTCGGGCAAGGCCTTTCCGAACATCTCGATCGAGGCATAACGCAGGCGGGCGAGATGCAGGTCGAGGCCGCGCACCTTGCTGCCGCGGACCTGCATGGCGGTGAAGTGGGCGTAACCGGCAAAGGCGAGCGGCGAAAGGTCGTAGGCGCTTGCGGCCTGACCGTTGCGGTGTACGACTGAAGAGGTTGGGCCGGCAGACATTGTTTTCTCCAAGATCCGGTTTGTGGCGGGGCGGTTGCCTCCGTCTCTGATCGTCATCATCGGCGATTGATCGATCAAAGAAAAACAAGTAGTTCTCGATGGATCATTAAGGCTGGTTTGAAGATCCATGAACCGAATGCTGCCAGGGACCCGCGCACTCAGAACCTTCGAGGCTGCCGGTCGCCATCTGAATTTTACTCGCGCGGCCGACGAGGTGGGGCTGACGCCGGCGGCGGTCAGCTACCAGATCAAGGAAATCGAGGATCAGCTCGGTCTCGTGCTGTTCACCCGCACCAGCCGCAGCATCCAGCTGACGCCGGCCGGTGCGGTCGTGTTCGAGGCGGCCGTCCAGGCGCTGGAGACGCTGCAGCGGGCCGTGGGCCGCGCCCGCCGGATGGCGCGCGGCGCTCAACAGCTGCGCGTGTCGCTCAGCCCGCGTTTTGCCACCAACTGGCTCTTGCCGCGGCTTTCGCAATTCCGTGCTGCCAATCCGACCGTCGAATTGACGTTCGACATCAGCGACGAGGTCAGGGATTTCGACGCTGACGATGTCGATATCGCCATCCGCTTCGGGTCCGGCCGGTATGCGCGGATGCGGTCTGAGCGCCTGTTCGAAGCGGTGATCGCACCGGTCTGCAGCCCGAAGCTGAACGCTGCCGGCGCAAGGCCGAAGACGCCGCGCGACCTCGCCGGCCAGACGCTGTGCCACGTCGAGTGCACCACCGAAGGCATGCTCTGGCCGAACTGGCGCATGTGGATGGCGGCAGCCGGTATCGACGATTTCGACGACAGCCGATGCGTCGCCTTTACCGACACCAGCCACGTGGTCGAGGCCGTGATCGACGGCGGCGCGGTCGGCCTGGTTGACCTCGCGATGATCCGTAACGAAGTATCCGAGGGACGGCTGGTGCAGCTGTTCGACATCGGCGTCAGTGTGGCGGAAGATTATGCCTATCACCTCGTCTACCCCGAGAACTCCGGGCAGGATCCACGGGTTCTGGCCTTTTGCGACTGGATGCAGGGCGAAATGACGTCGACGCAGCGACCATTGGCGCTGCCTGCGTCCTGAATTGATGCGCCGAAAGCGGCGCCGCGGCTCCCGCGCACTCCAGGCTGGCATAGGTCGTGACCATCAGCTGCACAGGGTCGGGTGCGTGCGAAATCTCCAGCTTTATCGTGCCATTCCGACGCGTTCCGCGCGCCGGTCAAGCGATTAATTGCCGCTACGTAACTGTTACGTACTCCTGATTGCGCGCGCTTGCGTGGTAATTTTTTGAGGCGCGATCGGTGGGCAGTCAGCAACGCCCAAACGGGCGGTGCAAAAGCGGGCTCCAGCACCCCCCCGCAACAGTTTCAAGAAGGTTTCAACAGGCGTTTCAGAGCAATCAAATATTGCAGTCCTCACGAACAGGAGACGATGAGCATGGTTCACAATGTCGATAAGCCATCCAGCGACGAGACCCGTCATTCGCTTGACGTCGACCGCCGCAGCCTGCTTCTCGGCGGCACGATCTTTGCCGCCGCGACCATGGTGGGCTCAAGCGCGCCGCTTAGCGCGGCAAAGGCGCAAACACAGCCTGCCGCCGGCAATGGCAAGCCGCCGAACATCCTAGTCATCTTCGGCGACGACATCGGCATTCCGCAGATCAGCGCCTACACCATGGGCCTGATGGGCTACCGCACGCCCAATATCGACCGAATTGCGGCCGAGGGTGCGATCTTCACCGATTCCTACGGACAGCAGAGCTGCACGGCCGGACGCGCCTCGTTTATCCTCGGACAGGAACCGTTCCGCACCGGGCTTCTGACCATCGGCATGCCCGGCGACCCGCATGGCATCCAGGACTGGATGCCGACGATCGCCGATGTGTTGAAGACGAAGGGCTACTCCACCGGCCAGTTCGGCAAGAACCATCTGGGCGACCAGGACCAGCATCTGCCGACCAATCACGGCTTCGACGAATTCTTCGGCAACCTCTATCATCTCAATGCCGAGGAAGAGCCGGAAGGCTATTTCTATCCCAAGGATCCCGAGTTCAAGAAGAAGTACGGCCCGCGTGGGGTCATCAAATCCAGTGCCGACGGCAAGATCGAAGACACGGGCGCGCTCAACACCAAGCGCATGGAAACGGTTGACGAGGAATTTCTCGGTGCTGCCAAGGATTTCATCGACCGGCAGGCAAAGGCCGACAAGCCGTTCTTCGTCTGGTTCAACGCGACCCGCATGCATGTGTTCACGCACCTGAAGCCGGACTCGATGGGCAAAACCGGCAAGGGCATTCATGCGGACGGTATGGTCGAGCATGACGGTCATGTCGGCCAGCTTCTCCAGCAGCTCGACGACCTCGGCATCACCGACAACACCATCGTGCTCTACACCACCGACAACGGCGCCGAACTGGCGCTGTGGCCGGACGGCGCGCAGACGATGTTCCACGGCGAAAAGGGCACGACCTGGGAAGGCGGTTTCCGCATTCCGATGATGGTGCGCTGGCCAGGCGTGGTGAAGCCGGGCACGCAGATCAACGACCCCGTGACGCTGATGGATTGGCTTCCGACCTTTGCGACGGCCGCCGGCATTTCCGACGTCAAGGGCCAGATGAAGGAGGGGTTCCAGGCGGGCGCCAAGACGTTCAAGGTGCATCTTGACGGCTTCGACCTGACGGAGCTGCTCAAGGGAGAGGCCAAGGCCCCGCCACGGGACTCGGTCTACTATTTCGACCAGGGCGGCAACCTCAATGCCATCCGCTGGAACGACTGGAAGCTAAGTTTCGCGACTGCCAGCCACGGCAACATCGCGACCGCAACGCGCGAGGTGTCGAGCTGGGCATTGATCGCAAACCTGCGGATGGATCCCTATGAGCGGGCCATGGAAGACGGCGGCGGAGCGATCGAGTTCCTGGCCCGGAACATGTGGCTGCTGGTGCCGATCCAGGGCAAGATCAAGGAGTTCTTCTCCGACTTCGATCAGTTCCCCTACCAGGCCGGCAGCTCGCTGAACGCAAGCGGGATCAACTACGGACTGTTGCAGCAGCAAGCGGCGATGAAGCGACTGAACGACCTGGAAGGCCTGGCGCCGAGGTAAGGAGGGCGTTTCCATACGCCCTTCTGCGTGCATATCATCGGCCGGCGCATTGCGCCCGCCGAGCCGTGTCTGGCGCCCGCTCATCACGGGCTTCAATATTCCTGGCTGGTTGAGCGGAACAGGATCTCGTTGGTATCGATATTCCCTGGCTGGCTCCTTTCGAAGCTTGCGGGTTCAGCGGCCGACGCGCGCCTGCAGGTGGGCGGGATAGCGGTCGCCCTCGATGGTGACCTTGGCGAGCGCATCGTCGATTTCGCCGCGATCGTCCGATGTCAGTTGCACGGCCGCAGCGCCGATGTTCTCCTCAAGCCGGTGGAGCTTGGTGGTGCCGGGGATCGGCACGATCCAGGGTTTTTGCGCCAGCAACCAGGCGAGCGCGATCTGCGCCGACGTTGCCCCCTTGCGTTTGGCGATCTCACCCAAGAGATCGACCAGCGCCTGGTTGGCCTTGCGCGCTTCGGGCGTAAAGCGCGGCACGACATTGCGGAAATCCTTGCTGTCGAAGGTGGTGTCGGCGTTGATGGCGCCGGTGAGGAAACCCTTGCCGAGCGGGCTAAAGGGCACGAAACCGATGCCGAGCTCTTCGAGCAGCGGCAGGATTTCGGCCTCCGGCTCGCGCCACCACAGCGAATACTCGCTCTGCAGCGCTGCCACCTTCTGTTCTGCATGGGCTTTGCGGATGGTCTGCGGACCAGCCTCGGAAAGACCGAAATGCCTGACCTTGCCCTCGCTGATCAGCCGTTGCACCGTACCGGCCACGTCCTCGATCGGCACATTGGGATCGACGCGGTGCTGGTAGAACAGATCGATCACATCGGTCTTCAGGCGCTTGAGTGCCGCATCGGCGACCTTGCGGATCTGCTCCGGCCGGCTGTTCATGCCGCTCTGGCCGCCGTCCGCATCAAAGTCGAATCCGAATTTGGTGGCGATCACCACCTTGTCACGCACGGGGGCGAGCGCCTCGCCGAGAAGCTCTTCGTTCCGGTAGGGACCATAGGCCTCGGCGGTGTCGAAGAAGGTGACGCCGCGTTCGAAGGCTGTGCGGATCACGGCGATGGCCGCCTGCTTTTCCGTGGCCGGGCCGTAGCCATAGCTGAGGCCCATGCAGCCGAGGCCGAGGGCCGAGACTTCAAGGCCGCTTTTGCCGAGTGTGCGCTTTTCCATGGAGCTTTTCCTTGTCTCGAATGACGATGTTTCCGGGATAGAGATGGCGCGCCCAGCCGGGCAGGCGAGGGCTTGCCAACGGCCGACGATCAGCCAGCTTTGATTTCCGCCTGGTAGTCCGCGTCGCTGACCTTCTCCATCCAGTCGACGACCTTGCCGTCGAGGGCTTCGGCAATCGCGACATGGGTCATGGCTACCGCTGGCGAGGCGCCGTGCCAATGTTTCTCGCCCGGTTCGAACCAGACGACATCGCCCGGGCGAATTTCCTCGACCGGGCCGCCTTCGCGCTGAACGCGACCGAGGCCGGACAAGACGATCAGCGTCTGGCCGAGTGGGTGGGTGTGCCAGGCGGTGCGGGCGCCGGGTTCGAAGGTGACGGTGGCGCCACTGATGCGCGCCGGCGCAGTGCCCTGGAAGGGGGCATCGATGCGCACCGAGCCGGTGAAATAATCCAGCGGTCCCTTGGCCGAGGCTTCAGAGCCGCTTCGCTTGATGTTCATGGCGTCGATCCTTTGAAAATGGCTGCGTGACCCGTATCGGCCGCGATGTCGTCGCTATCGTCTCAAGCAATTTAGGGCGTGGGATTGATCAGGATTAGGTGGTAAATGTCGCAAGCGCTTGTGAGAGGATTTCATGAATGCCGCGCCAGCCGATCAATGACCTCATCGCTTTCCTTGCTGTCGCACGGGAACGCAGCTTTACAAAGGCGGCAGCGCAGCTCGGGGTCTCGCAGTCGGCGCTGAGCCACACGATCCGCGGGCTCGAGGCGCGGCTGGGGCTGAGGCTGTTGACGCGCACGACGCGCAGCGTCTCGCCGACCGAGGCAGGCGAGCGGCTGCTCGTGTCGATCGGCCCGCGCCTCGACGAGATCGATCGGGAGCTGGCAGCCCTCAGCGAATTTCGCGACAAGCCGGCGGGCACGATCCGCATCACTGCAGGCGAGCATGCGGCCGACCGCATCCTCTGGCCGGCGCTGGAGCGGCTCTTGCCTGATTATCCGGATGTTCACGTCGAGGTGATCGTCGACTACGGCCTGACCGACATCGTCTCGGAGCGCTATGACGCCGGCGTGCGTCTTGGCGAGCAGGTGGCCAAGGACATGATCGCCGTGCGCATCGGGCCCGACATGCGCATGGCGGTGGTCGGCGCGCCATCCTATTTCGCCACGCGGAAAGTACCGCACACACCGCAGCAGCTGACGGAGCACAATTGCATCAACCTGCGCCTGCCGACCCATGGCGGCATCTATGCCTGGGAATTCGAGAAGGATGGGCGCGAGGTGAAGGTGCGGGTCGAGGGCCAGCTCGTCTTCAACAACATCGCGCTCAGGCTAAACGCGGCGCTTGGCGGGCTGGGGCTGGCCTACCTGCCTGAGGATGCCGTCGCACCCTATCTCGCCTCAGGCCAGCTGGTGCAGGTGCTGGAAGACTGGTGCCCGTCCTTTGCCGGCTACCACCTCTATTACCCGAGCCGCCGGCAAACGTCGCCCGCCTTCACATTGATTGCCGACGCGTTGCGCTATCGCGGCCAGCGTCGTAGGTCATTCCAGCAGGCGTAGTTGTTGAATCTTTTCGGGAGGGATACGCAAAGGGCGCCCGTTGCCGGACGCCCTAAGGTTGCCTGAGTACCTTACGATTGGCAGCGGTGCCCAAAAGCAAGCGGCCACGCTCACGTTACCAATTTTTCGGTGATTCCAAGATTAAAGAATGGTTAATCCACCGAATTGTTTGATTGCGGGTGCAACCCAGGCGGCACGTCGATGGTATTTCTCCCGTTTCCATTAGAAAGCCGCAGTTGCTCGCTTTTCTCCTGCACGCAAACTCGTGTTGAAGCCGTTGCCGCGCACCCCGTTGGGCGCTGCTATAAACGGCGTCCTCCGCGCTTGGCTTGGTAATTCCTGCTAAACAAAAAGGAGATTGCTATGAAGACGGAGATTGCAATTGGACTGACGCTGGCCTTCTCGACCCTCTTTGCAACTGATGTGATGGCCCAGAGTAAATACGGTTCAGAAGCCGGCTGGGACATTCTCGTGAAGGACAACATGGGACCGGGATGCTTGATCACAAAATCAAACGCAGACGGTACACAAGTCCAGATGGGCATCGATGCAACCGCCGCGTTGCGTGGTTACATGGCGCTCTACACAAAAGCCGACGCCAAAGTCGCTGCAGACGAAAAGCTTGCAGTTCTGTTCGATGTCGATGGCCAGAAGTTCAGCGGTGAGGCCAAAGGCCAGGTCATGGACGGCTACCGCGGAGCGTTTGTCTGGGTGAACAACCCTGACTTCATCTACGACCTGGCCAAGAAGACGGCCTTGACGATTACGCCCCAGGGAGGCAATCCCATTGTCGTCAAACTCGCTGGAACCGATGCCGCCTTCAAGGCGCTGAGGGCCTGCCAGGCCGCCCAGTAATCACGCCCTGACGAGCTCGAGCGCGACTGTGGCCAGGAGCGCGTGGAGCCTTCGCCTATTGGTGATGGCGCGTGGGTTCCTGGCGCATTCCCGGCATTCCTGATTTGCCGCCTGCTTTTCGACCTGCTCCCAAGTGCCGAGCGGTTGTTCCAGCAAACCGTCTTTACTCAGCGGGCGTGCAACTCGATCTCCCTCATTCCGGCACAGGCAGGAATGAGGGTGTTTTTCGGCAGTCAGAGGATCTCGATCTTTCCGCACCAGACGTGACTTTGCCTCCGCAGCACTGCTGCGACACACTCAACTTTCGCGCCGGATCGTCGGTTCGGGCGAGCCCTTCCACTCGAAGGTGATGGTGCGGCCCTGGCGGATGTTCTGGATGACGGCGGGGCGGAAGACGGCGATGCATTCGCCTGAGAGGTGCCGGGCGGAGGGGTAGATCAGGCCGTTGCCGCCTTCCGTGTAGACAGTGGCGGCGAGCGCCTGGCCGGCGGGATAGGCAAGGGCCGGGTCGGGGCCGAGATAGGCGGCGCGCGTTTCGCTGCGCACGTCGTGGAACCGGCAAGTGAAACCGGCGATCAGCTCGCGATAGGCGCCGATATCGTGGAAGGTGCCGGCGTCGGCAAGCGCCCGGGTGCGATGATAGACGATCTCGGCCTGGCAGGTTTCAAGTGCATTGTCGCCGAAGGCGCAGTACCAGGCGCCGCGGTCCTCGGTGTTGAAGCGGTTGCCGGGCGGGCGGGCATGGCAAAAGGCGGCATTGATCAGCGACCAGCCGTAGCCGAAGGATTCGTTCAGGAGTTCGGCTGGGTTGACGCCGGCGGGCAGGGCCAGCGGGCTCAGCCGCGCGGATGTGAGCGCCTCCAGCCGGTTGAGGATCTCGATGTCGTCCTCGTCGTCGCAGAGCGGCTTGACGGCCGGCTCGTCGATATAGGCGGTCGAGATCAGCCGGATGGTGGCCGGATCGGTAAAATCGATCTCGGCGATCATAGGCCGCCGCGCAGGCCATCGAGATAGCGCCGCACCTTCATCATCGCGGGTATGCCGCCCTCGATCATCAGGTCGACCGGCGACTGGCCGTCAAACACCGGTCCGGTGTTGACTGCCTTCGGCCATTGATAGGTCAGCGGTCCGTTGAAATAGAGCCGCAGGCCCTTGAAGATGCCGACGATCAGGCTGGCGCGCATGCGCTTGTCTTGGTCGAGTTTTCCCTTGAAGTCGCCGGCCTTCATTCGGTTCCAGGTGGCGATCGGCACGTCGAAGAGCTGCGATGCCTCCCTGTTCGTCAGCTTCCACAGGTCGCAGGCCTTCACCACCGCCTTGACGATGACGGCTTCCTCATGTCTTGCCGCGTCGCGATCGGGGGCAAAAGCCGGCTGTGCGTTGGGCATGATTGTCTCCTATGAATTCCTGCGGCGTATCATATGATATAAAATGTGCTTCGCAAGGCAAAAGTCAAGGGGAGTTGCTTTCCCGGCACCGGCACCGGCACCGGCATTTGGCAGGTTGGTCTCTGGCCGCCCTCTCGATGGCTTGCCCCTCACCCTAACCCTCTCCCCGCAGGCGGGGAGAGGGGACGCGGACAACGGCTGTGTCGCCAACTGACATCTGTTGTCAAAGAACCGCAGTGACTGAGCTTGGCTGTTGTGGAACGAGCGGTGCGACGGATTTCCTTCTCCCCGCCTGCGGGGAGAAGGTGGCCGGCAGGCCGGATGAGGGGCGTCCATTCAGTGCGCAGCCGCGTGGGGGTTCAAACATGCGGGCCCAGCAGCGACAGGTCGGCCTCGCCAAGCCGGTCCTTGGCGCTGCGCAACTGGTGCCAGTAGGGATAGAGCACCGGCGGCAGGCTGACGGCGTCGAGAAGCTCGCGTTCCTCGTCCGTCAGTTTCAAGCTGGCGGCCGCGAGGTTGTCGCGGAACTGTTCCTCCTTGCGCCCGCCGATGATGACGGAGGTCACGCCTTTGCGGTCGACCAGCCAGGCGAGTGCGACCTGGGCCGGCGAGACGCTGCGCTCGCCGGCGATTGCCACCAGCATGTCGACGATCTTCCACAGCCGGTCCTCATCGCGGATCGGCGGTTCGTTCCAGCCGGCAAGCTGGCGGGTGCCATCCGGCGTCTGGTCGCGCCGGTGCTTGCCCGACAGCAGGCCGCCTGCAAGCGGGCTCCAGACGAGCACGCCGAGGCCCTGGTCGATGCCAACAGGCAGCAGCTCGTATTCGGCTTCGCGGGCTTCGAGCGTGTAGTGGATCTGCTGGCTGACGAAGCGGTGGCGGCGGTCGAGCGCGCTGATGCCGAGCGCCTTCATGATGTGCCAGCCGGAATAGTTGGAGCAGCCGATGTAGCGCACCTTGCCGTGGCCAACGAGCGTGTCGAGCGCTTCCATGGTTTCCTCCAGCGGTGTCTGGCCGTCCCATTCATGCACCTGGTAGAGATCGATGACGTCGGTCTTCAACCGCCTGAGGCTTGCTTCGCAGGCGGCAATCAGGTGGTGGCGGGAGAGCCCGCCGTCGTTCGGCCCCGGACCCATGTTGAAGCGCGCCTTGGTGGCGACGAGAACGCCGTTCTTGCGTTTGCCGCCGAGGATATCGCCGATGATTTCCTCCGAGCCGCCGGTGGAATAGATATCGGCGGTGTCGATCAGGTTGACGCCGGCATCGAGGCACATGTCGACATAGCGGCGCGCCTCGTCGAGGCCGACATTGCCGACCTGCGCGAACTTGCCGCCGCCGCCGATCGTCATCGTGCCCATGGTGATGGTCGAGATCTTCAGGCCGGAGCGGCCGAGCAATCGGTATTCCATCTGGCTTTCCTCTTCCCTGTGGTGTCGGCATTTGCCGTCGGGTGACAAACTAGGGGCGGAGGGAAACGGAACAAGGTGACGGTGCGGATGAGATGCCGGCTCTGCATCGAACGGGAGAACGTGCGCGCGTGCCGCGCCGCAATGCTACTTACAATAGATGCATCGCATGATTGAGCAAGGCCTTGTATAGTGGTCGGCAGAGAGGTGTTGGATGGGCGGACAATGAGCAATCACTATTGTCTCGGCCGGATCGATTTCGGCGTGGGCAGTTCGGCCTTCTGGTGCCGCGAAACGCCCGGAACGCTCATCGTTTTCCTGCACGGTTTTACCGGCGCCGCGGAGGCGACCTGGCACAATGCCAGTGCCTACATCCGGCGGGATGCGCTTTTTTCGACTGCGGACGTCCTGTTCCTCGGCTATGACAGCGTGCACAGCCGGGCACGTCCGATCAGTCGCTCGGTGTTGGAGTTTTTCCGCAAGCTGCTGGCCGAGCCGGCTGAATTTTCCAATCGCTACATCTATTACGGTCGCAAGCGCGAGCCTTTCCTCTATGACCGGGTTGTCGTCGTGGCGCATTCGCTGGGCGGTGCCATCATGCGGCATGTGGCGCTGGATCTGGCGGCGGTGAATGATGCCTATGTCGATCATATTCAACTGCTGCTTTTCGCCCCGGCCCACAAGGGATCAAACGCGCTGCAAAACGCGATCGGGGTGATTGAGGGGCACGGCATTCTGGCGGCGCTGCACGCCGGCTTGCTCTACAAGGTGCCGATCCTCCAAGACCTTCGACCGAACTCCGGATTCATAACGGATACCGAGGCCAATACGCTGACGCGACTGACGCTGGGGCGGCTGCGATGCCTGGTCGCGGCAAAAGTCACCATCGGCCAATACGAAAACACCGTGGAACCCGGTGATTTTGCGCAGGATCCGCCGTCCTACACAGCCGATGGTCGCAACCATACGGACGTCTGCAAGACCGATGCCCGCTATCGCAGGGTGCTCGACGATATCGAGGAGTGCCTGCGATGACTGACGTGGCAGAGTCCCATCCGTCGCTGGAACGCTTCGGCGGTTTCGAGCACAACTGTTTCGAGCGGCGCGATCTTCGCCTCTACAATGCACCCGTTCTCGGCGCCGCTTATCTGCTTGCGCGCTGGGCCGTCTCCCGCCCGGTCAGGATTGCCTGGCTCGCCTATCTCCAGACGTCGATGCTGCGCTACGAATATCTGGCAAGCCGTGGCGAGATCGAACGGGGTGTGCCGGATGCCGCCGTCGTACGCCCGGCGGATAAGAAGGCCGCACGCGGTTCGCCGATGTCGCCTTCCACCGTGCGGCTGGCGCTTATCCTCACCAGGCGCTCGATGCCCTATTTCAACGTCGATCATGAGCTGGATGGGCTTGGCCCGCTCGGCGAGGCGGAATGGACTGATTTGATCGACACGGCGCTCCGCATCGATATCTTCCTGTGCTCGCGGCCGCGCTTTTCCGAGACGATGCGCGCATTGCCTCGCTATCCTCAGGGCGATCTCGGGGCAGACAGCTATCTCTTCCTCGTCAATTTCCTGTCGATCCTGGGCTTGCGCTCGGAGCTTAGCGCCGGTCCGCGTGGCTACCTGCAACGCAAGATCAATATCGTGCTGCATTCGCTCGGGCTGAATGTCGATGCGGTTCGCGCCGATCTCTATCGGGTACAGGACGAGATCGGCCGCCGCCAAATACCGTCCTCGCGCCTGGGGCTTGAGCCGATTGATGTCAGCATTGCGCTGTTTGGAACCGAACTTCAGGCGGCCTGGGAACTGGCGCGCACGCTCGAGGTTCTGGAGCCGGCGAAGGCGACGGACAGCGGCCCGGAAGGCAGCGGACAGGCCGAGCCGCAGCCGCAATTTTAGCTTTACGCCGCCCGACGGCGAGAACCCGGCGACGGACTACCGCACCGGCACCGAATTTCACACGGAATGGGCGCTTTCCAAGCATTTCACGCCGCAATTTTCGGCCGGCTTCATCGGCTACTTCTACCAGCAGGTGACGGGCGACAGCGGCTCGGGCGCGCGGCTCGGCGACTTCAAGGGCCGGGTAGCGGCACTCGGCGGCACGGTCGGCTACAACTTCAAGATGGGCGAGACCCCGGTCTCGCTGCGGCTGAAGGTCTACCAGGAATTCGCCGCGAAGAACCGCATGGAAGGCACCGCCGGCTTCGTGACCGTGTCCTTCCCGATCGGCACGCCGCCAAAGCAGGTCGACTAGGTTCGCTTTACGTCGCGATTGCCGAGGCCCTCCGGGACCGCCCGCTTTGCAACGAACCGGCCGAACGAAATCTGTGGGCCATGCGAGACCGCGCTCCGCTACCATTCTCGCGGCAGGTTGAGATTACTTCCCATAGAGAACTCCGAGAGCGGTTCGCCGATTATTGAGAACCTTCACGAAACATCGACATCCTCTTTATGCCGGCAGCGGGAGTGTGGTGTCGTTGCCAAGACGGGGGCGGAAATCGGTCCCGTACCTCTCTTGACGCCACACCACTTTCCCTACAGCGCCGCGCGTCTTGTGAGACGCGCCAAGGTCGCTGTAGCACTTTGAATTGCTGCATGTTTTTATCCTTGAATCGAATACGATTTAAGGAAACATGCAGTAGTCGACGTGATTAGTTGCCCGTTGGCATGGAAATGTTGAAACCTTCCTTGTTCAACTGATCGCGCATCCACTGGAATTGCTCGTATTTCGAGATCTCGAGCGGACCGGCATAGCTCTGGCTCTGCAGCTTGCGCGGCGGATATTTCACATAGGTTTGCATCAGCTCCTTGATCGCGGCGCTGATGGTTACCATCGTCCAGGTGCGTTCCGTATAGTTGTTCATGAAGATGTCGTAGCGCTCCTGCGGATCCTGCCAGAGATCGAAGACCTGCGGGACCGTTGCGACATATTTGGACGCGCCCTTCCAGCCAAGGTTCGAATCGACCGCCAGTCCTCCAGTCGACTGACCGTCGTCGCCGCGCAAGTTGAACACGGCCTTGTAGTTGCCGACGCGGGCAGCGCCGGGTGAAAGTTCGTTCTCGGTGAAGTAGAACCAGGATGTGCGTTCCGACTTGCCCGTACCGAGCAGGATCGGCGACATGTCATAGCTGTCGAAGATGATCGGCTGGCCCTCGCGGTCCTTGTCCGGCAGGGCAACGCCGGCAACAGCGGCGAAAGTCGCCATCAGGTCAAGCCCACCGACGATGTCGTGGTTCTTGCCGTGTGGTTTGACCTTGCCCGGCCAGACAGCGATGGCGGGAACGCGATTGCCGCCTTCGCGGACGGTACCCTTGGTGCCACGGAATGGGGTGTAACCGGCGTCAGGGTACACATCCTGCCAGGCGCCGTTATCGGTGGTGTAGAACACGAGGGTGTTTCTGTCCAAGCCGGTCTCACGGAGCTTATCCATGATGCGCCCAATGCGGGTGTCGAGTTCCACGATGCTGTCGGCATACTTCGATTTCGACATCGACTTATGCTCGAACTCCGGTGCAGGCATGTTCGGCTGATGCACCTTCATAAAGTTGACGCTGATGAAGAATGGCTTGTCGGATTTGGATGCGTCGTCAAGGAAGCCAAGGGCAGCCTTCTCGACGTAACTGTCGAAGAACGGAATACCGACAACGCCCGGTGCACCGTTCACGCTTGGCGTATCGACGTATTGGCCGTTGATCTTGAACTCTTCTACAGCTTTTTCACCCGTTTTGCCTGACAAAGCGCCTTTGGTCACGCGCTGGAACATGGCCCGCAGCTTCGGGTCCATATCGGGAAACCACGTTGGATCGGCGTAGGTGTAGGCGTTCAGGTGATACAGCCCGCAATACTTCATCACGTCAAATCCCTGGGCGTTCGGCAGCGCGTAGTCTGCCTCGCCAAGGTGCCACTTGCCGGTAAAATAGGTTT
Organism: Ensifer sp. 4252; assembly: GCF_050434565.1. Lineage (NCBI taxonomy): Bacteria > Pseudomonadati > Pseudomonadota > Alphaproteobacteria > Hyphomicrobiales > Rhizobiaceae > Ensifer > Ensifer sp. 4252. The sequence continues at coordinate 367,068 of NZ_JBNDIU010000004.1, forward strand.
CGTAGCCGCCAAGTTTGAGGACGGACGCAAGTGTCCATTCGGCCGCAGGCAGGCCGCCGCCTTCGCCTTGGAACGCGACGGTTGTCATGCCGCTGCGGTTGGGAATTCGCCCCGTGATCATTGCTGCGCGGCCAGGTGTACAACTCGGCTGCGCATAGAAGTTAAAAAACGTCATGCCACTGTCTGCCATCTTGTCGATGTTAGGCGTCGGCATCCCGCGTCCTTCGCCACCGCCATACGGTCCAAGATCGCCGAAACCCGTGTCATCGGAGACAATCATGAGAATGTTCGGTTTTGCAGATTGGGGCGTTTGAGCAGTCGCCGACCCCCAAGGAATGGCGACGAACGTAAACGCAGCAGCGGCTGTCGCGAGCAGCTTTGCTCGACCTCCAGCGCCTAGCCTAGGTCTACCTAAAAAATATGGTCGATCAGCTTGGTCTATCATGATCAGGTCCTCATCTGTTGTGTGGATGTGGCTGCGAATTTGATAGGGGGATGCGCGCGACTATTGCCGAGCCGCGGGGGGCAATCCCGAACGCTGTTCTTGCATTCTGTGCATCCTTGATGCACGCGGCGCAGCTTCTCGTTTTTTAGTAGCTGCGCAAGTACGTTACTGTTACAAAATTGATGAAAAGCCGATCGATCTGCCGATGCTGAAGCGGGATAGCAAATCGAAACATCTCGACCGCATCGAACCCGCATTGGCGAACTCCAAAAAAGGTTCGTCGAGAGCATTCGCCTTGGCTAACCTTCGGTAGCCAATTGATTTTGCTCTTTCGCGGGCCCTCCAGGGGCAATTTCACCGATGTGCGTGGGACACACCGAGGAAAAAGCAGGGCGACGTCAGGGGTAGGTATTTTGTCGCACTTTTTTGGAAGCCGTTGAGGATTCTGGCTTTCCAGAATTCCTTTCAGGCTCCGGCAAGAAACCGCGCCGGCATGAGATCCTTGTAGGGAAACATGTGGAAATAGGGCCGCGCCTCGTCGAGCACGCGGTTCATTGACGGGCGTTCGAGCAGCCGTTCGAAATAGGCGGAAAGATGCGGATAGGCGTCCGCAAAAGGCTCGACAATCCCGCCGTAGAAGAGAGCGGGGGCGGCAGCGCAGTCGGCAAGGCTGAAGGCGGCTCCGCCGGCAAAGGCGTTGGTTTCGAAATGCCGTTCGGCCATGCGATAGGCCACGCCAAGCGTGGCGCGGGCATCGGCGACGCCGCGACGATCGTTCTCAGCCTCGGCGCGCAACGTGTCGGTGACGATCTTCTGCATCGGCACGTGGATGTAGAGATCGAAGAAACGGTCCCAGAGTCTCGCCTGCAGCGCCGCGTCGGTATCCCTGGGGATCAGCGGTTGGTTGCCGGGATAATGGTGATCGAGATACTCGATGATAACAGAGGTTTCCGGGATGATGACGTCGCGGGCGCTTTCGCGCAGCACCGGCATCTTGCCGACAGGCCAGAGCTCAGCGAAGCGGGCCGCCTCCACGGGGTCAAGAAGGTCCACCAGGCTTGCCTCGAAGGGCGTGTCGTTCTCGTAGAGCGCGATCAGCACCTTGTGGCAGAAGGACGCGAGCGGATGCAGATAAAGCGTGAGCGACATGCGGACAATCTCCGGTGTTGACGGTTCAGGCCTGCGTTGCATCCGGTAGCTCCGTGCAACGCTGATGGGGCAGGTTTGCCAGGGCAGTTATTGCAAAACTGGTTCGGCTTTGCAATCAGTTTTGAGGTGTTTTGAGCCTCGTCCGACGTATTTTGAAGCGCTCCACGTGTTTCGTTTTTGCGCACGGCCATTGAAAGCCCAAAAGATGCGCTAGAATTAATAGAAGGCAGGGCGTCGAAACGCACGGCGCCCTACGACAGGGGGAGGATCGCCGATGCGCTGCTTCACGGTAGTTGGGCCTTCGCAGACCGGAAAATCCACGCTGGTGGAAAAACTGGCTGCGCTGGGGGAAAGCTCCAGAAAGGCCACGTCACCTTACGGATTGAACATCACCGAGTTCGAGATCGGCAAGGAAGCCTGGTGTGCGGTCGATGCGCCCGGCGGCACCGAGGCGCTCGCACATGCACAGCACGCGCTTCTGGCGAGCGACGCCTGCGTGCTCTGCGTCTCGCCGGCGCCGGAGGAGGCGGTGCTGGCGGCGCCCTATCTCAAGGTGATCGAGGCATCGGGCACGCCCTGCATCATCTTCGTCAACCGCATGGACGAGCCGCGGGGCCGATTGCGGGATGTCATCGCCGCGCTGCAGGACTATTCCAGCCATATGCTGATCCTGCGGCAAGTGCCGATCCGCGAGGGCGACAAGATCGTCGGCAGCTGCGACCTGATCTCGGAGCGCGCCTGGCGCTATCGCGAGGGCCAGACCTCGGCGCTGATCGAGATCCCGGATACGACGCTGGAGCGCGAGAAGGAAGCGCGCACCGAGCTGCTCGAGCATCTCTCGGAATTCGACGACTGGCTGCTCGAAGAGCTGATCGAGGATCGCGAGCCAGGCAGCGACACGATCTATGCCATTTCCTCGCGGCTGCTTAGGGAAAACCGGATCATTCCTGTTCTGGTCGGCGCGGCAAGTCACAGCAACGGCATCCTGCGGCTGATGAAGGCGCTGAGGCACGAGGCGCCGCCGGTCGACGCGCTGCGGAAAAGGCTGGGCGAGGCAGGGAACATTCCCGAAGCGAGCCTGGCCGCCGTCAGTTTTCACGCCTATCACCGCCAGAATGTCGGCAAGACCGTGCTGGTCCGCGCGCTTTCGAGCGGCATCAAGCAGGGTGCTGCACTCGGCGGCGGCAGTGTCGGCTCGGTGCAGGACCCGGCGACCGGCAAGCCGCTTGCAGCAGGAACACCTGAGCCCGGCACGATCTTTGCCGCCGTCAAATCCGACCACCTGCCGGTGCCGGCGCTTCTGACCGGCACTGCCGCATCCGAAGCGCCGGACTGGACAGTGCCGCCGACGCCGATGCTGGAGCGCATCCTGGTGCCTGACAGCGAGCGCGACGAGACCAAGCTTTCCGGTACGCTTGCGAAGCTGGCGGAGACAGATCGCAGCCTCAAGGTGATGCAGGAGGAGGGCACGGGCGCGCAGTTGATCTGCGTGCAGGGGCCGGTGCATCTGCGCGATCTCTGCAAGACGCTGGCAGACGTCTTCCATGTCGGCGTCACCGACAGGCCGCCGAGCCCGACCTATCGCGAGACGGTGCTCAAACCCTCAGACGTGCACTACCGCCACCGCAAGCAGACGGGCGGAGCAGGGCAGTTCGCCGACGTCAAGCTCAGCGTCCACCCCAACCAGCGCGGCGGCGGCTTCAGCTTCAACGAGACGGTGAAGGGCGGCGCGGTGCCGCGCAACTTCATTCCCGCGATCGAGGCGGGGGCGCGCGAGGCGATGGAGAAGGGGCCGCTCGGCTTTCAGGTCATCGATGTCGGCGTGACGCTGACGGATGGCCAGCACCATCAGGTCGACAGTTCCGAATTCGCCTTCCGGGCTGCTGCCAAGATGGGCGTGCGCCAGGCGCTGTCGCAAGCCTCCGCCGTGCTGATGCAGCCGGTGGTGCGCGTCGAGATCCACATCCCGTCGATCTATTCCGGCAGCCTGGTGCCGGTTGTCTCGACCTTCAAGGGCCAGGTGCTCGGCTTCGACCGCGACGAAGCCGCCAAGGGCTGGGACGTTTTTCGCGCCCTGGTACCTGGGTCGGCGCTCGACGAGCTGGCACGGGCGCTGCGTTCTGCAACGCAAGGGATCGGCTACTTCTCCAAGAACTTCGACCATTTCGAGGAGCTCTACGGCAAGGAGGCCGAGGCGGTGATCCATGCCCATGGCACGGCGCAGGCCGGATGAGCGCATCGGAAAGGCGTTCGCTGGGGCGCGGGCAGAAAAACTGAACCGGCCTCGCTTTGGGCTCGAGCACGGTATTGGGTCGCCTGTCGCTCGAAGCCATATGGTCGCGTTGTAACTGTAACGTACTTTTCCAGTTACGCGGCAAAGCGCATTGTCACCGCGATAGCAGGGAGGAGCGACCGTGAACCGATTGCAGTACACCGTCAGTCTGTTGCTCATGTCCGGCCTGGTGTTTGGCGGCGCACCCGTGATTGGTGATGCTCCGGCGCGCGCGCAGCAGGCGACGGACGAGGAAATCAGCGAAGCCTATATCTATCTTCTTGGCCGCCTGCTGATCACCCGGCAGCAGCAGCTCGACTTCCAGGAAGGCTTCAAGTGGAACGAGCTGGTCCACAGGAAGCCCGGTGCGGTCGACTGGCCCAATCCGAACCTGGATGTCGCCTATTCCGAGGCCTGGGTCGCGGTCGACGAGAGCAGTTGCACCATCGTCACGGTTCCCGAAATCAACGACCGCTATTATACCGTCCAAATCTTGAACGGTTGGGGCGAGACGCTCGCCAATATCAACGAGCGCCTCTTTCCGGGCAGGGCTTCGGGTGAATTTGCGGTATGTCTGCGAGGGGCGAAGGTGGACCTGTCGGCAGACGCGCTGCGCATCGATCTGCCGGTTCCGCATGCCCGGGTCCTTGCCCGCATCGCGCTTGGCAGCGACCCGGATCGGGCCGTGGCGCTGCAGCATGATTTCAAGCTGCAGGCGACCGGCGCGCCAAAACTGCCGGATATTCCGAAGACGCCGATCTTCGACCTCGACAAACTGCCGGGCGTCGAGGCATTCGAGGCCGCTGTTCCGGCCCTCGATGGCGAGCCGGACCTGAGCGTCGGGCTCGAGAAACGGCAGGCAGACGTTCGCGAGATCGCGGCAGCCATCAAGGACAACGCGGAAGAGCGCAGCCGCGTCGATGGCATCATCAAGCAGCATGCCTTCGCGGAGATCGGCAAGGCGGGTCAGACGATCGGGCATGGCGTCGTTCAAAACGGATGGGCGCGTCCGGGCGTCGTTGGAGAATATGGCCTCGATTATCTGGCACGGACGCTGGTCAACAACGGCGGCATCTGGGCGAACGTCAAGCCGGAGGTTCTCTACTACCGCGGCGGCAAGGACGAGAGTGGCGGCGACCTGACCGGAGACCACGCCTACAAGATGACCTTCCCCAGGCAAGCATTGCCGTCGCGCTTTGCCAAGTATTTCTGGTCGGTCATCGCAGTCGACAACGTCCACTTCCGCGTGCTGCCGAACCCGTCGAATCGCTACCTGCTCAATGAGCAGACACATCCGGAATACGGTTCGGACGGTTCGCTTACGCTCTATTTCGCAACCGACAAGCCCGCCGACGCTCCTGATGGAAACTGGCTTCCGATCCCCAAGGGGCAGAAGTTCCGCCTGACATTCCGCTTCTACGGCCCGCTCGACGGTGTGGCGAACGGCACGTACTGGCCGCCCGCCCTGATCAAGCTGAACTGATTTTTTCGCGCATGGCGAAGTAACGCTCAAGGGGGCAGCCGAGGCCGTCGTTGAGAGGTACAGCCATGCAACTCGGTGCACATTTTGCCAAATGGGGGCTCGCCCTCTTCATCTTCGGGGTTTTCCTGACCTTCGGCATCGTTGCCCACTACTGCGTCGGTGCCCGGTGCCCGGTGGCCGACGGGCGAACTGTTCATGCGGAACATCACGCTTTGGTGGGCCTGCCCGTGGACACTGTCCGTCGCGGCCGTCCAGGCAGGCGGACTTGGAATGGTTGCGCTCGGCTTGACGCAGATGCTCGGTTTCCGGCTCTCCGGACGAGCATGCCGGCGGTACCGGTCGAGATCCGGATGTACGTTGGCCGCCCGGGTGTCGCGCGCAGCGTCAGGCAGAAAAATCGAGAGGGACCTCCGGCAGCCTTTTCTCCAAATGGCCGGCGCGGACTGGAGAATGACGGCGCGCGCCATATCTCAGGGGACTGGGAAGCAAACAGCGAGAGGATGATGCAATGGCCAAGAATACGATCTGCCTATGGTACGACAAGGACGCCGAGGAGGCCGCACGCTTCTACGCTGCGACCTTTCCTGACAGTGCTGTGGGCGCCGTCATCCGCGCGCCGGGAAATTACCCCAGTGGCAAAGAGGGAGATGTCCTGGTTGTCGAGTTCACCGTTGCCGGTGTTGCCTGTATCGGCCTCAACGGCGGCACTGCGTTCACACATAACGAGGCCTTCTCCTTTCAGATCGCGACCGACGATCAGGAAGAAACCGACCGCTACTGGAACGCCATCGTCGGCAACGGCGGCAAGGAGAGCGATTGCGGCTGGTGCAAGGACAAGTGGGGCATATCCTGGCAGATCACCCCGCGCGTGCTGACCGAGGCGCTTGCTATAGGCGGCGCGGAGGCAAAGCGGGCTTTCGACGTAATGATGACCATGAGGAAGATCGACGTGGCGGCGATCGAAGCGGCGCGGCGCGGCTGAGGCATCCGGGCGATCGGCAAGGCCCTGGCGTGAAACAGATCGAGTGGTGCACAATTTGAGACACTTGCCGGTATTCCGTTGCTATCCATGCCGTTAGATTTCTGCATATATATCGCTCATGGAAACCGCTGCCAACACATCCACCACTCCTGCGCGCAGTGCGCCGGCAGCATTCGGCGGAGGCGCAATGATCGGCGCACTCGGCGGCCTGATCGGCCTTGGCGGCGCCGAGTTCCGCTTGCCGCTGCTCATTGGCCTGTTCAATTTCGCCGCTCTGGAAGCCGTCGTCCTCAACAAGGCGATGAGCCTGGTCGTCGTTGCAACGGCCCTTCCGTTCCGGGCCGCCACAGTGCCGTTCGGAGCGATTGCGGATAACTGGTCCATTGTGGTCAATCTGCTCGCCGGAAGCCTGTTGGGCGCATGGTTCGGGGCAGGGTGGGCCACGCGTCTCAAGTCCGAAACCCTTTATAAGGTCATCGCGGTTTTGCTCGTGGCAATCGCGGTCATTCTGGTTGTGGGCCATGATGCGACGTCAGGCGAGCCACTCTTGACTGGATCGGCGCAGCTTGTTGCGGGCGTCGTGGCAGGCTTCATCATTGGGATCGTCGCCTCGCTCCTGGGCGTGGCCGGCGGCGAACTGCTTGTTCCGACCCTTGTGCTGCTGTTCGGCGCGGACATAAAATTGGCCGGCAGCCTTTCACTGGCCGTGAGCCTGCCGACGATGCTGGTCGGCTTTACCCGATACAGCCGCGATCAAAGCTTCGCCGTTCTAGGACGGAATAGGCGCTTCCTCGTTATGATGGCGGTCGGCTCGATAGTGGGCACCTTCATCGGCGGCTTGCTGTTAGGTGTCGTGCCGAACGGCGTCCTGTTGCCGGCTCTCGCTGTGATTTTGCTAATCTCTGCCGCAAAGGTCTGGCGACACACCTGATTGAAGCACGCGCATTTGTGGTGCGTCACGGGGTGCGGAACGCAGTCGAGACATCTCGACCGGCCCTGAAAAATAGGCTTGTCGCGCGCCGTCGTCTGGCGTAATTGTCGTCCGTCGCGAAAAGCGACCGCTTCCCTTGATCCGCTCAGTGGCGGAGTAAACAGGTGGACGAATTGGCGTCCAGGCGGTCAAGCACATGTCATCCGTGCGCTCTTGAGCATGGATCGGCCAGCGGCTCCCAAAAGCAAATACCTGCCACATCTTACAGCGCCGTGCGTCAAATATGGCGCTCAGTACGCTGTAAGCCTTTAAACTCGCTGCATGATTTCCCCTTGAATCGATCCGATGCGGGGAAATGTGCGTAGCCCTGATCGCGAGCGCTTGGCGCCTGACGGCGCCCGCATGCTCGCGTCCGCCGGAGCGTGCCATGACCAAATCCCTGATCGTTATTTTCACTGCCATTGTGCTCGATGCCGTCGGCATCGGCCTCATCTTCCCCATCCTGCCCTCGCTGCTCACGGAGGTTACCCACGCTGACAACGTCGCGCCTTACATCGGCACGCTGACCGCGCTTTACGCGGCCATGCAGTTTGTCTTTGCGCCGGTGCTCGGCGCGCTGAGCGATCGGCTCGGCCGTCGGCCGGTGCTGCTGATTTCCCTTGGCGGTGCCGCTATCAACTACCTGTTCCTGGCTTTTGCGCCCAGTCTCTGGATGCTGTTCATCGGCCGGGCGATCGCAGGCCTGACAAGTGCCAACGTCTCCGTGGCGATGGCCTACATCACCGACATTTCGCCCGAGGACAAACGGGCCCGCCGCTTCGGCCTGTTCAACGCCATGTTCGGTATCGGCTTCATCGTCGGCCCCGTGCTCGGCGGTGCCTTGGGCGATTATTGGCTGCGACTGCCCTTCATCGCGGCGGCCGTCTTGAACGGCTGCAACCTGCTGCTGGCATTCTTCATCCTGCCGGAGTCGCGCGCACCCAGCCGGGAGAAGCTCGATCTTTCGGCGCTGAACCCGCTTCGGCCGTTGCGCTGGGTGTTTTCTATGAAGAGCCTGCTTCCCGTCATCATCACCTTCTTCATCTTCAGCGCGACTGGCGAGGCCTACGGCACCTGCTGGGCGCTCTGGGGCAGCGATACATTCCAGTGGAACGGGCTCTGGGTCGGCCTGTCGCTCGGCACCTTCGGCGTCTGCCAGACCCTTGCCCAGGCCTTTCTCCCCGGTCCGGCGGTAAAGTTGCTCGGCGAGCGCGCAACGATCCTGACGGGTGTCGCAGGCGTATGCGTCGCGCTTGTCGTCATGGCGTTTGCGACGGAGAGCTGGATGATCTTTGCAATCATGCCGGTCTTCGCGCTCGGCGGCATCGGCGTGCCGGCGCTGCAGGCTCTGGCGACCGGCCAGGTGGATGACAGCCAGCAAGGCCAGTTCCAGGGCGTGCTGGCGTCCGCGGTCAGCCTTGCCTCGATCGTCAGCCCGCTGGCGTTTTCAAGCTTCTACTTCGTCGTCAGGGAGCAATGGCCGGGTGCGATCTGGCTATCGGTCGTGGTTGTCTATGCGATCGCCGTGCCTCTGGTTTTCGGCTTGCGGTTGGGGCCGAAGCCAGCGTCGGCGGGGTAGATGCGCTTGCGCTCGAAGCGGCTCGCACATCAGGGCAACGTCGAGCATGAATTTCGGCTGATCGCCGTCTTGATCGGCACATGCGACAGGACCGTGGGAGATCCAGCACTGACCTCGGCTGCCCTTGTTCGGCCTACTCCGGGCGCGATCCGATCAGCATGTCGATAAACGGCGCCTTCTTCGCGAGATATTCTGCGATACCTTCGCGATTGGTGGCCTCCAGGTGCAGCTTCAGATCCTGGTACTGCTGTCTCACAATCGGGTCGTTTCTTAACAGGTCGCGGAATCGGAGCATTCGCTGGATCTGCCAATGGCCAGTTATGCATATGTGTACCTTGTGCGTCCTGATGCCTTCGATATCGCGGCGATAGAAGTGGTGCCCATCTGAGAGGTTCGATCCACGAACGTATCCGAGTGCGCGCATTGAGCTATCTCGGCCCGTTTGGTTTCGATGATCCAAGACCTCCACCAGAAGATCAATTTCTGGCTTCGCTGAAAGGCCGGGAACTGCGGTGCTTCCTACATGATGAATGCCGACAAGCTCAGCCTTAAATATCTGAAGCAGGCGAGCCTTCTCGTTTTCGAACATGGCGGGCCACAGCGGGTCGTAGGGAGAGATTTTACTTGTCAACGCCATAGCGAAAGGCCTCATTCCCTGGAAAGTTGTATCCGTAAATTGTAGCAATCAGGGTGAGCGCGAAGCAATTGTGATGGCGCAGACGTCCAGCGTTTCCTCTTGCCGCAATTGCAACTGGCTCCGGCAAAGCAATTTCGTCATCCGCAGGGTAAGATTTTCATCGACCGCCGCGCGGCACGACGGCGCCTCAGCTGCCGGTGTGGGACGGGGCAATCTCGGCATAGCGGCGCTGGCGGTCGTCGATTTCCTGCAGCAGCCAGCCAAGAAAGCTCTTCGTTACCGGCTTGGTGCGGAACAGTTCTTCCTGACAGACGAACTGGTAGGTTTCGGCCGGTTCATAATAGTGGTCGTGCACCAGGCGGATCTGCCCGGATCTGAGCTCATATTCCACCATGGTGCGGTCGATCAGCGCCACGCCCTGTCCCTCCTTCACCGCTTCCAGAATGATGTGCTGGTCGTCGAAGATCAGATCCTGGCGGCTGGGCGTTAGCCTGAGGCCGGAAGAGGCGATCCAGCTCTGCCATTCCTGAAGGCCGCGATAATGCAGGCGGTTGCCCGAGAGCAGGTCGTGCTTGTCGGTCTGCCCCTCCCAGACGGCGCGGCCGCAGACCGGCACCAGGCGTTCGCGCAAGAGCCGCTGCGAAAACCGGGCGGGCGGCGGGTGCAGGCAATAGTCGATGATCACGTCGGCGGTGCCGGAAGCGGGCGTGTTGGTTTCGAGATGGGAGAGGTGGATCTGCAGGCCGGGATTTTCGGCCAGAAACCCGGAGATGCGCGGCGCGATCAGCTTCATCGAGAAGAACGGGCCGACCTTCACCCGCAGGATCTTCTGGGTGTTGCGTGGGCGGATATGCTGGACGACACCTTCGAGATCGTCGAAGGCGCGGTTGCAGGAGGCAAAGAGCAGGGCGCCCTCGGGCGTCAGCTCGACGCCGTGCTGTTTCCGGACGAAAACGCTGAGGCCGAGATTGTCTTCGAGAATCCTGATCTGGTGGCTGATGGCGCCCTGGCCGATGCACAATTCCTTTGCCGCCGCCGTCAGGCTGCCATTGCGCGCCGCCGCCTCGAAGGCGCGCAGGGATTTGAGACTCGGCAGATCGCGCATGGGCTTCTCCGGAAGTTGTCCATTCCCTCAAGCATATATGAATTTTTTGGATGGCTGGGATTATTTCTTTGACATTGCGAAGCACTGCCGCATCCCCCATTGTCGATGAATAATAAAGCGAAAACGCAATAACAATCGGTAGCAAGCTCAGGGAATAGCGAGCGAAATCCGCGTTGGGCGCTGCCCGATGCGCGGCTTTGCGGGCGATCTTCCGGGAGGCGCCGAAAGGAAAAACAAAGGGAACCAGATGCAAAAGAAGTTCATGAGTGCGGCAGCACTTTTCTTCGCCTGCGCGATATCAGGTACCAGCCTTGCGGCGGACAATCTTTCGATCGGCACCGAAGGCGACTATGCGCCCTTCAACTATGTGACCGCGAGCGGCGAGATCAAGGGTTTCGACTACGATATCGGCCAGGCGGTCTGCGCCGAGATCAAGGTGGAATGCGTGTGGAGCACCAACGAGTGGTCCGGCATCATTCCGGCCCTTCAGGCCAAGAAGTTCGACGTGATGATCGCCTCGATGGCAATCAACGAGGACCGCAAGAAGGAAGTCGACTTCACCAAGCCCTATTATTTCAACGCCATGCGCTTCATCGCCCGTAAGGACCTGGGGCTGACCGCGGTTTCGCCCGAGGCGCTGAAGGGCAAGGTGATCGGCACGCAGTCCGGCTCGGTGGCGGTCGAGGCGCTGCAGGAGTTCTTCCCCGATAGCGAAGTGAAGCTCTATCCGACGCTCAGCGAAGTGTTTCTCGACATGGCCAACGGCCGCCTCGACCTGATCATCGAAGGGCAGATGGCGCTGACGGACTGGCTGGCCAAGGATGACAGCGGCTGCTGCGATTTCGTCGGCGACAGCTTCATCCTCGATACGGCGCAGGGCAACGCCATGGCGGTGCGCAAGGGCAATGATGAACTGCTCGCCAAGCTCAATTCCGGGCTGGACGCGATCATGGCGAACGGCACCTACGAGAAGATCCGCAAGCAGTATTTCGACTTCGACATCATGGTGCGTCCGAAAAGCACGACCGAGTATTTTCGCTAGATAGCGATGCGCGGGATGCGGGCTGAAAACCGCACACACTTTTCTTCATCTCGCTCCAAGCGACAGGCCGTTGCCTGATCGCAAGGTGCGGCGCCGGGGTGTTCGCGCTTCCCCGGCGCTCGCAGTGTCCCGGCGCTCGCAGCGCCCGCACGTCGATCGATCCTATCCAGAATGCCCCAATCCATAAAATGAAAGTGCATGCGATGAGCTTCAAGGTCGCCGTTCTCGAGTTCAACCAGGAAACCAACACGTTCTCGAAGCTGAAGACCGGCTTTAAAGACTTTGAGATGTGCCACTATTTCAAGGGCGCGGCGATCGAGGACAATTGCCGCGGCACCAATTCGGAGATCGGCGGCTTCATCGACTGTTGCGACCGCTACGGCTGGGAGCCGGTCTATACCGTGGCGGCACGGGCCGAGCCCGGCGGCCGCGTCGACGAGGCGACGCGGCTGCGCTTCGTCGACGATGTGACGGCAGCGCTTGACGGCCAGAAGCTCGATGGGGTCTTCATCGTCTTTCACGGCGCCATGTGTACGGAGACTGCCGACGACGCGCAGATCCAGTTGCTTCAGACGGTGAGGGGCATCGTCGGGCCTGACCTGCCCATCGCCGCCACCTTCGACCTGCATGCGAATTCCGCGTCGGAGATGGCAGCCCTTCTCGACATTGCCGTGTCGTTCCGCACCTATCCGCATATCGACATGGCGGAATGCGCGCTGAAGGCCGGGGCGCTGCTGGAGGCGGCGATGCGCAGGGAGATCGCGCCCGCCATCGCCATCCGCCAACCGCCGATGATCAACGGCTGCAATGACGGCCGCACCACCCACGCCTGCGCCATGACCGAGCTCCTGGAGATTGCCGATGCGATTGCGGGTGAGGATGGTATCCTTGCGACCTCTGTCAATGCCGGCTTCTACGATGCCGACATCCACAACACCGGACCTTCGGCGGTGATCTGCTACGACAAAGCGCGGGTTGCCGACGCCGATGCGATTGCGCACGCGGAGCGGCTCTGCGACGAGATCTGGCAACGGCGCGAACATCAGGATCAGCAATTGCCGCTCACCGCGCTGCCGGGCGCTATTGCCGAACATTTTGCCGCCAAGCGCAAGCCCGGGCCGCTGGTGATCGCCGATTTCTCCGACAATCCTGGATGCGGCGCCTATAGCGATTCCACCTGCCTGCTCACGGGCCTGCTGCAGGCGGGCGTCACGAGTGCCGCCTTCGGGGCGATGTGCGACCCGGTAGTGGTGGCCGAACTGATCGAGGCTGGCCTCGGCGCCGAGCGAGAGGTGACGCTCGGCTGCAAGATCGATCCCGCGGTCGGCGGCGGGCCGATCCGGGTGAAGGGCACGGTGCAGGCGATCTCCGATGGCCGGATCATCTTCGAGGGGCCGATGTTCCAGGGCCTGCCGGCGTCGCTCGGCCCAAGCGTACGCTTCCATGTCGCCGGCATCGACATCCTGATTTCGAGTGAGCGACAGCAGCTGCTCGACCAGAACCTGTTTCGCGCCGTCGGCATCGAGCCCGGTCATTACGACATCGTCGTCGTCAAGTCCCAGCAGCATTTCCGCGCCGCCTTCGGGCCGATTGCGTCAGAGATCATCGAGGTCGACGCCGATGGCCTCAGCACCGCCAATATCGGGGCGCGCACCTACAGGCGCGTGCGCCGGCCGGTCTATCCGCTGGATCGGGAGGCGGGGATCGTCGCGCCGGCCGTCACCGCGGAGGTCCTGGCGTGACGGCCTGATTGCCGGCCGGCCGGCTGGCGGCGGCATGGGGCACTTTCTGCTTCGAGCCTCCTGTGTCGAGCGGGAAAGCGGCGAACCATCGTACCAGCGGCTACTCCGTGTCGGCATCCCCGCATTGCGGGCGCGCTGAACGGGCGTAATATCATCGTGCACTGGGCTTCCGATCGCGATGAAACGGCAATGCGCGCTTCTTGTCTGCTTTGGCCTTCTGGGGGGCAGCACACCCGCTCAGCTTTCTCCATTTGACGTCGATCTTGAGTTGGTTCTTGCCGTTGATGTCTCCTACTCAATGGAGATCGACGAACAGCGAGCGCAGCGTCAAGGCTATGTGAATGCATTTCTCCAGCCCGAACTCGTCAATGCAATTGAGGGTGGGCCTTTCGGCAAAATCGCCGTGACATACGTTGAGTGGGGTGGCTCTGCTGTCCAGATCGTGCCGTGGACGCTCATCGATGGCCCCGGCACTGCGGGTCAATTCGCAGATGCTCTGCGCCAGCAACCGATGAGGAAGATATCGTTCACCTCGATTTCCAATGCGCTGGCATTTTCACGAAACCTCTTCCCAATCAGCCCGTTCCAGGGAATGCGACGCGTGGTCGACATATCCGGAGATGGGCCGAACAACTCCGGTGTCCCGGTACCCGTTGCCCGTAATTCGACTGTCGCCCAAGGCATCGTGATTGATGGATTGCCCATCATGTTGACGCGCCAGGATTCCGCATCGATTCCGGACCTCGACGCCTATTACGAGAATTGTGTGATCGGTGGAGATGGGGCCTTTCTGTTGAAAGTCTCAGATCCTGGCGACTTTGCGGCGGCTATTCTCAGCAAGCTCATTATCGAGATACTTGGACCGAACGTCAGCGACCTGCAGCGGTTCGAGCCATTGTTGCAACGCGTCGACGACCGAGCGGGCTACAATTGCTTTGTCGGCGAGGAAATGCAGGAGCGCCGCATTGGGCAATAGTTCTGTGCGCAGAGATGTCTGCTTTGGGGCAGACGATGTCGCGCCGTCCGATCTGACAGGCCCCCGGCCGACGCCACCTATTTCAGGATGGGTAACCGCTTCGTACCGTCCCTGGAAATACGCTAATCCAGATGCCCGAGCTTGTCGGGATTGTGGACGATATGGATCGCCACGACCTGGCCGTCCTCGATCGCGGTCGCCTGCAGCTCGCCGCCGGCCTCGCGGGTGACGAGGCCGGCGCGGGCGAGATTGGAGCCGTGCTCGCGGAAAAGTCCCGACGGACGCTTCGCGCCACGAGCGGACATTACTTGCGTCTTGGCCCAACGACATTCCCCGTAGGTACCCATCGCACCCGTTCTTACCGCTGACGATCGCGTCCGCCGCCACCCCTAATTCAACATGACGACGGCTTCGACCTCGAAGAGCATGGGGTCGATTGCAAGCTTGGGGACGGGAATGAGAGTCTGCGCCGGCAGGGTCTCGCCGAACATTTCCTTGACGTTTTTGGTCAGCACCTCAAGCTTGGACATATCGTGATCGACCACGAAGATCGTCAGCTTGGCGACCTGATCCGGCCTTGCACCGAGTGCATCAAGCGCGGTGCGCAGATTTGCGTAGGCCTGCTTAACCTGGACGGCGAAATCGGGCGACAAGGCGCCGGTGCTGTCCTGGCCGCCCTGTCCGGAGATATAGGCCAGCCGGCCTTCGCGGGGCACAATCACCGCCGTGCTGTAGCCATTCGGCGTCGGGTCGTAGAGGTTTTGCGGGTTGACGATGGTCAGCTTGAGATTCTCATTTGCTGTCGTCGCCGTGGGAACTGCCATGGTCATGATGATTAGCCCTCCGATAAGCAGATGCTTGATTGCGTGTGACATGATTTGCTCCTGGCTCTGAGGACCGCGGGCAAAATACCCTCGCGGCCTGCAGGATTGACCTTTAACTCATCGCTCATATGATTGACTCGTACGCTGTACGAACAATTCGCATCGTACGTCGTACGAGTCAATCGGTCAGAATCGACATTCGTCGCATTGTCGGCTTAAAACGACGTTCTGATCAGCAAGGAAAACCGATGGCAGCCAAACGTAGCGGCACCCAGAGCAAGCGGCCTCAGCGGGAGCGCGCGTCACTCCAGTCCGTGCAGGAGCCGCGCAGTGAGCCGCCTCTCTCGCTGGAACGGATCGTGGCGACCGCGGTAGAACTGCTGGATGCCGAAGGGGTCGACGGATTGAAGATGCGTCGGCTGGCCGATCGCCTCGGCGCGGGCGCAATGAGCCTCTATTGGCACGTCGACAACAAGGAAAAGGTCTTTGATCTGGCGCTCGACTCGGTGCTCGAATATCGGGGGCTCTCGCAAAGAGTTGAGTCTCAAGACTGGCGCGCGGACGTCGTTCATATGCTCGAAGACTGGCGCGCGAGCATGCTGCGCCATCCCTGGTCGGCATCGCTGTTGCCGCGTCGGGCGCTCGGCCCGAACATGCTCGGTCGCCTGGAACTGCTGAGCAAGACACTGTCCGAAGCCGGTGTCGCGGACGCGGACTTGAACGTCGCGATATGGTCGCTGTGGAACTATGTGATCGGCGCGACCATCACCCGCGCGAGCTTCGACCTCTCGGACGAGGACAGGGCCGCCGGGCAGCAGCGCCTTACACGTCTCAGCGAACACTACCCGACAATCGAACGCTCCCGTCTGCTGTTGGATAACGATTGGGACGGCGTTTTCCGGAAAGGCCTCGACTTCCTGCTTGATGGCCTCGCTCCGGGGCAATGAATACTCGTCAAATCCTGGATGGGACGGCTCGGGATTGCCTCGCCATTCTGCGCTCGTGCGGCGACAGAGCTCCGTTCATGCCTGTCGCCGAGCACGCTACAATGTCCGCTTGGGCCAAAGGCGGTCGCGCCGTCCCAACTGACAAGGGCGCCGAGCCTAGAGCGCTTCATCTTTAAAACGGAAGCGATTCTGTTGGCTCAAAACGGCCGTTCCACACGAAGGATGGCGCAGAGCGATGCGGATCCATCGGGCAAGCCATCCGACACAGTGGGCGGCCGTTTTCAGCCAACCCGAAGGGCCGGATGAATTTCGGCCATTACCGGCGGCGGCCGTCTTGACCGCAGCTTGTGCTGCGCTCTTCGCCAGCCGCCTTGGTCCTGGCCGAAATTCCTTCCGGCAGAATGCTTCTGTTTAAAGATGAAGCGCTCTAATGCAGATGCCCCAGCTTGTCGGGATTGCGCACGATATAGATCGCCACGACCTTGCCGTCCTCGATCTCGAGTGCTGTCGACTGGAGTTCGCCGTCGGCTTCGCGGGTGACGAAGCCGGGCAAGCCGTTGATGAAGCCGGCGCGAACGAGTGTCGAGGTCTGCGTGCGGAAGGCGATCGCCAGTTTTTCGTGCACGCCGAGAACCGCGTCGAAGCCGAGGATCGGGTGCATGGCTGCCGGGCGCTTGCCGCCGCCGTCGGCGTGGATGCTGACATCGGAGGCGAGCATGGCGCCGAGCGCCTTCAGGTCGCCGCTGCGTGAGGCCGTGAAGAAGGCTTCGGCAAGTTCGACGCCGCGCTGCTGCTCGACGTGGAAGCGGGGCCGCGCCTCGCGGACATGGGTGCGGGCGCGGGCCGCCAACTGGCGGCAGGCGGCCGGATCACGATCGATGGTTGCGGCGACTTCCTCGAAGCCAAGGCCGAAGACGTCGTGCAGCAAAAAGGCGGCGCGCTCGAGCGGCGACAGGCGCTCCAGAGCGAGCATCAGGGGCAGGGTGACATCTTCCTCCGGCTCCTCCTCGACGACGGGATCGGGAAGCCAAGGGCCGACATAGGTCTCGCGCTGGCGTCGCGCCGACTTCAACTGATCGAGGCAGAGCCGGGTGACGGTGCGGCGCAAAAAGGCTTCGGGCTCGCGCACCGCGGAGCGGTCGGCCCCCATCCAGCGGATGAAGGCCTCCTGTACCATGTCCTCGGCGTCGGCAACCGAGCCGAGCATGCGATAGGCAACACGCATGAGTTTTGGACGCAGCGGGTCGAAACCCGCCGCTGCGTCCTCGCGGGCGTTGCCCACCATCAGGCGGCCGCCTCGGCGACTGCCTTTGCCGCTGCAGGCTCGACCCAAAGGCCGAAGCCGACGGCCAACCGGTTCCAGCCGTTGATGACGTTGATCATGAGCGTGAGCTTCACCTGTTCCTCCTCGGTGAACTGTTCGTTCAGGGCCTGACGGGCGCTTTCGTGGGTATGGCCCTCCGAAAGGCGAGTCAGCGCCTCGGTCCAGCCTAGCGCGGCGCGCTCGCGTTCGGAATAGCAGGGGGCCTCACGCCAGGCCGAAAGCAGGTAGATGCGCTGCTCGGTCTCGCCCTTGGCGCGGGCTTCCTGCGTGTGCATGTTGATGCAGTTGGCGCAGGCGTTGATCTGCGATGCACGGATCTTGACGAGTTCGATGAGATCAGGCTCGAGGCTGGCGGCGATGGTCATCGAGACGCTGGTCCAGCTCTTCATCAGTTGCGGGGCAGCGGCGAAAAGGTCGATCTTGGCAGTCATGGTTCCGTTTCCTTTCGTTGGTTCCGACAACATGACGAGACAGGATTGGCCCCTGTGACATCGGCGAAGATTTTTTCACGAGATTTTTTTGGCGGGCCCGGAGGCGGGTTGTTTCCCGCACGGCCAAGAGACGTGCAGGGTGAGCCCACGGTCTCACCCGATGGCCGGATGAAGCTGTGGCCGATCGCGATCGGTGCGGCTATTTCGCGGGCTGGCGGCGGTCCAGAATGGATTGAAACAGATCGGCCTGCCGCTCGGCGGCAAGGCGAATGCGCTTCAATTGGCCGAGCATCGAACCGAAGGCGGCAAGGGCGATGCCGATGCCGATGGCCGGAAGCGCCCCTTGCAGGGCCAGCATGACAGCCGGCGCGCCGAAGGACGGCATGGTTACGGCCACAGCTGCGCCAGCCGAGATCAGGATGACCAGAGCGCCGGCCACTTTCAGCAAAGTATCCATCACAACATCTCCACCCGTTTGGCGGGCACGATTTCGCGGCTTGCCGATGCTGTCAAGGGTGTCTTGGCCGGCGACCCTGTCACACCCCTGTAAAACACCGGCTCTAAGGCTCGGCGCCATCTTGAACCGAGGATATGCCGATGAAATCGTTTGTTTCCGTCGTTGCCGGTGCGCTTGTCGCCTCGCTGCTTTCCACCGCCGCCTTTGCCGAAAGCCTGGTGCTCTATACCAGCCAGCCGAACGAGGATGCACAGGCGACGGTCGACGCCTTCAAGGCGGCCAATCCTGGCGTTGAGGTGGAGTGGGTGCGCGAAGGCACGACGAAGCTGATGGCCAAGCTGATGGCCGAAATCGAAGCCGGCAACCCGGTTGCCGACGTGCTTCTGATCGCCGACACGGTGACGATGCAGCGCCTGAAGGAAGCGGGCCAGCTGCTCGCCTACAAGTCGCCGGAAGCAGCAAACTACGCCGCCGCACTCTATGACGCCGATGGCGCCTATTATTCCACCAAGATGATCACCACCGGCATCATCTACAACACCTCTGCCTCGACAAAGCCCGAGGGCTGGCAGGATCTGGCCAAGGCCGACGCCAAGGGCCTGGTGACGATGCCGAGCCCGCTGACTTCGGGTGCCGCCCTCATCCACGCGCAGACGCTTGCCGGTATCGACGGCCTCGGCTGGGATTATTACAAGGCGCTGGCCGAAAACGGCGCGACGGCCGCCGGCGGCAATGGCGGCGTGCTGAAGGCTGTTGCCACCGGCGAGAAGGCCTATGGCATGATCGTCGACTTCATGGCGATCCGCGAGAAGGCCAAGGGCGCGCCGGTCGAGTTCGTCTTCCCGGCGGAAGGCGTGTCGGCCGTCACCGAGCCGGTCGGCATCCTCAAGACCGCCAAAAATGCCGAAGCCGCCAAGAAGTTCGTCGACTTCCTGATCTCCGAAGAGGGGCAGAAGACCGCGGTGAAGATGGGCTATATCCCCGCACGCAACGGCGTGGCGCTGCCGGAGGGCTACCCGGCGCGCGAGACGATCAAGGTTCTGCCGATCGATGCGGCCGCGGCGGTGAAGAATTCCGACGCCGACCTCAAGACCTTCTCCGGCATCTTCGGCACGAACTGATCGCCTGAATGTCCGAACAGGGTGAAACCATGCGCAGCCGGCACGGCTGGCTGCGCTTTTCCAATGCGAG
Organism: Ensifer sp. 4252; assembly: GCF_050434565.1. Lineage (NCBI taxonomy): Bacteria > Pseudomonadati > Pseudomonadota > Alphaproteobacteria > Hyphomicrobiales > Rhizobiaceae > Ensifer > Ensifer sp. 4252. Next base: position 386,624 of record NZ_JBNDIU010000004.1, read on the forward strand.
AGTGTCTCGCGCAGCAGGTCGGGTGAAACCGGGCGCTTCGCCGGCCGGCGAGCCGCGCTGGCTGGTGCCCTTTGTGCTCGCCTGCCTTTTCCTCCTCTGCGCGCTGCCGCTCATCAGCCTGGTAAAAGCCGGCTTTGCCGGGCTTGTTAGCGGCAATTCCATCGGCGTCTTGACCGAGCCCGCGACCTATGCAGCCATCCGCAACACGCTGATAACGGCGACCGGCGGCATGCTGATCTCGCTTTTGATCGGCGCGCTCTTTGCCTTTGCGGTGGCGCTCACCGATATCAGGGGCAAGCTCACCTTAAGTTTCGCCTTCATGCTGCCGATGATGATCCCGCCGCAGGTGACGGCCCTTGCCTGGGTGGAAATGACCGGTCCGGCAAGCCCGCTGTTGAAGACGCTGGGCATTGCGCCGCCGCTCGGCAGCCCGCAGCCGCTTTATTCGCTGTTTGGTATCTCGCTGCTTCTCGGGGTGCAGCACGCGCCGCTGGTCTTTCTGGCGCTGAAGGCGGGGCTGGCAGCCTCGCCGCGCGACGGGGTGGAGGCGGCAAGGCTTTCCGGCGCTTCGCCGTTTCGCCTCTTCCTCGATATTATCGCGCCGTTGGCCGCGCCCGGGCTGATCGCAGGCGCCGCAATCGCCTTCGTCTCCGGCGTCGGCAATTTCGGCATTCCGGCGATCCTCGGCATTCCCGCGGGGATCTCGGTGCTGCCGACCTTGATCTATACGCGGCTTGCAAGCTTCGGCTCGGGCACCTTTGGCGAGATCGCGCTCATCTCCAGCCTGATCGCCGCGATTGCCGCTGGCGGGTTGATCCTGCAGCAGCGGGCGCTTTCCGGGCGAGACTACCGCATCATCGGCCTTTCCGGGGCGGGTGCCGCCTTTTCGCTCGGGCGTTTCCGGGTGTTGGTCGAGCTGGGATTGGCGGCAATCCTTTTGCTTGTGCTGGTGGCACCACTTGCTGCGCTGATTGCGAGTTCTCTCGTGCCGGCCTATGGCGTGCCGCTGAACTGGCAGACCGTGTCGCTGCGCGCCTACGAAGAAATCCTCTTTCGCCAGACGATGACGCTCAGCGCCTTTACCAATTCGCTGTTCCTCGCAAGTTCGGCGGCACTCGGGCTGCTCGTCGTTGCCGTGCCTGCCGCCTATCTCATGAACCGGCGCAAGGGTGCGCTTTCCAGCACGCTCGGAATCCTGATCGAGATCCCCTATGCGCTGCCCGGCATCGTGCTGGCTGTCGCCTTCATCCTTACCTTTGCGGCACCGCTGCCGATCCTCAACGTCTCACTCTACGGCACCATCTGGATCATCCTGATCGCCTATTTCTCGTCGTTCCTCGCCGTCAGCCTGAAGCCGGTCATGAGCGCCTTTTTGCAGATGGATCCATCGCTGGAGGAGGCGGCGCGGCTGTCGGGCGCCGGCTTTTTCCGGCGCATGCGCGACGTCATCCTGCCGCTGGTGGCGCCGGCGGCGGGAGCCTCGATCATCCTCGTCTTCCTGATCGCCGCCAACGAGCTGACAGTCTCGGCGCTGCTCTGGTCGGCCGGCACGCAGACGCTCGGGGTGGCGATCTTCAACCTCGACGACAGCGGCTCTTCCGATCTGGCCTCGGCGCTGTCGATGCTCGTCGTCATCATGGTCATGGTGCTGATGGCGGCGCTGGAAACCCTTGCAAACTATCTTCCGGAAGGCGTGCTACCGTGGCGCAACTGATCCTCAATCACCTGACCAAGGATTTCGGCGGCGGCCGTCCAGCGGTATCCGACGTGTCGTTGACTGTGCGTGAAGGCGGGTTTCTGGCGCTGCTCGGCCCGTCGGGCTGCGGCAAGACGACGGTGCTGCGCATGATCGCCGGCTTCGAGCAGCCGACCGACGGGTCGATCGATTATGGCGAGCGCCGGCTGTCGGATGCCTCGCGGGCGCTGCCGCCGGAAAAGCGCAACATGGCGATGGTGTTCCAGTCCTATGCGCTCTGGCCGCATATGACGGTGGCGGAAAATGTCGGCTATCCCCTGAAGGTGCGGGGCATTTCCGGCGAGACCTGGCGCAGTCGCGTGGGCGAGGCGCTGGCGCTGGTAAAACTCACCGATTATGCCGAGCGCCGGCCCGCGGCCCTTTCCGGCGGGCAGCGGCAGCGGGTGGCGCTGGCGCGCTGCCTGGTAACATCGCCCGATGTTGTGTTGCTCGACGAGCCACTCGCCAATCTCGACCAGCATCTGCGCAAATCGATGGAGGAGACGTTTCGCATCTTCCACGAACGCTCGGGCGCGACGATGGTCTATGTGACGCATGACCAGTCGGAAGCGATGGCGCTGGCGACCGATGTCGCCGTGATGTCGGAAGGCCGGCTGGTGCAGCTGGCGCCGCCGGCGGAAATCTATGCCCGGCCGGAGGGCGCGGTCGTCGGCGGGCTGATCGGCCGCGGCTCGATCCTGCGTCTGCCCGTGGCCGAGCATACGCCGCGGGCGCTCGCCTGGCCGCAACTTCGCCAGGCAATCGGCTCTGCGGGTGATGGCCTTCGCCGCGACGTTCTGGTGCGGCCCGAGCATGTGCGCCAGGACGCCGACGGCATCGCGCTCGAGGTCAAGACTTGCGTCTACGAGGGCGAACGTTTCGCGCTGACGCTGGCGCTGCCGGACGGTCAGGCGCTGAAGGCCTACGGCGATACGGCCATTCCCGTCGGGCAGAAGGCGGCCTTCGCGATGGTGAGTGGCTGGCGGCTTTGAGGGCATAGGACAAGTGCCCACCGCGGCCAAAGGTTCTCGCTATCGGCCATGGGTCTTTAGACACACAAAACCGTCAACCGCAACGCGGCCTGTCGAGCTCCACCTTGAACTGCTTCGGGCCGACCAGCCCGGGCTTTGTCGGCAGGTCGACGATGCGGGCGATGACGGTGCACTTGCCGGCGACCACCGCGTAGCGGTCACGCCCCTGGATGATGATCTTGTCGATCGGATATTTCGGGACTGCCGCTGCGACTGCGCTGATGATCGCGGTCAGCTCGGTGGCCCGCTGGTAGTTCGGTGCAAGCGCGGCATGGGATGCGCCGGCGCAGAAAAGCGCGATGGCGGAAAGGGCGAGGGCTCTGATCTGCATGAGGTGGCTCCTGTTCGTCGCAAACAGAACACGGGCCTGGACGGTCTGCAAGGTGGCTTGTCATTGCGCCCGGTCGCTTAGGGCGCGCGCTCGTCGCGCAATCTCGAAGTAAACTATAAAGTTAAATAAAACCGGTTGCTAAAAACAACTGGTATGGCATATTGTCCGCATGGGAGAGAGCGGCGATGGTGCCGCGCAATCCGATGGGAGGAAGCGATGAAACTCTATCAGGGCATGGGGCCGAATTCGTACCGGGTGCGCATCTTCATGGCGGAGAAGGGGATCGGGCTGCCGATGGTTGATGTCGATTTTGCCAAGGCGGAGCACAGGGCGCCGGCATTCCTGGCGCTCAACTCGCTTGGCCAGATCCCGGTGCTGGAACTCGATGACGGCACCATCATCACCGAGAGCGTCGCCATCTGCCGTTATCTCGAGGAGACGCAGCGCGAGCCGCAGCTTTTCGGCAGCGACGCCGTCAGCCGGGCCAAAGTGGAGATGTGGAACAGGCGCGCCGAGCTGGTGATCTTTGGCACGATCGGCAATGTCGCGCTGCATTCCGATGCCTTCTTCAGGGAGAGGCTCACGCAGTTTCCGGCCTTCGCCGAGACCGAGCGGCAGGCAGTGCCGAAGAAATGGGCCTGGCTCGACCGGGAACTCGCCGATGGCCGGCCGTTCCTTGCCGGCGAGGAATTCTCCATTGCCGATATCACCGCCGGCGTCTGCGCCTGGCTCGGCGACATCTTCGGCATGGAGGTGCCCGGGGATCTCGCCAATGTTCAGCGCTGGCTGGAAAGGGTGCGGGCGCGGCCGAGTTTCGAGGCTTAGGCAGGAGATTGGCGCGACTATGTGGAGCTGCCTCCGCACGGACAGCGATTGCTTGTCGCGACCCATGCGATCCGCCCCTCATCCCGCTGCCGCGACCTTCTCCCCGCAGGCGGGGAGAAGGGACGTTGGAGCGCCTTCCCAGACACATTCGTCAGGAGGCTGGACGCGTGCGGAAGAACTGGAGGCGGCCGCAATCTCGGTTCTCCCTCTCCCCGCAGGCGGGGAGAGGGTTGGGGTGAGGGGCAAAACCTCACCACAATTTTGGGGTTCGCGTTTGCACCATTTGGATGCTGCGATGACCCGGTTTGCCCAATTGACATGGAGCGGGAAGAGATGCGCCGCGCCGTTTCGGGCTGTTGGAGCCAGAAGAGAGTGCTGCCAGCTCGATCTGGGTCAAATGGTGGTTGCTGCGGTAGAGCTGAAGCAAGTCTTTGATAAAATGACTTAATTAGTCCGTCGTCGCGATCTGGTCGACAGGCTGAAAATCCGCCTCGACGGCAAACGACAAATCATGTGTGGAAAGTGGCTTTAGCCTTTTCGCTTGCCTTCTCCGTGGCTTTTTTCAATTCCTAAAATAACAGCTGCCCGATTCGCCCCGATCCGTTGTTTTGGCGGCGTTCGCCCTAGGAGACAAAGCCATGAACGATTTCAAGAAGCCCACGATCACCGAAATGCGCCCCAAGATCACCGTCATCGGTGTCGGCGGCGGTGGCGGCAACGCCATCAATAACATGATCGCCGAAGGGCTTCAGGGCGTCGATTTCATCGTGGCCAACACGGACGCGCAGGCGCTGGCGATGTCGAAGGCATCGCGTCTGATCCAGCTGGGCGCGCAGGTGACCGAGGGACTGGGCGCCGGCTCGCTGCCGGAAGTCGGGCGCGCGGCGGCAGAAGAATCGATCGACGAGATCATGGATCACCTCGGCGGCACGCATATGTGTTTCGTCACCGCCGGCATGGGCGGCGGCACCGGCACGGGTGCTGCACCGGTGATCGCGGCAGCTGCCCGCAAGGCCGGCATCCTGACGGTCGGCGTCGTTACCAAGCCATTCAGCTTCGAAGGCAAGCGCCGCATGCAGATGGCAGAAGAGGGTGTCGAGCGTCTGCGTGAAGCGGCCGACACGGTCATCGTCATCCCCAACCAGAACCTCTTCCGCATCGCTGACGCCAAGACCACCTTTGCCGATGCCTTCGTGATCGCCGACCGCGTGCTCTATTCGGGCGTCGGCTGCATCACCGACCTGATCGTCAAGGAAGGCCTGATCAACCTCGACTTCGCCGACGTGAAGTCGGTGATGAAGGGCATGGGCCGGGCGATGATGGGCACCGGCGAAGCGACCGGCGAGGGCCGCGCACTGATGGCTGCGGAAGCGGCGATCGCCAACCCGCTGCTCGACGAAGTGTCGATGCGCGGCGCCAAGGGCGTGCTGATCTCGATCTCCGGCGGCATGGATATGACGCTGTTTGAAGTCGACGAGGCGGCAACCCGCATTCGCGAAGAAGTTTACGACGAGGCCGACATCGTAGTCGGCTCGATCTTCGACCGCACGCTCGACGGCACCTTCCGTGTGTCGGTGGTGGCAACCGGCCTCGACGGCCAGCGCAACGCGGCAGACCCGGCAGGGGCGGCTGCAACCGCCGGCCAGCCCGGCCAGGCGCCGACGCGCACACTGCAGTAACGGCTCGACATCGCGCTCTGCCAGGTCAAGGCCGCGCCGGCGCGTTCTGCCTTTCGTTCAAAATCCTCCCGTGCGATGACAGCCGCCGGGGGGATTTTTTGTTTGGTGGATGAGATGGGCATGACGAAAGCGGAACGAGATGGGCAGGCGGGTTTTGCCGGAGACGACGCGAAGGTCCAGCAGCGGGTGCGGGCGGTTCGTGCGGCCGAAACGATCCTCCGCGAGCGCTACGTTGATGCGCTCTTTGCCATCGCCGCCGGCTCGATCCTGCGCGGCGAGGGCACGCCATCCTCCGATATCGATCTGGTGGTGCTGCACGAGAGTCTCCCTGGCGCCTGGCGCGAAAGCTTCATGGGCGGCGGCTTTCCGCTGGAGGTATTCGTCCACGATTTCGAGACACTGAACTGGTTTGTCGATCAGGACATCGCTGGCGGCTATCCCGTGCTTCTCGACATGGTGGCAGGTGGGATTGTTGTCGGCCGGGATATCGATCGTGGCGTGGCGCTGCAGGTCGAGGCAAAAGCGATGCTTTCGCGCGGGCCGGGTGCATTGGCCGCCGAGCGGCGCGACATGTTGCGTTACCAGATCACCGATCTGCTTGATGACCTCAAGGACGAGCGGCCGAAGACGGAGATGCGGGCGATCGCTGCGGCACTTCACCAGCCGCTGTGCGACCTGGCGCTTCTCGGGCGCGGCCACTGGTCCGGCAAGGGCAAATGGCTGCCCCGGCTTCTGCAGAGCCTTGACCCCGCACTGGCGCAGCGTTTCGACGACGTCTTCCGGCTGGCCGGCGAAGGGCAGCCAGATGCGCTGGTGACGCTCGCCCAGGATGAGCTCGGGCGACAGGGCGGGCCGCTGTTTGCCGGCGATCGTCGCGATGCGCCGCAGACGGCGCGGCGGCAGGGCGGACTTTCTGGCTGACGTTCTTTTGCGCGACCTGCCTTATGTCTCGGCTGCAGCTGCCTCGGGATCGACCGGCTTCTTGGCGAGCCTCGCATTGGCTGCTGCCACATCGGCGTCACTCAATCCACCGGGACCGGAGCGCACGGTGACGGCGTTGGAGGCGAGGCTGAGGCCGGCCTCGCGCAGCGCCGGCAGCAGCCGTTTCATCGCCTCGCGCTGCAGGATGCTCGGATTGCCCGGGCGGGCGGTGAATTTCAGCCGCACCACCAGCGAGTTTTCGGTGACGTCCTGGATGCCCTGCATCTTCAATGGCACCAGGAACTCCTGCCCGAATTCCTCGTCTTCCAGCATGGCAAGGCCGACTTTCTTGATGGTCTTGCGGATTTTTTCGGGATCGTCGTCGCGCTCGAATTTCAGCTCGAACTTCACCGTGCTCCAGTCGCGGCTGTAGTTGGTGACGGCCTGCAGCTGGCCATAGGGGATGGTGTGGATCTGGCCGTTCTGGTGGCGCAGGCGCAGCGAGCGCAAGGAGATGCGCTCCACGGTGCCCTTGAGCTTGCCGGTGTCGACATACTCGCCGACGCGAAATGCGTCATCGGCGATGAAGAAGATGCCGGATACCACGTCCTTCACCAGCGTCTGCGAGCCGAAGGAGAGCGCAAGGCCAAGCACGCCGAAGCCGGCGATGAGCGGCGCGATATTGATGCCGAGCGCCGAAAGCACGACGAGGCTGGTGACGGCGAAAATGCCGCCGAAGACGAGATTGCGTATGAGCGGCAGAATGGTCGAGAGCCGGCTTGCCTGATGGATCTGCGCCTCTTCCTCCGTCTCTCCGGGCAAGGAGACGCGGGCGGTGGGTGCGAAGGCCTCAAAACTGCGCCAGAGGAAGCTGCAGATCACCCAACTGGCGACGACCGCGAGGCTGATGCGCTCGAGGATGACGATCCAGCCGACGGCAGCCGTGGTGTCGCCCTGGGTCATGATCGGCCGCCAGAGCACGACAATGATGTGCAGTCCGATCAACCACACGGCGCCGGCAAGGGCGGTCTGTAGGCTGCCGGTGATGGCCAGGTGCAGCGGCGAGGAGGCGGGCGTGCGCCGGCGATCGGCGGCTGCACCCGCCAGCGAGTGGATGCCGAAGGCGAGGATCGGCAGAGCGAGCAGGATAATCTGCGTCGTGCCGCCGGCAAAGCTCCAGGCGGCACTGTTGGGGCTGCCGGCGACGATGGCGCTCATGAGCCAGAGAACGATGGCGCTGAGCGCGTAGAACTCCGGTACGCCGAAGGCGATGGCGCGGCGCACGGGCCCGGGGTTTTCGCCGGCAAAGAGCGCGCGGATATCGCCCTGACCGCCAATGAACCAATAGAGCTTGACGAGCGTCAGCGCCGTGACACCGATCAGGAACCAGCCTTCGGTGGCGCCGGCCTCCAGCCCGCGCTGGTGGGCAAAGCGGACGCTGGTGCCGACGGAGGCGGCCATTGCGCCATAGGCGGTGAGCATGGTCGCATGGAAGCGCGGATGCGCGATATCGAGCAGTCGGATCTCGGGGCGCGTGGGGGCGAAGAGAAAGCGGGCGCCGACGGCGTAGACCGCGGAAACGATGACGATGGTCACGAGCGCGTGGGCAAGCTCTGCCGACGCCGTGCCGCGTGTCAGGAACAGATGGGTAGCCATGTGGGCGACGGCGGCGAAGATGATGAGATAGGCGATGTCGAAACCGAGCCGGACCAGCGAGACGCGCATGCGGTGAAGGAGATCTACGACTTCGAAGGAGGCGCCGAACAGCCGGTGGATGAGGAAACGGCTGGCGTAGGTGGCGGCAAGTCCTGCGGTTATGGCCAGCAGCGCTATGCTTGCAACGGAGACGACCGACCAACCCTCCGCGCGGACGCTTGCCGCAACGTCATCCATCACGCCGGCGATCCCGGATATCCCGGCAAGACCCATCTGCAAGCCATTGAGAAACTGGGACGAAAGGCTTTCGAAGGCATCCTCCGGGTCTGCAGCCGGCGCGGCTGGTGACCTCATGGTCGCCGCCGTGTTCTCCTCAGTGGCCGCCGCTGTCGCGTTGGTTCCGTTGCGAGGTGTTGCCGCTCCGCCGGATGCCGCGCCCTGATTTGCCGCGTCGCGCCATTCGACGGTGACCGGCCCGCCGGCCTTTGCGGCGGCGCGCAGCGTTTCCTCGATCTCGGCGGCGCTTTGGCCAGGCGTGAGAATGACGGTGATCGGTGGTGGCGGTGTCTGCGCCGGCGCGGGCAAGGCGGAGCCAAGGGCGAAGAGAAGCGCGAGGCTCGCCAGCAGGCGACGGCGGAAAAACGGAACATGCGCCATGAAAATCTACCCCTGGGAATGCAAACGGACATGACGACAATTCCGGACGCGAGGGCCGCTGCGTGCTTCCCCGGAATTGCCTCAAGGCGTGCGGCGCCTGTTTCTCGTAACCTTACACGATGCGCTAAAATTCCAATTGTATTTTGGTATTGGGGGGCGAACCGGTTGCAGCAGTTCCGCCCCTTCATGCGTTGGAGACGCGACGCAGAGCAGGACACCTCTTCCCACGAGCGGAGAGAAGGCGCCGGCAGGCGGATGAGGGGGAAACACGCCCGAAGGGCGCTTATTTCGTGGTGTAGCCGCCGTTGACGAGGATGGTCTGGCCGGTCATCCACCAGCCGTCGGACACGAGGAAGCGGATGAAGGGCACGATGTCCTCGATATCGGTAAGGCCGGTGGTGGAGAATTTCGACAGTGCCGAGGCGGTCTTGTGATAGGCGACCGCATCGGCGCCTTCGGCGGGATAGAAGAAGGGCGTGTCCATCGGTCCCGGGCCGATCGCCGTCACCGAGATGCCGCGCTCGCCGAATTCCTTGGCGGCGGCGCGGGTGAAGTGCTCGACCGGCGCCTTGGTGCCGGCATAGGCGGCGTAAAACGGCGTGAAGGCGCCGAGCAGCGAGGTGACCAGCGTGCAGACCTTGCCGTTGTCGCTGACATTTTTGCCGGCTTCCTTCAGGAAGAAGAAGGCGGACTTGGAATTGACCGCGGTCATCTCGTCATATTCCGCCTCGGTGATGTCGACGAGCGGCTTCTTCAGCACCTTGCCGACGGTGTTGACGGCGATATCGATGCCGCCGAGCGCGGCCTTGGCATCGGCAAAAAGCTTCTCCATCGCGCCGGCGCCGGTCAGGTCGGCCTGGAAGGCGAAGGCGCTGGCGCCGGCCGTCTTGATGGCGGCCGCGGTCTCTTCGGCGGATGCCCTGGTTGCGGCGCTGTTGTAATGGATCGCGACGGCGCGCGCGCCCTGTTGGGCGAAATCGCGCGCGAGCAATCCGCCGAGATTTTTCCCGCCGCCGGCGATGAGAACGGATTTACCCCTGATGCTGTGATCGGTCATGGCCAGAACCCTTTCGGTTATTGAAGGGCCGCCCGCTGCGGCCGTCTTTCGACACGAAGCATATCGTCGGCATCCCTGTTATAAAGCCGCCGTCCGTGACATAACCTGTCAGGAATTTCGAACAATGAGCGGCTGTTCATGGACCGGATCGAGCTTTTTCGCATTTTCACCCGCGTCGTCGATTGCGCCAGCTTCACCCGCGCCGCCGACACGCTGGATATGCCGCGCTCGTCGGTCTCGGCGGCGGTGCAGGCGTTGGAGGCCCGCGTCGGCACGCGGCTTTTGCACCGAACCACCCGCAAGGTCGCGCCGACCCAGGATGGTGCGGCCTTCTATGAGCGCTGCATGCGGCTGATCGCCGATGTCGACGAGACGGAAAACCTGTTTCGCCAGGGAGACGACGGGCCGACCGGCCGGCTGCGCGTCGACCTGCCGAGCCGGATCGGACGGCTGACCGTCGCCCCGGCGCTCAGCACCTTCCTTGAGCGATATCCCGGCATCGACGTCGATCTGGGCATGACCGACCGGGCGGTGGATCTGATCGAGGAGAGCGTCGATTGTGCGCTGCGGGTCGGGCCGCGCAGCGATTCCGCCCTGATCGCGCGGCCGCTCGGCAACCTCAAGCTCGTCAATGTCGCAAGCCCCGGCTATCTTGCCCGATACGGCGCGCCGCAAGGCCCCGAGGATCTCACCCGGCATCTCGCCGTCAACTACGCGTCGCCCTCAACCGGCCGGGTGGAGGAGTGGGAGTGGATCGAGGGCGGCGGGACGCGGACGCTGGCAATGGCAGGGCGCGTCACCGTCAACAGCGCCGAGGGCAGCATCGCCTGCTGCCTGGCGGGGCTCGGCCTCATCCAGATCCCTGCCTATGACGTGAAGGCGCATCTGGAGGCCGGAGACCTCGTCGAGGTCATGCCCTCCCACCGCGCAGCGCCGATGCCCATGGCGCTGCTTTACCCGCACCGCCAGCACCTCTCCCGCCGCTTCCAGGTCTTCGCCGACTGGATGGAGGGGCTGATGCGGCCGTTGCTTGCCGCCTGATTGGCTGCAGGGCGGCGGAACCTGAGGCTGTTTCAGGAGGAGGCCGCGAGGTCGACCAGCGGCAGTCTCGTCGGGCGCGGCTGATACCCCGAAGAGGCGCGCATCATCTGCGACTTGGCTTACCATCCTGCTTCAAGAAATCTTCGGCGGTTCGCCCCGGCTCTGCGGTGAAGGGCTCTTCCAGTGCGCGGAAGTCCGACATCCGGTCGATACGGAAGACGCGGAAGCCGTCGCGCGTCTCGCACCATGCCGCCAGCAGCCACACCTGGCCGTAAAAGGCCATGATCAGCGGGCGAACCCACCGTTCGCTCATCCTGCCTTCGAGATCGTGATAGGTGAAATGCGCTTTCCGTTTTTCCCGGATGGCTCGTCGCAGCGCAGCCTGGTCGATGCTGATCGGTTGGCGTGCAGGCTCTACAGGCGTCCAGAGATTGACCAGGTCGAGTTGCCGACCCAAGGCGTCGGGCATCACCTCGCCGATCTTGTGCAGGGCGCTGGCGGCTGCCTCTGCCAGTTCCGGATCCGCCCAGGACTGAACGATGCGTGTTCCGAGAAGCAGCGCCTCGATCTCGTTCTCATTGAACATGAGCGGCGGCAGATCGAAGCCGGGGCGCAGGATGTACCCGACGCCGGCTTCTCCCTCGATCGGGACGCCACGCGAAACCATGTCGGCGATATCGCGGTAGACCGTCCGTTCGGACACCTCCAGAAGGGCAGCAAGGTCGGCCGCTCTCGTCGCCTTCTTTCGGCGTAATATCTGGATGATCTCGAAAAGACGGTCAGCGCGGCGCATGCAGGCGGTTTACGCGACCGGCACGCGGCTCGTCCAGCGCTCCTGCGCGACCGCATCGGGCCATGTCGAGCCGATCGGCTGCATCGAAAGCCACGTCTCGGCGAGTTTGCCGCCTTCGACCCGATAGGATTGAATGCCTGCGCGACTGCGGGGCTCGCCCGTTGCGACATCGGTCCACTTGAAGGCGAAGCGAAACCAGGCGCTGTTGCCCTGAAATGCGTGATCATAGACCGCGACGTGGATATCGGGTCTCTCAAGCTTTATCCCGGCGATCTCGGTCGCATAGGCATCGCGGCCCACGGTGCGGGAGCGTCCTTCGTCGTGGCGGATATAGTGTTCGCACACGCAGTCCGGCACCAGATCGAATTGTCCCTCGTGCCACACTTTTTCCCAACAATCGAACAGGGCGGTTAGCTCGGCATTATCTGTCATCTCTACTCTTTCCGGATTGATTGCTCTTGCGACGCTCGGGGCGCAGTCCCCTCACGTCGGCGATGACACTACAACGCGGCTCCTGACAGCGTTCTGTCAGGAGAATGTCAGAGGCTCGAACGATCCACGGAAGACCATGCGGGAGCTTTTGGGTACCGCGTGGAGCCACGCTCGCGGCGCTGCTCTATCTGCGCCGGCAGCATCTCTCGTGTGCTGCCGGGTTGTCGCGAATTGGCTGGCGTCGCTGATGTCGCCGCCGGGTGCGGGGTGCGGCGCGGATTTCCTCGGACACCAGCAGAGTTCAGCGGAGCTGGACCGCCATGGTCCAGGCAGAGACCGGGATGAGATCAAGCGCCGGCACGCGACGATTCGGACGCCGGTCTGTTCCATTTGCCCCCGGCTGCCGCATGACATCGGATAAAGTGGGGTGACCGTCGCCCAGGGATGGGGCAATATTGGGGTTTGCTCAGTGGCATCCCCAGCATAGGCCTGAGTGACGGTGGGCTTTCGCCGGGATGCATTGTAAGAGCCGACCGCGTCCAAACGGAGTTCGATCGTGAGCGTTGCCTTCACCAAGGAAGAAAGTGCCGAAACCGCTGCGGAAACCCTGCTGCCCGACCGCCCGGTTTCGCCGCATCCCAACCTTGTCACCGAAGCGGGCCTGAAGGCGCTGGAGCTTCAATTGCGCGAGGCGCGCGAGGCCTATGATGCGACCAGCACGATCGAGGACGTGAACGAACGCAGGCGGCAGGCGGCAGGCCCCTTGCGCGACTTGCGATACTTTGCCGAACGCCTGAGTACCGCCCAGCTCATCGCTGCCCCAACCTCGACCGACATCGTCGCCTTCGGCAGCACCGTTACCTTCAGCCGTGACGACGGGCGGGTGCAGACCTACCGCATCGTGGGAGAGGATGAAGCCGATCCGAAGGCCGGGTCGATCTCCTACGTTTCGCCGGTGGCCCGGATTCTGATGGGCAAGGGCGTCGGGGACGTGGCCGAAGTGGGTGGGCAGGAGCTGGAGATTACGGCAATTTCGTAGGCCGGCCGGCGCGTCGGCCTGTCTGCACGACAGCCTTGCACATCGTCAGAGGTGGCATGGCATCGCCCGTTCGAAAGACCCGATAGGCAGGCGGAATTTCCAGCGCCATCGGGCCATTCTTCATCAAGAACGGCATGAGGTAGACGGTGTCGGGATTCTGCAAGAGCGTCTGATCGTTACTCCGGGCGTTTGGCCGCAGGCGAGAACGCTAGCGTCAACCACAGGTTCCAGCCTTCGGCGCGGTTCTTGGCGCCGAACTCGTAATAACCTTTGAGATTGACGTATCCGTCGGCGGTGTCGCTGGCCTGGAACTTGTAGCCGACCTGCGGGCCGATGCCAAAGACGCGGGACTTGAAGTCTCCCAGCGTCGCGCCTGCGCCACTGTCTCCCGTGAGCTGCTGGAATGCATAGCCAACGACACCAACATGAACATGTTCGTTGAGAAACTGCGAGGCGGCCCAATCGACGTGTCCGTCGATGCCGTTCTTGTAGTTGGTATCCGGATTCTCGAAATTGTAGGTCAGGCCGCCGACGATCGAAAACTCGCGGCCGGTGCCGGGATCGAGATAGGTGTAGCCGACGCCGCCATCGACGGCCGCATGGCCGAGACCCAGGTTCGCAATCCGGTCGGGGTCGTAGGACCCGATCGGGATGTTGCCGGTGACATAGGTCATGTAGTTGTTGACGCCGTCGTTCCACTTGAGGGAGAACTGCGGGAAAAGATCGCCAAATCCGGTGATGGCCTCGCTACGGTTTCCTGAAATCGTCCCTCCGCCGGGACCGGTCAGCGTCGCGTCGACCGAGGCGGAGTTGCGGCCTGCGATCGCGAGCAGGCTGAAGGCGGCCTGTCCACCCAACAGCGGCTCTTCGAAGGTATATGTCGGGCCGAACGCGAAGAGGTTGCCGCGGCCATCGACACCCACATCAACCTGGCCACCGCGCGGAAACCTTGCGTCTGCACCGGCATCTGCCGAGAGATGAAGATAAAGGGAGGCAAACGACCAACCCGGTTGCGTCGGCACCGCCGCGAAGCTGCCTTGCAGGCCGGGAAGCCAGAAACTCAGCCCTCCTTCGTCGGCGCGCACCGGCAACGCAGCGACCGCAGCCAGAAGGACCGCAGCGCACCCCAAACGAGCAGTGTATCCGCAACCCGATTTCGTCCCTCGCCAGTATTGCATTCAGACGTTCCCCCGAGCGATTCTTATCGCGACAAGCATACATGAGGGGATGGAAGAGGAGAACCGATGTTGTGTGAGCGATATCGAGGCTTTGGCTGACGAAGAGCAAGTATTTCTCTTGCCGGCCCGGCAGCCAGCACTTGCTCTGGAACCGGCAGATGCAAACCAAGGCATGGACGCAGGCTCTGGCAAGAGCCCGCTCGCGCCTCTCCGGAAATCACCCTCGACATTTGCGCTTCAATGCCTAATCTCCGCGGCAATTCAGTCATGGAATTGCTTGATGTCCCTTCGACTTGCCACCTTCAATATTGAAAATCTGATGAGCCGCTTCGATTTTTCCGGCTTTCGCAATCAGCTCAAGCAGGATCGGGTGCTGAGGCTCTTCGATGTCAAGACGGAAGCGGAGTATCAGCGCCTGGAGGAGGCGCGCACGATCGCGCATACGGACGATACGCGGCAGATGTCGGCCTTGGCGATTGCCGATTGCGATGCGGATATCCTGTGTCTGCAGGAGGCCGACAACATGGCGTCGCTGCAGGCCTTCGAATACAACTACCTCTTCCGCATGGTCGGCAACGGCTATCGCCAGAAATACCTGATCGAGGGCAATGATTCGCGCGGCATCGACGTGGCGGTGCTGATGCGCGAGGAAACGCGCGACGGCCAGCCGATCGAGTGCCTCGAGGTGAAAAGCCACGCGGGGCTGACCTATGCGGATCTCGACATCTTCAACGATGCGCTCGCTTCCTCCAACCGGCCGAACGACCGGATCTTCAAGCGCGATTGCCTGGAGCTGGACTTGCGCATCGGCGGACGGCCGCTGACGCTCTACGTCGTGCACTTCAAATCCATGGGGCCGGCGCGCGACGGGCTCGACGGGCGCCAGGCGACGATGCCGGTGCGCGTGGCGGAGGCCAAGGCGGTGCGTCACATCATCGAAAGCCGCTTTGGCCGCGGGCACACGGCCGACAAGATGTTCGCGATCTGCGGCGACATGAACGATTATCAGGAGAAGGTCGACATTCTCGGCGACCGGCGCAACGGCTACGAGTTCGTGCCGCGCGAAGAGAAGGAAAGCGCGCTCGATGCGCTGACGTCAGACGGTTTTGTCGAAAACCCGATGCTGCGCCGGCCGGTGCTCGACCGCTGGACGCTGTTTCACAGCCGCGGGCCGCAGGAGCGGCACCTCTGCCAGCTCGACTATATCTGGCTGTCGCCCGCACTTGCCCGGCGCAATGCAGCCCAAGTGCCGGAAATCATCCGCGGCGGCCAGCCCTTCCGCACGATCTTTCCGCCGGGGCAGGAGGTGGAGCGCTATCCGCGCACCGGCTGGGACCGGCCGAAGGCATCGGACCATTGCCCCGTGGCGATGACGCTGGACGTGTGACGATGGACGCGCTCGAAAGCAACCTTGTCCACTGGCCCGAGGAAGGCGCGATCCTGCCGATCTCGGGCGTCGATATCCGGGTGAAGGCGGGGCCGCACCCCTTTCATCTGGATCAGGTGGATGCCGCGCAGGAAAACTGGCGGGCGGAGATCGCCGCCAACCCGCATCTCTTCGACGGGCAGATGGTCTTGCTGCGGGCGCTCCGGATCGAAGACGGCCGCGTGGTCGGCGAGGGGCATGTGGTGCCCTATTCGACCTTTTTGTGGTGGCGAAAGACCCGCACGGATGCGGCCTTTCACCTGTTCGCCATGCCGGTGATCGTCTCTTCCGACGGCGCCTTGATCCTGGTGCGCATGGGGGCGCACACGGCCAATCCGGCCCGCGTCTACAGCCCCTCGGGCTCGCTGGAGCCGGATGACGTGATCGACGGGCGCTGCGACATTCCAGGCAATATCCGCCGCGAGGCGCTGGAGGAAACCGGCATCGACCTCGATGCCGCGACCGCAGAGCCCGGCTACCACGTGTTGCACATGGGGCGGGCGGTGACGGTGTTCCGGCTCTACCGGGTGGCGGAAACGGCCGAAGCGCTGATTGCAAGTGTGGCGGCGCATATCGCCGGCGATCCCGAGCCCGAGATCGACGAGGCGATCGCCATCTGGGGGCCGGACCCGGGGGCGCACAACTATCCGCCGTTCATTCCGCCGATCCTCACCTGGCTGTTTGACGGAAAACGGTGACTGGCCGGGAATGAGTGGTGGGCGTGGCCGCCGCGCATTGCAGCGACCGAATGCAGCGTTCTTGAGCGTTTCGTGCGCATATCTGACGCGCGAGCGCGGCAGGGGCAACCGTCCATACGCGCATTGGTTCCAGGCAACAGCAAACGCCCCAAGTCGCCCCAGTCAGCTGTCGACTATCCTTCGACGGGCGATAAGCTAGAGGTGGCACATCACAGGATTGGTCTGCTCACAATGAGCGGCCTAAAACCTGCATCATATGCTGTTTCGTGCCGATGCTGACCGGCCCTGATGTCCGGATGAGCTCGAAGCCTTGCCCTTTCCAGAAACGAAGAGCCTGCTCATTGCCTGCGAAGACGGCGAGTTGTATGCGCTCGGCCTGTTGCGTCTTCAGCCACTTGAAGAAATCGTCGCAAAGCGATCGTGCCATTCCGCTTCTGCGGAGGGCTGGGGCGATCATGAGCAACGCGATCCACCAGATGCCCTCTTGGGGGTAATGGCGATCGCAGGCGAGCAGGCCGGCAAATTCATCGGTGGCGGATTTCAATCCGAATATGAACTTGTCTGCCTCGGTTCGGCCCGGCGGAAAGCTCTCGAATTCCTCAAGCGCAATGGCGATGTCCGGCGGGTGACCGCGTTCCAGCACGATATAGTCCGCGCAGCTTTGATACAGCGGGACCAGCCGTGGAGCGTCGTTTGCGGTCAGTGCTTCAATTTCGTAGCCGGGGAGCGAAGTTGGGAATGTGGTGGCTTTGTCCATGACCGGCACCATACAGGCGAACGCAATGGGCACAATCACGGGTGATGGCTTCTGCCGTTGGACGCCGGGGATATCCGCTGCGGAATTCCGCAAAGGAATACAGGCCGCTAGCCGCGTTACTGCGCCCCACGGGTCGTGACGATCGCGAAATGCGTCAATGGACCAATCTCGATCGAGGGCGCCACGAAGAGCGCCTTGGCACTGACGCATGCGCCGCACATCGCGTGTGGCTCACCCGGCATGAGCGGGGCATCAGGGGATGAGCGGATATGTTGGCGGCGACGGGATGGATGGCCGGCAGCAATGTGCCGGCGCACCCACGATCGGCCGTCAGGCCTCGATTTTTCGCGCGATTGCGATCTTCGGATTGCGGAAGCCCATGGCGATCCATGCCCAGAGAAGCTTGGCGTAGAAGGCCACGGTGTGGCTTTTCAGGTTCGGGATGTCCTTTGGCAGTTTTGAAGCATCGCGCAGGTCGCCGACCATGGTGCGCAATTCTGCCTTCGGCCGCGTCTCGGCGGGCCAGAGATGCAGGTAGAGGCTGAGCCAGTGCGCGCCCTTCATTTCCAGGAACACCGGCGTGTTGCAGCAAGTGGCGACGACGCGGCGCGAGCCGGCACCCTCCGACAGCCGGAATTCGCTCAGGTTCTCTTCGCCGGAGACGATCGTGATCCGGTCCTTGCGGTATTCTGCGGTAGGGGTGGCTTCATAGGATGTCAGGATGTTGCGGGCGCCGGGCAGGGCGGCGAGGCGGGCGGCCGCCGCCCGGCAGCTGTCGCACAGGCATTCGGACACGAGGATCGGTGCTCCCTGCACCTTCAGCCGTGTCTGTCCGCAGGCGCATCCGATATGGGTGGTATCGCTCATTTCGCATCCTCCTAAGTGACGTGAAACAGGTGCCGGATATACCGGCCGAGATGGTCCAGGCTTTCGCGTGCAAGCTCGGGGTCGTTACCGGCCTTGGCGAGCACGAATCCGCCCTGGATGACGGCCTGCGTGTGCCGCGCCAGGCTTTCGGCCGTCCAGTCACCGGTGATGCCGCGGTCGCGGCGCGCGGCCTCGATATCGGCCTCGAGCGTGGTCGTGTGGCCGAAGATGCTTCGGGCGCAGGCATCGCGAATGTCAGGCGCGCTGGCATAGACCTCCTGCGCCAGCGTGCCGACCAGACAGGTGAACTCGGCAATCTCGCCCAGGATGATCGCCTTGCGGAAGGCGACATAGGCAAGAACACGGGCCAGCGGGTCGGGCGGCGCGTGATAGGGCG
Source organism: Ensifer sp. 4252 (assembly GCF_050434565.1). NCBI lineage: Bacteria > Pseudomonadati > Pseudomonadota > Alphaproteobacteria > Hyphomicrobiales > Rhizobiaceae > Ensifer > Ensifer sp. 4252. Next base: position 405,144 of record NZ_JBNDIU010000004.1, read on the forward strand.
CCGCCGCGAAAAATTCTGTCGTCGTTTCCGCCCAGTAATCGGCCGCCGCTACGCCAAGCGCGTCCTTGCTGGCGAAATGGTGGAAGAACGCGCCCTTGGTGACGTCGGCCGCACGGCAGAGGTCGTCGACGCTGGTGGCCGCAAAGCCTTTTGCGCGGATGATGTCGCGCGCCGCATCGAGAAGCCGGATCCGTGCGTTGCCGCGTTCGGGTGATTGTTTAGTCGGTCTGGACATTTAGTCAACATACCATACGGTCGGTATGTGTCAATGGAGCGGTTTTTGAGGGTGCTCAACTGGCTATAGGAGCGATCTCGACGGCTGTGAGCTTTCGTATCATTGAATTGGCGACGGCCGGAATCGGACGTGACGCGCGGCTCGCCTCTCGAGGCGAGGATCCTGTTGGGTAAATGGCTGAATCGATTCAAGGAATTACGCACTATATTTAACGCAACGCAGTATCCCCGCGCGCCCCAGTTTGGCGTATCGCGCCATGACGGTTTGGCGCGCGGCGCCATAACGGTTTGGCGCAGGGCCGGAGTGGCTGGCGAAGGGCCGATGATACGCCGGGACGTTGCACGTTCGCGACCGTCAGTCCGCGGCAGTGTCGGCGATGGGAAGCCCGGGTCCTGCCACTGGTCGCGCGGGATCGCGTCACCAACCCTAAAATCGAAGCCGACAACCGTCTGTCGATCCGGCGAGAGCGAGCAGGAATAGGTGATGCGCCACCATTGCTGCTTGCTACGGAACGCGCCGCCATTGGCCCTCAGCGTCTCGCCGGAGAGTTTTATGCCCGAAAGGGCACAGGCGACGAGGAAATCCGGATCGAAATCGGCCTTCCAGCGGTGGACCTGCTCCATTGCTTCCAGATTGCAGAGCTGCACCATGCGCTCTTCGGGTGCCAGCTGCGCCAGACCTTTTCGCGCCTGTCGGCTGCGCGGCGAGGCGAGGATGCTGGCGGAATAGAGTTTTTCGGCGTGCACCATGCGCGGTGCCTGCGGCGTGGGCCTAGTTACAGCGGGTTGCTCCTTCGTCGTCTCGGCCGGGACCGTTAAATCCTCGCGCTGCTGAGCGCGCGCAGGCTGGCTCGCTTCCGCGACGGGCAACGCCTGTTGCGGCTTTTCCGGCGCGTCTGGCAGGATTTCGACCTCGATGCTGTCTACGGCGTCCGGCGGAGGCATCTGTTTCGGCGGCAGGCGCGAAAGTGCAGTGAAGGCGAAGGCATGCAGCACCAGCGCGAGCGCGAGCGCCCACCAGATCGTTCTGTCATCGGCCCGTCGCACCGCTTGCCGCATGCGCTAGATCACGTCGTTCAAGATCGGTTTCCTGCGTTGTGCCTGGCTTCTCACTTGTGCATGTCGTGACCGCAAACCGCAGCACACGTTCGGGCGCCATGCATTAGATCAACACCAAATCCGCCGCGCGGTCGAGCCTTGGCGACAGCGGCGATCACTTTCCCGGCACCGGCAAGGAACGTGACCGCACACTTATGCCGCTGACGCGTGACTTGAAGCCCATGGCGGCACCGTCTTCGGCTGGTCTTCGGCCCGGTGCCGAGGGGGTGTCGCGATAACGGCGGGCGCGGTGCGTGTTGGCGTTTTTACGCTTGCCGCCCGGGCGATGACATTGCAAGTTCGTGGCGGGACTATATTCGCAAGGGGGAATAAATGCCGCTCAGCTACGCGATCTACGATGTCTTCACGCAGAACCGGCTGGAGGGCAATCCGCTAGCCGTCGTCTTCGGGGCGGATGCACTCGACGATCAGGCGATGCAGACGATCGCGCAGGAGTTCAACCTTTCGGAGACGGTGTTCATCCGTCGGCCGGGCGGGGCGGCGCATACGGCGCGGCTGCGCATCTTCACGCCGGGGCGCGAGCTTCCCTTTGCCGGGCATCCGACAGTCGGCGCTGCGGTGGCGATCGCCGAAGCAGCCCACGGCATGGCTAGGGAGGGCGCCGATCTCGTCCAGGTGCTGGAGGAGAAGGTGGGGCCGGTGCGCTGCGCCGTGCGCATCAAGCCGGGCGAGGCGAGCTTTGCCGAATTCGACCTGCCGCGCAAATCCACCCGGCTCGACGCCCGCTTCGACAGACAAGCGCTTGCCGACGCACTGAGCCTGAAGACCTCGCAGATCGGCTTCGAGAACCATGCGCCGTCCTTCTGGAGTGCGGGCGTTCCCTTCGTCATGGTGCCGCTGCACGATGTGTCTGCGGCCGCTACCGTCGAGTTTGACCCGCAGCGCTGGGAGCAGCTGGCGCCGCTTGCCGAAGGACGCCTGGCATCTGCCTATCTCTATTGTCGCGGCGGCATCAACCACACGGCGCGGTTCCACACCCGCATGTTCGCGCCCGAGATGGGCCTTCATGAGGACCCGGCGACGGGTTCGGCGGCGGCCGCACTTTCCGGCGCCATCCACCACTTCGACCAGCTGGTCGACGGCCATCACCCCTTTCTGATCGAGCAGGGGGTCGAGATGGGCCGGCCGTCCTTCATCCACCTGCATCTCGACGTATCGGGCGGCCAGATCAACACGGCGCGCATCGGAGGCCATGCGATGAAGATCGCCACCGGCGAGCTGCTGCTTTAAGGCACGCCGCATCGAAGCAGATTCATACGGCGTGCCTTGGGTGTTGGCTCTAGCTCAGGCCGTTATTCCCAGGCCGCGGCACGCCTTCGAGCGGCATGCATTCGCCGCAGGTGCAGAATCCGAGGCCGCGCATCGGAAGCGACGACGTGTTGTTTCAGGGACTTAAGATGCGCGCCGCGAACGCATCTGGTGAGAGGGGCGACGGATCCCTGTGGAAAAAGCCTGTTTTCGGCGCCTCTGAAATTTTTTCCGAAGAATTTTACAAAGGGCGCTAGACAAGCCGAAAGAACGCCTTTATACGCCCCTCCAGACCGCAGCGACAAACACCGAAGCGGTCCGGATGGGTGATTAGCTCAGTTGGTAGAGCAGCTGACTCTTAATCAGCGGGTCCACGGTTCGAGCCCGTGATCACCCACCAAATCAACTACTTAGCGAGAATTCTACCAACCTCGCATCAAGATTGAAGTCGTTTTCTACAGTTATTTCTTTTCTCTCCGCACACCATGGCTTCGACGACGTCGTGGTCCGCAGGATCATGCTCGCCAATGATTGATTCGGCGTCTGCATGATTGTTGATGCTTTTTCAAAGCGCTGGGATATCCGCCGCTCGGGAGGTAAATCCGTGCGCCACCCATCTTGAAAATTCGCGATTGTCGGATTACCGGATATTTCATGAAGATCTTCGCCGGAACTGCCCTTGCTGTTGCTGCCCTCTTGCTTGTTTCGTCCTGCAGCGAAACCGGCCCGTCCGGGGATTCCCGCGCTGGCGTGGAAAAGGCCCAACTGACCGAAAAGGCCAAGGCGAAGCCTGCGACCGGCAGGAAGGGCAAGGCCGCGGCTGCGGCCGAGGCGAAGGCACTGGCTGATGCGCGCAGCCCGAGACAGTGCAAGACCCCGAAGCAGCAGTGCGGCTATGGCGCAGGTCCGGCCGGAGAGCCCTGTTCGTGCTGGTCGAACGAGGGCTCACCCGCAATGGGCGTGACCGTCAAGTAGCCGAGGGGCTGTCTCTACCGGCTGCCGCAAATCTCTGCGCCAGGAACCAAGCGGTCTGTCTGGCCCCATCAGCCGTTTCCGGCTGGCGGGGCTTTTTTGTTGGAGCGCGGCCGATTGCCAAGGCCAAGCAATCGTGACCGAGTTGACGCATCTGAGTTTGACGCTTGCGCAGGCTACGGCTGCCGACGCTCGCCTATTTCGCATGATGCTTCGCCAGATGCGGTCTGCTGCAGGCCGTAGGCCTTGCTGGCGCGGCAGGCGGATCCGCGTCGATGCATCTGTCGATGCGTCCGTAGAATCTGCTTAAGAGTTTGATTGTAGAAGTATTTTTTCTTCTGAATCGACACTGCTCCAAGGTATTTTCAACCAAACCATTTGTCGGTGCGCTTCCCGTTCGACAGAAGCAATCCAGTGCATCTTCACTTCCAGGACGTGCCAGCATGCAGCAGCAAGCGACCGGTCGACAGGGGTGCGCTTGGCAGTTGCGTCAGAGCCTTTCCTGTCAGTCCTCCAAAAATATTTCGGCGGCTCAACGAACGGATGAAGGCAGATCAGGTGCTGGTCTCTGGCGAGGGCCCGCAGGGCGTCGAAACAGCAACGTCGGTGCGCACGCGCGGCGGCAAGGTGGAGACGATGGACGGCCCCTTTGCCGAGACGCGGGAAACCGGCTTCGCCCTGGAGATCCCGAGATCGAGGGCTGTCTGGCGCTTGTGCTGATCATCCATGCGCGCTGCCTCGCGCGCATCGATGGCATGGCGTCACCGTGCCGCTCGCCGAGCAGGACCGGACGAAATGGAACCGGGGGCAGATCGACGAAGGTCTCGAGCTGATCGATACCGCCATGCGGCGGCGCGCGCCGGGGCCGTATCAGATCAAGGCGGCCATTGCCGCCTGCCACGTTCAGGGCGAAACGTCCGACTGGGCGCAGATCGTACTGCTCTATGACAGCCTTCTGCGACTCGAGCCAACGCCAGTCGTCCGGCTCAACCGCGCGGTGGCGCTGTGCGAGGTCGGGTGGCTGGAACCGGCAATGCGCTCGCTCGACGCGCTCGCGGCCGAGCTTCGGGACTACCAGCCCTATCACGCGGCGCGGGCGGAGTTCTTGTCGCGGTTGGGGCAAGCCGACGAAGCGGCCAAGGCCTATGCGACAGCCATCGCTCTGGCCGGATCACCCGCCGATGCCGCGTTCCTGCGGCAGCGCGCAGAACGTCCTTTGCGAACAGCCACTTGAAGTTTCTGCTTGCAACAACCATCTCGAATCCAGGGCGTGCAACTGCGCGCTGGCAGTGACGCCTTGTGAAACTTCATTCGTGGAGGTTGTCAAATGGCGTACAATTTCATGGAAGGCAAAAGAGGGCAGGACTGGTGCAATCTTGCGCTGGCAGTGTGCCTTTTCCTTTCTCCCTGGGTGATCGGGTATAGCATGGAAACCGTTCCGGCTTGGAATGCCTGGATGGTCGGGCTTGCGCTTGCTGTGCTGGCCTACGCTACTCTCTCGGTCTTCGCAGAGTGGGAGGAGTGGGCCAATCTGGCACTTGGCGCATGGCTGGTCGTGTCGCCCTGGGTGCTCGGCTATGCGGCCAATATGAGCGTGACGTGGACGCATGCCGTCCTCGGGCTGCTCGTGGCCGCCGTGTCGGCCTGGGCGGTCTGGGCGCATCGCCACGATCCGCATGCGCATGCGTAAGAGCATCGTCTGGTAATCCATGATGGCCCCAGGGGCGCAAGCCGAAGGGTCCATCATGGACGAATGACGGGTTTGATGGAAGGCTCAAGAGACTGATGGCACTTGCTTTCAGTGAAACTGTTCGTTGTGTTCTCATGGCTCGGTATTTGGTCGGCGCTACAGCGCCGTGCGGCAGACGCGCCAAGGACGCTGTAGCGGGCAGGAGGGACTTTGGCTGGCGTGGCGCGTTTGCGCTCGCAACCGTGCTTGATGAACCACAACCCTTGCGGGCCACGATGGCGGGGCGGCGGTTTTGCGGACCGAGATGCGCCGTTGCGCCCAGGGCGGCGCCGTTCCCGGTTTACGGGCAGCAGCCGAGGCGGTCGCAGGCGAAACTGTAGATCCTGTCAGGCAGCTGGAAGACCTGCTGCGCGGTCTGCAATGCGGACCAGACGACACCCCTGAAGTTTTCTGCGAACAAGGCGAGGAATGTTCCGATCGGTTCTTCCGCGAGCGGGCCGTGGATGCCGGCATGGCCGAGCCCCTCGTCGAGTTCGTACACCTGCTCTGCGGTCATCTGCAGCACCTCACCCCGCGCCAGGTCTTCCGGATTGGGGATGCCGACATAGGCGAGCACAGTGGATATCAGGAGCTTGCAGACCTGCTTGCAGGCGCGGCAGGTCAATGCGTTGGCGGCACGCACGAAGGCGCTGCCTATGCGGGCGATGATGGCGCGAAACCGGCTGCCGGTTCGGGCGCGGATCTCCAGAAAGGCATCGTAGGCCCGGCGCGCCGGGGGCATGATATAGAGCCGCACGCGATCGCCTAAGCCCTTGGCCAGGTTTTTGACATCTGGCCCCCTGAGCGTGAAGGTGACGTCACCGGCCAGGATCTCCAGAAGCAGAACGATATGGGAATCCTCGTCGTCGAACAGGATGCGCTCGTCGATTTCGACACTGCCTTCGCCAACGAACTCCCGCACCTCTATCGTGTGCTCGCGGATTTCGGTTCGTTGCAGAAACATTGCCGCCCCCAGGGTCGCAACCGTGGGCGTATCCTACAATGGGGGGCGGAACCGGGACATTAGCCTTATCTGAGTATCGGCCCCGTTTGCTGACTAAGCCGGCGGAGTAACGCAAGGGCGAGGGCCTTCTCTCCGACGCTTTGCGAGGTAAAATGCATCACCGGGAATGCCACGCGGACGGGAACTTTTTGCCGGGATTCGACTTTCCGTAGCGACAACCAAACAGGAGTATTGCGATGCTCAAGTGGGCGCTCATCTTCTTCGTGGTTTCATTGATCGCCGGCTTTCTCGGCTTCTCCGGCGTTTCGGCTGCGACGGCGGGCATCGCCAAGATCCTGTTCTACATCGCTTTGATCATCTTCCTGATCTTCCTGGTGCTGGCGTTCATGGCCGGTAGCGCTGTCGTCTGAGGTGACGAGGGATACGGACTTGCGCACTTCGGCGCAGCCCGCATCCCACTGCATGTTCCTTAAATCGTATCCGATTTAAGGATAAAAACATGCAGCAATTCAAAGTGCTACGGCGACTTTGCGCGTCTAATACGACGCGCGTCGCTGTAGGGGCGTCGTGAGCGGCGATACTGGCGGGCATATCGAATTTTCTGTCGCCTGCGTCGGCGAGATGATACGGACCCGCCCATGAACCCGACCTTATCTCCCCATCGCGCCTGCGGCACCTGCACGCTCTGTTGCCGGCTGCCGGATATCGATGCGCTGGCAAAGCCGGCCAACGAATGGTGTGAGAACTGCGTCGAGGGGCAGGGCTGCCGGATCTATGAGCGGCGGCCGCAGCTTTGCCGGGATTTTCTCTGTCTCTGGATGACGGACGAGCGGCTGGGCGCCGAATGGAATCCTGCGAATTCGCACATGATGATCTATCGGCAGGGGCCGCAGATCACCGTGCTGGTCGATCCGGACTTCCCCGATATCTGGAAGCGCGAACCCTATGGCCAGCAGCTTTCAAGCTGGGCGCGCCAGCCGAAGACGGAGGGGCAATATGTCATCGTCTTCGTCGGCGATGCGGTCTTCAAGGTCGATTAGAGCGTTTCCGTCGTAGAGAGTCATGGAAACGCTCTGTCTCCTTGTTTTCGCATTTCCGAACGGAAAACCGCTTCGCATTTTTCCCGGAAAGGTTCTGGGCCTACTGCATGTTTCTTTAAATCCTATTCGATTTAAGGATAAAAACATGCAGCAATTCAAAGTGCTACAGCGACCTTTGCGGGTCCAATAAGGCGCGCGGCGGTGCAGGAAGAAAAAGCCCCGCGCGATGGCGGGGCAAGCAAGCACCCAAAATGGCTCAGGTGCGGGGAAGCGCAGGCCATAAAGGAACGTACTGCGCGGTACGGTAGATACTATGCGGCCCTTGGGCTGGGGAAGGTCCGATTCGGCGATTCCGGTACGCCTGATGAAATAAATACGATGGACGGGTTGCGGCGGTGCGATTACGGGCGCCGGCGCTGCGGCTCCGGGCCACCGGGGCGAGACAGGTGGCGGCCTATTCCAGTGTCGATAGTTCCTCGTCCCAGGCCTCGAGTTTGCCCAGGATTTCCCTCAGCGTCTCTCTTCCCTGCACCCAGAGGCCTTCATCCGGGATCGGCTGGACGTCACCGCCGGCGGCCGCGATCGTGCTTTTGACTTCTTCCGGGCTTTCGCGGACATATTGGCGCTTGCCGCCGATATCGAGCGCTGAACCCAGGCCAGGCACGCGATGGTTGGGCGCAAGCGGCATCGGCCCCTTGGCCGCATGCGCATTGACCCAGACCGGCGCGCCGATACGATGGGTGAAACGACAGAGGGATGGCAATTCGGCCTTGACGGCCGCGGCGACCGCCGCTGACTCCTCCTGGACGAAGAAGGTCTGGTCGGTATTGATCAGCGTGTTGCCGAGATCGTCATCGAGGCGCGGATCCGTCTTGCGGATGCGCAGCACCTGGCTTGCCTCCAGCTCCAGCGGGGGTCCACTCCTTCGCGTAAACCTGATCATGCGTTCCTCTCGAACAGTCTCTTTCAGACTGCGCCAAGTTTCGGGAGGTGTCGAGTGGGCGGTGGCGGCACGAAAGGCCTCTAGTCCTTGTTTTTATTGCCAGACACGTTGATTTTACTGACGGTCGCGTCATCTCATCAAGCCAGGCAAGCAAAGATGGAGATGAGGATGTCGAAGGCCACCATAGCGCTCATGTGCCTGGCACTGTTTTCGCTGTCGGCCTGCGGGAACACGGTGCGCGGTTTCCAGAAGGACGGCACCGAGGCCGGTCTTGCGCTCGACAATGCGACGCATCGGGTGCTGAAGGCGGGCGCCCAGTAACAAACGCCCTGGGATACGGCTGCGCGTCCTTGTTGCCAGCGCGTTTCCGGTTTGGGCGGAAACGCGCTGTCTCTTTGTTTTTTAAGAATTTACTAGCGGAAGACCGCTTTGTACATTTCCTGGAATGCGCTAACGCGACGGCACGGCCGTTGGGCGCGAGACGGTTTCGCTGCTGCCAAAGATGATGACGGCAAACAGAAGCACGCCGATGAAGGTGATGACCGACGCGATGGCGACCACCGGCTCCAGCTGCGGGCTGCCGGTAAGCATCAGATACAACGACGGCACCATGAGGGCGACGCCGGCGGTGTAGACGCAGTACTGGATCATTGCCAGACGCTTCTGCGCCTTGGCCGGGTTCAGCGCGTGGTAGCCACCGAAGATCGCCATCGTCACCCATCCCAGAAGATTGGCATGGGCGTGGGCGCCGATCGCGCTGTGATCCTGGCCGATGGCCATGTGCAGGCCCATCGATATCCCGATGATGAGAAAGACGATCGCGGTCTTGAAATACAATTGTGCTAGGCGTGGCATGGAATAACTCCCCCTCTGTTCCTGCCCCGCTTGATTATTAGCATTTTTGCAGATGATTGCTGCCTGCCTTTATTGGGTATTTTGGGGCGGTTTGGGAGCTCAGAAGCTGACGGCGATGCCGCGATTGGCGAAGAAGCGGTCGAAGGTGGCAAGCGGCATGACGACATCGGCCTGATTTTCCCGGTCATGGCCGGAAGGATTGTGAAAACGGACGCTCTCCCGCGAGGCGGCAGTCACCAGCACGAGGTGTCCGCCTTTCGAAGGCGGCTCGCGATCGGGCCAGCGTATGGCGCTGCTGACCGAAGCGATGAAGAAGCGGCCTTCGGAAAGCACCTCGGGAATACCCGCCGCAGGAATGTTCGTCAGCGTTTCAGCGGCAAGGCCGAAGCGATCACGGACGAAGGTCACGAAGGGAGCGTAGATCAGTCCCTTGATCGAGGCGTCGGCCTCGTTGATTACATAGCCGCCATAGCCGGTGCAGCTGCGCGCAAGCGAAAGGATCGGATGCAATTCGCCACGTGCGGCCAGGATCATCTTCAGGCAGGCCATGCCGCAGACATTCACCGCCCAGCGCGCATATTCCTCAATCGTTTCAGCGCCCGAATCGCGCCAGAGCGGATCACGGTGAAGGGCCGACGCGCCTTCCGACAGAACCGCCAATGTCATCTCCGGGCTTTCCCATTGGCTGAAATAGGGGACCTTGCAATCTACAATTTCCATGCTGCCTTCTCCGTCTGGGGTCACGCAACTATTGTCAATGGCGCAGGCCGGCATCAAGCCGGTAGAGCAGTGCGTGGAACTGGCCTTTGCTTGGCGCGCGCGCCGGCATGCGCTGCACGATGTGCCGCACTTCGGGCGATGCCTGCGAGATAGCCCAGCGGACTTCCGCCTCAAGGGTGCCGGCCGGGTCGAGGGCGGCGAGCGCTGCCGCCTGTGCGGAGTAAGCGGCCGGGCCAAGGATATGATTGACCTGATGAGGGGTTGCGATCGGATGGGTGTAGGCAGATCCGGCGGCAGCCATTGCCGCGCGAGCGGCGGCGGAGGCTGCGGGATCGCCGACCTCGCGTGCCGCGGCATTGGCGCCCCAGGCAAGTCTGCGCAAGGTTGCGGTCCGCGCACCGCCTTGCGCAAAGGCACGGATCGCCGAAAGTGCCGCGCGCGGGCGGGTATCGCCCTGGGCCTTCGCCTCGAAAAGGGGGAGAGCGCGTTCGGCGCAAACGGCAGCCCAGAGCGCGACGTGGCGCAGGTCTTCTTCGTTCAGCAGCGGCGGGTTGGTCTCTGTGGGCATCGTCTGCGGTCCTGGCGCGATGGTGGCGCGTCGAAGTCTACCTGGATGAGGCATGGGACTTCGGCAATTTCAGGGTGTGGCGCGAACAAAGAACACGATTTCGGGGTCGTTTTCATCAAGGTTGTCGATGTACCCGCTCGTGTGGAAGCCTGCGGCGCTCAAGAGCTGCTGCATCTTTTGGTTGGACAGGTTCGTCGATGCGAAGAGTTTCGGCGTTACGCATATGGCCTTGAAATGTTCAACGAGCGCCATTCCGAGGCCCTGGCGACGAAAATGCTCGCCGACCATGACCATTTCGACAAAGCCGTTTCCGAAGAAGTGATAGGCCAGGACACCATAGGCGCCGACGGATTTGTTCGTCTCGGCGACGTAACAGCACCCGGCCTCAATCCAGGATCGGATATGATCCCGGCGCTCGGGATCACCAGCCGCAACCGTATCGAGGGCGACAAGGCTGTCGCAGTCGGCGATGGTGGCGCTTCTGATTTTCATCAACGAATCCGGATGTGGTCGGGCAGGGGCATAAAGAACCCGTCCCGGGGAAATGCGGGCAGGGATGCCTAGCTTTAGGCGGTGGGCGCATCTTTTTCCATGGCGGATTTTCTGCAACGTGCAGCCGAACCAATGTCTGCGCCGAGAAGGAAAGGTCGATTGTGGGGGCGAAGGTCGGTGCCCTGCGCTGCGGTTCCTGGCGAGAAGGGCTGAGCCGTTGCCCGACCCTCGGATGATGCAATGGGCGCGAGAGATTGATCAGCGCCGCGCCGCATCAGGCTGGCGGGCGGTGGCGGCGGCAAGGGCTACGCGCTTGCGGGCCGCCATCTCGTTGAAAGGGGCAAGACCCATGCGCTCGATATAGGCGGTTATGGCTGCCTCCACGCCCTTGTCGTTGCCGGCTTCCGTTTGCCAGAAGGCTTCCATGGCGGCGAACAGGGCCGATTTGTCGAGCGAGATGTCGATCACGGCTGAGCTCCGAACTGCTGGCGGTGATTGAGGGTGCCGTGGCCCGGCTGGCGGAAGGGAGCGGCCTGGCGGAGGAGGCCATCCGGCGCCTCGAAATCCGCGCACCAGCGTTCCCAGGCCTCAGATGTGCGCACGAAGGCGGGCAGGAGGTGCTCATCGTCAGGTGTGCGATCGAAATCGTCGAGCCAGGCGTCGGCGACGGTCTCGGAGATGTCTTCGCCGTGCAGCGCGTCGAGATCGAAGCGGATGAGTTTGGTGGCGTGCTCGCCGTCATGAGCCCTCAGCCAATCGGCAGCAGTCGGGAAGATCGTGCCGATGCAATCGCTTTCCTCGATGAAATGGCCGCACCCGAGCGTGGTGACCGCGAGGATGATCTCGCGGCTCTGGGTGAAGGGGGCCGCAAGCTTGCCTTCTCGCGCTGATGTCATTGTCATGCCTTCTCCCTGGCCAAACAGGTGGAAGGGCCGGCACGGCCCTTAAGGCGCGCTGCCGGATCCGGCTTCCGCAACTTCAACTGATGGTCATACAATAGGGAAAATCCTATTTATCCGTCAATAGGAAAAATATTCTCAGCAGGATTTTTCTGACTAACCTGTCGATATCCCTCTGTTTGTTCTTGTTTTGTTCGGATGATTGAGTCAGTTTAGGGCCGCCATTGCAGGTGGCAGAGAGGAGCATGACATGGTCACATACTTCGTCGTTCAGAGCTTTACGCGGGGGAATCGGGGCGCCTTGCTCGCCGACACTCCGGTGCAGGCGACAGGGGCCGATCACGCGCTCAGGCTGGCCGAAAGGCTGGCATCGACCAAGGTGGGTGTTGTCGCATTCAGCCGGGCAGGGGATCTGTCGACCGGCGAATTCGAGGATGCGACCATCCTTTTCATCGGCGGCGATCTGCCGTCCGAGATGCAGGAGATCATGGCCGCATAGACGGAACGGCGATTATGTGAGGCGGGCCTGTCCGCCGGTCTCGTGTTCTCATGTCCGGTGTCCCGGGCGGCGGGGTGGTGGGGCGCGTTGTGCGGGTGGGCGCTTGGCGTAGGTGGCCCGCTCAGGCTTCCCAGCCATGCGAGCCGTTGCCGGTTTGCCGGCAACCACATTGCAGCCAGGTTCAAGCGATAGCCCGAGAGCCGCGCCGGTTCCCGGGCTTTTGGTTGCGTGCCGGCTTCCTCCGGGTGGCGTGATAAATTTGGCAGCGTGCTCTGCCACTTGCCGGAACGCGCACAGGTCGCCGGCTGGTCTCGCGCATGACGTAGCGTCAGGTGAGTGTAACTTTCGAAAAGTTATTATTTTTGAAGCGGTTGCGGAATATTGTTCCGGGCGCGGCTGACCGGCGATGTCTGTGGGGCGTCAGCGGGCGCTGTATTTGCCCACGACCCGGTGGCAGAAGGACCATTCCACGCGGCTCTCGGTGAACTCCAGATAGGGATTGTACTGCTTCAGCGTCCATTCCCGGTCGTTGAACGACACCAAGCGCTTGATAATCGCCTCGGCATCGTTGGCGGGCGGCACATGGTAGAGCACCACATCCTTGTCGCGCGCCGGCGGCAGGTGCGGATGCACCAGGGCCATGTCGCCGGGCTCATAGGCCGGGATCATCGAGGTACCGGTGAGGTAGATGCCATAGGCGCCCTTGACCCCTTCGAGCACCGAGGGGCGCTTGACGTATTCGACCGCATCGAACGTGACGATCACATGGCCGTCACCGCCCTGGGCGGCGACGAAAATCGGCAGATCGCGATGGCCGACGAGCTGCTCGCCGGGCACGATCTGCGGAGTGAAGCCGGTGGCGCTGCGGGGTTGGTTGACCTCGCCCGCATCCGGCGTCGCGCTGATCAGGTTGGTGATGGTGCGCACATCGCGCTCGCGCAGTTCACGCGGGCTCTCGCGCTCGACGAATTGCTGGATATAGGCGTGGTTCTTCCCGATCGCGATGGACAGATCCTTATAGGTCGTCCTCTTCGCGTCGACTGCTTCCCGGATAAGGCGCCGCAATTGATCCATGGCAATGGCATCCCAGATTCCGCTTCCTACGTCCAATAGGATTTTTCCTCTTGATAAAGAGACGAGATCCTATTATTGATAGGATATGAACGGAAACAAACAGTCAATCGCACTTTACGAGACGGGTTTTCGGTTGCCGCTCTGACCTGGAGCGGCACGATAGCGACCGACGGGCGGCCCGGTGGGCCGCATGGGCGATGACTGCATGCTTGCTGGAGTGAGCCGATGACTGCCGCCAGAACCGCATCAAGGACAACCAGGCGTGCCACGCGCCAACCGCTCGGCCTCACGCTGAGGCAGAACGAGTTGCTCGGATTCATTCGCAGCTACAGCGCCGACAAGGGCGGGGTCTCGCCCACATTCGACGAGATGAAGGACCATCTGAGGCTGTCATCGAAATCCGGGATCTCGCGAATGGTGGCGGCGATGGAGGAGCGCGGCGCGATCCGCCGGCTGAAAAACCGGGCAAGGGCAATCGTTGTGGTGGAGGTGGCCCATGGTTGAGCATGTGACGGACACGCTTCTCGGCAATCCGGTCTTCGCCGGGCTTGCAGCCTTTTCCGCCACCTCGGTGACGCTCGCCGCCGTCAGCTGGGTTGCCAGCCCGGCGTTCGACTGCGGCAGGCAGCGCGCCAGCAGACGGCATGTCTCAGGCGCGGTCGGGCTGGCCGGCCGGCTTAGCCGGTGGGACAAGGCGCTTCTACCAGGCCGGATGACGCTGGCGGCAAAGCGCGAGCAGCCAGGCAAGGGAAACCTGCCGGGCAAGGGGGACCTGCCGGGCAAGGAGAACGAGGACCTGCCGGGTCTCGACTTCCAGGCATTGCAACGCGAGCTCGACGAGGCGTTCGCGCCTGTCAGGCGAGACAGGAGGAAATCGTGATGTCCGGCCCGACAGTCGTCATCGCCCCTGCCGGTGGCTTGCCGCCGCCGGCCGAAGGCGAGGTGGGGGATGGCTCGCACCTTCAGGTGGAGGGGAAGAGGCCAGGGAATTGCAGGCCGCTGGTTCGTCGGCAACGACGGGCGCGGCCATAGAAGAGACTGATCGTCGTCCTGCTGCATGGTCCCCGATCTCTTCGGTGCGGATGGCATGCGGCGCGGCTGCAACGTCCCTTGCGCGCCGATCCGGCACGCGGGCGCAGTCGCGGCGGCGATCATAGCGAGGGGCTGCTGCCCACCTCCTCCCCGGTGGCCCCTCGCTTCCATTTCGGCGCCGGCAAGCCGTTTCTGTCGCATGCCCCCGACGATCGGATGCGATCTCGGTGCGCGATCATGCGTGGGTTCGAAAGGCTGGAGCGGTTTTTGCGCGTCACGGCGGATGCCCAGGGCATCTGTGATGCCCAAGCGCGACGGTATGGTTGCCTGACCGGATGGCATAGCGCCCGGTCATGAGGGCAGCGCGTGATGGCGTGCACTGGGCCTCCGGTGCGAAGTTCGAAAGTTTCATGCCTTCGTTCGCGAAGCCGTCGATGCGGCGCGTATCCGCACCGCGCAGTATCCCTCCGCCGTAGCAGCCGAGCTCGCCGTAGCCGAGATTGTCGACGAGGAAATAGACGATGTTCGGCGCTTGGCCGTTCGGTGGTCGAGATTTGGCTGTTGTCGACTCTGCAGCCTGGGCCATCTGGGGTGTGGAAACGGCAGCCAGGCCGGATGCGGCCGCCAGTGTCGTGCCTCCCAGAAGAACGGTGCGGCGGCTGACACCTTCAGACGATGTGTCGTTCATTTCTTCCTCCCGCTTGCAACTCGGCATGATGGGACGGAAAAGCGTCAAACTGGAAGTACGTAACAGTAACACTGGGGCCGAAATGGTCGCTTGAGCCAACAAGCTGATGTTGTCGGGAGCGCTGTCTTTGCGGGAAGGCTGTCATCCCAGTTGCAGCCGATGCGTTCGCGCAGGCAGTCGTCGCTGACCGTGCCGTCATGGCTCTGTGCAACCATGATTAAACGCGAGCGCTGGTTTGCGTTATCAACGTCTGCTTGTTCCCAAAAGCAGACGTTGGTATTGTTTCGTGCCGTATTGCGATCGGTCTGACTGTGAACATGGCCTTGCAATTGCATGGACGAGCGGTGGCTCGCGCCTCGGCCCTATCGCAATGGACGCTGCAGCTTTCTCTCATGCCACGCCCCATCCCTTCCTCAAGGTCGGAGAATCGCCGTGTGTATCAAATCTCTCGCATCGCAGGCGTTAATGAAAGCCACGTTTGTGGCGCGTGCCTTGTCCCAAGCCGTGACCGTATCCGCTTATGTCCGCAAAGCTTTGATGATGCCGCTGTCAAGCCGACGGTGGCTTGCGGCAGTTCTGGCGCTTGGGGCTTGCCCGGCCGCATGGGCAGATGACGTGCTCTTCGAAAACGTCCGCATCTTCGATGGGAAAGGAGCGACCGCACTTTCCGCACCGTCGAATGTGCTGGTCAAAGGCAATGTGATCGCTCGCATCTCGACAAGCCCTGTCGAGGCGGAGGGTGCCGAGCGTATTGCCGGAAACGGTCGAACGCTGATGCCGGGCCTTATCGATGCGCACTGGCACGCAATGCTGGTTCGGCCCACTCCGGCAGAGTCGTTCGGCGACGTCGGTTACAACAATCTTGTGGCTGGCGACGAGGCGACGGACACGCTGATGCGCGGCTTCACCACCGTGCGCGATGTGGGAGGACCGGTGTTCGGTCTCAAGCGTGCGATAGACGCCGGTGTCACCGAGGGACCGCGCATCTACCCCTCCGGTGCGGTGATCACCGTGACCAGCGGACATGGCGATTTCCGCCAGTTCACCGACCTGCCGCGGGTGATCGGCGGCCCGCTCACCCGCATGGAGCAGATCGGCGGGAGTATGGTGGTCGACAGCCCCGACGAGGTGCGTGTGCGGGTTCGCGAGCAACTCATGCAGGGGGCGGCCCTGGTCAAGATTACGGCGGGCGGCGGGGTGTCGTCACCCCACAGCCCGCTCGATGTCACCACCTTTACCGAGCCTGAGCTGCGGGCCGCGGTTGAAATAGCCGACAATTGGGGCACCTATGTCGCCGCGCACGCCTTTACATCGCATGCGGTCAGAATAGCGATTGCAGCCGGCGTGAAGTGCATCGAACACGGCTTCCTCATCGATGAGGAAACCGCCAAGCTGATTGCCGAGAAGGACATTTGGCTAAGCCTGCAGCCGCTTCCCGAGTTGCTGAGGCAAGGCTTTCGGGAGGGCTCGGTCGAGCGGGCCAAGGCGGATGAGGTGTGGCCCGGCATCGCCAGAACCTACGAGCTGGCGAAGAAGTATAAGATCAAGACGGCGTGGGGCACCGATGTCCTGTTCTCCCGCGCGTTGGCGCAACAGCAGGGCGCAATTTTGGCTTCGCTCACTCGTTGGTACACGCCTGCCGAAGCGCTCTCCATGGCGACCGGAACCAATGCGGAGTTGCTGGCGCTGTCCGGTCCGCGCAATCCCTATCCGGGAAAGCTTGGTGTAGTCGAGGAGGGCGCGCTTGCGGATCTCTTGCTTGTCGAAGGCAATCCGTTGGAGAACATCGACCTGGTGGCCGACCCCGCCGATAACTTCAAGATCATCATGAAGGACGGCGTCATCTACAAGAACACGTTGGTAAAGTGAGGAACGGCTGACCCGACTGTTGTCCGGCACGTGATTGTGAGATCGGTGCGTCAGGCTGACTGCAGCTGGCGAGGAGCGGCGAGCCTGCAGGCGCATGATCGCGAGATAGAGGCGGCAAGGACGCAGCCGAAACGGTGGCGTGGCCGCCGCCGGTGTCGACAGCCGGGATCTGTTCGAACCCCGGCTGTCTGTATGGCATTGTGGGCTGAAAGGCGGCCTCAGTTGCCGCCGATGCGTTCGCGCAGGCGGTCGTCACGCTCAGCGATTTCCGGGGTGATCAGGTCGCCGAAATCGGCAGCCTCGAAAATCGGGCGGATTTCGATCTCGCTCGGGCCGGGCATCGGGTTGGGGCAGCGCTTCACCCAGGCGATGGCCTCGTCCATGTCCTTGACCTGCCAGATCCAGAAGCCGGCGACCAGTTCCTTGGTCTCGGTGAAGGGGCCGTCGATGACGAGGCGGCTTGCGCCGTCGAAAGCGACGCGCTTGCCCCTGGACGAAGGATGCAGGCCTTCGCCCGCCAGCATGATGCCGGCATTGACCAGCTCTTCGTTGAACTTGCCCATGGCTTCCAGCAGCTCGGTCGAGGGCATGTTGCCCGCTTCGCTACCCTCGGTCGCCTTCACCATCACTATCACGCGCATGGTCTTTTCTCCTTTGATCGACGAAGCCACAGCGGCCTCTGTGCCTAAATGACGAACGGGTCAGGATGGGTCCGACATGTCGCCGAAACTTTTTTCCGCAAACTGTCGCGGCGTCAACGTGAACCCCACGCAAAGAGGGAGCGCAGAGTTTCTGCAGCGCCTGGTCGTGTGCTCAGGTGGTGTCGCCGACGAGCTCAGGGAAGGTCTCATCGCAAAGATATGTCGACTGCCACGGGTGGCAAGATGCGCCGATAGCGAGACAGCTGCCGTGGAGAACTGGTTGCTGGACAATGCGCAGTGGCGGCGATATCCATATGTTTTTATATGCTAATATGACGAAGGACGCATTCACCATGGGTTCACGTCAAGGGGGCATAGCTTGCACCTATTCGAAACGGATAGGTATCGAGATGAAGAAGATAGGCATTGTGATCCTTGCGGCGGTGACGGCTCTGACGAGCTACGCGCCTGCCAATGCCATGCCGGTTGCAGCCGTTCAGCTGACGCAGCAGAGCGACGTTGATCTGGTGCAATACCGCGAATGGGGTGGCGACAGACGTCGTCCGCGCCCGGACTGGAACCACGGCGGCTACCGCCCGCGTCCGGGTTGGCACGGTGGCTACCGCCCGCGTCCACACTGGGATGGCGGCTATCGCCCACGGCCGGGCTGGCATGGTGGCGGCGGATACCGCTATGGCTGGTACAATGGCCACCGCGGCTATCGCGGCCATCGGGATGGATATCGTCGCCACAATGACGGCTGGTGGTATCCGCTGGCAGCCTTCGGTGCCGGCGCCATCATCGGCGGCGCGATCGCCGCTCCACCGCGCCGGGTCGAGTCCGGGGTGAACCCGCGGCATGCCAGCTGGTGCTATGACCGCTACCGCTCCTACCGCGCCTGGGACAACTCGTTCCAGCCCTACGGGGGACCGCGGCAGCAGTGCTACTCGCCGTATTACTGACGTGAATCAGAACCCGCCGATCGGTTGCGATCGGCGGGGTTTCCTTGATCGATCCGGCGATGATCCCGTTTGCATGACTGTAACGGCGAACAAGACCGCCGGCCCGCCGACCCCCACAACGCGTGTCGCGGGGATCGACAGCTGTCCATCAACTGTGGTCGTAACTGGACTTCTTGTTGGCTGGGCGCGAGGGCTTGCTGCTGGGGCCGGGTTTCTTTTCTTTGGCCGCGACTTCTATCGACTGTGTCTGGTCTGACTTTGCGGTCGAAGCCTTTGCCATGCCGAGGGTTTCTATCCGATATGCAGCCGCCATGGCCGTGGTCGTCAATGCCAGCGATGCCGCGGCGGCAATGAGAAACTTCATTGTTTGTCTCCTTGGTTGTTCCAATGGGCTGACCCTGTGGTGCCCACCGCGCTTACGGTTGTAAGGCGGCGCCAAGGATAGTTTTCGGGTGTCAGCGGAGACATACGACAGGTGCCGTATTTCGGTGGCGGTGCAGTCGGAAACATGCGGCAATGGTTACCTGCAGGTTATCGGCAAGGTGGTGGCTTGCCGGGAGCACCTCTGCAGGCAAGCGCATCTGTCACAGTCGCTGGGGAAGGGGCCGGATTTGCCAGCCTTCATCCCCGTGGCGGTGTGCCCGGCTTTCGATGTCAGTGTGCATTATCAGACGCGTTGGCTTCAGCTATAGGTCGATGGATTGCTCCTTCGACGCTCTGTCGAGATATCCGATGATGTCTTGAACGTCCCATGAAATTGAACGATTTCCGAAACGAAAACGCGTGAGACATGGCCAATTCTACCGTCCTTATTGACGAAATCCGGGCGCTTGAGGAGGCGCTGCATCGTCCGGAGGTGCGCCGTTCAAGAACGGCTGTCGAGGCGCTGCTTGCCGAAGGCTTTGTCGAGTTCGGCGCATCGGGCACAAGGTATCACCGTGCGGAGATGATCGAGCTTCTCTGTGACGAAGATGACGAACCGGCCGATGGTGAACTCGAGGCGACTGACTTCTCGCTGATGCCGATATCTTCCGATGCAGTGCTGCTGACCTATCGAACCGTTCGAAGGGGTAGTGACGGGCCGGAAAGGCAGGCACTACGTTCCTCGATCTGGAAGCGGACGGGAGAGCGGTGGCAGATGCTATTTCACCAGGGGACGTTGACGCGGCCGGCTGCCTCGCCAGCGGATGGCTGAATAGCGCCTGACAGTAGGGGGCGGCCCGATTACAGCGCCGCGCGTCTTATAGACGCGCAAAGGTCGCTGTAGCACTTTGAATTTCTGCATGTTTTTATCCTTAAATCGGCTAGGATTTAAGGAAACATGCAGTAGTTCCGTATTTTTCCCCCGACGAAAGGTCGGTGTTATCCGAAGGCGATGCGGTCGACCGCGGCTTTTGGTGGCGGGCTGAAGAGTGCAGTGATGGCGAAGCCATGCCTTCGCATTTTGCGGAGCAGGGCGCGCAACGTGGGGGACAGACGTTGCTCGATCGCCTAGAATTTCAGAGTGGCGTCGTCGTGTTTGGGTGGCGGGTGGCTGTCTCTCTGGCGGCGCATGCCGTAGGCGAGGGCAAGCCCCAGCACGGCGGAACCGATAACGACGGCGAGTAGTGCGAAGAAATTCTCCATGACATTCTCCTCCCAACGGGGATGATAACACAATCGGACGCGCACAACCAAATTCCTGCGCGTTATCCATAACCAGCACGCACGGTCGATCAGGCAAGGACTGAAAGGGCAACGAAGGCGGCGCTTGGGTTGTTCCGAGCAGGTTGAAAATATCCGGTTCGATCGGAGGGCGGCTGGCACCGAGTGCACCGGCTCGCAATGCCCATAAGACGGGATCAATACCGTTTTCGCACGTTGACGGGAGGTCGTTGCGCCGGTCTAAGGCGCGTCGCGGACTTGCTGGATTCGCTTGATGCGACCGCTTTTCAGCTTGATGCGGTGCGCTATGGATACGCGCGTCCTCCTTCAGGCGCCCGTGATGATCCGACGGCTGACGGGGTTGGGCGGCGGTCGGAGAAAAAGAACGAAACTAGAACAAATTTTGTCCGAAGGGGTTGTCATCCGTCCGGAAGCGGGCTAAGAATATTTCAGGATGGTCGTTTCGTAATCGAAGCGGCCTTTTTTGTTTCCGGAGGGCGTGTCACGAGTCGCGCTTCTGCCGGCCGTGTTTCAAATGACCGCGCCCCGGTGCGTGTCCGTGCTTGACCGAAAGCGCGTCAAAAGCGTCCATCATCTTGATCGTTTCTGTTTGCGAGCGCGCCTCACGCAAACCATCGCCCGATGGCGGAGTAAGCTTCCCGGATACCAGCGCTGCATAAAGGTCAGATGCCTTGAATGCCTCAATGGATGAGGTGGCCTCCTGAAGCTCGTTGAGCTTGGCAAGCCATTTCTTCTTTTCAGCGTCACTGTTGTTGACGAGTTCTTTCATTTCTTCTGCGCCAGCGCCGGCGTTAACAGGTTTTCTGCCGGCTTTCCTTTAGCCTACCGTTAGCGCCTTCCGCGAGGATCGAGTGCTGCGCAGGGGCCGGCCGATGCCGTGTTCAGTTCGACGCTACCGTCGTTCTGATTGCGCCTGTCGATCACCTGGCGGGCGCCGTGATGACCCTTGCGGGCGGCGCTTCGCAACCAGCGAACCGCCTCCTGCTGGTCGGGCTCGATGCCGAGGCCCTTGTGGTAGATCGCTGCCAGGCGGGCCTGCGATGCGGCGTGGCCCTGTCGGGCGGCCTGGCCGTTCCAGTGGTAGGATGCGGCGTAATTTTCCTCGCGGCTATCGTTGAAATAGATTTCCCCGAGCGCTGCCTGGGCGTCGAGATTTCCTGACGTGGCGAGTTCGAGCAACCTTGGCGAGACATTTGCGGCGGAGAGCCGCGGCATGAAAATGGTCTTCAACCTTCTGACTGCGTTTTGGATCATCAGACACCCGTCTTATTCATCGCATAATTCCTTAAAATCGGGATCGATCGAACGGATAAATTATGCTGCAATTTGAAATTGTTATGTCCTCAACCTGCCTGTCATATCCGGTGTGAGGCGCCTTTGGCCGCACAGGGTGCCGCGAATGCGCGGCGTGTAAATTAGTATTGGTGACAGAATACAACCTAAGGTCAAGTGGGTGAATGCGATTCCCCGTGGATATCGGATGGCTGTTGCCTGTTTTCCGGTTGCTGCCCGCGCGGGCGCCGAACGACTTTAGCGAGCTTTGCGGCGCTACTGCATGGGAGCCATCATCATGAGCATCGGCAAACCAGCCAAGGACCCGAAGACCGGGCGCTTCCTGCCGCGCGTGCCGGGGGCGGGGACACCAGCCCGGACGCGCGCCCGCAAGGCGGTGCGCACCAAGCTCGGCGAACTGTTTCTCGAAGACATGCTTTCGGCCTGGCAGAGCCGCGGGGCAGCCGCGATCCACGCGCTGATCGAAAAGAGCCCGCACGATTTCCTCAAGGCCGTGGCCTCGCTGATGCCGAAGGACGTGAATGTCAATGTCAACCAGATCGGCGAGATGACGGATGAGCAACTCCTCGAGCGGATCCGCAAGCTCGACCAAACCATCAAGCCTTTCCTCGCTGCTCAGGGAGCGGATGGAGCTGGCGATGGAGATCGGGCGGCGGCAGAGCAGCAATAGGCTGCGCTTCTACCGGCCCTATGCCAGGCAAACTGCCTTTCACGCGGCGGGCGCCAGCTTTCGCGAGCGGCTGTTCATGGCCGGAAACCAGCTCGGCAAGACCTTGGCCGGTGCTGCCGAAGCGGCGATGCACCTGACCGGCGACTACCCCGAATGGTGGGCGGGCCGACGCTTCGACCGTCCGATCGTGATGATCGGCGGCTCGGAATCGCACGAGCTGACGCGCGATGGCGTGCAGCGGCTGCTCGTCGGCCCGCCGATGAGCGAAGAGGATTGGGGCACCGGCTATATCCCGAAATCGGCAATCTCGGGCTGTACGCGCAGATCGAGCGCGTCCGGCGCGCTCGACAGCGTGACGGTGCGCCATGCGACGGGTGGCACCTCGACGTTACTTCTGAAAGCCTACGAGCAGGGCCGGGCGAAATGGCAGGCAAACACGGTGGACTATGTCTGGTTCGACGAGGAGCCGCCGGAGGACGTCTACTTCGAAGGCATCACCCGCACCAATGCGACGGGCGGCTCCGTTGCCGTGACGTTTACGCCGCTCAAGGGCATGAGCTCGGTCGTTAGCCGCTACCTGCTGGAGCCTTCCGACGACAGGACGGTGGTGACGATGACGATCGACGATGCTGAGCATTATGCCACAACGGCTCTGACGCCTTTCGCTCGAACGTTGATCGATGACGCGGACGCGGCAACGGCGCTAAGCACCCTCGGCGTTTCTGATTTCATGAAAACTGTGCTGGACGACGCGGACGCAGCAACAGCACGCGTGACGCTTGGAACCAACAATGCGTCGAACCTGACGACCGGTACCGTGAGTGATGCGCGGCTGCCGTCGACGATGGGCGGTAAGACGTTTACAGGTGCCTCTACGTTTCAAACTACCCTTTCGGTTACCGGGGCCAATAACGGCATCGAGCTTGGACCGCCGGGAACCTCGAACACCCCGTTCATCGATTTCCATTCATCAGCGAACAGCAATGATTATGACGTTCGCCTGATGGCATCCGGCGGTGCGGCGGGTGTTGGTCAGGGGACGTTGACGGTCAGCGCCGCGACTACGACCTTCGCGGGCAGCGCCACAATCGCCGGGATGAAGAGCACCAGCTTTGTGCAGGCTGTTGGCGACATGCTCATCGACAACAATAGCGACCGTCGTTTGTATTTCCGCACGGTCACAGGGGTAGTTCGCGGCATGGTCAGACATGATCAGGCCAACGACTCCATGATCATTAGCATGTTCAACTCCGCAGGGACTTGGTATCGAGACCTCGTCATCGGAGGTGCTACGGGTCTGATGACCTATAACGGGCATCTCCAGCTTGGCGGCTCGACATACCAGACCGATGGCAACATCTACATGTCTTGGGCCGGGGACACCCTTTACAACGTCCTCTCAACCAAGATCACCAAGGACGGCCGTGCTTATCCTCGCCGGGTTGGCGGCGGGGACCTGAATTTCAATTGGTCTGGTCAGGCGGGTCAACCGACGTGGCTCTGGGGCGGCACCGATGGCGTCAACATGTACGTCTACAACCCATCAAACTTCAGTGTTAACTACGCTAACTCAGCTGGATACGCTGGAAGTTCGGGCACAGCTGACACGGTTGATGGTTATCACGCAATCGACCTGTCTCAAATCTACAAAGGCGACAACGCCAATGAGACAAACTATCCCATTGGGACATACATTTTCGCCCAAGGCGCAGCAAACCGCAATGCATCTACCGCTGTCTATTACGACGCAGGAAACTCCATTCGATTTAATACTTCTGCTGGCGGTGCGCTTTCCGGAACTTGGAGAGGTCGTGGGCATGAAGATCAATCAGGCAATCGTGCCACTCTTCTTCAAAGGATTGCTTAAATGGCATACACGATAAACACAGTGCAAAAGATCACCGAAGGTGATGCCCAAAGGTCTTATCTTGTTATCGAGTGTAATATTACTGCACCAGATCCGATCACAGGTCTCGATGAATCATTTGACGCTACCCATATCCAAAGGGATAGCGATGCCCATGGCTTGTCCCCATTATTCAAACAATGGATTGAAGATAACCCGGATTTTCCGATTAACGCATACGTTCAGCCCCCGCCGCCGACCTTAAAGGAGCTTCGGGCGCAAATGCCGCCCCTGACGGCCCGCCAACTTCGGCTTGGCCTCGTCGGCAACGACATATCCCTTTCGTCTGTGACAGCGACCATCGAGGCCATGCCTGCCGGTCCCGACAAGGACAAGGCTCAGATCGAGTGGGAGTATGCGACCTCGTTCAACCGCATGCACCCGCTCGTCGCATCGATTGGTGCGGTTTTGGGCCTGTCGAATGAGCGGATCGATGACATGTGGACGTCTGCCCTCAATCTATGAAGGGTCTCACTTCTCCAAACTGCAGATGAACCCAGTACACAGATAAGGAGTATTGGTCCTGCCGAGAATGGGCCCCAGGAGAAGGAAAAGCGGCAGGTTCCATAGGATCATCATATGCACGGCCACATCGATCCGTTTGTTCCTGAACCAGAGGCTGCGAAGGATCAGAAGCAAAATTGCGGTGCCCCAGGTGCCGCGAGGCTTGACCTCAGCTGATTTGAAGTTCTTGAAGAGGTTAGCCAGACCGAATTCCGTAAAACGGAAATAGTCGTGCGGGGCGTCGTGGAGCGGATACTGGAAGGGAGCAGATATGAAGGCTTTACCGTCTGCCTTCAGCACTTTGTGGATGTTTTCTGAAGCCTTGAACGGCTCCGTAACGTGTTCCATCACCTCGGCGCAGATCACATAGTCGAAAGACCCGGCCTCCAGCTTCGTGTCGGTGATGTCATCGACGAAATCCGGCTTGCGCAGCGGATCAATGTCGGTGCTGAAAACGGTAGCTTGCGGATGCAGATGCGTGCGGATTAAGTCCATCACTTCACCGCCAGAGCCTATGTTTAGAACGCGGCTTCCTTCCGGAATTGCACGTGTGAAATCAGCGAGGGCAACGTTTAGCGGGCGTCGAGAAATTTTCTTCGCCAGCTTCTTCATTCGAGATTTAAACATACCAAGCAGCCCCAGGATTGAGCCACAAGCCATAGTAGTGCGCCGGCTCCAATGTCAATCACCGTGCGCCATCCCAGTCATAACCCATCGGCACATTTCAACGGTTTCACTCTGTTGCGGACGATCGGCCACGCCTTTTAACAAAGAGGAAAAATATATGGACTTGAACCGACGCATCAGCGCGGCGGGCCTTGCGCTCGTCAAGCGGTGGGAGGCTTGGAGACGAAAGCCTATCGGGATGCCGCCGGCACGTGGACCATCGGTTATGGCCACACTAGCGCGGCCGGTGCACGAAAATGGGCGTCCGTGAATTCAAAAGGCGTCTCCGGTTCTTGGCGAGGGGCGAAGACTCGCTGCATGGTTACAAAGCCGACGGACGTGCCGGAAACATATGGCCCCGCAAAGACTATCTACAACCGCTATCACCGCTGGACCGCCTTGATCTGTGATCGGCTTTCCGTGGACGAACAAAGGGAGTTTCTCCATGGAGACTACATTGGAGCTTCTCACGACCAGGAAGTCTGGACGTGAGGTTCACCGGCACTTGCCCGATGACGTCAAGGCGCAGATCGTTTCGGAGAGCTTGCGGCCCGGCGTGATGGTGAGTGAGGTCTGAGCGGCACGGATTGAAGCCGAACCATTTGTCGACCTGGCGAACAATGGTGCGACAAGGCAAGTTGGTTCTGCCCGCACCCGAGGACGCGATAGAGTTTGCAGCGGTGATCATCGATCCGCCCGTCTCGGAGCAGCCGATCAAAGAAGTCAGTCGCCCGGAGATTGTCGTCGGTCCTGTTACGATCCGCCTTGAGGAGGGCGCGTCTGTCGCTCGGATCGCCGCTATCGCGCGTGCCCTGGCGGCCTCGGCATGATCTTCCCATCGAACCGCGTGCGGATCATGGTGGCGACCAAGCCGGTCGATTTCCGCAAAGGCCATGATGGATTGGCGGCACTGATCAAGAACGAGCCGCACAAGGACCCGTTCACCGGAACCGTCTTCGTATTCCGGTCGCGCAAAGCAGACCGATTAAAGCTGATCTACTGGGACGGCAGTGGCTTGGTGATGGCCTACAACGATCTGCATTCATACTGCATCTCTCTTTCGGATTCAGTTGAAGGTTTTGGCTTGGCTGGCATTTTACTGACGCGCGGCGGCGCGATCGACGA
>NZ_JBNDIU010000005.1:0-259800 GCF_050434565.1 Ensifer sp. 4252
ATCGCCTTGACCTTCAACGGATGGGCGAGAACGACATCATCACAAATGTCGTCGAGCCAGTCGTACATCACCATCCAGTTGCGCGTCGCCTCGACAACCGCATGGCTGTTTTCGCGGTACCGCTCGAGAAACCCGCCAAGCGACTGGCGATCGTTCTTCACCCGGCCCGATCTGAGCGTCTTGCCGCTGCTGTCCTGCACCACCAGATGGCTATAGGATTTGTGGTAATCGACGCCGATATGGTAATCATAGGACGCAGTCATGCTTCCAACTCCCTTGTTGAGATCTCGAAAACCCCAACAGGATAAGCCGAAAGGCTGGAAGCGTGGCTGTCCCTCAATCATCACCGGCATCTCAGTGATCCGTTCTCTCAGCGGACGCGGTCTCTTTCATGCCACCTCCTTCGTTGAAGCCTGTCCGCGGCCAAGGCATTGTGCACCACGTGGTGGTACTCCGGCTTGCGCGCGAAGAGCTTCCTCGTCATCAGGGATTCGGTGAGAATTTCGGGCCTGTCGTGGCCGAGCTGAGCCTGCCTGCCAGCAATGCCGTGCTTGTGCGGATAGGATGACAGCAGGTTTTCGACCCGCTGCCAGAAGAGCGGCTCACTGAGGGCATAGCAATGGTCGAGAAGATGGCTGACCTCGCTCAGATTGTAGACGAACAGGGTGTCCATCACCAGTTCGCGCAGCGAATCCAGATTGTCCGTCCAGTAGAACTGGTCCGGCTCTGCATCCCGATAGAGCGGATGCAGGGAGGCAAAATCGGGCGCTTTTTCCGGGTCGCGCAGGAAATCCGGCGAGAATTCGATGCTCTCGTGAAAATCCCGCAGGATCAGTCGCACTGGCCATCCGTCGCGGTGGACGAGCAGCATGTTCTGGCCGTGCGCCTCGACGGCGATGCCGTGATAAACGAGCAGATGCCAGACGGGTAGGACGGCGACCTCGAGCAGCCGGTTGATCCACGGCATCAGGCCGTAGCGCCGGATCCAGTCGTCGGCAAAGGACCGCCCATCCGTCTCCATCATCATCAGCGCGGTGAAGGGGATGAGGGCTTCTCCCGCTTTCAGTGTCGCCTGCGCGCTTTGACGCCAGATCGCGCCCACTTGCCCGGCCAGCGGCTCGTCGGCATCGGCGATGATCCCGGCATATTCCTGCAGGATGGTCAGCGGATATTGCTCGACAAAGAGCGGGTCCGAAGCGACGATCTCGCCGATCCAGCGGGAGATGACCGGAGCGGTGCAGACCGAGTGCGGTTCCAGGATGCGCCGCGAGGACGTGTTGACGATGTTGAGCGGCAACTTGATGCTTGCCGCGCGCGGCCGGTCCCGGTTGAGCAAGGAGCGCACCGACTGAGTGGCCGTGTAGCGGTCGCCCAATGGGCCGAGGCAATGGGCTTCGCCGGCTGCGATCCAGCCGGAAGAGAGTGCCTCGCTCAAATTGCGCCATTGCCACGGATGCAGCGGCACGAGCCCGAAATCCTCAGTGGAGGCACCGAGCTGTTCTCGCATGCCCTGGAAATGCGCCCAGGTTTCCTCGCCAAGTTCGGCGCGCCAGAACGCTTCCTCGCTGTCGGGCAGGGCTTGGCGAAGATGGCGGCGGGCGACGAGCAGCCAGACGAGTTGAAACGATCGGCCGGCCTCTGGGCCGAAGAGCTCGTGGTCGGCGAATGAGAAGCCGGCGCGCGCCTTGTAGCAGGGGTGATAGGGATGCCCCTCGCCAATGGCACCTTCGAGCTCGGCAAAGGACATTTCCCGCCGTGGACGGGCGATCAGATGGCGGTCGTTCCACTCGGAAAAGGCAATCGTCTGCTTCATCTCGTTCAGCAACTTGCCCCGGGTGATACCGGTGCCCGGCAGGGCGGAAACCACGAACGCCAGCGACGCCTCGCTCCAGCTGTCGTCGCCTTCCCGCATCTGCACCGATCCCGGCAACGGGCGGGTTCGCCCGAACGCGCCGAGGATGGCGTCACACCGAAACTCGCGGCCGCCGAGCGTCCAGCGAAAATGCGTCGGGCCCTCGCCGCCCTCGCTCCGATGCGCCTCGATGACGCCTTCGAACAGAAGGGCGGCAACAAGCTGGCGAAGCACCCGGTCGTCCGGGCGTCCCTGGAGATCAAGAGGCAATGGCATGGCTTGTCCTCAGGGCTGTCAGCGCCGCCGGTGCCCGCAAAGGGTTTGGCACGGGGCGATAAAGGATCGGCGCGTGGTCGGATTGCAGTTCGTCGACATTGAACAGCCGGGTGGTCAGGTTGGCCTTCGACGCGATCGTCGGCAGGTCCAGGACATGCCGGGCGAAATCGCGTCCGGCGCCGGTCATTGCTAGCGCGCATTGCTCCAGATGGTTCCGGAGCATCCTGAGAAGCGTGCATTCATCGCACAATCCGTCGTGGCCCATGCGGCTGATAACCGAGAAGACCTGATTGACGATGAGGTAATAGGCGAAGCGGTCGCGGATCTCGTTCTCGGGAAAATAGAGCGACGGGATCGTCTTGGTTTCCGGGACGTGGCTCGCCAGCAGGCTGCGATAGCGTTCGGAGAGATAGAAACCCTGGTTGTCGCGGTAGTAGCTGATCGAGGGGTACCCGGCGCTGATGTCGAGCAGGCTGTTTTGCTGGTGCGCCTCGAGTGCGACACCATAGTCGTCGTAGAGCCGGATCAGCGGTTCGACGGCGCATTCGAGATAGCGCTGGAACCAGGCGATGCAGGTGTCGGCGAGGGCGTCTCCGTCCCTGACGGCCAGCGTGCGCAGGAGTTTTTCGAGCCTCGACGGCGTCTGCGGAAGCGGGTCGGCGGTCAGCGCCGCCACGGTTATGACGCCCTGTCCGTTGCCGTGCGCGAAGGGATTTTCGCGCAGGATGACCTCGAAGCCGCTCTCGCTGTGGCCCGGCAGATCGAGCGTGATATAGGCGGGGTCCTGGATGATGCGGAAGTTTGCCGAGCGTTTCGCCATGCCGATCCGGTCGACCAGCTTGGCCATGGCGACGCCGGCCTCCAGTTCCTGCCTTCGGTTCAGGCGGACCGAATTGGTGATGCGCACCGGCAGCGAAAACTTGAGCATCCAGTCTTCAGCAGCACCAAAGACCGTGCGGACGGACGATGTCGCGCTGAAGAGGGAGCCGGCCGGGCCGAGGTGACGCAGGATGCCGGCCCGTTGCATCGCCTGAATGTTAGGGTCGAGAAGCAGGGCTTCCGCCTGCAACGGGTGCATCGGCAGCAGGAACTCGTCGTTCGCAAGGCCCAGGCCTTTCGCATCGAGCCCCGACAGCGAGCGGACGATGTCGGGCGCCTGTGTCGAGCGGGAGGATGCGTGACTGACGTGGTCCATCTTCGCTGCAAAATAATGCAGCTTGAACTGGCCGCGCAGTTCCGGCGCGTAGCTCTCCTGCTGCCAATAGGTCATGCCCTGCCGGCTCTTCGGCGTCGGGTGCAGCCAGTGCCCAAAGACAAGCGACTGCTCGGCCTCGAGAAATTCGCCGGCGTTTTCCCGATACGGTAGCGCCTTGTCGATGTAGAGCGCTGTCTGTTGATAGCTTTCGAGCACCCGGATCAGAAGCTCGAGTTCGAAGCCGCGCAACGCATCTGCCTGGCTCGCGTCGTCCTGGCGGTAGGCGGCCTGGACCAGCATATGGAGCGTGGACATCAGCTCGATCGGACGCCAGGACGGATCGGAGACGTTGCGCCCCCAGGCCCCGCCGAAGTGAAGCGGGCCGCAAAGGGACGATGAGGTGACCTCGACGCGTACGATCATTTGCTGGCGGGGAAGCGACCATTCGATGCTGTGGAAGGACCCACCACCGGTCCGATGCATGACGGGCATGCCGGGATTGACCTCCCTGAGGTAGCAGTTGGCGAAGCTTTGAAATGTCGCAGTTTCTGCGATTTGCCTAGACGATTTCATGTCTGTCGATCCTCGGCACGCGACATGCAAAGTCGCGCAATCGCGTCGCGTGGGAGACGCAACGCATTGAATTTTCCTAGTGAACGGGCTTAGGTCGGCGCGATATGCATCACGCACGGTCTGCCAGCCGCCCGAGGAGGCGGATGGGATTGGCGCAGGATGTGGCCGGCTGGCAGCCGGGCGCCACATGAGGGCGTTCCAGACGGGCGCGATTGATGACGTCCGTTTGAGCTGTCGGTACGGACGGACGCGATGTGTGTCGGCGACACAGCGTGCCAGGTCATGAACGCAAATGCGTCGGTCGCCATCGCTCCAGGCAGAAACGAACCTGTGCGGTCATGTTCTCCCTCAAACGGCAGGCGTCCGTTGCGGCATTCCGGTGAGCTCATCTTCCACCCGTCTCGGCTTTCGGCGCGGTGCTTCAGCATGCGCTTTCATACAAAGACGAGCGGCTCTCGATTTTTTTTCACCGATCCGGAATTTTTTATGATTACTTTTGTCCAGTTAAATCCAGGTCGCATCGGGCCTCAGGATGGTCCGGTGCAGAACTCTAGGTTGGCGGCCGTTGGGCGGGTGTCGCCACGAGGCCCTCGGGCAGACAATTTTGTGGTGTTAGCGAAGATGCAGGGCGCGCTGGAATTCGGCGGGCGTGCGCCCATAGGCCTGTTTGAACGACGCACTGAAATGACTGTGACTGGAAAAGCCGACGTCGAGGCCGAGTGCCGTCAGGTCATGGCAGGAGCCGAGCAGGTCCAGTGCCCGCGCAAGCCGCAGCCGCAACTGGTAACGGTAGAGCGGCATGGCTTCGACCTGCTGGAAAACCTGGGTGAGATAGACCGGTGATACGCCGACCTCCGTTGCCACCTCGGCCAATGTCCAGCGGCGGGCGAGATCGGTCGAAAGAACCAGCTTCGCCCGATCGACGAGCTTTTCGCGGCCGTAGGTCGTGGCGGCGCCGTGCGACGTCCTCTCGCCGAGCGACCGCCGGATCAATGTCAGCGTTAGCGTCTCGGCTTCCAATGTTTCGGCAATCCCGCGGTGAAGGCTGTAACGCAGCAGCGCGACGAGCGCCTGCGCCCGTGGATCGATGCGCCGGCGCGGTCTTTTGAACGCGGAAAGTGCGCCCGGCCGCAATTGCTCCTTCGGCGCGAGCTCGCAGAGGATGGCTTCGTCCACCTGCACGTCGAGGCACGCATCGCCGCCTTCGATCGGGTGGCTGACGCGATAGTCTTCACCGCTGTTGAAGAAGATCACCTGATTGGACTCAGCCACGGTTTCGGCCTTGCCCAGATGCCGCATGAAGACGCCGCGATAGGGATAGACGAGGCTTGTGCGGTGGGAGCATTCCTCGCCGCTTTTCCCACGGCACGAACCGTCGCAGACAACGTCCCGAAGCGAGGCGGTCGAAGTGTCGAGAAGCGTCTGGCACGAAAACTGGGACATTGCGGTCCTATTCGTCGCGTTTGTAGAAATCGTTATAGGCTGCCCCGCGCGACAGACCAATATCCTTCAACTGATGGTCGGAAAGCGCAAGCAGATCCAGGCGCCCGCGCCGCGTTTTCGTCCAGCGGGAAATCCGGGCAAGCAGTACCCAGGGAAAGCCTCGCGTTCCGTGGTCAGTCGAAGGCGCAAACCTTTCCCGCGGGGCGATCAGGCGTGTGGAGACATGGATCAGGTTGTCATGGGATGCGTCCGACATTGGATCATCTCCTGTCATTCGTTTCCGATGATGGCAGGATGACGCGTCGTGGCCGCAGCCGCTGTCAGATTATTTAGCGATCGATGGCGCTCGCCTTGGCATTTGGCGACCGGCGTCTCGGAATACCAAGGTCGCCTTAAAGTTAGGACTTTGGTCGCTTTTCAGGCCCTTGCCAGGGCACTATTCTTCACCCCGGAGGTTCGCTCATGACCAAAATCGCTGTGCCGCTTGTCAGTCATGGACACCCGGATCGGGAGCCGGATTGCGAGAGCGCGGTTGAAGGTGCCTTCCTGGAACTGGTCGAGCGTGCGGAGGCCGCGGGTTGGACTTCCGACGAAATTGCGGACTGTCTCGTCAGCCTGTCGCACAAGCATCGCACGACGCTCAACGAGGACCACCACATTCTCGAAGAGACGGCATCCTCGCAGTTGCTCAAGAGAAAACTTCACTAATACCCGTCGTCCTCTAGCGCCGGCCTGCGTTTCGTTCACCCGAAACGTGGCCATGTCCTCGTACAGGGCTTATCCGGATGAGGTCATCGCCTTCCATCACCAAAGCATCCATGGCTTCAGACCGACACGAATTTGCCGTCGTAACGCACACGAAAATTCCGGCGTTGAGCATCTTCCTGGAAGCAGAGGAACACGAGTTCGAGATCGTTCGCGCTGCTGCGTCGTCCAAGCAGGCTGAGCGTGATCACGATCACGCCGCCATAGGCGCGCGTCAGGTCGATGGCGGCTCTTCGAATTTCATTGGTGCCGGCGTCGTCCCGGCCTTCACGCCGTTCGTAAACCTGCCAGAAACGCGCTGTCTCCCAGGCCGAACGCAGTGCGTCGGTTATCTGATCCTTGAACTCATCGGCCGACCTGCCTTTGCTCCATGAAACGGTCTGCTCGGTGTGATCACCAAAGATGTCGAGATAGCCGTCATAGTCGTCCGGATCGGAGAAACACCGCTCGATCAGCCCGAATGCCACGTCATCGGAAATCGCTGTCTTGAAGAATATCGTCATCGAATCGCCAACCCTGCCTTGAGCGCCTATGTTGTCAAAGCGCCGGCGGCGTATCTAGTCCCCCGAGCGTCTGTTCCCTGCCGCGCGACGATTATCATTTCACCGCAGTGACTTGAGCACAGTTGATGCCGCGCCTTCTGACAGCCTCTCGTTTGAAGAAGTCGAGAATTTCCGGGAAGTTGGGTGGTCGCTGCGCCGGCAACCGTGTCGGCTGATCACGTCGCGCATGTCGAGCGATTTCGTTTATATGAGTATTGCCTTATATTTATCGGTCGTGCTATCTTTGATTTCATTCTTGGCCGGCGCAACCGGCATTCTCATTTCGCGTTCTCACGCGTGATCTCAACGATCACGCCAGAAGCGCCATGTGTTTCGACATTCATATTGGCAGCATAGAAATTTATTCAGTCCGGGTAGCGCCGGGATGCAAGACAGGATCGGGCGAGATCGCTCCGTTCTGATACTCCAGCACAGAAAAGCACTCGGGAGGAGGTGCACCTCTTTGCTCGGCACGGCATTTCCACGAGAAGTGTTCTCGCGTTCAGTGGTCATTGTCTGCCTGTTGGTCGGGCTCATGGCCTCGGCTACAGCGGCTTGCGCGTCGCAACCGGACGGCGCGGAGATGCAGTTTTTTGTGGTTCGCAGCGGCCAGCCCGGGTGCGAGCCGACTTGCCCCGAGTGGATATCGGCTGAGGGCACGATCGTTGACGAAAGCCCGGCGCGCTTCAGGCGGCTGCTCAAGTCGATTGGCAACCGCCGTCTGCCGGTCGTGGTGACCTCGCCCGGCGGAGACGTCGATGCTGCGCTAGCGATCGGGCGTATGATCAGGACGCGAAAGCTCGAAGTTGCGGTCGGCATGACCCGCTTCATCGGTTGCCAACCCGAGCAGCAGGATTGCAGTGACAACCACCGTAAAGGCGCCCGCAATATCGGCATTGCTTTTTCCGGCGGAGCCTATTGCAATTCGGCCTGTCCATTGATGCTTGCAGGCGGCACCCGGCGCGTGGTCGGCGAATGGGCGTTTCTGGGCGTGCACCAGATCACCACGACCTACATCAAGACGGAGACCCAGTACCGGACGAAATATCGCGTCGTGAACGGCAAGAAGAAGATGACCAGCAAGAAAGTCGTCAGTCGCAGGAATGTCGGTGGCTACAAGACCTATGAGATGAACAGGGCGACCGAGCGCAAGCTGGCAGCCTATCTCGCGGAAATGGGTGTCGGTCGTTCCGTCATCGATTTGATGAAGATCACCCCCGCTGCCGACATTCGCAAGATCGAGCCGGTCGCGATGCTGGAGATGAAGCTGACGACCAAGCTGGGTGGGGTCGAACTGCTGACCTCGATCGAGGCTTGCAGGACGGTGCCGGCAGCTGCCAATTGCCGGGTGTTCGTGATGTCGGACTTGGAGCGCTAGATTAACGGATTCTGGCTGGAGATTGGGATGCCCGGATGGAGTGCCTTGACCGACAAGACCTCGTCCCGCCTGCGGCGGGCGGCGCTGCTGACTTGCCTGGAAGCCACGGGCTTCTCCTTCCAGCAACCGGCAGCTGCGGCCGAACAGCAGATGCGGTTCGTCGTCGTGCGCTCGAACCAAGCCGGTTGCGAGCCTACCTGCACGGAATGGATTTCCGCCGAGGGGATGATCGGCCCAAAAACGCCGACTTTGCTGAAGGTGACGTTAAGGACGCTCGGTGACCGCAAGCTGCCATTGGTCCTTTCGTCGCCTGGCGGGGACATGGCCGCAGCAATGGCAATCGGTCGGCTCGTCCGCAGGAATGGGCTGAGCGTGGCCGTCGGCACGACCATTTTTGTCGGATGCCAGCGGGAGCAGGAGAGCTGTACGGCAAACGACAACCGAGGGGCTGACTATATCGGCCAGGCGGTTTCGCAAGGACGATGCGTGGATGCATGCACCCTGGTTCTGGCGGCCGGCGTTCGACGGCTCGCCGGCGAAGGAACAGTCGTCGCGGATATTCCGATCGTAGCTGCAAGCGAGGCCGGCACCAAAAAGCTGGCAGCATATTACGGCGAGATGGGCGTGCGACATCAGGTCCTGGTCCAAAGCCCGCGTAACGAGGACGGCAACCTCGGCTATTGGCAGTTGTTCAAGGCACTTCTGGTGACGAGTACGCTCGCGGTCGACCAACTGGTCGATGCGCAAATTTGCCGGGGCACGCCCGCGCCCGACAATTGCCGGGTCTTCACTACGATGGATCTGGAATAGAAGCCGGCGAGAGGACGCGTCGGCGGAGTCCCGCTACCGTTAAGGCTCCCGTGCGTCGTTCGGCAATGTCGAGTGGGCCGCGAGCGTACGAGCCGCAAGGGCAATGACCATTGCCAGGAGAGTGAGGCCGGCCGCGACTGCGAACGTGACGCGCATTCCTGATGCCACGGTCTCGGGCGGTGCCGTGGCGATGTCGGACGCAGCCGTTGCCAAGGCGAAGACGGCTCCCATGACCGATGCGCCGGTAACAAGCCCCAGGTTTCGCGACAGGTTGAGCATGCCCGAGATGACGCCGCGGCGATCCGGCGGCACGTCCGCCATGACGGCAGTGTTGTTGGCCGCCTGGAAGAGAGCATAGCCGGAGGTGACGACGGCGATCGGCGCGAGGTAGCCGAGGATGGCGAGTGTTGCCGGCAGCATGGATAATGCGGCGGCGCCGGCCGCGATTGCCGCAAGTCCGGCCACCATCACCGGCCGTGCGCCGAAACGGTCGACGAAGCGGCCCGCCGGTACGCCGCTTAATGCCGCCACCACCGGGCCGACCGACAACACCAGCCCAATGACGGCAGCATCAAGTCCCAGGGCGCCCGTGAGATAGAAGGGACCGACAACCAACGTCGTCATCATCACCGTCGAGACCAGCGCATTGGTCATCAGGCTCGCGTTCAGAGCCGGATCGCGAAACGTCGCCAGGCGTATCAACGGGGACGCGACTTTCATTTCAACCACCACAAAAGCCCCGACGCCCAGCGCCGCCCACGCTAGCAGGGCGAAGTTCAGCGGGCCGAATTGGCCGCGGCCGATGGTCATGGCAAGCGCGTAGGCCGTGAGCGTCAATGCCAGGACGATGGTCCCGGGAACATCGAAGCCGGCGGGGGTGCGCGTCATCCGTTGACGATCGGCAGGCAGATGACGATGCGCGAGAACGTATGTGAGGATACCGAGCGGCACATTGACGAGGAAAAGTGCGCGCCAGCTGGAGCCGGCGATCAGCGCACCGCCGAGAGACGGTCCGAGTGCCGTGCCGATTGCGGACATCGTTCCGAGCAGCCCCATGGCGCTGCCGGTCCGTGCCTTCGGCACCGTCTCGGCGACGAAGGCCATGGTCAGCGCCATCATGATTGCCGCGCCAAGTCCCTGCGCCGCGCGCGCGGCAATCAGCAGCCAAAGCGCCGGGGCAAAGCCGCTCAGGCCCGAAGCCAGAGTGAACAATGCAATACCACTGAGCAGCAGCCGGCGCCGGCCGACGATGTCGCCGAGCCGGCCGACGCCGACGATCAGTGCAGTGATGGCGAGCAGATAGGCGAGCACCACCCATTGCACGTGCTGGAACGGCGCCTCGAAGGCGCGGGCGAGAGCCGGCAGGCCGACATTGGCGATGCTGGTGCCGAGCGCCGACAACAGCATCGACAGCGACAGGCTGGCCAGCGCCCACCGGACGGGCCGGGTCTGCTCGCTGCCTTCAACGTCCGGCTCGGTGGGTGCTGCAATATCTCGCGTCAAGACAAACTCCATCTCCTGGCAACTCCGAAGTGGAGCTGTCAGAAGCCTAGGCCTTTGGTTGATATGGCGGAACACGCATGATTTGCACTTTATTCATGCATCAGACGCCACATCTCGATCAAACTGCGCTATACCGAGCCAATGTCGAAACCCGATCTCAATCTGCTGGTCACGCTTGATGTCCTGCTTGCGCAAGGCAGCGTCGCGCGTGCGGCCGAACGGCTGCGGCTCAGCCCTTCGGCTATGAGCCGGGCGCTGGCGCGGCTCAGGGAAGTGACGGGCGATCCGCTTCTGGTGCGGGCCGGGCGCGGCCTTGTCCCGACGCCGCGGGCGCTGGAACTGCGCGAGCGCGTCGGTCAACTCGTCGATGACGCCGAAGCCGTCCTGCGCCCGGCGGAAATGCTCGACCTCGGTCAGCTCACCCGCACTTTCGCGCTGCGGACGAGCGAGGGCTTCGTGGAGAATTTCGGTCCTGAGCTTCTTCGTCGCATCGGTGCTGAAGCGCCAGGTGTTCGCCTGCGCTTCCTGCCGAAGCCGAACAAAGAAAGCAGCGCGTTGCGCGACGGCAGCGTCGATCTGGAAACCGGTGTGATCGGGCTTTCGACCGGCCCGGAAGTGCGCACGCAAGCGCTGTTCCGCGATCGCTTCATCGGCGTCGTGCGCGATGGGCACTCCTTGAGCCAGATCCCGGTGACATCAGCTGGTTACGCCGCCGGCCGGCATGTGCTCGTCTCCCGGCGTGGTCTCGACAGGGGACCGATCGACGACGCCCTGGAAAAACTTGGGCTGGAGCGACAGATCGTCACCACGGTCGGGGGCTTCTCGGCCGCACTTGCCCTTGCACGCGGATCAGATCTGATCGCCAGTGTGCCAGAGCGGCATACCGGCAACCTGCGCGCCGGTGTGCACAGTTTCCCTCTGCCGGTTTCGGTGCCTGAAGTTACGGTTTCGATGCTCTGGCACCCACGGCTCGATGCCGATCCGGCGCATCGCTGGCTGCGTGCCTGCGTTCGGGAGGTCTGCCTGGCCCAGCTTGCAGATCGGCGACCGGACGCGCTGCTCGGGGCCGAAGCGGCATCCCAGGGCTGACAGGAGGTCTCTCAGCGGTCGATCGGCAAACCACGCCGGCCTAAAATGAGCACGCCTTAAATCGGCCCTTTGGCATTGCAAAGCCAGGCGGCGCGACAACATATAGCGCTGCCGCACCTCCCGATTGCCCCGCCGATATTGCCGCTGGAGATTTCATGACCAAGCCCGTTTCGCCAAATCTCTCGACGATTGCTGAAGACCCGTTCCTTTGGCTGGAGGACAGGACGTCCAGGCCCGCGCTCGACTGGGTGCATCACCAGAACGCGCTGACCAAGGAGAGGCTGCAGGGAGACCTTTCCTATCAGGCGCGGTTCGAAACGGCGCTGGAACTGATGACCGCAGAAGACAACATCGCGGTCGGTTATGAGCTGCGCGGCCATGTCTACAACTTCTGGCAGGACAAGGTGAACGCGCTCGGCCTCTGGCGTCGAACCACTGTGGCCTCCTACAAGACCGACAAGCCGGACTGGCAAACGATCATCGATTTCGACGCGCTTTCGCAAAAGGAAGGCGTCAAATGGGTGTTCAGCGGCGCGCGCCGTCTTTATCCCGATTTCGACCGCTGCCTCATGAGCCTGTCGCCCGATGGCGGTGACGCCAGCGAGATGCGCGAGTTCGATATTGAAACCGGCGACTTTGTCGAGGGCGGATTCCGGGCGCCGGTCTCGAAATCGAATTTCAGCTGGCTCGACATCGACACGGTCATCGTTGCCGCCGCCTTCGAGGAGGAAGAACGGACACAGTCCGGCTATCCCCGCGTCGTGAAGCTGTGGAAGCGGGGTACTGATCTCAGCGAGGCGGTGCCGATTTTCGAAGGTCAGGTCGAGGATCTGGCGGTCGGCGGCTCGCTCGAGTTCGACGGTGACGCGCAGTACCTGCTGCTGACAAGGACGATAGACTTCTATTCCGGTCATCATTTCGTCAGGCTCGCTTTGGGTGAAAACCGGCGGCTGCCGCTGCCGGACGACGTCGTCGACATCGCAATTCTGAAGGGCCAGATCGTCTTCGGCGTGCGCGGCGCCTGGTCCGCGCCGGGTGCCGTGACATGCCTGCCGGACGGGCTCTACGCCTTCGATTTCAAGCGCTGGCTGGAAACGGGTGAACTCGGCTCCATCGAAACGGTGCTGCCGCCGACCGACCGCGTTTCGATCGCCCATGTCGCGAGCACGCGCGACCGCCTGTTCGTCAGCCTGATGGACAATGTCCGCGGCCGCGTGGTCTTTGCCGAGCGTGGCGAACGCGGATGGTCGCTCGCGCCGGTCGCCCTGCCAGAAAACGGCAACGTCGGCATCAGCCACATCAATCAGTTCGGCTCCAGCGTCTCGTTCTCCTTCACCGATTTCCTGACGCCGAGCTCGATCATCTGGTCTGACGATGACGGCGAGACGCTGGCGACAGTCAAGGCGCAGCCGGCGCGTTTCGATGCGTCTGACCTGATATCGGAGCAGTTCGAGGCGCGCTCGCGGGATGGCACCCTCGTTCCCTATTTTGTCGTCAGGCGTCGCGACCAGCAGAAGCCGGTGCCGGCCTTGCTCTACGGCTATGGCGGCTTCGAAGTGCCGCTTCTGCCTGCCTATGCCGGCGTGCGCGGCAAGCTCTGGCTCGAAAAGGGTTACGCCTATGTCCAGGCCAACATCCGCGGCGGCGGCGAGTTCGGGCCCCGATGGCACCAGGCGGCACTTAGAGACAAGCGCCAGAACGCGTTTGATGATTTTGCCGCCGTTGCCGAAGACCTCGTGCGGCGCGGGATCTCAACGCCTGAAATGCTCGGCATTCAAGGCGGGTCGAACGGCGGCTTGCTGACCGGTGTTTCCTTGACCCAGCGGCCCGAACTTTTCGGCGCGGTGATCATCGAAGTGCCATTGCTCGACATGCTGCGCTATACCGAACTGCCGCCGGGCGCATCCTGGATGGCCGAATATGGCGATCCGTCGAAGCCCGAGGACGCGGCCTGGCTGGCGACCTATTCTCCTTACCAACACGTCGCGGATGACACTGATTATCCGCCGGTGCTGCTGACGACGTCGACCGCCGACGACCGGGTGCATCCCGGTCACGCACGCAAGATGGCTGCACGGCTGCAGGCCGCCGGCCATGCGAATGCGCTGTTCTTCGAGGAAACGGAAGGCGGCCATGGCGGGCGTGGCGACCGCCGGATACAGGCGGCCCAGACGGCGATGAAGTATGTCTTCCTGGAGCAGATGTTGCGCGGCGGGACGAAGTGACCGCAGCTCAGCCGATGACGACTTCTATGCGATGACCGGGCGTTGCGACGCCCCGCCATGTCGCAGCGCCTGGTGGCTGATGGTGATGAGATATGTGCTCAGGAACAGGATGCCGACGAGCTTGAAAGCCTCTTCGACGAAGGTGGCCCCGCCGACATGGATCGGGGCCATATCGGCGGCGAAGGACAGTCCCATCGACAGGACCGAGCCGACGAGCAGCAGTCGCGGCGTTGCTGCCCGAACGGTGTAGGCGCAGTAGCACAGCGCGCAAAGCAGCATCATGTGCGGCACGAGAACGACTTCTTCCGGGATGCCCGTGGTCGCGACCGCCTCATGCAGCATGAGGAAATCGTCGATACCCATCAGGGCTGCAAAGAGCCCACCAGCCAGCAGCGTTCGCCTGAGAGGCGTGGCCCCCGCTGCAGCTGTTGCCGCAAAGGCCTGAAATGCCGCGGCTGCACCGACGATCCAGAAGATCACCCCGACATTCGAGACGATGCCGAAATAGCCGGGGTTGCGGGCGATGGCGTTCGGGTCGCGCACGAGGTCGTAATAGTCGATGCCGAAGACCCGGTCGGCAACCACCAGCGAGCGAGAATGGCGACGGAAACGAAGATGACGGCGATGATCGTTCCGGCTTCTGACCGATGCCATCCGGCGGCCCGGACCGGCGGTGAATGCGTCTGTGCCTTGGCATTCATGACGTCTCGTCCTCGCATTGTTATGGCAAATCGAAACTGAACGCGGGCGATCCGGCCTCTTGTTTGTGACAGTTTTGTGACTTGGGGTGTGTTTAGGAAGATGCAGTCG
This sequence comes from Ensifer sp. 4252, assembly GCF_050434565.1. NCBI lineage: Bacteria > Pseudomonadati > Pseudomonadota > Alphaproteobacteria > Hyphomicrobiales > Rhizobiaceae > Ensifer > Ensifer sp. 4252. The sequence continues at coordinate 14,462 of NZ_JBNDIU010000005.1, forward strand.
GATAAATTGCGTCGGGTCGAGCAATGCTCCGAACACTTTCGCGATCAGCTATGCCGTTCGCTCAAGACGTCGATCAGTGCGCGGGACGCGGCGGAAAGCCGGCGATTGGGGGCATAGACGATCGAGATCGATCGCGTTCGCCCGTTCAGATGCGGCAGCAGTTCGATCAGTCTCCCTTGCTGGACCGAACGCTCGACGACAAAATCATAGGTCTGGCAAATGCCCGCACCTTGCTCGGCCATCGACATCACGCCGAGAACGTCGTCGCTCACCTGCAGCCCGCCGGACGAGGGTACCCAGTCGAGATCCTGGCCGTTGTCATGGAACATCCAGGGCGCAAACCTGCCAGTGCTCGGCATGACGAAAGGCACGCAGTCGTGACGATCGAGATCGGCGATGTTCTCAGGCGCGCCGCGACGGGCGACGTAGTCGGGCGAGGCGACCAGGCACATGGCCCCATCCTCGATCTTGCGGGCGACAAGACCGCTGTCTGGCAACTGACCCATGCGGATGGCGAGATCGAAGCCTTCGGCGACCAGGTCAACGTTGCGGTTGGTGATGTTGAGCTCGATCTCGACCTTGGGATGGAGCGCCCGGAACCGGCAGAGTTTAGGCGGCAGCCGAAAGTGCCCGTATGTGGTCGGCACGCTCAGGCGGACGCGGCCCGCGATCTGGCCGCCACCGCCCTGGATCGCGCGCTCGGCGTCATCGATGGTCGAGAAGGCGGAACGCGCCTGGTCGAGAAAATGCTGTCCGTCGTGGGTGAGCCCGATACGCCTCGTGGTGCGGCGCAGGAGCTGGCTGCCGAGCCGCGCTTCAAGCCTCGAGATGGCGCGGCTGACGACGGAAGGTGTCGTTCCAAGGGCGATGGCGCCGGCCGTCAACGATCCGTGCTCGGCCACTGCTACGAACACTTCGACATCGGCGAGATAATCGAAACGACGGGCCATCTTTGTCTCCGGAGAACAAATGAATTGAAGTCGAGATTATTTATCGCCTCCGGTGGGGATAATAAAGTCCTGCCAGACCAGCGAAACCAAGAGGTGATCTGATGCCGGCTTCTGACCAAGGGCTGCCAAAGCCCGTACTGTTCGTATTGACGAGCCACGCCACCAAGGGAAAGACGGGTGAGCCGACCGGATACTTTCTCGGCGAGGTCACGCACCCGCTTGCCGTGCTCGAGGCGGCGGACATCTTGGTAGAGTTCGCCTCGGTGGCAGGTGGCGAGCCACCGGTCGACGGTCTCGATCTTGAGGACGAGACCAATGCACGCTATTGGGCCGATCCGCGCTTTCGCGCTGCTATCACCGCGACTACGCGCCTCGCCGATATCGTCCCGTCCCGGTATCAGGCGATCTTCTTTGCTGGCGGTCACGGCACGATGTGGGACTTTCCCGAAAGCCTCGATGCCCAGGCAGCGATCCGCGAGATCTATGAGGCGGGAGGCGTGGTCGGAGCCGTCTGCCACGGTCCCTCGGCGCTCGTGAACGCAAAGCTCAGCGACGGCCGTTACCTGGTCGCGGGCCGGAATGTCAGCGCCTTTACCGATGATGAGGAACGCGCCGTCGGTCTCGAAGACGTCGTGCCGTTCCTGTTGGCAAGCACGCTTTCGGCGCGCGGCGCCCGCCACCAACCCGCTCCCGACTGGACGTCCAATGTCGTCGTGGATGGGCGGCTGGTGACCGGCCAAAATCCGCAATCGGCTCATGGCGTCGGCGAAGCCATGCGCGATCTTCTGCTTGCCGGGCAGACAAACTAAGCCAGCTTCCTAGTTAGAAAGTGACAATCATGACCAACCCGATGAAATGGCTGCGTGGCCTTGCTGCCGCGCTTGCGCTCACCCTTGTTGCCGCAGACGCGAACGCCGCAAAGGTGCTTGTCGTGCTTTCCGGCTCCGATCATCTCGATCTCAGGGACAGCAAAGTGTTCCGCACCGGTTTCTATCTCAATGAATTGATGCAGCCGGTGAAGCTGCTGCTGGAGGCCGGCCACGAGATCACCTTCGCCACGCCTGGAGGCCAAGTGCCCGCGGTCGACAGGACGTCCGTGGACCCGGCTTATTTCGGCGGCAGTGCCGATCAGATGAAAGTCTACCAGGACCTGCTTGACGAACTCGCCATCACGTCGCCGGAAAAATCGCCGGTGATCGGCCTCGCCCGCGTCGCGCAGATCGGCTATGCGTCCTTCGATGCCGTGTACATACCCGGCGGCCACGCACCGATGCAGGATCTGCTGCACGACAGGCAGCTTGGGCAGTTGCTCGCCTACTTCCACGAGAACGGCAAGATCACCGCTTTGGTTTGCCACGGCCCGATCGCGCTGCTTTCGACACTGGCGGACGCGAAAGCACTCACGGACCAACTCGAAGCCTTGCAGCAGCCCGAACGGCCGACGTGGATCTATTCGGGCTACCGCATGACCGTCATCAGCAACCAGGAGGAGGAACTGGCCAAGGGCCTGCTTGATGGCGGCGCGATGAAGTTCTATCCGCAGACGGCGCTCGAAGCGGCGGGTGGAAAATATCAGAGCAATGCGGCGCCCTGGCAGCCAAAGGTGGTGGTCGACCGCGAGTTGATCACCGGACAAAATCCGGCCTCTGCCTTGCAGGTCGGCGAAATGCTCGTCGAGCGGTTGAAATAGCGCCGGTATCTCCATGATCGGAAAGTCGACCTCGCCGTCCGCAGGGGCGGCGAGGTTTTTCAGTGCCGTCGAACCATGCGTCCTCAACCTAGACTGCTTCCGGTTCAAGGACCGTTTGGCGCTTCCGTGCGATCGCGACAAGAAAATTGCAGGGCCATGTCGGCTTGCGGGGATTTCGCTCGTCTTATTGTCAGCGTTAGCGAAAACGCATGAAACCGCGAGGAAAGAGACATGTTCCGTACTGCCCTTATCGCCGCAGCCCTGCTCGTTTCCGGGCCGGCCCTTGCCGACAGCCAACCGGTTGGCGAGCGGGTCGAAGTCAATGGCATGAAGATGTACTACGAAGTGTCTGGCGAGGGCGAGCCGCTGATCGTCCTGCACGGCGCCTATATGAATATTCCGTCCATGGGCGCGATCATCCCCAAGCTCGCCGAGACCAACAAGGTCTATGCAATCGAGTTCCAGGGGCATGGGCGCACCACCGACATCGACCGGCCGATCACCTATCCGAACCTGGCGGATGACGTGGCCGCGTTCATGGATGCCGTCGGCGTCAAAAAGGCTGATGTGTTCGGTTACTCCATGGGGGCGGCGGCCGGGTTGCAGCTCGCCATCCGTCATCCGGACAAGGTCAACAAGCTGGCGGCCGCATCGGTCGGTTATGATGTCGAGGGCTGGCAGCCGGAGTTCAAGGCATTCATCCCGCAGATGACGGTGGAGATGTTGGTGGGCATGCCGTTTGCCGATGACTACCGCAGGCTTGCCGCCAATCCGGATGGCTTCCCGGCGCTCGCCGCCAAGCTGATCGCGCTGGAGAAGGAGCCGATGGCGTGGGAAAAGGATGTGAAGGCGCTGAAGACCCCGGTGCTGATTATTGCCGGTGACGCCGATGTCGCGACACTGGAGCATACAGTGGCGATGTTCCGGCTGCTCGGCGGCGGCGGCATGGGCGACATGGGCAAGCCGCTGCCGGCGTCGCGCCTCGCCATCCTGCCGGCAACATCGCACACAGCCGTCATCAATCAAACGGACCTGCTGGAGGCTTTGGTCGTGCCTTTCTTCAAGGGCGAGACGCCGAAGGGCATGTTCCAATAGCAATTGCCGGCGCGGCTCGTCTTCTCAGGCGAGGTGCGTCGGTGACGCGCTCCGGTGCGGCCGTCATCATGGGGCTGTCGGCAATCTTCCGATCGTCCGAGACGCGCTGGTTGATTGCTCCCGCTGTCAGGCGGCTGGTGCCGCCTGAACTGTCCTGACTACGCCCGCTTTTGGGCGTCGCCGATGATCCAGCGTGCGGCTTTCTCCGCGATCATCATTGTCGGCGCACTGGTGTTGCCGCTGGTAATGGTCGGCATCACGCTGGCATCGACCACCCGCAGTCCCTCGACCCCGCGAACCCGAAGCCGGCTGTCGACGACGGCCATGCCGTCGTCCTTGTCGCCCATCCTGGCGGTGCCGACGGGATGAAAGATGGTGTTGGCGATATCACCGGCAAGTTTCGCCAGCTCGCCGTCGCTTTGGAACTCGACGCCGGGTTTCCATTCGATCGGCTCGTATCGCGAAAGCGCCGGCTGGCTGACGATCGACCGGATCTGGCGAATGCTGTCGCCGGCGATCTTGCGGTCCTCGTCCGTGCTCAGATAATTCGGGGCGATCGCCGGTGCATCGCCGCGATGGCGCGAGCGGATCCGCACGTGGCCGCGGCTCGTTGGATTGAGATTGCAGACGCTGGCAGTAAAGGCCGGGAAGCTATGCAGCGGCTCGCCGAAAGCATCGAGGCTGAGCGGCTGCACGTGATATTCCAGATTGGCATGGGCGCGGTCGGGGGCGGAGCGCGTGAAAGCGCCAAGCTGCGATGGCGACATGCTCATCGGTCCGCTGCGCTTCAACACATATTCGAGCCCGATCCGGGCCTTGCCGGTCAGATTGCTCGCCAGCGTGTTCAGTGTCATGGCATTCCTGACCTTGAAGACGGCGCGGATCTGCAGATGGTCCTGCAGGTTCTCGCCGACGCCGGGCGCGTCATGTTCGACGGAGATGCCCATCGCCTGCGACAGCGCGGCCGGTCCGATGCCCGAGAGTTGCAGGATTTGCGGCGAGCCTATCGCCCCCGCCGAAAGAATGACCTCGGCCGTCGCCCGCACGGTCACCTTGTCGTGGTCGCGGTAAAGCGAGACACCGGCGCAGCGCTTGGCGCCATCCACGGTCGTTTCGATCAGGAGCTTTTCGACCTCGGCTTGCGTCCAGACGACCAGATTGTGGCGATGGCGCACCGGCCGCAGGAAGGCCTTGGAGGTGTTCAATCGCCAGCCCGACTTCTGATTGACCTCGAAATAGCCGACGCCCTCGTTGTCGCCGCTGTTGAAGTCGGTCGACCGCGGGATGCCCGCCTGGACGGCGGCCTCGGCGAAGGATTCGAGGATATCCCATTTCAGCCGTTGTTTTTCGATGCGCCATTCGCCGCCGCGGCCGTGCATGTCGGAAAACCGGCTGTTGTCACCGGTGAGGGGATCGGCACCACCGTCGAGCCGATAGTGATCCTCATGGGCCTTGAAATCCTGAAGCGAGTTCTCCCAGGACCACTCCCGGTCGTTGGTCTGGGCCGCCCAGCTCTCATAGTCGCGCGATTGTCCGCGCATGTAGATCATGCCGTTGATCGAGGAACAGCCGCCAAGCGTCTTGCCGCGCGGATAGCGCAGCGACCGTCCGTTCAATCCCGCTTCCGGCTCGGTCTTGTAGAGCCAGTCGGTGCGCGGGTTGCCGATGCAATAGAGATAGCCGACGGGGATATGGATCCAGGGATAGTTGTCGCGCCGGCCCGCTTCGATCAAGAGGACCCGCTTGCCCGGATCGCGGCTGAGGCGGTTGGCGAGCAGGCAGCCGGCCGAGCCGGCGCCGACCACCACATAGTCGAAAACGGCGGCATCAGCAGTCGAGGTGTCGGTCTTCATCGCAAGCACTTTCCAAATACAGGCGAAAGGGCGATGGGCTGACCGCGGCGAGCAGAGGCGCGCGTCGACCGGAGAACACCTGACCCTTTATAATTTCCATCAGCGATCGCGGCATTGCGATCCTCCCACAGCCAGTAAACGGCTACCGCATTGGGAAATCCAATGATAAATACGCCTGAGAATTATAAAGGATATTTATATGGCTGATCATCTGGATCTGCGATTGTTGCGGGCCTTCGTCACGGTGGCGCGGGAAGGCAACGTCACGCGGGCGGCCGAACTGCTGCATCTGACCCAGCCTGCCGTCAGCCTGCAGGTGAAGCGCCTGTCGCAGGAATTGGGCCTCACACTGTTCCATCGAACGGCAAGCGGGCTCGAATTGACCCGCGACGGCGCGCTGCTGGCGGCCAAGGGCGAGCAGGCGCTGGCGTCGGTGACCGAGTTCAGGCAGACGGCGATGCACCTGACGGCGCAGCTTCGCGGCAAGCTGCGGATTGGCACGATCATCGACCCCGAATTCACCCGGCTCGGCGCCTTCCTCCAGGCTTTGGTCGAAAGCGGACCGGGTATTGAAACCACACTTCGCCAAGGCATGAGCGGCGAGGTCGCGATCGGCTTGAAGCGCAACGAGCTGGACGTCGGGTTCTTTCTCGGCGACCTCGATGATTTCGGCACGAGCACGGATGTCCTTAATCCGGAGGCGGAGGCTCAGTTCTTCGTCAAGCCGCTGTCGAGGTTGACCTATCGCGTTGTCGCACCGCCAGCCTTTGCCGGCATCGTTACGGATAAGGACTGGAGCGAGCTTGCGGCGCTGCCCTGGATCGGAACGCCGCCGGCCTCCGTCCACCATCGGCTGCTTGCCAGGAAACTCGGCGAGTTGAACCTCAAGCAGAACGTCGTCGCTCTCGTCGATCAGGAAACGTCGATGCTGGCGATGGTCCGCACGGGGCTCGGCCTCAGCCTCTGCCGGGAGTCGATCGCGCTTGCCGAACGACAGGCAAGCGGCCTCGTCATCGCCGATAGGGTCAAGCTCGAAACCACGCTCGGCTTCGTCTGTCTTCGGCCCCGGCGAACCGATCCCAACGTCGCGCTCGCCTTCGAGGTCATCGACAGAATATGGCGGATGGATCGAAGAGAGCCAGGCTAACGATCGCTGGCGTAGTTACAGAACCGCCCGGCCGGAGCCCAATGCAAGCGGTTTCGCTGCCAGCTTACTTCTTCAGTTTGGAGTAATCGAGTTTCGGCGCCTTCGTCAGGTCGTCCTTGGTGGTGTCAACATGGGCCTTCCAGGTGCCTTCGTCTTCGGCAAGGGCGATCGACGCGGGGCCGTCGCGGCGCGCGAGATCCGGCCGGCGTCGGGACCGTCTGTGCGGAAAGCGCGGCGTCGATACCACAGGGGGCGGACCCGACGGCAGTTGATAAGGCTCTGTGGCGAGCGAAGCATGAAGGCGGCGATCGGCAGTGTCAGCAAGAGGCGGGGGCGGTTGATCGCCGTGGCCGTCCTCTCCGGTTCAACTGCCCGGTAGCTGCAGTACCCATGGGGCACAATGATCCATGCACTTCTTGCAGAGGTGGGCTGAGGTCTTAGCGCTGCTCTTGGAGAGGGCTATCACCTATATTCCCCCCATCGAAGCGAACGAAGCGCCAAGGACTGGCTGCTAGGCTTCGAAAGCCCACGGAAAGGGGATCATCATGAACGTAGCACGCTCTTTCAACAACTGGCGCAAGTACCGGCAGACGGTCTCCGAACTGGGCCGCATGTCCGCTCGCGAACTGCGCGACCTCGGCATCGAGCGCGCCGACATCCAGACCATTGCCCGGGCTGCCTTCGGCCGCTAACCGCGCCTGAGACCATTGACGATTTCAAGAAGCGCCCGCTCGGTTCCGAGCGGGCGCTTTTTTGTTTTGTCCGCCGATCATGTGTACGGCGAAATCGATGGGTGGGTACGAGCGGCCGAAGCCGACCTCGTTACATCGCGTCCGGCTTGGCCTCGTCAGTCAACGCACGAAATATGGCTCTGTTCCGAAGGAGGGTCGTGATCGGTGTGTAAGCAATTACTTACTATCTGGTGGTCGATTTGTTGCATTCAGACAGGGTAACACCCGCTTCCGGAACACAGGCGCCGGTGTTTTCAGCATCGGATTGACCATGTCCCAAGCAGATAGGGGCGACCCGCTCCGGCGTCCCGCAGGCGTCATTATGCGTGTTGCGGCACCAGTCGCCGCCGTGCCTTGGTCTTGCTTGGGGCGGCAAGCGGAACCGATGGTCGTTTCGTCAGTGCTTCGATCGCTGCCGTTGTCATGTCTGATGCAACGAAGTCGGCCCCCGGCATCTGCTCTGTACTTGCATCTGTCTTCATCTCTCCCGCTGCACTGTCGGCAGAGGTATCCCAGATGACGATGCCCACTCTGGCCTTGGTGTTGACGCGCTTGAGGCGGCGCACGACGAAGCGGGCATGCTTGACCGAATCCCGGTTGAGAAAGCAGACGACGATCGCGTCGACGGCGTCGGTCTGGAGCTTGCGGATATTGGCCGGTTCGATCTCGTGAAAACTCAGGGCGGTCGCGGCGGCGCCTTCGGCACGCAGCACCTGCGCGAGCATCGCGGCGGAGACATCGTCGATCTCGCCCCGGCCGCCGACGCACAGGATCGTCATGCCTTCGCCATTCGGAATGGGCTGGCTTGCTGGTTCTCCCTCCTCGTCTGCGTTCTCATCCTCATCGTCCTGGCTTTCCTCGATCGCAATGTCTTCGAGGTTGGACACCAGCGACATGCCGCTTGCAGCGACACGCAGCCGTTGCTCTTCGCTCATCACCCCGCGGGCACGATCCTGCTCTGCCAGCGCTAGTGCGGGCATTGCCACTTCGCCATAGTAGTCGACGAGGTACTCTTCCTCGAGGATTTCTTCGGCCTGATCGGTCGCTTCGTCCGGATCGCCGGCCAGGAGCCGCTGGTAGAGGCGCGCGTGCGGCGCGAGCACCGGGTCGCTGCCGAAAAGTACCTGCAGGAACTCGAATTGCGGCACGTGCTTGCCGAGAACGACGAGGCAGACCGTCAGCGGCGTCGACAGGATCAGGCCGACCGGCCCCCAGATCCAGGCCCAGAAAATCGCGGAAACGATGATCGCCAGCGGTGACAACCCGGTCTTGGAGCCGTAGAGCATCGGCTCGACCACATTGTTGATCACCAGTTCCATCGCCACGAACAGGCCGGCCGTCCACAGCAGCATTGACCAGCCGCTGTCGACCGCGACCGACAGGAACAGCGGAAGGACCATTGCTATGATGGGGCCGATATAGGGAACGAAGCGCAGGACGATCGCCAGCAGCCCCCACAGCACCGCATTGGGTATGCCGATGAACCAAAGGCCGATGGCGACCGGCAGGCCATAGGCGGTGTTCACGATCAACTGCATCAGCAAGTAGTGGCCGACACGCGTGCCCGCGTCCTGCAGGCCTTCGGTGGTTCGGTGCAAGTCGCCGAAACCGGCGAGCCGGATGAACCGGTCCCTGAGATCCTCCCGTTCCAGCAGCATGAATATGACCACCACCACCACAAGGCCGGCCATCGCCACCGGGCCGATGAGCGGTGCGATGATATTGGTCAGGACCGCGATCGGATTGTCGGGGGAGTAGATCTCGACCAGCAGCGGATCTCTCTTCGGGCTCTCAACGCCCGTCGGCGTCTCTGTCGTCGGTCGGTCTATCTCGCGGTTGATGCGTTCGACGACGTTTCCGATGCGATCGATGATACCGTTTTCGGAGCCGGCCTCCTTCAGGGCCTTCACCTTCATGACGATGTTGGATTGATAGGCCGGTAGGTTCTTTGCCAGTTCTCCGACCTGCAGAGCGACGACGAGGCTGAAAATACCGATCAAGGTAAAGGTGATCAGCGCGGTGGAGATCACCGCAAACGCCCGGGGCAGGCCGATCCGACGCAGCGCCGAAACCACGGGCGCAAGCGCGAAGGTCAGGAGCAGCGCGACAGCGATCGGAAGAAAAACGTCGCGCGCGAGGTAAAGCACGGCCGCAGCGCCGACAAGGGTCAGCGACGTGGGCATGGCCGGGCGCACGCCCTGCATCGAGGGCGCGCCGAGATCCCGGATTTGATCGATTGCCTTGCCCAAGCTTATTCCCCCATGGATACATCAGAAACTATCACGAATGACCGGCCGGGAAACGCAGCGCTGCTCTCCACGCCGACCGTTAGACGAACGGAAACAGCGAAGCGTCCGGGTCGGCATGTCCCAGGATGCTCGACGAAATGAGCTCGGCCGCGATCTGGCTGAAGGTGATGCCGTTGCCGCCATAGCCCATGGTTGCAAAGGTATTTCGCATGCCGGGAACGTGGCCAATCATCGGCAGGCCCTGCGTAGTGATGCCGAAGGCGGCGGCCCATCGATAGTCGGGCTCACCGATCTTCATCCCGATGAGGTCGGAGAGCTTTTGCCGTAGAGTGTCGGATTTCGCCTTGAGCTTCGCCGGATCCTCGAAGGCATCCTCGCTCTTCTCGTCCTCGCCGCCGACGATGATGCGGCCGTCCCGCGTTGAGCGAAAATAGAGATACGGGTCGGCAGCTTCCCAGACGAGATAGTCGTCGAGCCATTCCGGCCGTGGATGGCGGGGCCTGGTCGCCATCGCCCAGGTCGAGACGATGGCATGGTTCTTGTTCGCGACAGCGTCGAGAAATTCGTAGCCGGTGCAGAAGACCACATGGGTCGCGACGATGATCCGGCCGTCGGACGTGGCGACGGCATTTCGCCCCTCGACTTCGCGAATATCGGTAATCTCTATAGTTTCTACGATAGGGACGCCGTTCGCCTGCGCGTGGCGGAGAAAGCCGGCGGTCAACTGGGCCGGATTGGCCGATGCGGAGACTGTTGTCTCGATTGCGGCCGTGCGGTCGATATCGAACCTAGCGCGCAGCTCGACTCGTGGCAGAAGCGTTGCGGTGAGGCTTGCAGCCTCGCGCGCCTCGACTTCCGCCTGCAGCGCGCGCGCACCAAAGCTCGAGCCTGAGAGATAGAGCGTGTTCTTCCGTTGGAACTGGCAGTCGATCTGCAATGCGGTGACGAGCGATGCGAGGTGTTCGACAGCCGTTGCCGAGCGCTGCCAGATGCGTGCTGCGTCGGCAGTGCCGCGCAGGCGGTTCAACTGATGCAGCGGCACGTCGATTTCATGCTGGATCATCGCGGTGCTGGCCATGCTGCTGCCGCGTATCGGCTTTCGGCGGTCGACGATCAGCACACTTAGATTGTGGCCGATCAGAGCATTGGCCATCAGCGCGCCACTGATCCCGGCGCCGACGATCAGCACATCGACGTCATGGGTGGCGAGCCGCCTTTGCGTCCTCACCGCATGGCGCGGAGTATCGGCCCAGAGAGGCTCGGCCTTCCGAAGGTCCCGTTTGCGGGTCAATGTGTGCAAATGTCCCTCCAGGTCTGCGCTTCGTGAATGCGCAGACGTCGATTAAGTTCCTTGCACCGCCTGCGGCCGTGCATCCCTTGGCAATCGCTTTGCTCAGGCGGTCGACGCAGAAAGACGGCGCAGGGCCAGATATTCCCACAAGGCGACGATCAGTAGCACCACGGTCGCGGCGGCCTGAACGATGTAGTTGGGGGCGACGGGCACGATGAGGATCGCGACGGCAAGCAGCACCAGCCCGGCGATATGCGAGACCGGGAACTGCCGGGTCGCGACGGCCTTGATCCATATGTTTCCACCGAGGAAAAGCGCCGGGCCGCCGAGCATGGCGAGCGCATGTTTCAGCGAACTCGGTTCCTCGGCATGCGACAGGCTGAAGTCTTCCCCGACCGCCGTCAGGATGATGCCGGCGACAACAGGCAGGTGGCCATAGGTGAATAGATTGAGCGCCAGGGTTTCCGGCTTCGATGTCGCCTCGGCTTTGGACGCGGCCTTTTCCTGGCCGTGGTGGAAATAGATCCACCACATGAAGCCGGTGCTGAGGAATGCGCTGCAGAACACGGCAAAGGTCATGTCATCCGTCATGTGTTCCGTCGCATTGCGGCCGGTGGTCAGAATGGTCTCGCCGAGGCAGATGATGACGAACAGCGCGCATCGCTCCGCCATATGGGCGCCGGACACATCGAGCGTCTCGTCGGGCGATCTGCCGAGAAACGGCACGTAGTATCTGAGGGCCGGCGAGGCGTATTCGACAAGGAGGGCGAGCGCCCACAGGACAAGGCGCCCTTCGAGTTCCATCAGCCCGCCGGCAAGCCAGAACGCGCTGGAGAGCAGCATCCAGATCGTTATGCGCAGGAAGGTCAGGAACGATCGCCTGTCGGCATGACGAAAGGCATAGAGCGTGAACGCCGACCGACAGATCTGCATGCCGCTGTAGATGGCCGCAAAGACCAGCCCCTGATCGCCGAAGGCTTCGGGCAGGGCGATCGCCAAAAGCACGCCGGCAAACATGAGGCCGAACAGCAGCAGGCGGACCGGCTCCTTTTCGGTATCGAGCAGGTTGGTCACCCATGTCGTATGGATCCAGACCCACCAGATCGCCAGGATCAGCAGAACCGCCTCGATGATGGCCGTAGTGCTGAAATCCGACGCGAGCTTGTGGGCGAGCTGAATGAGCGCGAAGACGAAAACGAGGTCGAAGAACAGCTCGGGAAAACTCGCACGCGTCTGGCCGGCATCCGCCTTCCTGATCCAGTCACTTTTCTGGTTGCTCGCCATTCAGGTCGCCGATGCCGCTTAGATTGACACTTGGATGGAACTAGTGCGTCCGCAAATTTCAACAACGTCGGTCGTCATGTCTGTGCCAAGCGAAAGCGGTCGTCGCATGTGACACGTTGCCGTTCGAGCTTTGCGATCGCTCTCTGCAAACGACATTTGAACATTCGCACGGGACGCGCGTTTTGCTTAACGTTCGCTGCAAAGCAGGCAGGCATTGACGTGCCTAATCGAGGACGCTTGCCCCGCCGATAACATATTCAGTTAATTGGATAATTTTAAATTTCTTCTGACGTGAAACAGGAACCATCGCCAAGAACTCGCGTTGTCCCAGCATCGTTCAATCACGTAGCAAGGAGACAACAATGAAAAGAATGATCGCCGCGACGGCCATTCTGGTGGCAGGCGCCCTCAATGCCTACGCACAGACGCCGACCCCTTCGCCGGAGGCGGAAACGCCAGCCGTTGCCACGCCCGACACCACCAATCCGACCGCCCCTGTTGCAGGCGCCAACAGCTTCACGGAAGAGCAGGCACGCGCCCGCCTCGAAGAGAACGGCTACACCGCGATTTCTGGGCTGAAGTTGGATGACAAGGGCATCTGGCAGGCCTCCGCCACCAAGGACGGCAAGGCTGTGACCGTCGCGCTCGACTACCAGGGCAACATCGTCGCCAACTGATGTTGGCGGGAAGAACTCCGCAAACCAATTGAAGGAAAACCACTATGAAAACTGTGACGGGACTTTTCGACACCTATGACGAAGCTTCGGAGGCGGTGCGTGAGCTGAAAGCGGCTGGTATTGCCGATGACGACATCAGCATGGTCGCAAGCAATGCCGAAGGCCGCTACAAGGTCGACGACACCGAAGGCGCCGCTGGAGGTGCGGGCACCGGTGCCGGCATCGGTGCTGCTGTCGGCGGCGCGGGCGGCCTTCTGACCGGCCTTGGACTGATGGCGATTCCGGGCGTCGGCCCGGTGGTCGCGGCCGGCTGGCTGGCGGCAACCGCGGCAGGCGCGGCAGCGGGCGCAGTCGCCGGTGGTGCCGCCGGCGGCATAATCGGTGCTCTGACGGGTTCCGGCGTGCGGGAAGAAGATGCGCATGTCTATGCCGAGGGCGTTCGTCGTGGTGGCACATTGGTGACGGCGCGCGTTAACGACGGCGACGTTGCGCAGGCAGAGGCAATTCTGCAGCGCTCGAATTGGGTCGATCTGGAACAGCGTCGTTCGTCTTACCGTGAGCAAGGCTGGAACAGGTTCGACGAGACGCTCGATCCCTATAGCCCGGCACAGATTGAAGAGGAGCGCGCACGATACGCCAACCGTTAGCCCGCATCATCAGCCACAGGTGGCCGGCCAAGTGGTCGGCCCCTGTTTTTGACCCTCACCGCCTTTCGCGCCTGCCCTCGAAGGCCATCGTGAAAGATGAGCCGTGTCGGCGCGTTGAACCAAGGAGACATACAGTGGCAACTCCCGAAGAACTCAAGAAGAAATTCTGGAAGGCATTGAAATCGGACATGACCGTCATGCTCGGTCTGCCCGAAAAGGAGCATGGGCACACGCGCCCGATGACCGCACAGATCGAGGGCGAGCAGGGCCCGATCTGGTTCTTCACCGTTAGGAGCGCCGTCGTGGCCCAGAATGTGGCTGCGAACACCCCTGCCATGTTCGCTTTCGCCTCCAAGGATCACGAACTGTTTGCAACCGTTGATGGGGGCCTTCGCCTCGATAACGACCGCGCCGTGATCGACCGGCTGTGGAACCAGTACATCGCCGCCTGGTACGAAGGCGGCAAGGACGACCCCGAGCTGGCCCTGCTGCGCTTCGAGCCCAGCCATGCGGAGATCTGGCTCAATGAGAGCAGCCTGTTTGCCGGTATCAAGCTGCTCCTCGGCAGCGATCCCAAACAGGAGTACAAGGAGAAAACCGCAAAGGTGGAACTTTCCTAGAGCGGTTCCGGTTTGAACGGAGTCGTAGAAACGCTCTATCTCTTTCTTCCAAGCCTTCACGTCCCAAACAAAGCCCTGCGACGGGCAGGTGTCCACCGCAGGTGTTTTCTTGATTGACGAGCGCATTCCGCCGCGAGTGTTACTTCGCTTCGGTCAGCGTTTCGGTGCCGCTGCCATCCTTGCCGGTGATCGTCCAGGTGCCATCAAGCGAGCCGTCGCCGTTGACCTTGTAGACGATGAGGCCGAGGGCATCGCCCAGGACATAGGCTGCGGCAAAGGCATTGCCATTGAGCATGCAGACGCCGGTGGATTTCACGCCTGCCGTGTCCCATTCGATGACGCAGGTGGTTTCGCTCGCAAGCGTAATTTCCGCCGTACCGGAATAGCTGGAACCATCCAGGTTCGTGCCTTCGACATTGTATTTGCCGGCGTTGACCGTCTGGGCGTTTCCGGCCGCGGCCGCGGCGAGAAACAGCGCTGCGGTGAGCAACAATCTTTTCATAAGTCCCCCAACAAAGCCGCGCGCCCCTCGCGCGGTTCGCGATTGTTACGCACAAACCATGACGTTAGAAACGGCTCGCGAGACCCGCTCGCAATCATTTTTGGTGGGGTCGCGCGTCCTTGTGGCCGGGCGTCGGAAAATGGGCTGAGACGGGGCGCGAGCGGCTCCGTTTAAGCACTGCTTGCGGATGATATCCTTGCCTGTTCGTCCCAGGCGGAGAGCAACGACATGATCTCAAGCGAATCGGCCAACCGTGGCGCGGGTCGCGGGGCATCCTTCAGTCCGGCCTTCAGGCAGTTCTCGACCAGTCGCACCTGATGTCCGAAGGCGTCATGGTCGGAAAGAACGACGATTTCCTCGGGCGCCTGGCCATACTCGCAGAATTCCAGGCGATTTTCGCCCGCAGTCGGCAGCCACGGATTGGTGAGAAACCGTAAGGTGCCGCGCTCTCCACGTATGGAAAATGAAAAGGACATGCCAAAGCTGTCGGTCGACTGCAGCGTGGCGAGGACGCCATTGTCGAAACGAACCGACAGACTGGCGTCGCAGATATTGCCGTCATGCGACGAGACATTGCCGAGGGCGCTGGTCGACCGGCTTGAAAAGGCATCCCGCCCACAGGCCGTCTGGATCACGTAATGCAGCAGCGAGGCCGGGTAGCAGCCGAGATTGAAGATCGTCCCCTTGCCCATCGGGTTGACGAATTTCCAGATGTCGGCGGCGTAGAGGCCGGACACCGAGCGGATTGCTCCGAGCCGGCCGGACCGCAAGATTTCGCCGGCCTTGGCCATCAATGGATGGCAGAGGTACATCAAGCCTTCGAGAAAGAAGATGCCGCGGTCACGCACGGCCTGCGCCAGGGCCTCGGCTTCAGCCATCGTCGTGGTCAGCGATTTCTCGGACAGAACGGCCTTGCCCTTTTCCGCGGCACGGATCACCGCCTCATGATGCATGTTGTTGGGCAGGCCGACATAGACGACATCGATGGCCGGATCGTCGAGCAGCGCGTCGTAACCGGAGTAGTGCCTGGCGATGCCATGTCGCGCGGCAAAATCCGAAAGTCGCTGGGGATCGCGCCCGGCGGCTGCCTCGATGCGGGAGCCGTCGCTCGCAGAGATGGCCTCGGCCATGGTGTCGGAGATGAAGCTCGTCCCAAGAATTCCCCAGCGCAGCATCTGTCAGTTCCCTCAGTGGTGCAATTCAAGATAGGCGGATGCCACCATGGCGTCGATGTCTCCGGGTACCGGCACGATGCACATCGAAGCGTCGAGCGTGCGGCTCGCCACCCGCTCCAGGCAGCGTGCCTGGAGTGCAAAGCCGAGATCCATGGATTCGACCGAATTGCCAAGTGCCCTTGGCCCGGCAAGATTGGCCATGTGCCCTGCGCCGAGACTATGGATGCGCCGTCCATCGGCAAGGACGAGCGTCTCGATGCCCTCGTCAGGGTAGGTTTCCACCGCCACCACCGCGTCATCAGCGCGCATGGCGGAAACATCGATCTCGTGCGGGAAGTGCCCGCCGTTGAGGAGGATCACGCCGTCCTTGAGGGCGGCGAGATCGCACGTCGTCAGGATGTTCGCAGAGCCCGTGACCGTGACGATCACGTCGGCCGAGCGTATGGCGTCATCGCGGCCGGGCGTCGAGAAGCCGTCGAGATGGGCTTCGAGCGCTGCAACCGGGTCGACGTCGACGACGCTGACGGCGCTGTAGGCATTGCGGAAGCAGGCAGCGGTGCCCTTGCCGCAGGCGCCATAGCCGAAAACGGTCACGCGCTTGCCATTGGTCGAGCGGTTGGTAAAGCGCATGTAGCTTTCGAACAGGCTCTGGCCGACCGCATGGCGGTTTTCGGCAAATTGCTTGATAGGGCTGTCGTTGATCACCAGCACCGGCAGGCCGATGGCGTCGCGCATCGGTTCCAGCCGGGTCCGGCCGGAAGTGGTCTCCTCGGTGCCGCCGAGCAATTTCCGATAGGGCCGCTCGGCAACACGGGCGAAAAGGTCGCCACCATTGTCGAGCAGCAGGTCGGGCTGGTGATCGAGAAGGGCGTCGATGAAGCCGGAATGGGCCGTCGCATCGGTCGTCTGCCCGCCGATGACGGCGATGCCCTGATGCTTCAGATAATCGACCGTCGCCGGCTGTGTGCTGTTCAGATTGCCGGTTGCCACCAGTTCCGCACCACCGGCCTTGAGCGTCATCAGGAGGGCCACCGTCTTTGGCTCCAGATGGATCGCCGTTCCGATCGTCAAGCCCTTGAACGGGCGGGTCGTCGTGAACTCGGCGGCAATGGCGCGCAGAAGTGCGCAGCTTTGGCCGACCCACTCTATACGGGACGGATGGTTGTTGGTGGTCATGATGAGGATCCTGGCTGTCTGTCGATGGTGCCGGCAAGATACCCTGGGCAACATGTCCGGTGGCAGAGACATTAAACTGCGGCAGAGGGCAGTTTTCCTTCCAGGGACCGCCCCTCTGCGAGAAGCCAGGTACGAAGTGCCGCAATCGGCTTGCGATCCCTGTCGGCAATACGGCAGCACAAACGATAGCCGGTCGGCCGGCTAACGAAACCAAAGGGCGCATGGAGCGTAGCGGAGGCAAGGTCCGCCTCGATCGATGTCGCCGGCGCGATGGTGACGCCGAGCCCGCTGCGGGCGGCACTGAGCGCCAGCGTCAGGTCGTCCACTTCGATCCGCTTGCGGAAGCGGACGGGTGGATTACCGCTTTCGCGAAACCAGTCGTCCCAGAGATAGGGCACGGTGCGGGCGACCAGCGCAGTCATATCAGTGAGATCGATCGGCGCCGGTTGGCCGGCCGCAAGCACCGGGCCGAATCGGTCGTCCATGAAAGCGGTTGCCGTTATGTCCGGTAGTGGTCTGTATTCGCCGCCGACGATCAGGGCATCGATTTCGGGCATGTCGGTCAGCGACTGGTTGACGGCAACAGGAACGATGTCGACCTCGAGTCCGGATACGGCGTTCTGCAACGCGACCAGGCGCGGCATCATCCATGCCGAGGCCATCGGCATCGGCACACCGAGCCGCAGCCGGACAGTGCTGCCGCTCGACGAGATCTCTTCGGCCGCACGCGAAACGATGGCGAAGGCGACGCCGACGGCATCGGCGAGCCGCCGTCCGGCGGGAGTGAGCGTCACGCGACCACCTTGCCGATCGAGCAGGGCAAAGCCGAAATGCTCCTCAAGGCTTGCAAGCTGCTGGCGCACGGCACCGGGCACGACGCCAAGCTCGATCGCGGCTGCGCGCAGGCTGCCGCACCGGGCCAGCGCGTCGAAGGCACGCAGCGCGTTGAGCGGCGGCAACGGGCGCTGGGATTTCAGGTTCAGGTCGTCTGTCTGCATCACGCGCCTCGGCCAGCGGCCCCTCTCGGTTCGTGCATAACGCATCCGAGCGTCGGCTGTCGAACGTTGTATTCGCCATGAGCAAGCCGCACGTCAATCTCCACATCGACCCGAAGGAGCAGTATCCGATCGGCCACGGGATGGACGTTTTTCTTGCCTCGATGGCTGCCCAGATGAACGGCCATGCCGGAACATTCAAGAAGCTTCCGACGAGGAACGCCCGGGCAGTCGCTCGATCTAGCCCGGCATGAAGCAGCGGCTGAGGTCAGCCGTTAGCGACAAGCCCCACAGACAAGCGCAACCGTCCGCTCGGGGGATCCCGAAAGCGTGCGGGCAGTGTCCCATGTCTTTGTCGCACTGATGTGCTTTTTTCCGGATATGGCTTACGCTCCAGGTTGCCGAGGGATGCGGTTCCATGCTCGCGTATGGGCGCTGGTGGATGTAGCTTAGAAATATTGAATATTTCGAAGGTTTTTTGCGACAGCATCGCTGTGAGCCAAGTCTGTGCCGCCTGCTCTTTCGTGGGGCAGGGGGAGACGAGGGAAGAAGACAATGCCTGGATGCCATCGTCATGAGCGTATCGCCTAGTCGTGCCGGCGCGGATGCACCTGTGAGGAACGAGGTGCGGTTCTCCCGCGATCAACTCAGCCTCATTCTTGCCGCCTTGCCCGATCCGGCGTTCATCCTGACGCGCAGCGGGCGCTATGCGGCCCTGTTCGGTGGCGCCGACCACCGCTACTATCACGATGGCAGCAGTCTCGTCGGCCAGAGCGTTTTTGACGTTCTGGCCCAAGACAAGGCGCTGTGGTTCGCGCTGGAAATCGAAAAGGCGCTTGCTTCGAGGGCGCTGCACATCGTCGAATACAGCCTAGCCGGAAGCGATGTTAAGGGTCTTGAAGATGCCGGTCCCGATCATCCGATCTGGTTTGAAGGCCGTGTACAGGCGCTCGATTTCCCTGTTGACGGCGAGGACGCCGTGGTCTGGGTTGCGAGCAACATCACCGAAAAGAACGCCATTGAGCATCAGTTGCGTCTGCAAAGCGAAACCGATCCCCTGACCGGGCTCTACAATCGTCGAAAACTGCTCGACGTGCTTGCGATCGAGTTCGATCTGGCCACTCGCACCCGCCGTCCGACATGCCTGCTGATGTTCGACGTCGACAATTTCAAGGCGGTCAATGACGAGCTCGGGCACTCCGTTGGCGACGACCTGCTGGCGACCATTGCCATCGTCTGCCGGCGGGCACTGCGATCGGACGACGTCCTGGCACGTCTTGGCGGCGACGAGTTCGTTGTGCTGATGCCGGCAACGACAGGCAGTGAGGGCGGGTTCATCGCAGACATGCTGCGCCAGCAAATCTCGCTGGAACTGCAGGACAGGCTGGAGCTTTTCTCCACGATCAGCGGCGGTCTCACCGAAATTTCCAGGTCGGATGCGACGATCGGCGATATTTTGCGACGAGCCGACGAGGGCCTTTATCAATCCAAGCGCAACGGTCGCAATCAGATCACCGTCGTTTGACGCGGTGGCCATCGGTGTCGCGCTGCTGTTGGAGGCTGCCTGCAAATCCTTTTGCATACCACCCATTTCGTCCAGCCCTTTCTGGCGGCGCGCAACCTGTCCGGAGAGGGTCGGCTTCATGCCCGTTATTGTGAGTTGACCCTCGACAGGCCTGCGCCGATCCTGTTGTTCAGAGTAAGGATTGGGGGCAGTTATGTCCGAGGCATGGCAGCGATCGTTGATCGAAGAAGACGAACTCGTCAAAAAGGCGGCGACAACTGTACCGAAGCTGTTGGCTCATCCCGGCATTACGCTCGACCAGCTGTCCCGGCTGCACCTGAACATCGACGAGTGCGTCTCGCGGATGGATGCACTGATCGAGACGCTTGAGGCGAACGGCGTCGACCGTTCCTGGTTCCAGATGGCGACATCGATCAGAAACAGCTGGAAGACGCTCGCGCAAGATGCGGCGAAGAAGGGGCTCGTCGTCAGGAGCGAGACCGTGCGAAAGTCTATGGACGGCTAGCCGCGATTGCGGCATTGCGGCACCCCGCAGCCTCTCGACAAGACCGCGGTCTTGACCAAGCATGCCGGCGGTGATCCACGACGGCTCGCGCGTTGGCCGTCGATCGTTTGCATCCAGCGGCATTGCCGGACCCTGTTTGACCTGTGCGGGCGCCGGCGAACAATCACCAGGTTTCACCCACGGCCGCCAGTGCCGACCATCGTTGCGTATCCTTATTCGGACCGATCGTCACATGCTGCGCTGCGATCGGGCCGGAATCGTGCTCTGCAATTTCTGGCGGGAGGCGCATTGATCACCGAGTGGCGGCCCTGCCCCATCGTGGCAAGCTGCCTGCGTGCGCTGTTTCCTGCGCTTCAGAGTTGCCGCAACCCCCATAGGTGCCTGGTTTTGGTCATGCCCGGCTCTCACGACAGCCATCTCGCGTCTCGTAAACCGGCTGGCACGGCCCTGCCGGAGTAGCGCGGCGATTGAGACACACCCTCCTTCTTCTGGGGGAAAAGTTCGCCGCTAGCCGAATTTTAAACTTGACTATTATAGGCATGTTTTCAATTTTACGCCCGTTCGCGCAAAGCACTCAACGCGGACGAACCCGCTCCCGGCCAGGATCCCATGACGACCGAGACCCAATCCGAAACGCGCGTCGATATCTTTCTTGCCCACCGTCCGGCGCTCATCGCCTATGCGGTCCGCCTGCTCGGCTCCCGCGATGCTGCCGAAGATATCGTCCAGGATGCGTTTGTGCGGTTCCTGCCCTCCAGTACAGGATCGGTTTCGAAGGGCCAGCTCCTCGCCTATCTCTATCGCACGGTCAGGAACCTTTCGCTCGACGTGCTGAGGCGCCGGAAGGTGGCCGCGATCGGTCATCAGGACGATGTGCCGTTCTGGTCGGTACCCGCCGACGTGCCGACGCCTGAGCAATCGACTTTGCTGTGCGACGACGTTCGCCGGATCTCGCAGATCCTCTCCGAATTGCCTGTCGAGGCGCGGGTCGCCGTCGAGATGCACCGCTTCGGCGGCTACACGCTTGAAGAAGTGGCATCGCATCTGGGCATATCGACCGCCAGCGCTCATCGTTACGTCACGGCGGCGATGATGAAGATTGCCACGGCGCTTCTGGTCAACGCGACTTAAAGTGGTCGCTCCCTGAGAAAAAAAAGCGCGTCATTCGTCTTTGTCAAAAGAGGGAATGTTCGGGTAGAAGTGCCTCGGAAGAGGCCCAGACCGGCGTAGGATATAATTGACCCAAGATCAGGAAATCGCAGCCGCTACACTGGAAGAAGCCATGGACTGGTTTCTGCGGTTGAAGGCTGAGCCCAATTGTCCCGACCTCGCCGCCGATTTCCAGCGGTGGTTGCATCGCTCTGACGATCATCGGCGGGCATGGCAGTATGCGCTGCGGACGTGGGAGCTCATGGGTGAAGTGGCTCCTGTCCATGAACATCTGTGGGCGAGCGCCCCGCGCGCCAATGTCATTCCGCTCGCCAGGCGTCGTTGGCGCCGCCCGGTCATGGCCGCGGTCGCTGCCCTTGCCGCGAGCCTGTTCCTTGTCCTTGCCGGCCCGTCCCTGCTGATCCGCCTTCAGGCGGATCACATCACCGCCACAGGCCAGAATGCCAAAGTGGCGCTGGAGGATGGAACGGTCATCGAGCTTGGCGGCGACAGTGCCATCAAGACCGAAATGTCCGCCGCCGGGCGCCACGTCACGTTGCTTTCCGGCGAAGCCTTTTTCGATGTCGCGCACAATCCGGCCCGCCCCTTTACGGTGGAGGCTGGAGGCGTCACGGTTTTGGTCGTCGGCACCGCTTTCGACGTCCGGCTTGCGGGAGGGGAGACGACCGTCGAACTGGAAAGAGGCGTCGTCCAGGTCTCGGTCGAAGACGCCGGAAAAACGCCGGACTTCAGGCTGCTTGCGGGCGAGATGGCCGTCGTGAATGCGAGCGACGGCGCGGTCACCCGCAACACCATCCAGCCCGATCAGGTCGCCGCGTGGCGCAGCGGACGGATATTCGTCAAGGATGCGTCCATCAGCGCGGTCGCCGAGCAGCTTCAACGTTACCACTCGGCGTGGATAGCGGTGCCGGACCGCAAGCTCGCCGGTCTCAAGGTCACCGGCCTCTATGATCTTCACGATACGGACAGCGCCTTGAAGGCGCTGGTCGAACCCTATGGCGGCCGCGTCCGCACGTTGTCGGCCTACGGTCGCATCCTGACGCAATACTGAAAATCCTGACAAGAAAATTCAATTTTTCTGAGAAAAAAAACTGAGGCCCTCGTCTTTGTTGGAAAGCGCTCGGCAACGGAGCGCAATTCAAGGAGATGAGACTACGATGTGCATATCGCAAGGCCGCAAGGGATCCCGTCGTTTGAAGTGGGGCGACGACGGCGGGCGTCCGATGGGGCGGCTGATGACAACGACGGCAATGGCGATCTGCCTGGCCACGTCGCTGAACTGGCCGAGCCGGGCATTTGCGCAGGATGCACCGTCTCAAGCGAGCGCTACACGCAGCTTCAACGTGCCCGCCCAACCGCTTTCAGACGCACTCAATGTCTTTGGCCGGCAGTCGGGCCTGCAGGTGACGCTCGCCGCTTCCGTCTCCCGTGGCGTCATGTCCAAGGCGGTCGTCGGTTCCTACGCTCCGGAGGAGGCTCTTGCACGGCTGCTGTCGGGCACGGGCATCGAGTATCGCATCTCCGGCGGGCGCACGGCGGTGATCGGGACAGGGGCGGCCGGCGGCGGAGCGGCAGTGGTGCCGGCGGATGGATCCACGGCGCTGGACCCGATCTCGGTGTTCGGGGACGCCACCGGCGTGGGTGAGATCGTCATCAGCCAGAAGGAACTCGAACAGCGCAATCCGGCGAACATTGCCGACGTCTTCCGCGGCGAGCCGGGCATCGCGGTTGGCAGCTCGCTGCCGATGTCGCAGAAAGTCTATGTCCACGGCATCGAGGAAAACAATCTCGCAGTGACCATGGATGGCGGCCGTCAGAACAACAAGGTTTTCCATCACAACGCGACCAACCTCATCGATCCGAGCCTGCTGAAGGCGGTGCGTGTCGATGCGGGTATCGCACCTGCGGATGCGGGGCCGGGCGCGCTCGGCGGCGCCATTGCCTACGAGACGAAGGATGCGCGCGACCTGCTCGACGGCGACGGATATGGCGGCTTCATCAGTTCCAACTACAACTTCAACGGTCAGACCTTCCAGACCGGGATCTCCGCCTACGGCATGCAGGAAGGGCTCGAATTCCTCGGCTATTTCAATTTCGCCAAGGGCGACGAGTTTAAATCCGGTAACGGCAGCATCGTCGAAGGAACACGCACGGATCTCCTGAGCGGGATCGGCAAGCTGGCCTACGAATTCGAGAGCGGCGACCGTTTCGAGATCAGCCATGAGCGTGTCTATGACGATGCGCCGCGGCCGTTCCGCGCCAACACCGGTTTCATCTCCGGCCGCCCGCCGTGGGAGCCGCGCGTGCGCGACTACGCCCTCGACCGCCAGAACACAGTGTTCTCCTATACCGACAGCACCCCCGAGGACTGGTGGGATCCAACCGTGGTGCTGGCCTACAGCTCGACCCGGCTCGAGATCCCGATCTTTCCCCGACCCGTGCCGCCAAGCACGATATCGGTCCCCTATCCCGGTGCCGGCGAAACCGGCAGCTTCAACGGCAAGTTCGAGAACAAGTTCAGTTTCGATATCGGCAGCATCACCGCCGGCGTCGATTTCTACAACGACAAGGCTGAGCTTGAGGATCCATCCGACGCTTCGACCGAGCGGGCGCGCAATGTCGGTATCTATGCCCAGGCGCGGCTCGAACCCTGGGAGCGCACCCGGCTTTCTTTCGGCGTGCGCGGCGACCAGCAATGGTTTACCGGCACCACGAATGAGAAGTGGGACAATGCCGGTTTCAGCGGCAACGTCTCCGGCGAATATGATCTGATCGAAGACCTGCTGACGGCCAAAGCCGGCTACTCCCACGTCTGGGCCGGCGTCCCGCTTGCCGAAAACTTCATCATGAACCCGAACTGGAACTACCGAACCGGCCCGGAGCCGGTAACGGCCGACAACTATGCCTTCGGCCTTGTCGCCAAACATGAGGGTTTCACGCTCGAAGGCAGCCTCTTCCGCACCGATATCGACGACGCGCGCACAGCCAAGTACGCGGTCGCAAAGGCCATCGAGAACCATGATGTGCGCTCCAAGGGTTTCGAGCTTGGTGCCGGGTACGATTGGGGCGACGGATACTTCAAGGTCAAGTACGCCAATATCGATGTTTCGATCGACGGAAAGCCGGCCGACTCCGACACGGGTATCTATTTGGCGGCCCCGGCCGGCGAGTTCATCACGCTGGTGGCGGCGCACAGCTTCATTGATTGGGGCGTCACCATCGGCGGTGATGTCGAGATCGCGCTCGACAATGATGATGTCGCGGTTGGAGCTCCAACGCTCGAAGGCTACAAGGTGTTCAACACCTTCGTCGAGTATCAGCCGCCGAGCCACAGCAACCTGACGCTGCGTGCGGAAATCAAGAACGTCTTCGATGAGACCTATTCAGAGCGTGCCACCTATGGTCAGGAATTCGGCACCGTCACGCCGCTCTTTGAGCCCGGCCGCTCCTTCATTCTGAGCGCCAAGGCGACATTCTGAAATCATATTGAAGGAAGAGGCATCACCGATGCCTCTTCCACTTCGCCGGCAACTTGCCTCGGCCGGCTGTCTATCGTGTTCGTGCTAAAATCTTCATATTACAATTTACTGAAATCAATTCTCATTTCCGTCCAGGCATGCTCGAACCTTGATGTCGCGATCAGCCAGGGGGGCATGGACCTGGAAGCCGTCAACCTTGCCAGCAAACGGCCCTCGGTGTTCTCTACCGCGACGATGACGCCGCGATAGTCATCCTCTTCGGCGATCTCGTCCGCAACCAGGCGGCCGTGTTCGACCGCTTGGCTATCGTCGGCAAGCAGCGTACCGACTTTGTCGCGGTTGGTGACGCCTGCCAGGTGGATGTGAAAAAGATAGCGTTGCATGATCTCACTCAAACCATACGGCGATTGACGACAAACACTCGCGCCGCTGCGGGTATAGTTGTATTAGCACACCTCTTCTTCCTCTGCGCGTGACCAGCGCGTGACACGCCTTGGCGCGCAATTCGATCTCTGGCCGACTGGCAATTGCAGAGCCGTGATAGCCGATCGTGCTTAGGGGAAAGTGGGCTACTGCCGAATGCGGAAATGCTTGCCACCGGCCTGGCAAGGCGCATCTTTCAGGGCGAGACTTCGATTTCGTCAGCCGGAAACCTGGTCGAGGAACACCAGTTGCAGAGGGCGGGCGAGCAGATCGTCCACTGTTGCCGCGAAGGACTGGAAGTGCGGCGTTTGAAAGTGGGTCTCGAGAGCGGCCCTGTCGGTGAAGGCCTCGCGCATGTAGAACGTGCCCGGCTCTTCCTGCATTTCGAACAGGACGTAGTCGAGGCAGCCGGGCTCGTTGCGGGTCGGCTCGATCAGCGCCAACAGCCCGTCACGCAATGCGTCGCGTTTGCCGGGTTGGGCGGTCAGTATTGCCAGGGAAATCAGCTTCTCGGTTGCAGGTGTCATCATCGTATTCCTTGTGAATAGGGGCCTGGCGGCGCGAGAGGCGCGGTCGGCGGGATGGCGTTGGATCTGGAGAAGGCGGCAAGTGCAGTCGACTTGCCCCCTCATCACCATGACCTCGTTTGATTTTTTGGCGCACGCGCCGGCCATGGCCGCCCCGATGGGGCGGCTTCGTTTCAGGCATCACGCTTTTGCGAAAGAAGGGGGCGGCGTTTCCGTTTGCCTAAAAGCCAGAAAGCACGATCTTGCCCTTCGCCTTGCCGGACTCGATCAGTGCATGTGCTCGCTTGAGGTTGGCCGCATTGATCGTTCCGAAATTCTCGTTGAGCGTGGACTTGATCTTGCCTGCGTCGACCAGTTCTGACACTCCGTTCAAGAGGGCATTCTGTTTTTCGATATCTGCGGTCGCAAACAGCGAGCGTGTGAACATCAACTCCCAATGCAGCGAGATGCTCTTGCGCTTAAGGGGAAGGGCGTCGAGCTGCTTGGGGTCGTCGATCAGGCCGAAACGTCCCTGGGGCGCGATCAGTTCGACGATCTGACCGAGATGATCGTCGGTGTTGGTCGTCGAGAATACGAAGCCGGGCTGGCCCAACCCGAGGGCTTCGATTTGCGCGGCAAGCGATTGGCGGTGGTCGACGACGTGGTGGGCGCCGAGCGATCTAACCCATTCGATCGTTTCGGGGCGTGATGCGGTGGCGATAACCGTAAGGTCCGTGAGTGCTCGTGCGATCTGTATGGCGATCGAGCCGACGCCGCCGGCGCCGCCAATGATGACGATGGCATTGGCAGCACCCGGAACCGACCGGGTAACGTCAAGCCGGTCGAACAGCATTTCCCAGGCGGTGATCGACGTCAGCGGAAGGGCGGCTGCGGCAGAAAAATCCAGCGATTTGGGTTTCCCGCCGACGATGCGTTCATCGACCAGATGAAACTCGGCATTGGTGCCGGAGCGGTTGATGGCGCCGGCATAAAAGACCTCGTCGCCCGGCTGGAAGAAGGACGCGTCCGGCCCGACGGCGCTGACGACGCCGGCGGCATCCCAGCCTAATACCTTCCATTGCCCGGCTTCGGGCTTTGCGCCCCGGCGGATCTTGGTGTCGACGGGATTGACCGAGATCGCCTTGACTTCGACGAGGATGTCCCGGCCCGTGGGTTCAGGCCGCGGCAGGTCGATATCGACCAGCGACGTTTCGGCTTCGATCGCTTGCTGGACTTGGTAGGCTACGGCTCGCATTGAATGCTCCATCGGTTGAACACAGCCAAGATGCGCACTATGATTGGATATCGCAAGAACGCACATATAAAGCCCATAGTGTCGAAAAGGATACCATTGGATGGGACGCACGCGCCACGATCGTTTCGACTGCAGCCCGGGATGTGCCGTCGAAGCGACGCTCAGCCTGATTGACGGCAAGTGGAAGGGCGTCGTTCTCTACCACCTGATGTCCGGCACCCTGCGCTTCAACGAAATCCGCCGGAAGCTGCCGAACGTTACCCAGCGCATGCTGACGAACCAGCTGCGTGAGCTCGAGGCCGATGGCCTGATCACGCGCAAGGTGTTCGCCCAGGTCCCACCCAGGGTCGACTATGATCTCTCGGAACGTGGCCGCACGCTGGAGCCGGTCATTCTTGCGCTCAAGACCTGGGGAGACGTCAACATGCCGTCGACGGGAAGCGCGGCAGCCTGATCGTCGCCAGGGTTTGTCCTACACACGCGGGTCTCGACGGTGCCGGAGGCTGCTCCCCTATCCACCGACAAGCACCCACACCATTCCGGCAAGCGCCGAGGCCAGCAGCGTCGCGATCACCGACGCGTTGAAGCGGAAGATCGCCAGCGCCGCCGCAAGCGTCAGCAAGAGTGACGGCAGCACCAGCGAGCTCAAGACGGGGACATCGAGCGTCAGCCCGCCGACGCTCCACGGGATGACCTGCGAAAACAGCGTGTGAAGGCCGAACCAGACCGCAAGGTTGAGGATAACGCCGACGACGGCGGCGGTGATGGCTGACATGGCGCCGGTCAGGGCGACGTTGCCCCTCAGCTTTTCGATGAAGGGCGCCCCGAGGAAGATCCAGAGGAAGCAGGGGACGAAGGTTACCCACGTCGTCAACAGCGCGCCCAGCGTTGCAGCCGTCATCGGGGTGAGTGTGCCGGGATCGCGATAGGCGCCCATGAAGCCGACGAACTGGACGACCATGATCAGTGGGCCTGGCGTCGTTTCCGCCATGCCGAGGCCGTCGAGCATTTCGCCGGGTTTGAGCCAGCCGTAATATTGCACGGCTTCCTGCGCGACATAGGCGAGCACGGCATAGGCGCCGCCGAAGGTGACGACCGCCATCTTGCTGAAGAACCACCCGATCTCGGTAAAGACGTCGTTCGGCCCGAGAAACGCAAACAGGAGCACCAACGGCACGAGCCACAGTGCGAGAAATACCGCGGACACTTTTAAAGACCAGCCGAGGTTCGGGCGGGCATGGATTGGCGTCTGCTCGCCCAAGGCCGAATCTTCGTCCTTGAGGACCGGTCCGGTTGTCTTGCCGTGTCCGCCGCCGATGCGAAAGAGCGGCGAGCCTGAGCGCCCGCCGATGTAGCCGACGATGCCGGCCGTCAGGATGATCAGCGGGAATGGGACGCGGAAGAAGAAGATTGCGACAAAGGCCGCCGCCGCGATGCCGATCATCAGCCGGTTTTTCAGCGCCCGGCTGCCGATCCGGAAAACCGCCTGGACGACCACGGCAAGCACGGCCGCCTTCAACCCGAAGAACAGTCCCTCGATCAGGCTGACATTGCCAAAGGCGGCATAGACGTAGCTCAAGCCCAGGATGGCAAGGAAACCCGGAAGCACGAACAAGATGCCGGCGATAAGGCCGCCGGCGGTGCGATGCATCAGCCAGCCGATGTAGATTGCCAGCTGCTGCGCCTCCGGACCGGGCAACAGCATGCAGTAATTGAGCGCATGCAGGAAACGGTGCTCGCCAACCCAGCGCTTCTCGTCGACGAGGATCCGGTGCATCACCGCGATCTGGCCCGCCGGGCCGCCGAAGCTCAAGGCTGCGATCCGCACCCATACCCAGAAAGCTTCCGCAAGCGAGACGCCGTGGTCGTGGGGCGCCGACGCCTTGCTGGCGTCGGCGGTGTGAACGGCATCGGTCATTTCATGCACCCTTTCTCGGCGAGGGCCAGTTGTGCGTTTCGCCCGTCGCATCGCGGCACCAGCGGTAGAAGGCATCATAGAGCAGCATGCCTGCCTGCAACTGCTCATGATCGTCTGCATACATGCGCGAGAGCCCGAGCGAAACCGCAAGCAGGCCGGCTGCCTCGGGGGCGAGATCGAGGCGCGAGGTGTCTGCTCCCCGCACGATGGCTGCCAGCCTCAGCATAGGCTCGGTTGTCAATCCGAATTCCTCGACCATCACGTCGAAGGTGCAGAGGTCGCCCCGATGGCTCCAGCGGATCGGGGCGTCGATGTCAAAGGGCGTGGCGTCGAAGCGCTCGGCCACCGCTTCGACTTCGGCGGGTGCCACGAACAGGAAGACGGCGTTTGGATCGACGAAGCGCCGAATAAGCCAGGGGCAGGCGATGCGGTCGATCTTCGGGCGCGCGCGCGTGACCCAGAGCGTGTGTCTGTTCGCCTGTCGTTTCGGCAGGGCAGAGGCGGACACGGCCGGATAGCCAGCTTCGGCCCAGGCCTCAAAGCCGCCTTCCAGGACATCGGCCGGAATTCCCGCGTGCCTGAGCCAGGCGGCGACCCCATGGCTCAGCTTCTTGCCGCGCTGGCAGACGATGACGGCGGATCGTCCCGCGAAGTCGTTGCCCCAGTCCTCAACGAGCCGGTAGTCACGCCGGAGCGATCCGGGGATCAGGCGCGGATCGGCGTCGAAATCCTCGTCGATCCGGACATCGATCAGCGCGGGACATTTGGGAGTGCCGATGAGGCGAGCAAGTTTGTCCGGGGAAATTTCCAGAAGTGACGGCATAACGCGTCCTCCGTCTGAGCGGTTGAATGGACGCGATACTTCGGCTGTCGCCTCGTGGGGTGATCGCGACCCCATAGTGAATTTTTCCGCTGTTTCGGGCGGGCTGTCAAGCAGTTGTACGGTACCCGGGGGATTGACGACCGCCGTGTCATCGGCGGCCGCGTGCTTGCAGCCTTTCTCTCAGCCTGTTGCTGAACCGGCCCTCCCTCTAGGAACTGCCTTGCTCGATTGTGGCCGGGCGCGCTTGTTCGCCGTCCTTGGCGGCAACATGCTCGGCCTCGGCATCGCTCGTCGTTGCTGGTGCGTGGACCCCGCCGGTGGTCGAAAGACCGGCAAGCCGATGGCCACGCTCGCGCAACGACTGAAACACGACATAGAGGGCAGGGATGATGAAAATCCCGATCAGCGAGGCCGCAAGCATGCCGCCCGCGACCCCCGTGCCGACGGCCCGCCGGCTCAGCATGCCTGCCCCTTGCGCCGTCACCAGGGGGACGAGGCCGACAATGAAGGCGAAGCTCGTCATCATCACTGCGCGGAAGCGGGCACGTGCGCCCTCGACCGCCGCCTCGACGATGCCAGCCCCCTTCTCGCGATGGAATTTGGCGAATTCGACGATCAGGATCGCGTTCTTGGAGGCGAGTGCGATCAGCACGACCAGGCCGATCTGGGCGTAGATGTCGAACGACAGGCCCGCCACGAGAACCGAGACGAGGGCCCCCGCGACGCCGACGGTCACCGACAGCAACACCGGAACCGGGATCGTCCAGCTTTCGTAGAGTGCAACCAGGAACAGATAGGCAAACAGCACCGCCAGCGCGAGGATGGCCGTCGTCTGCCCCGCCGCTTCAAGCTCCTGCAAGGCTGTGCCCGTCCACTCGTAGCTGTAGCCTGCTGGCAGGGTTGTTGCCGACAGGGCTTCCATCGCACCGAGCGCCTCGCCAGACGATACGCCAGCCGCGGGCTGACCATTGAGCGTGATTGAGCGATAGTTGTTGTACCGCACGATCGACTGTGGCCCGATGACGTATTCGACGCGCGCGACCGAGGCGACGGGGACCATGCCACCGGACGCGTTGCGTACGTGCAGACGCGATATATCGTCAACTGAACTGCGGTCGGCTTCGGCCGCCTGCAGGTTGACCTTCCAGCTGCGTCCAAAGAGGTTGAAGTCGTTGACGTAGTAGGACCCGAGCGTTCCCTGCAGGGTGTTGAAAAGGTCACTCACGGATACGCCGAGCGCCTGCAGGCGATCCCGGTCGAGGTCGAGATAGAGCTGCGGCGAGCTTGCGGAATAGGTGGTAAAGGTAGGCCCAAGCAGCGGATTCTGATTGGCGGCGACGATCAGGCCGCCGGCGGTTGCTGCGAGGTCCGCGGGCGGGCGGCCTTGCAGGTCGAGCAACTGGTATTCGAAGCCAGACCCCGTGCCGAGGCCCATGATCGGCGGCAGGTTGAAAGCGAATATCTGGGCGCCGCGGACGGTCGTGCCCTTGGCCATGGTCGTTGCGATCGCCGCATCGACCGAGCTGGCAGCGCTTGGGCGCTCGGCGAACGGCTTCATCGTGACAATGGCAAAGGCGCTGTTCGATTTGGCCAGGCCATCGAGGAAGCTGTAGCCGGTGACCGTAATGACGTCGGCAACACCATCGATGCCGCCGAGCATCGTTTCGACATCGCGCACGACCGCATCCGTCCGGTTGTAGGACGCGCCTTCCGGCAGCCGAATTTCGGTGAAGTAGGCGCCCTGGTCTTCGCTCGGCAGGAAGCCGGTGGGCACGATACGGAACAGCCAGCCGCTGGCGCCGATCGCGACGGCCAGGAGCAGGATGCCGAGGATCGCCCGGCGGGCGATATGCCCGGCGACATGGACATAGCCATCGCGGCCGTTATCGATCCGGCGCGAGATCCAGCCGAGGATGCCGCGCTTCGGCCCGTGATGCGGCTTCAACAGGATGGAGCAGAGTGCAGGGCTCAAGGTCAGCGCATTGATGGCGGAGATCACCATCGATACCGATACGGCAACGGCGAACTGTTGGAACAGTTGGCCGCTCAATCCCGGAATGAATGCGACGGGAACGAATACCGACAGCAAGACGAGCGTAATGGCGACGATCGCCCCGGTGATCTCGCCCATGGCGAGACGCGCCGCCTCGGGCGCCTGCATGCCGGGGTTCTCCTCCATCACGCGCTCGATGTTCTCGACCACCACGATTGCATCGTCGACGACGATGCCGATCGCCAGAACCATCGCCAAGAGCGATACGGTGTTCAGCGAGAAGCCCATGGCTAGGATGATCGCGAACGTGCCGATCAGCGCGACGGGCACGGCGACCAGCGGGATCAATGTCGCCCTGACATTGCCGAGGAACAGGAAGACGACAATGATGACGAGCACGAACGCTTCCAGCAGCGTGTGCACGACATTCTCGACGCTCGCCTCGACGAACTGGGTCGTGTCGTAGGAGACGGAATAGGTCAGTCCCTCAGGAAACGACATGGACAGGCGTTCCATCGCCTGCTTGACGCCTTCGGCGGCCGCAAGCGCGTTGGCTCCCGGTGCCTGATAGGTGCCGATCATCGCAACCGGCTTGCCGTTGAAGCGGGCGCTGGAGTCGGAGCTCGCCGCGCCCAACTCGACCTTCGCGATATCGCGAATGCGCACGAAGGACCCGTCCGGCTCGGCCCTCAGGACGACGTCCTCGAACTGGGCGGGATCGGTCAGACGCCCCTGTGTCTGCAGGTTGAGCTGAAACAGCGGGTCGTCGGTCATCGGCTGCGCGCCGATCCGGCCGATTGCCGCCTGGACGTTCTGCGCCTTCAGCGCGTTGATCACATCGGTCGGCGTCAGGCCGAGATTGGTCAGGCGGTCGATATCCAGCACGATGCGCATGGCATAGTCTTTGGCGCCGAACAGCGAGGCATCGCCGACGCCAGGGACCCGCTTGACCGTGTCCATCAGGTTGATCGTGGCGTAGTTGGACAGAAACAGCGAATCGAAACTGTCGTCCTTGCCGTAGATCGTGATCACCTGCATCAGGGCCGACGATTTCTTGCGCACGCTGACGCCGGTCTGCTTGACCTCCGCCGGTAGCCCGGCCTCGGCAAGCGACACGCGGTTCTGCACGTTGACGGTGGCGATATCGGGGTCCGTGCCGACGGCAAAGGTGACAGTGAGCGTATAGGAGCCGTCAGCGCCGCTCGTCGACTTCATGTAGAGCATGTCGTCGACGCCGACGATCTTGCTCTCGATCGGTTGGGCGACGGTCGTTTCGACCACCTCGGCGCCGGCGCCGGGGTAGCTTGCGGTGACGCTCACCTGTGGCGGCACGATGTCTGGAAACTGCGCGATCGGCAGCCGGGTGAGCGCGATCAGGCCCGCCAGCGTAAGGACGATCGAGATGACGGCAGCAAAACGCGGCCGATCGATGAAGATTTCGGAGATCATGCTCAGCCACCCGTCGCCGCTGCTGCGTCCACGACGATGCCCGGCCTGACCTTGCCGACACCTTCGGTGATGACGTTTTCGCCTTCCTTGAGCCCCTTGCTCACCACTGACAGGCCGCGAGCGGAGCGGGAAACGTCGATGCGGCGCAGCTCGACCTTGGAGCTAGCATCGACGACCATGACGAAAGCCCCTTGCTGGTCCCGCTGAACGGCCTGTTGCGGTACCGCCAGAACGTCCTGCTTGTCGGACTGCTCAAGGATGACACGCACGAGCGTGCCATCGAGCAGCAGGGTGTTCGGGTTGTCGAACTCAGCGCGAACCGTCACGGTGTCGGTTCCCTGGGCGACGTTGCTGGCGATGAAGTCGATCGTGCCTTTCAGCGGATACTTGGTGCCGTTCGGTAACGTCAGCGCGACATTGGCGCCGCCAGGCATCTCACCCTTCTGCACGCGCTCCCGGTAGGTCAGGAGCAGCGAGGTGGAGACCGGAAACACGACATAGATCGGATCGAGCCGCGTCAACGTGACAAGCGGGCCGGTATCTGGGCCGACAAGCGCGCCGACATCGACCGTCGTCAGGCCCAGCACACCGTCGAAAGGGGCGGTGATCTTGGTATAGGAGAGGTTGAGGTCGGCGCTCTGCTTGCTGCCCTTGAGCCGTACGAGCTCCGCCTCCGCCTTCTTGACTTCGGCGTTGGCGGTATCGACCTTGGCCTGGGAGATCGTATTGCTTGTGATCAGCTGCTGGGCGCGGTCGCGTTCGAGCACGGCAAGATCCCTTTGCGCCTCGGCCGCCTGGATCGAACCCTCTATTTCCTGTACCGCCGCCCGATAGGCGCCATCCTCGACCTGATAAAGCAAGGTCCCGGCCGTCACCGTCTGCCCTTCCTTGAAATTCACCGCCTCCAGGAAACCGGCCACGCGGGCGCGGATATCGACCTTCTGGGTCGCGACGACGCGGCCCGTCAGATCGACACTTTCTCGCAGGTCCACGATCCTGGCGGGTGCCACGACCACGGCCGGCGCCTGCTGCGCGTAGGCAGTCGAGAAAGTGAACGTGATCGCAAGAAGGAAGGAAAATGCAGAGAAGGCGACTTTCGGCACGGTCATGCGACGTCCTTTCAGCAACAAGGCCAGGTTCAGTCCCACGTAGTCTGCTTAACCGCACAGTAGTCACGAAAACTCTGTCTTTGAAGAGTAAATCTCCCTTGTGTAACTGTTACATCGGCTTTCGCAGCAAGGTGACGCGACGTGTAAACCGTCAATGCGATCGGGTTGGAATGTGCTGTCACATGGGGAACCAGAAGTCCCCGCGTCGTGATCTATCGAGTGGCAATGACGGGTGCGTGATCGCCCGGCGTATGGCCGGCCAGGGTCGCGCTGGTCCCGCCGCTCCACCGCGTCACGAGGAAATCGACAAATGCCTTGGC
The DNA here is from genome assembly GCF_050434565.1 of Ensifer sp. 4252. Taxonomy (NCBI): domain Bacteria; kingdom Pseudomonadati; phylum Pseudomonadota; class Alphaproteobacteria; order Hyphomicrobiales; family Rhizobiaceae; genus Ensifer; species Ensifer sp. 4252. The sequence goes on from NZ_JBNDIU010000005.1 coordinate 49,019, forward strand.
CGCGGGACCGATGTGGCGCGAAGGGAAAACACAATAGACGCCCGTTTCCTTCCCGGTCCATCGGGGCAGAATCTGGACGAGCTTGCCTTGGCGCATGGATTCGGACATCGTCACGGCGGAGTGGAACGCTATGCCCTGGCCATCGATCGCAAGCTGATGGACCGCGTCTCCATTGTCCGCGCGCATCCTGCCCCGGGGGCGGAACGCGTGCTCGCCTTCCGGTCCAAACAACCGCCAAAGCTCGCCGTCATGGCTGGCCGTGGATACGACGCACTCATGTTGCTTGAGCGCCTCGATACCGGCCGGTGCACCATGCTTTTCCAGATAGTCTGGCGCTGCCACGAGGATTCTTCGGTTGTTCAGGAGTTTGCGCGCAATCAAGGTCGAGTCCGGCAAAGTGCCAATGCGGATCGCCACCGCCACGCCCTCGGCGACGATATCGACATATCGATCCGTCATCAGGAGGTCGAGCTGCAGGTGAGGATATGCGGACAGGAAGGCGGCCAGATGCGGCACGACATGATAGCGGCCGAAGGACACCGATATGCTGAGCTTGAGCGTTCCGCTCGGCAAATCCCCTTCATTGCGCGCTCGCTGGTGTGCTTGGCGCAATTGCTCCAGAGCCGTTGTGCTGTCGCTGAAGTAGCGTTGTCCCGCATCCGTCAGTGACATTGCCCTCGTCGTCCGGTTGATCAACAGGACGCCGATCTGGCTTTCCAGCGTCTTGACCAACCGGCTGACCGACGATGGCGTCATTTTGAGTTCCTGTGCCGCCTTGGCGAAACTGTGGTGTTTGACCACGGCAACGAAGGCCTGCACCAGGTGAAGAGCCGGCTCCTCCATTATGTCTCTCCAGGAATGATTGCCGAAAATTGTTAGCTATTATCTTCAGAGATCGCAATTGCGAAAGATGGGCTTTCCAATGGAGGCCATCTTGGTGGGCAACAGCAAAGCCGAAAATTTCAATGCTCTTCATCGTCAACCTGCGCCGTTGCGGCTGCCAAACGCCTGGGATGCCGGCAGCGCCCTTTTAATCGAGCGGCTTGGCGCTCGCGCGATTGCGACGACGAGCGCCGGCGTCGCATGGTCGCACGGCTATCGCGATGGCGATGCCCTTCCGCTGGAGCGTCATCTCTCAACGATCGCGGCGATCGCCCGGGTCATCACGGTGCCATTGAGCGTCGATATCGAAGGCGGCTATACGGCAGAAAGCGATCGAATTGCCGAAACGGCGGCGCGGTTTATCGAGGCCGGTGCGGTCGGGTTCAATATTCAGGATGGCGCCGCCTCGCCGGACCTCCTCTGCCGGAAGATCGAGCAGATCCGGGAAACCGCGGAGCGGCTCGGTGTCGGGCTCTATCTCAACGCACGCACCGACGTTTACGCGCGAAACCTTGTCTGCGAAGACCTACGCGTGAACGAGGTACTGATTCGCGCACGACAATATCAGGAGGCGGGGGCCGACGGCTTGTTCGTGCTCGGCGTGACCGATCGGGACGACATTGCGCAGATAGCAACGGGCACCGAGCTGTTGCTGAATGTAATCGCCTGGCCCGGTTTGCCACCGGCGCACGAACTTGCAGCACTCGGTGTTCGCAGGGTCAGCGTCGGCTCATGGATCTCCCAAACGCTTTGGGAGCATGCAACGTCATTGGCAGCCAACTTCCTCGCCGATGGTCGATCTGAACCGCTCTTTGAATTCGCCACCCCCTATTCAGAGGTCAACGCCTGCTTTTGATCCTGGCTGTCCAATAGGCGTGCCGCTGATGCTCATGCGCGGGGCATGCCGGCCGGTTCCAGAGACTTGCGAAGCGCGGCGATCCGGAAGATAGCGTTCGCCGCGCCATAGCCGCGGTATCCGCGCCGCTCGACGATCTCGAAGAAGAAGCCGCCAGAGAAGGTTGGACTGTAGAGCTGGAAATACTCGCCGTTTTCGTCCCTGTCATAGAGGATGTTCTTCGCCTTCAGCCGCTCGGTGAAATCAGGGTCGAGCCCGAACCGGGCTTCCAGGTCGTCGTAATAATTGGGTGAGATCGCCAGCGAGACAAAGCCACCTGCGGCAAGCGCACCCGCGGTCGCGAAAATGTCGTCGGTCTTGAACGCCAGATGCTGAATGCCGGAGCCGAAGGTCTCGGCAATGAAACGCCCGGCAAGCGTGTTGCGGTTCTCGGCACCATTCATCGTGATGCGCAGGGTTCCGGAGGCGTTCTCCACCACCTGACTGCGCACGATGCCCGAGGGGTCGATGATGTCGACAAGCGGTGTCTTATGGGCTTCCAGCAGTGAGGTGTAGAACAGCAGCCACGTCAGGAGTTCATCGTAGTGCATCGTCTGAGCGATGTGGTCGATCGATGCCAGTCCTGCCGACGTCGCTGGGTCGTCCACCGGGTCGAACTCGACGTCCCATATGGTCCCGAGATCGCTGTCGCGATCGAGGAAGTAGACGATGCCGCCGCCCACGCCGTGCACTGCAGGCATTTCGATCTCGCCGTCGTCCAGCGGCTGGACGAAGGTTTCGGCGCCGAGCGCCAGCGCCCGCCGGTGCGCAGCCCGCGCATCGTCGACCAGAAGACCCATCGCATAGGCGGACGTGCCGTGAACGAGGTAGGAGGAGTTGGCAAAGCCGCGGCTTTCCGTGTTGATCACCAGCCTGATATCGCCCTGCTGGAAGACGGCGACGCTTTTCGTCTTGTGGTGTGCGACTTTGCGGAAGCCGAGGGTGCGGATCAGCGCCTCAAGCTGAGGCGCCTCGTCACCGTCGATGGTGAATTCGATGAAGGCGATGCCTTCGACGGCTGACCGCGCGGGCATTTCGGGAACGGGCAGGGCGATTTCCGGGTCAGCCCGCCGTACCTGATCACCGAGATAGAGCAGCGAGCGTTGGCCGTCGATGGAGATCGCCGTCACCGAGCCGCCACGAAACTGGTCGTTGAAGATTTCCAGCGACAGATAGTCGTCATAGCCGGTCGCCGCCACGGCGCGCATGAACTCGAGGACGGGCAGGTCGCCTTCGCCCGGCATGTTGCGGAAATGCCGGCTCCAGTAGAGCAGATCCATGTCGATCAGCGGCGCGTCGGCCAGCTGGATTATGAAGATCTTCTCCTTTGGTATGGAGCGGATGGAGTTGACGTCGATCTTGCGGGCGAGCGTGTGGAAACTATCGAGAATGAGACCGACATTGGGATGATCGGCCCGGCGCACCACCTCCCAGGCATCGCGGTGGTCGTTGATGTGACGTCCCCAGGCGAGCGCTTCGTATCCGACCCGCAAGGCCCGTCTGCCCGCCCGTTCGCCAAGCTCGCGGAAATCGGCAGCAGCCCGGTCGAGACCGCCGAGGGCTGCGGGAGAAACGTTGGAGCAGACGAGCACCAGGTCGGTTCCCATCTCCTGCATCACGTCGAATTTGCGCTCCGCCCTGTCGAACGTCCGGCTTCTGAGCGGCTCCGGCATGCCCTCGAAATCGCGAAACGGCTGGAAGAGCGATATCTCCAGGCCATAGTCGCGCACCATCTGGCCGACCTGGCGCGGGCTTTCGTCGAAAACGAGAAAATCGTTCTCGAAGATCTCCACGCCGTCGAAGCCGGCTTTTGCTATCGCCGCCAGCTTGCTGCGCAGGTCGCCGCTCAAGGAGACAGTCGCGATCGAGGTCTTCATGCGGGTCTCCTTCGTTATCAGGCGGTCAGCGCCTTGAAGTGGGCAAGCATGCGCGCCGCATCCGGCTCCCTCCCGGTAAACAGGCGAAATGCGCCGACGGCCTGAAAAACCGCCATGCCACCGCCATCGAGCGTGTCGCAGCCGCGCCGCCGGGCTTCGGCCAGCAGCTTGGTCTCCAGCGGGAAATAGACAACTTCCGCCACCCAGTGGCGCGGTTCGATCAACTCTGCAGGAAGCGGCATTCCAGGGTATTTCGTCATGCCGGTCGGGGTTGCGTGGATGAGGCCATCTGCCGTTTCCATCGCGGATGGAAGGCTGGTGCCGGCAGCAATTCTCGCCTGCGGAAAGAGCGGCGACATGCTGGACGCCAGTGCTTCTGCGCGCTCGATCTCGCGGTCGAAAACCGTAAGTGAGGCGAGCCCCATCGATAAGATCGCGTAAGCCGTCGCGACGCCGGCGCCGCCGGCGCCGAGCTGCACCGCATGCGTCAGCACAACATCGGGCAGGCCGCGGCGAAAGCTTTCGGCGAAACCCCACCAGTCGGTGTTGTGGCCGATGCGGCGACCTGCCTTAAGCACGACCGTGTTGACTGCGCCGAGATCCCGGGCTTCGTCCGACAACTCGTCCAGGAACGGAATGACCAGCTGCTTGCACGGGTGCGTGATGTTCAATCCGCAAAGGCCCCGCCGCTCGGCCTCGTCCAGCAATTGCGGCAGGTCGTCCGGGCCAGCGCCGAGCCGCGTCAGGTCGATCAGCTCGTATTCATAGGCCAGACCCTGTGCTGCTCCTTCGCGCATATGCATGGCCGGTGTCAGCGAGGCTTGAATGCCGGCGCCGATCAATCCGGCTTTCAACGGTTTGAGAAGGGTCTCGGTCATCTCGACGGCTTTCATCATTGGGTGGGTTGCCGGCCCGCCGTCAAAGCGGGCCGGCGGCAGGCTTACTGGCCGCGAAGCGCCTGGAGTTCCTTGAAAAGGGCCGCGACAGTATCGGGGCCGATCTCGGCGCTGAACTTCTCGATCATCGGCTTGACGGCATCGCGCAGCTTCTGTGTTTCCTCCGGCGAAAGCTCGCTGACTTCCATGCCGGTCGCCTTGATGTCGGCGATCGCCTTGGCGTCGAACTCGCGCGAGGCCTGGCGCTGGTAGTCGCGGGCTTCGGTGGCCGATGCCTGCAGTACCGCCTTCTCCTCGTCGTTGAGGCCGTCCCAGAACTTCTTGCTGATGAGCACGATCTGCGGATTGTACTGATGACGGGTCACCGTCATGTACTTCTGCACTTCATAGAATTTGGCGTTGAGAATATTGGCAGCAGGGTTTTCCTGGCCGTCGACAGTTCCGGTTTCGAGCGCCGTATAGAGCTCGGTATAGGGCAGCGGCACGGCATTGGCGCCGAGATTGTTGAACAGTTCGATCGGGATCGGCGACTGGATCGTGCGGATCTTCAAGCCTTTGATGTCCTCGAGCTTGGTAACCGGATGGCGATTGTTGGTGAGGTTGCGGAAGCCCAGCTCCCAGTAGCCGAGCCCGACGAGCCCGGTATCGGGCAGCAGGTTGGCAAGGCTGGTGCCGAAGGGGCCGTCCATCACCTTGTCGGCCTCTTCGCCATTGTTGAACAGGAAGGGAAGGTCTACGGCGCCGAACTGCTTGACGTTGCCGGCGAGAATGCCGGCGTTCAGAACCGTCATTTCGATTACGCCGCCCTGCAGCGCAGATACGGTCTGCACGTCGCCGCCGAGCACGCCGCCCGGGAACAGTTTGACCTCGATCTTGCCGCCGCTCTTGTCCTTCACCAGTTCGGCGAATTTCTCCATGCCCATGACCTGGGGATGGCCCTTGTTGTTGGCGGCGGCGAACTTGAGCTGGTGCTCGCGGATCTCGGCCAGCGCCGGACTTGCCGTGATCAAGGCGACCGGCACGGCAAGCGCGAGCGCCATTTTCATCAGTCTGTTGAACATGTTTTCCTCCCATATTTGGCCGGGTTCTCCCTCCGGCCGGTTGAATTTTGCAGATGTTGCCGATGCCTATCGCGCAAACCAGGAGACCGGCACGGTCACCAGTTGCGGGAACAGCACGAGCAGGAACAGGACGATCAGTTCGGCGATCAGGAACGGCATGACGCCCTTCATGAGGTCTTCCATCGTCAGTTTTGAAACGCCGCAGATGACGTTGAGCACCGTGCCAACTGGAGGCGTGATCAGGCCGATCGAATTGTTGATGATGAACAGCACGCCGAAATAGACCGGATCGATGCCCGCCTGCTTGATGATCGGCATCAGCACCGGCGTCATGATCAGGATGGTCGGGGTCATGTCCATGGCGGTGCCGACCACGACGACGAGCGCCATGATCGCCAGCAGAAGCAGCGTCTGGTTGTCCATCAGCGGCTCGACGAGCGCTGCGAGGTCGCCGGGAACGTCGGCAACGGTGATCAGCCAGGCCGAGACCGCAGCGCAGGCGACAAGGAACATGACGATCGATGTGATCTTCGCCGCAGCCACGAACACCTGGAACAGCTTGGCCGGCGGCAGTTCGCGATAGATCACCATCGACACGAACAGCGAATAGACGGCCGCGACGACGCCGGCTTCCGTCGGGGTGAACACGCCGAACTTCAAGCCGACGATGATGATAACTGGCAGGAACAGCGCCCAGAGACTGTCGAGGAAGGTCTTCATCCTCACAGTGCCGCTCTGGCGCGGCGGCAACTGGTGCTGCTCCTTGCGCGACACGATCATCCAGGTGATGCAGAGGGCGGCGGCAATCATCAGGCCGGGGAAAATGCCGGCCAGGAACAGCTTGGTGATCGAGACGCCACCGACGACGCCATAGAGGATGAAGCCGATCGACGGGGGTATGATCGGACCGATGACCGAGGCGGACGCCAGCAGTCCACCGGCGCGTGCCGGGTCGTGGCCGGATTTCAGCATCATGGGCAGCAACAGAGCGCCGAGCGCTGCGGCGTCAGCTACGGCCGAGCCTGAGAGGCTCGCCAGGATGCAGGCGGCGAAAATGGCGACGAAACCAAGCCCCCCGCGGATATGGCCGACCATCGCCATCGCAAGATCGACGATGCGCCGCGACAGGCCGCCGGTGTTCATCACTTCGCCGGCGAGCATGAAGAACGGAACCGCCATCAGCGGGAAGCTGTCGGCGCCGTTCAGTACGTTCTGGGCAACGATCTGGGCGTCGTAGAGGCCGAGATACATCATCAGCGCGACGCCGGTGATGATCAGCGCGAAGGCAATCGGCACGCCAAGCGCCATCGGACCAAGCAGGGCGCCGAGGAAAATTGTAACGGTCATCGTCGTCTCCTCAGGGCTTTACGGTCGGATGGGCGAGCGACGCTGCGGGATGGTCATCGAGGACGGCCTGATCCTCGCTATCGCGCACGAACTCGGTCGTTGTCACATCGATGCGGCCGGTGAGAATGCAGAACATGTCCCACAGGATGATCAGAAAGGCAGGAATGCCGAAGGCGAGGCCGGCGCCGTAGAAAAAGCCCATGGAAATGCCGGTGGCCGGTGCTGCGACATGTAGGTTGATCACCGTTTGCGTCCAGCTGCCGCTGATCATCAACCACGTTGCGCCCAGCATCAGTGTTTGACCGCTCAGGATGGCGACCTTTGCGCCGAACGGCGGCAGCCGGCGCAGCAGCGAGTCGACACCGAGATGGGCATGTTCCCGCATGGCGATGACGGCGCCGAGAAAGGTCAGCCAGATGAAGAAGATGCGCGACAGCTCTTCGGAATAGGTGATGCCGGCATTGAAGGCGTAGCGCAGCACGACATTTCCGAAGACGAGCACGACCATGCCCGCCAGCAGAAGCGCGATGGCAACCTTCAATATCAGGAAGCAGAATTCGATTATCCTCACCATTTCGCTCCTCCCAGGCGATCAACCGCGTCTTGCGGGTGTGACGTCCGTCATCGGTCAGGACATCCAAGTGTGGCTGGCATGCCGATCTCTCCTCCAAGCGACCGAATGCCATTTCAAAATGTACTAACTAGTTCGAATGTCAAGCGGCATGTCTTGAAAGAAGCACGCAAGCCCAATAAGACTTGGGGCAGGTCGCGGAGTGGAGCCGCGGCCAAAGCGGGCCGGCTGCAGCCGTTTCGCGTTGAGAATCAAGGGCGGAGGAAGCGACGGGGCATGGCGGCGCGAGCAGAGAACGGACGCAAGAACGATCCCCAGCGCACGAAGGAGGACATCCTCATCGTCGCGACGGACGAGTTCGCGACCCATGGTCTGGCCGGCGCGCGCGTCGATGCGATCGCCGAAAAGACCCGAACCTCCAAGCGGATGATCTACTATTATTTCGAGAGCAAGGAGGGGCTCTATCTCTCTGTGCTCGAACGGTCCTACCGCAAGATCCGCACACTGGAGGCCGATCTGCAACTGTCGAGTCTCGCGCCTGAGGCGGCGTTGCGCACTCTCATCTCAACCACCTTCGACCACGATCAGGCCAACCCGGAATTCGTGCGCCTGGTCAGCATCGAAAACATCCATCACGCCGCCCACATGATGCGCTCGGAGGCCATCCGCGATCTCAACGTCTCGGTCATCGAAACCATCGCCGGCATTCTGGAGCGCGGCGTCGCCGAGGGCGTGTTCCACCGCAAGGCCGATCCGATCGACGTGCACATGCTGATCAGCGCGTTCTGCTTCTTCCGTGTCTCGAACCGTTACACGTTCGGCACGATCTTTCGGCGCGACCTTTCGGAGCCGGAGACGATGCAACGGCACAAGGGGCTGATCGCCGATGCCGTGTTGAGCTACCTCAAAACCCAGGAATAGGCCTAGGCCCTGTTGATGCGCAGGAAGAACTGCCACGCCTTCACACATGCCCGCGCCCCTCGGTCCTCACATCCCAACAATCAGGAAGGACCGCGCAGGGTGGAAAGCGGACTTCCACCGGACCAGCCACCGACACTGCAGTCTCACAACGTGAAAGCAATATCGTCGGCAGATAAGTCCGCAAGCGAGATGCCTTCGATGAGGATACCTTCGGTTTCACCATGAAAGGCTACATAGACACCCTCCTCTGTGTCATGCGAGGCAGCCACAAAGGAATCGAAATTATAGATGTTGGTGTCGCCAGGATAGAAGCCCCCCAACTCGATCACGTCGCCACTTTGGGTGTCAAAATCGACGATATGATCGATGCTGCTATGGCGAACCTCAAATCCACTCCAGTGGAATGTGTCAGCGCCCTCACCGCCGATCAGACGATCCGCTCCCTCTTGGCCGTAAATTATGTCATTGCCGCCTCGCCCCTCGAGAAGGTCATCGCCGCTTCCTCCCTGGATAATGTCGTTACCGGCGGCGCCGCGCAGGGTGTCATCATGGTCACCGAGAACGCGTATCTCGAAATCTTCGACATTGATAAAAGTCAAACCGGTTGAGCTTGTTCCACTCGCGGCGTCAACATTGATCGCAGCCGATAGATCGGGGACGGTGATCTCAAGCGTATCGTGGCCATCGCCGCCATCAATGTCGGTTAGTCGAGCGGAAAAGATTGTGTCGTCACCGGCGCCGGCCCTGACAGTGGTGATCTCGGTCGTATTGGAATTAACGACCGCAAAGTGGTCATCACCATTGCCGCCGTCGAGCATATCGGCGCCACCGTAGCGGTTATCGAGCCAATCATTGCCTTCGCCGCCGAATAACGTGTCATTGCCTTCATCACCATCGAGGAAGTCAATACCGTCGCCTCCAGAGAGGTGGTCATCGCCTTCACCCCCACTAAGTGAGTCGACTCCGGCACCGCCTTCAAGGCGGTCATCATCGCCTTCGCCATAGAGATAGTCATTATTTTCGCCGCCAAACAGGCGGTCGGCCCCATTGCCGCCGAAGAGGTTGTCGCGACTGAGGCCACCGAGCAAAGTATCATTGCCGCCGCCGGTATGTGCGTAAACCCGCTCAAAATTGTGAAAGGCCGTACCGGTCGATGTAACGCCATTGACCACATCGACCGTGACATCATCGGTCCGATCCGCATCCTCGAACCGTAACGTGTCGTCACCGTCGCCGCCGTCGAGTTCGGCAGATGAAAGTGTCGTTGTGATGCTGTCGTCGCCACTGCCGCCAGAAAGATGATTGGCCCCGAACCGATCGATTATCGTGTCGTTGCCCGCACCGGCATCGATAACATCAGCACCCAGGGAACTCATTTGATTATGGGTGTTCGGCAGTGACTGGCCGCCGATGATGTCCGCGCCGTCTCCGGTCGAGATCACGTCGTCACCCGTGCCACCCTCAACAATGTCCTTGCCGCTACCGGTCGTCAGCTCCAGCCGCTCAATGCCGCGATAGAAGATGTGATTGTCGGTCTCAGCCGGGTCACCGAAGGTTACGTGGCGGTTCATGCCGTTAAACGTGACTCGGTTGCCCGTCCCTGAAAGATTGATGACCAGCGTATCGATGCCGGCACCTCCCCGCGCCACGCCGCCCGTTCCGTTGAGTTCCAGCCGGTCATCGCCATCGCCGCCATCGAGCTCGTCATAGCCGCTGAAACTCACCAGGCCGTCGTTACCGGCCCCGCCATAGAGAAAATCGTTCCCAAGCCCGCCGTCCAGCGTGTCATGGGCGCCGAGACCCCAGATATTGTCGTTTTCGTCTGTCCCGAACAGGGTGTCGTTCGCATCAGTGCCGACTATCTTTGCCATTGTTTTCATCCTCCTGAAAGCAATCTATAAGCAAACAACAATTGCAAACAAGTATTATATTTATTAAGTGCAGTAATTTATTGTACTTCAATTATAATTCAAAACTTAAATTAATATCCATCACTGTCATTCAAATAACTGAAAACCGGCGCGATCCTGGAACAACTGGCGTTGAGATCGATGACGATAGAGCGTGCCCGCTTTAAACGGAGTCACTGAAGCGCTCTGTCCCTTTTTACGCATTTCCTGACGGAAAACAGCTTCGCACTTTTCTCGGGAATGCTCTGGCAGAGCGCGTTCAGGGGTTGCGCAGATGCTCGGTCGGCAGCGCGGTCGTATATTTGATCTGGCTGAGCGCGAAGCTCGAGCGGATGCTTGAGACGCCGGGGATCGTCGTCAGGAAGTCGACGACGAGCGCCTGGTATTTCATCAGATCCTCGACGACGACGCGCAACATATAGTCCGACTCGCCCGTCATCAGGTAACACTCGACGATCTCGGGCTTCGCCTTGATCGCGGCGCTGAAAACATCGAGCGAGGCGCGGTCCTGCTGCTTGAGCGACACGTGTACGAACACGTTGACGGCGAGGCCAAGGGCGAATGCGTCGACGATCGCGACCGAGCCCTTGATGACCCCGCTCTCCTTGAGTTCATTGACGCGCCGCCAGCAGGGTGAGGCGGAAAGCCCTGTCGCATCGGCAAGCTCGGCCGTGCTGATCTCGGCGTTCTGCTGCAGAAGGTCGAGAATGCGGATGGTCGCGGCGTCAAAGCTTGGCGTTTTCTTCGGCATAAAATTTCCCAAAATGGCGTCTCAGCGGTCAGTATTGCCGGTATTGGCAAAATTTCCAACAAAGATAGATCGGATATTTCGCGCCGTCGGGTGTAGCGTTTTTGGGTTCTGGGAGGAGCCGACATGGGAAAGCAGACTTTGCCGACTGCCACGCTGAAATGCCTCAAGGATCTGGAGAGGCAGGTTCTCTGGCATGCGTGCTGGATGATCCACAACGCCAACCACATCAGGGAAAAAGGCGAGGTGAAAGTCGGCGGGCACCAGGCATCCTCCGCCTCGATCACGTCGATCATGACGGCGCTGTATTTCCACATCCTTCGGCCGGAGGATCGAGTGGCGGTCAAGCCACATGCCGCACCGGTGTTCCATGCCATCCAGTACCTGATGGGCAACCAGACCCGCGAGAAGCTTCAGAACTTCCGCGGCTTCGGCGGCGCGCAATCCTATCCGAGCCGCACCAAGGATATCGACGACGTGGATTTTTCGACGGGCTCCGTCGGTCTCGGTGTCGGCATCACTGCCTTCGCCTCGATGATCCAGGACTATATCGCCTCGAAGCCCTGGGCACAAAAGAAGAGCGATGGCCGCATGATCGCGCTCGTCGGCGATGCGGAGCTGGACGAAGGCAATATCTATGAGTGCCTGCAGGAGGGCTGGAAGCACGATCTGCGCAATACCTGGTGGGTGATCGACTACAATCGCCAGAGCCTCGACGGTGTCGTTCGCGAGGGCCTGTGGCAGCGGATCGAAGCGATCTTCACCGCTTTCGGCTGGGACGTGAAGGTCGTCAAATATGGCGCATTGCAGGAGGCCGCCTTCAAGGAACCGGGCGGCGAAACCCTGCGGGCCTGGATCGACCGCTGCCCCAATCAGCTCTATTCGGCGCTGACCTTCCAGGGCGGCAGTGCCTGGCGCAAGCGGCTGCAGGACGAGATCGGCGACCAGGGGAAGGTCAGCAAGCTGCTGGCTTCGCGCAGCGACGATGAACTGTCGGAGCTGATGAGCAATCTCGGTGGCCACTGCATCCAGACGCTTGCCGAGACCTTCGCCAGTATCGACCATGACCGCCCGACGGTTTTTCTCGCCTATACGATCAAGGGCTGGGGAACGCCGTTGGCCGGCCACAAGGACAACCATGCCGGCCTGATGACCAAGGCACAGATGCAGGATTTCCAGCAGAATGTCGGTGTTCGGGCCGGAGAGGAATGGGAGGAGTTTGCGGCGATCGCCGATGCCGGCGCTACGAAGACGTTTTTGAAGAGCGTGCCGTTCTTTGCCAAGGGCACCCGGCGGTTCAAGGCGGAACCGGTGCAATCTGCCGGGCCGGTGCTGCTCGATGATCGCGAACTCTCCACCCAGGCCGGGTTCGGCAAGATCCTCGATGCGCTCGCACAGCGCGACGATGCGCTTGCCGCCCGCATCGTGACGATGGCGCCCGACGTGACGGTCTCGACCAATCTCGGGCCGTGGGTCAACAGACGCGGGCTTTTTGCCCGCGACATTGAGGCCGATACGTTCCGCGACGAGAAGGTTCCCTCGGCGCAAAAATGGGCGTTCGGTCCCGGCGGACAGCATATCGAGCTCGGTATTGCCGAGATGAACCTCTTCCTGCTTCTGGGTGCTGCGGGCCTTGCCCACTCGGTGTTCGGCGAACGCCTGCTGCCGATCGGCACCGTCTACGATCCGTTCGTGGCGCGCGGGCTCGATGCCCTCAATTATGCCTGCTATCAGGATGCGCGGTTCATGATCGTCGGCACCCCTTCGGGCGTCACGTTGGCACCGGAAGGCGGCGCTCACCAATCGATTGGTTCGCAGCTGATCGGCATGAGCCAGGACGGGCTTGCCAGTTTCGAGCCTGCCTATCTCGACGAACTCTCGGTAATCATGGATTGGTCCTTCGACTATATGCAGCGCGATGGCGATGCCGTTCACGATGAACGCACATGGCTGCGCGATACGACCGGCGGCTCCGTCTACCTGCGGTTGACGACGCGCCCGCTCGAACAGATGCAGCGTCGCGAGGATGCGGCCTTCCGCCAGGGGGTGATCGACGGCGCCTACTGGCTGCGCGAGCCGCGGCCGAACACCCAGCTGGTGCTGGCCTACCAAGGTTGCGTCGCCCCCGAAGTGCTGATGGCGGCGGGTCGCCTTGCGGAACGTCATCGCGATGTCGCGGTGCTGGCGGTAACGTCCGCCGACCGGCTCAACGCCGGCTGGACTGCGGCACAGCGTGCCCGTCGTCATGGCCACCACAGCGCCGAAAGCCACATTGAGGCGCTGCTGGCGCCGCTGTCCGATGCCTGCGAGATCATTACCGTGACGGATGGTCATCCCGCCACGCTCGGCTGGTTCGGGTCGGTACACGGCCACCGCACCGTTTCGCTCGGTGTCGAGCATTTCGGCCAGACGGGCACGATCGCCGATCTCTACGCACATTTCGGCATCGATACGGACTCCATCATCGAAGCGGCGGAGTCGATCGCCCTCGGTCGAAATCGCCGCAAGTTCAGGCAGGCGGGATAGGCTGCTGACGGGCCAAGTGGCGTGCGACATGCCCTTTCGGCATGTTGTCGCGTTGTTTAACTGAGTCTAATATTCGTCCCCGGGGTAGGGGCGTCCCAATAGGATTCCTTGGCGAACCGTCTTAAGTCCTGAAGACTCGGAGGACAGGGTCATGCGATGGCGCGCCGTTTTCGACGGCCATCTCTATGGGGCCGAACATGTCGCCTGGGAGGATGCAAACAACGCTGCGGCACGCTGCGGCGGCTATCTCGCGACCCTCAGCTCGGCCGCGGAGAACGCGTTCATTGCATCCCTCGTCAATGGCGACGGACATTTCTTCGACAGCGCTTTTGAGGGGGGCGAGCATCGACGCGTCGGCCCATGGCTGGGGCTCGTCAAGGATGACGTTTCAGGCGCTTGGCGATGGGCAACCGGTGCTCCGCTCGACTATGCCAAATGGTTTCGACAGGGTCCCAGAGTTGGTGGCGCCGGAATCCTCTAGGCGGCCTATCGCGCCAACCAGCTGCCGCTGACGGCCACGATCGAAACATGGGGCGCTCGCGACCGCACCCTGCCGACACCTGGCTTCATCGTCGAATTCGACTAAGCCTCAAGGTTCGTCGAGCGTGCTTCGCGTACTGCCGAAAATTCCTGGGCAATTTGCGCCAAAGTCAGCTTGCCAAACTCGTCGTTGAGCACCGTTTCCGCTTTCAAGAACGCTTTTGACAGATGCGCGTTGACGGCCCGCTCGACGGGGCATCCGGCATGATCGGCGGCTAGCCCCAGCGAGAAGACGGATTTGTCATTAAGCGCCTTGTGGACATCGAGAACGGATATCTCTTGCGCGCCGCGGGTCAAGAGCCAGCCGCCACCAGGCCCGCCTTCCGAGCCGACGATACCATGCCGTTTGAGTGCCGCCATCGTACGACGGACAACCACCGGGTTTGTGGAGAGCATCAAGCCGATCGTCTGCGACGTTTCGGTGCCGCCGAGCAGGTGCATGTGAACGAGCACATGCAGCATTCTTGAAAGACGGTTGTCCTGTGGCATCGCCCACTCCTATGTGTAACTTATTTTGTTATGATTTATTGACCTGCCGGTATCCGTAACATATTGTGTTGCAGATGAGAAGGAGATGGAGAACGGCCCGGTTCATGGCTTCTGCCGAGGAATGGTCCGTTCGATTCCGCCCCTGGAACGTTTTGGAGAAGAGAATGCAGGAACGCCTGGTCGACGCGAATGGAATTCGCCTGAACATTCTGGAAGCGGGAAAGGGGCCGACGGTGCTGCTGTGCCATGGCTTTCCGGAAACCTCCTATGCGTGGCGGCATCAGATTTCAGCGCTTGCCGGCGCCGGGTTCCATGCAGTAGCGCCGGATATGCGCGGCTACGGCAAGAGCAGTTGCCCGGAAGCAGTCGATCGATACACACTCTTCCATCTGGTCGGCGACATGGTTGGGCTGCTGGATGCGCTCGGCGTCGACAAATCCGTCATCGTCGGAAATGACTGGGGCGCGAGCGTCGCCTGGCAGGCGGCGCTGCTGCGACCAGACCGCTTCACCGGCGTCGTGGCCATCGGCGTGCCGATCATGTCGCAACCGCCAATCCCACCGACGCAGATTTTCCCGAAAACCGCGGATGCACTGCTCTATGCGCTCTATTTTCAGGAGCCAGGTGTCGCAGAAGCCGAGTTCGAACGGGACGTGAGGCTGACACTGCTCAAGCTGCTGTTTGCAGCGTCCGGCGAGGCCGGCTCCCGCGAAGACGCCCGGACGCCAAATCCGTTCGGCATGGTGTCGAAACGCGACGGTCTATTGGCCAGCCTTCCTGTCCCCGAGAAGCTTCCGGACTGGATCGGGGCGGCAGAGCTCGAAAATTTGGCAGGCGCCTTCCGGCGAAGCGGATTTTCCGGAGGATTGAACTATTATCGCAACCTCGACCGCAACTGGGCGCTGCAATCCTGCCTGAAGGGAAAGCCCGTCGACGTTCCCGCGCTGTATCTGATGGGGGAACGCGATACCGGATTGGCCATTCCCGGCATGGGTGCGATCATCGCCGATCAAACTCGATTGGCGCCGAGGCTGATCGATACGATGTACCTGCCCGGCTGTGGGCACTGGGTGCCGCAAGAGCGGCCCGACGATGTCAGTGCCGCCATCATCGGTTTCGCCCGGGGCTTGTAAGGGCACGAGGGCCAACTCGTGGTTCATGCCTGAGGACCACTTGCCGACGCGTTTCTTTCCTCGGCGGAAGGGCCAGAGGCATGGTCGGTCGGTAGCGCAATTGCGTCAGCGACCATACCTGCGTATGACCTCGAGAAGTGGTCCATGTCCGATAGCTTCGATCTTGAACCGGTCATGGGCAGTGCCGCCTGAATCGTCCGCTGCAAGCATGGCATTGACCACCGCCTCTTCGACGCTGTCGACCGTTGCCAGATAGACCGGGTCGAGCATTTCGTCATTGACGATCTCAAGCGTGAGGCGCGGCGGAGCGCGGTGTGCCATCGGCTGCGGGTTGGCGGTCGAAAATGCCAGGAAGATGTCGCCGGAGTTGTTGCCGCCGGGCGTCCCGTTGCGGCCGATGCCGATCGCGGCGCGACGGGCGAGGCGTTGCAACTGATGGGGGGCCATCGGCAGATCGGTGGCGATCACGACGATGATGGAACCGCGCTCCTGCATCTGGCTCTGCGGCGTGCCATCGCGCATGTGCTCGCCGACGGGCACGCCGCAAATCGTCAGCCAGTCCCGCTGGCCGTGGTTTGCCTGTACCAGCGTGCCGATCGTGTAATCACGCCCGCCAAACTCGACGACCCGAGAGGCGGTGCCGGTGCCGCCCTTGAACCCATAGGCGATCATGCCGGTGCCGCCGCCGCAATTGCCCTCCTGGACAGGTCCGCCAACGGCGGCGTCGAGCGCTGCGTGGACCTCCGCTTCGCCGATCGGCTGGCCGTTGATGTCGTTCAGCACCCCGTCATAGGTTTCGGCGACCACCGGCATGATCCAGAGAAAATCGTCGCTGTCATAGGTGGAGGCGTAGCGCTCCAGCATCCACTTGATCGTGGCGTGGTGGGTCATTCCGACCGCATGGGTGTTGGTGATCATCACCGGCCCGAGGAAAAAGCCGCCGTCCTCGATCCAGTGGGTTCCGGTCATCTCGCCGTTGCCGTTGAAACGATGCACGCCCGCATAAACGGGGACCGGCACGGTCGAGCCCGCGTGCGGCAGGATGGCGGTGACCCCTGTTCTCACCGGGCGCTTGCGGCCCGG
Source organism: Ensifer sp. 4252 (assembly GCF_050434565.1). Classification (NCBI taxonomy): domain Bacteria; kingdom Pseudomonadati; phylum Pseudomonadota; class Alphaproteobacteria; order Hyphomicrobiales; family Rhizobiaceae; genus Ensifer; species Ensifer sp. 4252. The sequence goes on from NZ_JBNDIU010000005.1 coordinate 65,898, forward strand.
ACGCGGTTCGTCTTCTGCGATCGTGTGGAAGCCGACGGCAATCCCCGCGACGTCGGTGATGGCGTTGAAGGGGCCGGTGCGGCCAGCAAACGGTAGGCCGAGGTCCCGGGCACGAGCTTTGGTGGCGGGCGTATTTTTATTGTCCATGATCATTTCTGCCGGGAGCGGAGGTAGAGGCCAAGGGAGGCGACGACGAAGGAGAAGGTCAGCATCATCACCGCGATCGCGTTGATCTCCGGCTTGATGCCGCGCCGGAGCATGGCGAAGATGAACATCGGCAGCGTCGTCACGTCGACGCCAGCGATGAAGTAGGTGATGACGAGGTCGTCCATCGAGATGATGAAGGCGAGCAGGGCGCCGCCGATGATGCCGGGCAGAAGCTGCGGCAGCACCACACGTCGAAAGGTCGCCCATTCGTCGGCGCCAAGGTCGGCGGAGGCGTTTTCGAGTGTGCGGTCCATGCCGGCGAGCCGCGCCGAGACGACGATGAAGACATAGGAAATCAGGAAGGTGCATTGCCCGATGATGATCGTCGTCAGGCCGAGGTGGATGCCCGAATTGACGAAGAAGATCAAAAGCGCGATGCCGAGCACGATGTCGGGCATCAGCATCGGCATGAACATGATCACCCGGTAGAAGCGCTGGCCGAGAAAGTCGAAGCGGTAAAGGCCGATCGCGATCGCTGTGCCAAAGACGGTGGCGATCAGCGTCGTGGAGGTGGCGATGACGAGGCTGTTCCACACCGCCTGAAGGAGCTGGCCGGTCGATTCGATGTAGAGCGCGTTTTCGGAGACCGTCGTCTTGAAGCCCAGCACCTGGGCGTACCATTCGGTGGTGAAGCCGGTCCAGGTCATCATGTTGACCGGGTTCGAATTGAACGAATAGACGGCGATCACCACCAGCGGAATGTAGATGAAGGCGAAAAAGAGGGCGGTGTAAGCGACGAGGCTACCGCGAAAGAGCGATTGAGCGATCTTCATGGGGTGACCTCAGCGATTGAGCGCGGCGTCGGCGCCGCGGCGGCCCGATGCGAGCACATAGACGAGCAGCAGCACCAGCATCACGCTCATGACCACCATCGCCAGTGCCGAGCCGAACGGCCAGTTGCGGGCGGCCAGGAACTGCTGCTCGATGAGATTGCCGAGCATCATCACCTTGGCGCCGCCGAGAATGGCCGGAACGACGAAGTTGCCGAGCGCCGGGATGAAGACGATGATCGCGCCGCCGATGATGCCGGGTGCCGTCAGCGGCAGGATGATGCGCCAGAAGGTGCGGATCGGCCCTGCGCCCAGATCGAGCGAGGCGCGCACCAGCGTCCAGTCCAGCTTCTCGACGCTGGCATAAACAGGCATGAACATGAATGGGATGAAGACATAGACCATGCCGAGTATGATCGCGCCGTCGGTATAGATCAGCTCGAGCGGCCGGGCGATCATGCCCGTCGACAGCAGCATCTCGTTGACGAGCCCGGTTTGGCGCAGGATTAAAACCCAGACGAACAGGCGGACGATCAGGCTGGTGAAGAACGGAAGAGTGATGAGGAACAGGCAGAAGTTTTTCCATCGCTCCGACAGGCGGGCGATGCAGAAGGCCGCGGGATAGCAGACCAGCAGGGCTGCAATGACGGTGAGTGCCGCGATTTTCACCGAGCGGATGAAGATGGCGATATAGACGGGATCGAAATCCTCGAACATCGGATCGGCAAAGCCGAGAATGCGGCCGAAATTGTGGGGGTAGAAGGTCCACTCCACGCCGCCGTAGAGGCCCGGCGCCAGAAAGCTCGTGACCATCATGATCGCAAGCGGGCCGAGGAAGAACACGGCAAGGAACAGGGAAACGGGACCAAGCAGGACGGCAAGCTGGACGCGGCGGCGAATGGCGATCGACATGTCACGCCTCCGCGCAAGGGAGGATGAGGTGTACGGCTGCCGGATCATAGGCGAGCCTGGCGCGGCGCGTCTGCTCGATATCGCCGATCAGGCTGCGCCGGCCCGCCGGGATCTCGGCGACGATCTTTCTGCCTGCCTGCGTGCGGCCGAAAAGCTCGAACGTCGAGCCGACGAACACGATCGCCTCAAGGTCTACATCAAGCGTGGGGAACTGCTCGCCGGCATCGGCGAGAAAGAACTGCTCGGGCCGGATCAGCGCCGTGGCTGCGCCCGACGCCGCTGATGGCGTCCGCCGATGACGGATCTCCGTGCCGTCGCTCGTCATCAGCCGGTCGCCATCGATCCGGCCGTCGAAGAGATTGCTCGCACCGATGAAGGTGGCGACAAAGCTGTTGACCGGGCGGTCGTAAATCGCCCGTGGCGTATCGAGCTGCTGGATGCGCCCGCCGGAGAGAACGGCCACACGGTCCGACATCGTCAGCGCCTCCTGCTGGTCGTGCGTCACGAAGATGAAGGAGATGCCGAGCTCGTGCTGCAGCGTCTTCAGCTCGATCTGCATCGCCTGGCGCAGGTTCTTGTCGAGGGCCGAAAGCGGCTCGTCGAGCAAAAGCAGTTTCGGACGCGCGATGATCGCACGGGCGAGCGCGACCCGTTGCTGCTGGCCGCCGGAAAGCTGGCGTGGGCGCCGGCCCTCCATGCCCGAAAGGCCGACCATCTTCAGCGCGGCCGCCACCTGCTCGCGCCGCTTGCCCTTGGCGACGCCGGCGACCTCGAGTGCGTATGCGGTGTTCTCGCCGACGGTCATGTGCGGAAAGAGCGCGTAGTTCTGGAACACGGTGTTGACGGGGCGGCGATAGGGTGGCCGGTCGGTCATGTCCTCGCTGTCGATCAGGATGCGCCCGCCGTCGAGTTCGACGAAGCCGCTGATCGCCTGCAAGAGCGTGGTCTTGCCGCATCCGGATGGCCCGAGAAGCGTCAGGAATTCGTTGCGCCGCACTTGAAGATCGATGGCGTCGAGCGCGGTCACGCTCCCGCCTTCCGGGGTGGCGAAGGCTTTGCTCGCCCCCTCCAGCCGGACAATGGAATCCTGCATCTGTCGTTCCCCAAAATGTTATTTATATAACGCTTGTGCGTTTTGGATATATGGATACCATTTGTTCATCGGTGTCAACGGCCGCAGAAGCCGGAGCCGGCAAGGACCAGGGAACGGTCCGATCCTGGGGTGCCAAGCCCCAAGTACCATCAGAGGAGACTATCTATGACAAAAGCAAGCCGCGTCGTCCGGGCGACCAGGGCCAAACTCTTGGGCTCCGCACGGGCCGCTGCATTCTCGCTGTCCGCACTGATCGCCACCACGGGTCTCGGCCAAGCGGCCGAGCTCAACATCTACAACTGGGGCGAATACATCAATCCGGCGGTTCTGAAGAAGTTCGAGGAAGAGACGCAGATCAAGGTCAATCTCTCCACCTATTCCTCCAATGAGGAGATGCTGGCGAAGATCCAGGGCGGCGCGACCGGCTATGACGTCGTCTTTCCATCGGTGCACATGCAAGACATCATGTCCAAGCTCGACCTTTTGGAAAAGACCGACATCAATGCCTATGAAGGTTTCAAGAACATCGACCCGGCGTTCCTTCGGGCAAAGAGCGACCCCAAGGGCGAGTATTGCCTGCCCTACGCCTTCGGCACGGTCGGTATCGTCTACAACCGCAGGGTGCTCGGCAAGGATGTCGTCGGCTGGAAGGACCTGATTGCGACCGTTAAGGAAAAGGGTCTGAAATTCACCCTGCTCGACGACATGCGCGAGGTTCTGGCCGTCGGGCTGATCCTCAACGGCCACAAGGTCAACTCGACCGATCCGGCAGAGCTGCAGCAGGCGGCTGATACGATCATCGCGATGAAGCCTGACGTCGCTGCCTTCACCTACGACACCCGGCCGATGGTGCAGTCCGGCGACGTGGCGGCCGGGCATTTCTTCGTCGGCGCGATGGTCGACGTCTTCGCCAACCAGAAGGACCTCGGCTACGTGATCCCGGAGGAAGGGGCGACCATGTACCAGGAGGATATCTGCGTCCTGAAGACGGCGCCGAACAGGGATAGCGCCATCAAGTTCCTGCAGTTCTACACCCGTCCAGAAGTAGCGGCGCTCAACGTCTCCCAGCAGACCAACGGCACCGCCAACGTGCCGGCGCGGCAATTGACCCCCGACCAGATCAAGAATAGCAAGGAGATCAATCCGACGCCCGAAACGATGCAACGGCTCCAGATCTTCGAGGACCTGGGCTTCGGCGTGCGCCAGCTCGATCGCGTCTGGACCAAGGTGAAGACGGCACAGTAACGGCGGCGAAGAACGGCAATTCCGCCCGCTCACAGCATGCTTTGCGTCTGATATCTGACGCGCGGCGCTGTAGGCGGGCGGAAGGACCTCCGGGGAGGGGACGTGGCACAACGAATCCTGAAGCTCGTGCAGAGCGAGGAACTCAGGCGGTCGAAATCCGACAAGCTGATTGCCCATTACATCGAGCGCAATCTGGCGGAGATCCCGTTCGAAACGGCGAAATCGATCGCCAGCCGCCTTGAGCTGTCGCCGATGACTGTCGGGCGTTACCTCCGGCGCATGGGTTTCGACGGCCTCGACCAGCTGAAGCACGAGTTGCGACGCGGCAATTCCAACCCAGCCTGGCAGGTGAAGGGGCCGGTCGACAGGCTGCGGGAGGATATTCGCGAGGGCAAGTTGCTCGCCGGACTGATCCAGGAGCAGATCAATAATCTCGGCATGGTTTACGAGCTGACGACCTCGCCGGAATGGCAGCAGGCGATCGACGCGCTGATTGGCGCCAGCGAGATCTATGTCGCCGCCTATCAGAACGTGCGCGGCATCGCTCAGTATTTTGCCAGTCAGCTGTCCTACACTCGATCGCGGGTTCAGTTCGTCGATGGCCTGAACGGCACCTATTCGGAACTGCTCGATGGTTCGGTGGAGGGGCGCGTGCTCTTCCTACACGACGTGCGGCGCTTTGCGGCCAAGGCGAAGCCGCTCGCCATGGAAGCGCGCCGCGCGGGCGTCAAGGTCATCCTCTACACCGACGAATATTGCCCCTGGGCAGCAGAAGTGTCGGATATCTGCCTGGTCGTCCCAGGATCGCATGGCCCTCTATGGGATGGCGCTGCGACGACGATTGCCGTCATGGACCTGATGCTCAGCAACATCATCGTCGTCCTCGGCGATGAGGTCAGCGAACGGGTCGGGATGCTGACGCGGCTGCAGGATGTCTTCGGCGACTTCGAGGCTTGAGCGGAGCGAAGGGCGCTTTGTCGACGTCGCCGTCATCTGCCGTCGGCGGTTGACATCCAACGCCTCTTCCCGAGAAGCTATCTCTGCTGGCCGCCATCCTGTGGTGAAGACGGCCAGCAGGCGACATGTCGTCTAGGCTGATGTTTCGGAGCTGACAGTCTTCGCAAGCGCTCGCGATCTTGAACGCCTCCCCGCGACAAGCGGAAGCACGGCCATCGCGATCGCGAGAACCCAGAGGATGATCGAGATCTTGCTCTGGAACAGGATGGCGATATCGCCGCCGCTGATGGCGAGCGCGTTGCGCAGGTTCACTTCCATGACGTGGCCGAGCACGAAGCCGAGGATGATCGGCGCCATGTCGAAGCCGGCCTTGCGCAACAGCCACCCGACCATGCCGATCGCCAGCATCAACAGGATCGAGAAAACCGAGGCGTGGGTGGAATAGACACCGACGATGGACAGCACCAGGATGCCCGGAACGAGCAGCCAGTTCGGCACCGTCAGCACCCGGGCGAAGATGTTAACGAGCGGCAGGTTCAAAAGCAGCAGCAGGATGTTGCCGATGAACAGCGAGGCGACGAGGCCGCCGACGACCTCCGGCCGCTCGGTGATCAGCATCGGACCGGGCTGGATATTGTAGAGCATGAGGGCGCCGAGCATGACGGCTGTTGTCCCCGAGCCCGGCACCCCAAGCGTCAGCATCGGCACGAAGGCGCCGCAGGCGGTTGCGTTGTTGGCCGCTTCCGGAGCTGCAAGGCCGCGCACATCGCCCTTGCCGAAGGTGCCCTCGGTGTCGGAGATGCGCTTTTCCGTGGTGTAGGACACGGCACTCGACACCGATGCGCCGGTGCCGGGCAGAACGCCGACGACGAAGCCGATGGCCGAGCCGCGCAGGGTCGCGCCGACGGACTTTCTGATATCGTCGAGCCGCGCGGTCATGCGGCCAAGCTTGCGGATGACGGTGACGCCGCCCGCTTGATGTTCCAGCATCAACAGCGCCTCGGACACGGAGAACAGTCCGATGACCAGCACCACGAAATCGATGCCGTCTCCAAGTTCCGGTTCGTTGAAGGTGAAGCGATAGGCGCCGGAGGTGGCATCGAGGCCGACGGTCGCCAGCATCAGTCCGAGCGTACAGCCGATCAACGTCTTCACCGGCTGGCTGCCGACCATCGAACCGAGCGTGGCGAAGGCAAACACCATCAGCACGAAGTATTCCGCCGGACCGAAGCCGATCGCGAGGCCCGCCAGCAAGGGTGCAAACAGCGCCAGGCCGAGCGCGCCGAGCATGCCGCCGACGAAGGACGAAAGGCCGGAAAGCATCAGCGCCTCGCCGGCGCGGCCCTGTTTTGCCATGGGATAGCCGTCGAGCGCGGTCATGACGGCGCCGGCGTCGCCCGGCACGTTCAGGAGGATGGATGAAATGCGGCCGCCATACTCGGCGCCGCAATATACGGCGGCGAGCAGGATCATCGTGCTTTCCGCCGGCAGGCCCATCGTATAGGCGATTGGCATCAGAAGCGCGATGCCGTTGATCGGCCCGATGGCCGGCAGGGCGCCGACGAGGGTGCCGATGAAGCAGCCGGCCAAGCCGATCAGCAGGTTCTGCATCGTGAGGGCGACGGAGAAGCCGTGCCAGAGATAATCGAGATTCATGGGAAAGTCTCCTTCGCCGGCGGGCTCAGCCGAACAGGCGGCCGGCGGGCAGATAGACGTCGAGAAGATAGGAAAAGACCGACCACCACAGCAGGGCCTGGCCGATGGCACCGGCGATCGCCAGCCGAAGCGGCGCGCCGAAAATCCAGCCGACGCCGAGCGTCAGAACGAAGATCGAGATGGCAAAGCCGGCGGGCTCCAGCAGCAAAGCCGAAGCGACCAGCAGGGCGGGCACCGCCAGGATGCGGGCAAGCAGCCGGCCCCGTGGGAACTGTTCGGAAGCGCCGGGGCGGATGAGGTAGATCAGACACAGCCCGGCCAGGAGCGCCGCCAGCAGCATCGGCATGACCCGTGGCCCGAGCGGGTCCGAGGCGAAGGCGTACTCGATCTGGCTGCCGCCGATGCCATAGGCGATGGCGAATAACAGCAGGCAGACGCCGCCGATGCGGCCCACCCAAGTGGATGAAGACATGCCGTCAGACATGGTGAAACTCCGATATTTCTCTGTGGCTTGAGTTGGCGCGCATTTTCGTCATGCCGCCGCAAGGGATGCCGATGCCGGCCAAAACTGCGCGGAGTTATGGGGCGGAGAGAAGGCACCGCCCCAAACCGTCGCCTACATCCCGGCTTCCTTGGCGAGGATCTTGAAGCGGGCGACGTCGGCCTTGACCTGACCGTCGAATGCATCGCCGATCAGCGTGTATTCGTAGAGCCCGCGCGCCTCGCGCTCCCTAGTGAATTCCGGCGAGGCTGCGAGCTTGGTGAAGGCGTCGACCCACCACTTGTAGTCGTCGTCGGAGACATCCTTGCCGACGTAGTAGCCGCGCCAGACGGGCCATTCGATGTCGATACCCTGCTCCTTGGCGGTCGGCACCTCGGCGAGATCGCCGGGCAGCCTCGATGGTGACATGACCGCAAGCACTCGGACCTTGCCGGCAACGTGGTGCTTCGCCATTTCCGCAGCATCGCCAGCGCCGACCTTGACGTGACCACCTTCGAGCGCCGTCAACACCGCGCCGCCGCCTTCGAGCGCGACGTAACGCATCTGTTTCGGTTCCTGGTCGGCTGCCTTGGCGAGCAGCGAGCCCTTCATCCAGTCCTGCGAGCCGACAGCACCGCCGCCGGCGACCGCGAAGTCGGCGGGATTTGCCTTGTAGGCTTCGATCAGCTCGCCAAGGCTCTTGTAGGGCGAATCCGCCGCGACGACCAGGACGCCATAGTCGGCGCCGAGCGCGCCGAGCCAGCGCACGGCGCTTTCGTCGTACTGTCCGAATTTGCCCTGCGCGAGCAGCAGCGCCGAGCCCGACGATGCGGCGGTGATCAGGTTGCCGTCCTTGCCGCGTTTGCCGATGACATGGTTGTAGGCAACGGCGCCGACGCCGCCTTCCATATAGGTGACGGCCATCGGCTTGCCGATCACCTTCGCTTCGAGAAGGGAATTGGCCGCCAGTCGGCAGGTGAGGTCGAAGCCGCCGCCCGGTTTCGCGCCGGCAAGGCATTCCGGCTTTGCCGGTTCGGCGCCTGCTGGAAATGCGATCGCGGCGAAGCAGCCGGCCGCGACAATTGTCTTCAAGATGCTGTTGCTCATGGTCTCTCTCCCATCCTCCATGAAATCCGCCTGCCTCCTGCAGAAGGGACCGGAAGGCGCCACGGGACATCGGCGGACAGCACTGCGCGCCCACCGTCACAGCCCACAAAAATGGTTATCCTCCAGGCCCGTTCCGCTCCTCCGTTCGGCGGGCAGGCTCTCTTTCTTCCGCCTCGAACCTGTCACCACCCTGTCACCGTTTCGGCCAGATCCGCCGGGTTGATTGCCGGATTTTTCCGTGTCACTGCTTCGTCATGCGCATCCTTCTGGTGGAAGACACAAGGGATGTCGGGGAGGCGATCAGCCGGCGTTTGGAGAAAGTCGGGCACACGGTCGATTGGCAAACGGACGGTCAGGCCGCCGCCGACATACTCGATTTTACCGACTATGATCTCGTGATCCTCGACGTGATGTTGCCGGGGCTCGACGGGTTCGAGATCCTGCGGCACCTGCGCACCCGCCGCAAGACGACGCCTGTGCTGGTGCTGACGGCGCGCTCCGAGATCGAAGACCGCGTCGGTGCGCTCGATCTCGGCGCTGACGATTATCTCGTGAAGCCGTTCGACTTTCGCGAGCTGGAAGCGCGGGTGCGGGTGTTGTTGCGCCGAAGGGCCGGCGATCCGACCAATCTCATAGAATGCGGCGACCTCGTGCTCGACCGCAACAGCCGTTCGGTGCGCGTTGGCAATCGCGAAGTGCAGTTGAAACGGCGGGAGATCACCCTGCTCGAGGTGATGGCGACGCGGCCCGGCCGCGTGTTCGGCAAGGATGAACTGCTCGACCATCTCTTTGGCTTCGACGACGGCGCCAACCAGAACGCCATCGAGCTCTATATCGGCCGTCTTCGCAAGAAAATCGAAGGCTCAAGAGTTCGGATCGTGACAATCCGGGGGCTCGGCTATCAACTGGTGGCTGACGATGCGGCGTGAGCCATCGCTGTTTTCGCGGCTGGTCGTTCGGGTCGCCCTGGTACTCTGTGGCGGTGCGACGCTGCTTGCCGTCGCAGCATGGTACTACGCGCGCGCCGCAGCGGACGATGCCTACGATCGGTTGCTGCTCGGCGCCGCCATCCAGATCACCGCGAACATGACGGTCGACAACGGCAGCCTGGCCGTTGCCCTTCCCACCTCCGCATTCGAATTGCTCGGGCTTGCGGCGCGCGACCGCATCTTCTACCGGGTGATCGGGCCGGACATGAAAACCCTGACCGGCTACGAGGATCTGCAGACGGACCTGGACCTGACATCCGCCCGGGCGGCGCCTGTTTTCCTCTCGGCGCGCTATCGCGACGTTCCGGTGCGTGTCGTCGTTGCGGCGCGGGCGCTTTCCGATCCGTCTTTCTCCGGCTGGTCCTATGTGGTCTTGGCGCAGACAACCGAGGCGCGTCGGGCGTTGGCCGGCGAACTGACGTCGCGCGCCATGATTCTGGTCGGCATCATGAGCCTGCTGGCGCTCGCCGGCACGGTGCTTGCGATCCGGTATTCGCTCCTGCCCGTCAGTGCGCTCGGGGCTGCCTTGCGCGCACGGGACCCGCAGGACCTGACACCGGTCAACGTCGACGTGCCGCGCGAGTTGCGGCCATTCATGGCCTCGATCAATCACTTCATGGGCCGTCTCGACGAACGGGTGACACTGCTGCAGCGCTTCATCGCCGACGCCGCACACCAAATCCGAACGCCGCTGACCGCCTTGTCGGCACAGGTCGATATGCTCGAAGAAGACGAGATGGACGAGGTCGGAAAACGGCATCTCGGACGGGTGCGCAAGCGGGTCGGGCAACTGGCGCGGCTGACCAACCAGTTGCTGAGCCATGCGATGGTCATTCATCGCTCCGACTCGGTGCGGTTCAAGCCGGTGGATCTGACCGATGTCGCGCGCAAAGCCTTCCGCGCCGCCATCCCCATCACGGTCGATCCGGATATCGTCATCTCTTTCGAGGCGGCGCCGCAGCCGATCGTTGTGCTCGGCGATGCCGTCAGCCTGCGCGAGGCGATCGCCAACATCATCGACAATTCACTGCGGCACGGAACCGTTTCGCACCTTGCCGTGCGTGTGCTTGGAAGCGATGGCCGCGCGCGGGTCGAAGTGGAGGACGACGGTCCGGGTATTCCGCGGAGCGAATGGAGCAGCGTCACGGCGCGCTTCGTGACCTCGAAAACGGGAGAGGGTAGCATGGGCCTGGGTTTTGCCATCGCCGCCGAGGTGGCGTCGGCTCATCAGGGCACGATCGGATTTCAGGAAAAGGGCGAGCGCGGCTTCACCGTCGTTCTCGATCTGCCAGAACACGTCGAGGGTGCGCGATGATGTACGGGAAACTCGTCACGCTAACCACCGCGATCGTCCTTGCCGGTTTGACGTCGGCAATGGCGGTCGAGGGCGCTCGCGCCTTCTTTCCGGCGGTCGACCAGGAGCGCGGCCGCCTCGTCGTCCATGGCGCGACCGACGTCGAGGCGATGGAGCCGCTCATCCGGGATTTCCAGTCGACGGCGACCGATGTTGCCGTCGATTACACCGACTACGTGACCAACGACCTTTATCGCGACGCGGATGCCGCCTGCCGCAAGCAGGAGGGCTTTGGCGATATCCTGCTCTCGTCCTCGGTCGATCAGCTCGTCAAGCTTGCCAACGACGGCTGCGCTCTGGCCCATAGCTCCGCCGAAACGCGCCTAGTCCCCGACTGGGCGAACTGGCGTGAAGAGGTCTACGGTTTCACCTTCGAGCCTTCGGTCATGGTCTACCACAAGGATTTTGTGCCGCCGGAGGATGTACCCCATGGCCACGGCGAGCTGACGGACCTGCTGCGCATCAAGCCGGATTATTATCGTGGCCGCATCGGCACCTACGATCTGCGCCAGTCCGGCATCGGCTATCTGCTCGCCTTCCTCGACGTGCAGCAGGCCTCGACGACCTACGGCCGGCTGCTCGAGAGTCTCAGCCGCGTCGAGGCGGTGCTGCGCTGCTGCAACAACGCCGTGCTGGCGGAAATCGACAGCGGCAACGTCTATATCGGCTACAACATCCTCGGATCCTACGCCTATGCGGCGGCGCTGCGAAACACGAAGCTGCGCATCGTGCTGCCACGGGACTATACGCTGATCCTCAGTCGCGGCGTACTGATCCCAAAGGGCGCCAAGCGGCCGGATCTGGCGGGCCGCTTTCTCGACTACCTGCTTTCGGAGCGGGGGCAGCAGGTTGCAAGGCGAGAGGCTTTCTTCTTTTCGCGCAACGGACCGCTTCCTGATAATGTCGGCGGACCACCGAAGCTGATCGAATCCGGCATCGGCCGCCCGATCCGCATCGGCCCAGCACTGCTTGCCGCCCAGGATCAGCTGCAGCGGTCCACTTTTATTGACGACTGGACGAGGCTTCTGCGCGGCAGCGCAGCCGGTGAGGCTCCATAGATCACATTCGACCTTGCGAATGGCCGCCGTGAGCGCCATCGCGGACGGTATGACAACGCCAATTCCCTTGCTGACCTTTGCAAAGATTTTTCGAGGGCAGGTCGGACACTGTCGGAAGCGGCAGTCCGGCGTCACTTTTGGTCCGAAATCCGCCCGAAATTTCCGGGAAACCCCCGAAAATCGACTGTTTTTCAAGTGCCGGTCTTTGCCTTGCAGACCCTTGCAAGGATTCTTGCGATCGCTGCCTTGACTGCAAGCTAGTTTGCTTGAACGATGTGTGACGCAAAGAAACTTGTAGAGCGCCATGACACTCATCGATCGCATAAAGGCACAATCGAAAAGACTGACCGAGGCGGACCAGAAGCTGATCGCGACGATGCTCGAGAACCGGGCGGAAGCTGCGTTTCTGTCGGGCCCGCAGCTGTCGCAGCGCGCCAGCGTTCATGAGGCGACGGTCACCCGCCTGGCGCAGAAGCTGGGATACCGGGGCTTCCCGGATCTGCGCGCGCAGCTGCAGCGCGAAGTGCTTGATGATCAGGATGCCGCGACCCGCATGCGCCGCTCGGTCGCCAAGGTCGAGCACGGCGACTATTTGACCGACCTGATTGCTGCGGAGATTTCGGCCCTGGAGACGCTTGCGCGCTCGGTGCCGCAAAATGACGTGGACCTAGCCGCAGACATGATCTTCGAGGCGCGACGGGTGTTCGTGTTCGGCCAGGGGCATGCGCAGTCCGTCGCCGGTTTCCTGCAGCGCCGCCTCGATCGGTTCGGCATGACGACGATCGGGCTCACCGGCCGCGGCCGGGACATTGCCGAGCGCATGGTCAGCATGGACAAGAGCGACGTCGTCATCGCGCTCGCCTTTCGCAAGCAGCCGCAAAGCTATGCGCCGCTGGTGCAGCATGCCCGGCGCGTCGGCGCGCGAACGATTTTGATTTCGGACCTTGCCGGCCCGCTGATGGAGCCGGTGGCGGACCTGATGCTGGCCGCGCCGCGGGGGCGTTCGGGAAGCGAGTTTCAGACCCCGACGATCCCCTTCGCCATCGTCAACGGCATTGTCCTGACGATCGCCGGCAGGCACGAGCGTGAGGTGATCGGCAGGCTGGAGAAACTGTCGGAGCTGTTCAACGACTTCGATTGACTGGGGAAAATGGAGGAGGAAACCATGTTGAAGCGACTGATGAAGTCCGCACTCGCGGCCTGCGTCGTGCTGCCTGCGGCAGCGATGGCGGCAGGTCTGGATGGCATGACGCCCGAGCAGCTGCTGCCGCTCGCGCAGAAGGAAGGCAGCGTTACCGTCTTTTCGTTGTCGAGCCGGATCGCCAAGATCGAGAAAGCCTTCGAGGAGGCCTATCCGGGTGTCGACCTGATCGGTCTCGACATGAGCTCGACAAAACAGATCGCCCGTCTGGAAGCCGAGCAGCAGGCGGGCGTCCATGCCGTCGACGTGCTCTACATTGCCGACACGCCCGTGGTCTTCAGCAAGCTTCTCGAAGCCAAGCGCATCGTCAATTATGTGCCGCCGCGCGTGGCAGGGCAGATCGACGATCGCTACAAGGGACCGCTGCTCACCCAGCGTCTCTCGACCAAGGTGCTGATGTACAACGAGAAGGCCTTTCCCGGCGGTTCGCCCGTCACCAATCTGTGGCAGCTGACACAGCCGGAGTGGCAGGGCAAGGTGCTGATGGTCGATCCGAGCCAGCGCGGCGAACTGCTCGACCTGCTGACCGAGATCGCCCTCCATCCGGATGAGATGGCCGCGGCCTACAAGGCACAGTTCGGCAAGGACATTGTCGTCGATGCCGATCTTCAGGGCGCCGGCGAGCAATTCATCAAGGAGCTCTTTGCCAACGATCTGATCCTCGTCCCCAACAGCGACGTGCTCAACAAGTCTGTCGGTGACGTCAGCGCCAAGAACCCGCCCGTCGGCTTCGGCACCTATTCGGACCGCCGCGACAACGAGAAGGAAGGCTGGGCGCTTCAAGTCGCAAACAATGTCGAGCCGGCCAACGGCATTCTTTTTCCCGCGGTTTTGACGATCGCTGACAAGGCACCGCATCCGGCCGCCGCCCGGTTGCTGATCGACTTCATGTTCGGCGACGACACGCCGACGGGAGGCGCCGGCTTCGAACCCTTCAACGTTCCCGGCGACTTTGCCACGCGCACGACCATCGCCCACCATCCGGACTCGGTCAAACTTGATGAGCTGAAGGCCTGGACCATCGATCCGGCCAAGACCGCCGCTGCCCGCGGGCGCGTCTCCGATCTCATCATCACGCTTCAGTAACGGGCTGTTTGCCGGCGCTGCTGAGGCCGCGCCGGCAAACGCCGAGGTTCGCAAATGACATCCATATCGACCTTCGCGTCATCGGGCGGTAGCCGGCTGCTCCGATCAGGCTTCATCATGCCGGCAATCCTCGTTGCCATCGTCGCTATTCTGGTGGTGGCGCCTCTGGTCCGCATTCTTCTGTCGACGCTCACCCCAGCCGGGATGGAGGCCTGGCAGGCGGTGCTTCTCAGCCCGCTGTCCTTCAATCTTTGGTGGCGGCCGCTGTTCAACACCATGGTTCTCGGCTTCGGGGTCGCGAGCGGCTGTCTCATCCTCGGCGGGTTTCTGGCCTGGCTGGTGGTTCTGACCGACGTGCCGGGACGGCGCCTGCTCGGGCTGATGGCGACATTGCCCTATATGATCCCGAGCTTCGCCGCGGCGCTCGCCTGGGGCACGCTGTTTCGAAATTCCCGGCTCGGCGGTTCGGCCGGTTTCTTCGAGACCAGTGGCCTTGCCATTCCCGATTGGCTCGCCTGGGGTCTGGTGCCGACCGCGATCGTGCTGATCGCCCACTACTATTCGCTGGCCTATACGATCATCGCGGCGGCCCTGAGTTCGGTCGGTGCCGACCTCGTCGAAGCCGGCCAGATGGCCGGCGCCAGACGCCCGCGCATCTTCTTCGGCATCATTCTGCCCGTCGTCACGCCGGCCCTGATCGCCGCAGCCTCACTCACCTTCGCCGGCGCTGTCGCCAACTTTGCGGCACCTGCCCTTTTGGGTCTGCCGGTGCGCATGCAGACGCTTTCGACCCGCCTCTTCGGCATGATCGAAACCGGCCAGAACGAGCGCGGCTTCGTGCTGGCCCTGTTGCTGATCGCCGTCTCGGCCCTGTTCCTGTGGATGTCGGACCGTATCGTCTCCGGCCGTAAGGCCTTCATCACGGTCACTGGCAAGGGCGGCCGCACGAAACGGTTTCCCCTTGGCGTCTGGCGATGGCCGCTTTTTGCCATTGCTGTTGCCATCGGCCTTCTGACTACAGTGACCCCCGTTCTGGTGCTTGCGGCCTCAAGTCTTGCGCCTCAAAGCGGGGCGCTGTTCTCGAACTGGACGCTGCATTTCTGGGTTGGTGAAGGCGGCGGGGAAATTGCGCAAGGGCAGGCGGGCATCTTCCGCAATCCTGTCCTGATCGATGCCATTTGGAACACGATCCGACTCGGGCTTGTCGTCGCGCTGACGACGATGCTGCTCGGGCTGGCGCTCGCCTACACGATCGTCCAGCGACGCGGCAGTCTGCTCGCCACGATCCTCAGCCAGCTTGCCTTCGTTCCGCTTCTGGTGCCGAGCATCGCCTTTGCGGCCGCCTACATCGCCCTCTTCGGTGCGCCGATCGGCCCGCTGCCTTCGCTTTACGGCACTTTCGCGCTGCTGGTGATCGCGGCGTCCGCCCACAATCTCCCCTTTGCCGTGCAGTCCGGCCGATCGGTGCTTGGCCAGATCTCCGCGGATATCGAGGAAAGCGCGCGATTGACCGGAGCGGGACTGCTTCGCCGGTTGTTTGCGATCATCTTCCCCTTGGCGATCCGCGGCCTGTTTGCCGGAGCGATCCTCGTCTTCGTCAAGATGGTGCGCGACCTCTCGCTGGTCGTGCTCTTGTTCACCGCGACGTCGCCCGTTCTCAGCATGGTCGCCTATCGTTATGCCGCCGAGGGCTTCATGCAGTTTGCCAACGCCATCACCCTCGTCATCCTTATCGTCTGCCTTGCGGCCTCGTTTCTGGCCCACGGCCTCCAGAACCGCGTCCAGAAATGGAAAGAGTCATGAACGCACGTGCAACCGGCGCTGCGGACGCCATCGAGATCCGCAACCTCGTCAAGCGATTTGGCGCTTTCACGGCGGTCAAGGACGTCAACATTTCGGTTCCGACCGGCTCGTTCCTGGTGCTCGTTGGACCCTCCGGCTGCGGCAAGTCGACATTGCTGCGCATGCTGGCAGGCTTGGAAGGCCCGAGCGAAGGCGAGATTGCCTTTGTCGGCCAGACGGTCTCCAGCGGTGCTGGCGGCGTCATCGCCGACGCCGGCCGCCGCAACGCCGGCCTCGTCTTCCAGAGCTACGCCCTCTGGCCGCATATGACCGTCGCCGGCAACATCGCCTGGCCCTTGAAGGTCGCGCGGTGGCCGCGCGAAAGACGCGACCGTCGCGTCAAGGAGGTTCTCGCCCTGCTCGGCATCGGTGCGCTTGCCGAACGTTATCCCGCGGAAATTTCCGGCGGCCAGCAGCAACGCGTGGCAATCGCCCGCACCATCGCCCCTGAGCCGAGCATTCTCCTGTTCGACGAACCCCTGTCGAACCTCGATGCCAAGCTGCGCATCGAGATGCGCAGCGAATTGATGCGCATCCACAGGGCGACCGGCGCCACCTCTGTTTATGTCACTCACGATCAGGTAGAAGCCATGACCATGGCGACACATGTCGCCGTGCTCAACAATGGTCGTGTCGAGCAGTTTGGCAAGCCGATCGATCTGCTGCGCGATCCGGCAACGACCTTCGTCGCCACCTTCCTCGGGACGCCGCCGGCCAACCTTTTGCCGGCGTACCGGGTCGGAGACATGTTCGCCTTCAACGATACGCCACTTGCGCCGGGCTCGATCGCACCCGGCCATGCGCAGGCGCAGCTTCTCTATCGCGCCGAAGACGTTTCTGTCGGCGCGGTGCCTGGCAGGCCGTCGGTGACCGCACGGTTTGCAGAAGCTGCACCGATCGCCGGGCGCACGATGGTCACTGCCATGCTCGGCGAGCTTCGCATCACCGGCTTGGCCGAAGGCTACTTCAGCGCGATGCCTGGCGATGCCGTTACACTGTCATTCATACGGACGCCTGACGCGGTCTTTGCCGTCAGCGGAGAAAGGATAAATCAATGAGGCTGATCCTCATGCGCCATGGCGAAACCGAGTGGAACGCCGACCAGCGCCTCCAGGGCCAGGACAACTCGCTTTTGTCCGAACGCGGCGTCGCCCAGGTCCGGCGTTTCCGCCCCTATGCCAAGGCGCTGCATCCCGCCCGCATCATCGCCTCGGACCTCGGCCGGACGCGGCAGACGGTTGCGCTCATCGGGCATCCGGACGCCCCGTCCGATGAACGGTTTCGCGAGCTCGACATGGGTGAGTGGACGGGCCGGCGCAAGCCGGAGCTGATCGCCGAGCGTCCGGAGGACTACACCGCCTGGCGCGCCGGTACCTTCACGCCCGCCAATGCCGAAACCTGGATCGCCTTTCGCAACCGCGTCGCCGACGGCGTTCATGACTGGATGTCGCGGACGCAAGGCGACCTGCTGGTGGTGGCCCATGGCGGGGTCATCCGCGCGGCCTGCCATGAGTTTCTGGACCTGCCGCCCTCTCGCGTCGTTCCCGTAACGCCGGGAACGGCAACCATCCTGAATTTCCCCATGCCGGACAGATCTGCAGCGCAGCTCGAAGGCTACAACATCGGATCTGTCGCTCCCGACATATCCGTTGCCGATTGATCGCTTCGAGCGGAAGGGCCTCGCTGGACATGAATTCCGGAACGTTTGTCATCGTGGAACTGCTTGGCGGCGTGGCGCTCCTGCTCTGGGGCGTGCGGATGGTCCGAACCGGCGTCATGCGCGGCTGGGGCGATCGGCTGCAACGCTTCGTCGAACAGCGCCTGTCCAACCGGCTGACCGCGTTCGGTGGCGGCATCGCCGCCACCGCCGTTCTCGGCAGCGCCACGGCCATGGCGCTCATCATCGCGGGCCTGGCCGGTGCCGGCGCCATTGGGGCGGCGACCGGTCTTGCGGTCCTGCTCGGTGCCGATATCGGCTCGGCGCTCCTCTCCGGTCTCTTTGCGTCAGGTTCGTCGCTGGCAACGACGATGGCGCCGCTTTTTCTGTTTGCCGGCTATCTCACCTTCGGCGCGTCGAACGAGTTTCGCCCGCGAAACGCCGGCCGCATCATGATGGGGCTCGGCCTCATGCTCTTGGCACTGAAGGTCATTGTTTCGGCGACGGCACCCTTGCGCGAAGCAACGCTGTTTCACGATGTTCTCGCTGCGAACGCCAACGAGCCGGTTCTCGGTTTCCTCGTCGGCGCTGTTCTCGCCTGGTTCTGCCATTCGACGCTCGCGGTCATCCTGTTGATCGCGTCGCTCATGACCAATGGCAGTCTGGACGTGGCCGGCGCTGTGCCCCTAATCCTCGGCGTCAATTTCGGCGGCGGTCTGCCGGCCGTCAGTGCGACGCTCGACCAGCCATCCGTGGCCCGCCGGCTTCCGGTCGCCAATCTGCTCTGCCGCGGCCTTCTGGCAATTTCACTGCTGCCGCTGGCGCGACAGATCGTCGATTTCGCCGGCCGCATGCCGCTGGATCCTTTGCATGTCGCGATCGGGCTGCACGCTGCGTTCAACCTGACGGTCGCCGCCGTGTTTCTGCCGATCTCTCCAGTCGTCGTGCGTCTCGTCGACCGGTTGATCCCGAATGCATCGGTCGCCGATGATCCCCTGGCCACACCGCGCTATCTCGACAGCGTTTCGTTGGCGACGCCGACGATCGCGCTTTCCAATGCGACGATGGAGACAGTACGGATGAGCGAATTGCTGGAGCGCATGTTCCTGACGTCGCTCACGGCGCTGTCGTCCAATCGGCTGGAGGCCGTGAAGGAGGTCAACGCCATCGATCTCAAGCTCGGCACCTACATGGGTTCTGTCCATGCCTATCTCGGCCGATTGGCACAGGGCGAGCTGTCGGGCGGCGATACCCGCCGCGCCTTCGAGATCATGCTTTTCGCCAGCAACCTTGAACATGCAGGCGATGTGATCAAGCTCAACCTCGCCGACCGCATCCGGGCAAAGATCAAGCAGGGCATTGAGCTTGCGCCAACCCAGCGCGAGGCCCTCGATAGTCTCTGCGAAGAGGTCGCCGCGTCGCTGCGGCTGGTACCGGCGGCACTTTCGTCGCGCGACGTCGGCGCGGCGGCACGCCTGGCAACCCAGAAGGATCGGTTCCGGGCGCTCGAGGAGCGCGCGATCAACGGACATCTCGGCCGAGAAGGCATGGAAAAGGGCGTCAACCTTCAAAGCAACGCCCTGTTCATCGATCTCATTGGTGACCTGCACCGGATCAATTCGCACGTAGCGGCCGCGGCCTACCCGCTGATCCAGGCGGCCGGCCTGTTGAACACAACCCGACTTCGCACGTCTGCCCTGAACGAGCGGCTGGCGTAAGATGGAGATGGAATGGGCTTTTCACACAATCGGAGGAGCTAAAGCGGCACCGATCACTTTATCAATCGTGGCGTCGTTCGGCACGGTGCCGGAAAATATGGGAGCCGGTCAATGCAGCGCCGAGGGCATCACGAACACGGACATGCCGTCCTGCTCGACGGCGCTGAGAAATTCGGCGAGCGCCGCGGCATCCGTCGCGAACAGGTCCTCCCAGCGCGTCGACATGCCCTGGGTATCGATGACCTCGAGCGCCCATTCGTTGCCGTCCTCGATCCGGGAGATTTCGACGGTGACAGTGATGCCGTCGCGGGAGAATTCCTGCGAGAGCGGGGACAGGACGATCTTTGGTTCTTCGTTCATGGGGCACCTTTCGCCGTGATGCGGAGACGGTTGGACCGATTTGCCGAACCGACTGCCTCTAGCTACGCCATTGCTGTCAAAGCAATCAAGGCCGTCGTCGGGTTAGGCAAGAGGCTACCCGATCTGCCCTCTTCGAACGCAAGCAGTTCAATCATCGCGTCGCGCGGGATTCGGCTTCCAGTGGCCGTCTGCGTCTAAATGCGAACGCTTGCTGCTAAAAAGAAATCCGCTCGCTCGCGTCACGGGAAGCATTGCCGGATCGTCTAAGCGATATGAAGCCTGAACGCGCTGTCCAGCACGCCGACCCACAACGTCAGCGATCCTGCAAACGGCGCTTCCACGGCTTCTTCGTGCAACAACGGAAAGCAAAGCAATGTCGTCTACAACTGCAAAATCGTCTATTTGCCTTTTCAATCCTGCCGGGCTCTATGATGCATCGGCCAATGGTTACTCCCATGTCGGCCTGGTTCAGGCTGGTGCACGGCTGGTCTTTATCGCCGGCCAGGGAGGGGAGGACGAGCGAGGTGCCCTCGATCCGGATTTCCGGCTGCAGGTCCGCCAGGCGCTTGGCAATCTGCGCACCGCTCTTGCTGCCGCCGGCGCTGATACGAGCGACATCGTCAAGCTGACGGTGCTGATCGTCGATCACTCGGAGGAACGGTTGCATATCTTCGGCGCTGAAATGGAAGCGGCGCTGGGTGAGGGCGCGAAGCCCACATGCACGTTGATTCCGGTGCCGCGGCTGGCGCTCGATGGGATGCTGTTCGAGATCGAGGCTGTTGCGGCGCTACGGTAACCGGAACCTTTGCGGGCGCCGCGAATGGTGCTCGCTTCCACTGTCGGCCCGTGCGGGACCGGTCACGATATCGCAACCCTGGCATGGCTACGTCGCCGCTAGCGCGTACGAAATCGTTGCCGATATTGCGCCGGGCTGATGCCCGCGATGCGCTTGAACAGCCTACGGAAGAAGGTCGGGTCCTCGTATCCAACGTCTGCCGCGACGTTGTCGATCCCGCTGTCGCTCGTCTCCAAGATCTGTTTGGCCTCCTCGATGCGGATGGCCTGCACGTAGTCGACCGGCGCGTAGCCGGTTGCCTGCTTGAAGCGGCGCTTGAAGGTGCGCTCCGGCAGTCCCGATTGCTCGACCATCCGAGTGACCGGATTGCTTGCGGCATAGTGGTCGGCGATCCAGGTCTGGCTGCCGGCGATGATGGCGTCTTCATGTCGGCGCGGCTGCGCCATTGCGGCGAACGGCAATTGCCCATCGCGACGGTCGCCGATCAGAAAGAGCTTGGCGATCCGTGCCGCCTCCGTCGGGCCGCAGAAGCGGCCGATCAGGTAGAGTACGAGCTCCTGCCAGGCCGAGGCGCCGCCGCTGGTCATCAGTCGACCGTCGTAGCCGCTTTCGCACAGTATACGCTCCGGCCGGAAACGGACCGCGGGGTAGAGATCGCGGAAAAGCCCCGCTGCGGTCCAGTGCGACGCGGCGTCCTTGCCATCGAGCAGGCCGGCTTCGGCAAGCAACAGCGAGCCGCTGCAGGTGGAGCAGACCGTCGCGCCGCGCTGCAACTGGGCACGCACCCACTCGATTTCCTGCGTCCAGCGTCCTGCGGGAACGTCGGTTGGCCCAAGTTCTAGATCGCAGATGATGATTACGTCCGCATCGCCTTCCGTATCGATCGTCGCCTGCGGCGTGATCGACATGCCGATGGCCGAGGGAAACGGTTCCACCTGCCGTGCGACGACGCGCGGGCGCAACCTGCGGACAGGAGACCGTCTTGCGCCGGCATCGAAGCGGCCGACATGGCTCATAACTTCACAAAGGCCGTAAACCGCCATGGGGCCGGTTTCAGGCATGACCAGGATGTTGACGCGCAGATCGGCGCCATCGGTGTACTTCGGAAACATCAGCAAGCTTGGCATGAATGCCCCGTTCTTGTCCACATCACCTCTAACGAGCGGGAGGTCCGCGACTTAGCTTTCGTGCAGGCGGTCAATCCTGATCGGCACTGCAAGGAGAAGAGCCATGAACGTTCCGAAAGTCGAACACGCCACCGTCGTTGTCGAGCGCACCTACGCGGCGCTACCGCATCAGGTCTTTGCGGCCTGGTCGAACCGCGAGGCTCTGGCCATCTGGAGTGCACCCGGTGACGGCTGGGAACTGGCCTGGCGCGCCTTCGATTTCACAGTGGGGCATGCGGATATCTGCACCTTCGGTGCAATCGACGCCGAACCCTACGTCAATACGACGCGCTACGAAGAGATCAGGGCGAGCCAGCGCATCGTCTATGCGAGCACGATCTCGCATCTGGGTACCCTGATTTTTGCCGGCGTCGTCACCGTCGAATTCTCTGCCGTCGGCGACAAGACACGTCTGGTCATGACGGAGAGCGGTGCTTATCTCGACGGCAGCCATAGCCCGCTTGGGCACGGAGACGGTTGGGCGATGATGCTCGATAGTCTCGGGGATTATCTGAAGCGCCGCCAGCGGCATGCCGCCTGAGCGGTTGGCGCGCGCCAGCAGACGGACGGCCGCCGATTCGTTCACCGGATGAAGCGCCGGATGCCTCTCCTCGTCAAAGTGAGGCGAGGCATCCCCACCTGCCGCATTGCGGCCCGACGACAGGTTTTCCCCGGTTGAATCCGGCCCTCTCGCCATAGGTCTGTTGACAGAGCGGGAAAGTGATGGCGCGATGGGCGCTCGGTCTTCCCTTTCACCAAAAGTTCCGGGAGAAGGGCTGATGGCATTGCAGTACGACATGTTTGTTTCGTCCGATCCGGACGAGAAGGGGACACGCTCCAAGCGCGCGTCCGCACGCGCGGCTTCAGGCATGAGCGCCGGGGCCATGGTCGATCATCTCGAAGCGACGGGTCGCTACCGCGTTCTGCAGAAACTTGAGGCGCGTCCTGTGGTTGCCGAGCCCAGGGCGGAGTTTCCGCTCGTCGGCGTCATCCTTGACACCGAAACCACGGGCCTCAATCATCGCAAGGACGAGATCATCGAGATCGGCGTCGTCGCGTTCACCTTCGACGCGCATGGGGCCCTCGGTGACGTCATCGACGTCTACGGCGGTCTGCGGCAGCCGAGCGGCCCCATTCCTGCCGAAATCACGCGTATCACCGGGATTACCGATGACATGGTCGCCGGCGAGACGATCGACCTTGTTCGGCTTCAGGGGATCATCGAACGCGCCGATCTGATCATCGCCCACAATGCCGGGTTCGACAGGCCGTTTTGCGAAGCCTTCTCGCCGATCTTCGAGAAGAAGGCCTGGGCGTGCTCTGTGTCGGAGATCGGTTGGAGCGACCGGGGCTTCGAGGGCACGAAACTCGGCTACCTCATCGGTCAGGCGGGGTATTTCCACGACGGCCATCGCGCCGTCGACGACTGCTTTGCCCTGCTTGAGGTGATTGCCGGCCCCGCCGATCAGCCGCAGCAGACACCGTTTGCCGAACTCTACGCGGCCAGCCAGCGATCGCGCGTCCGCCTTTATGCGGAAAACAGCCCTTTCGAAATGAAGGACCACCTGAAGGGGCGCGGGTATCGCTGGTCCGACGGCAGCGACGGGCGCCCGAAATCCTGGTGGATCGAGATCGGCGAAGAGGGGCTGGAGGAAGAACTTCGTTATCTCAGAACCGAAATCTATCGCTGGAGCGAGGCCGATCCGCCTATGATGCGGCTGACGGCATTCGACCGCTTCAAGGCTCGCTGAGCCGCCTGACCGGCGCTGAGTGCATGGCTGGTCTGCGAAGTCAGATCTACGAAGTCGGGCGGTTTCTTGTATAGTCAACTCATCGAAGCGATGCATCTCCTCCCGCAGGACTTCGATGATGCAAGCGCTTTCTCCTCCTCCCAACGAGCGCTTGCCGGAATGGCGACACTCCTCCTCCCGGTTGCCATTCAATCCCTTTAAAGGCCTGCCGCACCTCCTCCCGCGGCAGGCTTTTTTCTTTTGGTACAGACCGATCTTCAGAAAGAAAGTTCCAGCTGCGGGCGTGGTTCCTCGTCATTGCCACCCAGGGATGACAGGGTAACGCCAAGCAAGCGCACACCACGCTTGAACGGATGGACCGATGTCAGCAGCGAAACTGCGATCTCCAGCACCTCGGCAGCCCCACCGACCGGTGCGCCGAGCGTTCTGCTGCGCGTCGCCTGTGTAAAGTCCGAGTACTTCACTTTGACGGTCACTGTCTTGCCGCTCATCCCTTGCGCCTCGCAATAGCGCCAGACCTTGTCGACCAACGGCAGCAGCTCGGCGCATGCCGGTTCGAAGTCGAAGATATCCTCGACGAAGGTGTCTTCCGCGCCAACCGATTTGCGCACCCGGTCAGGCTGCACGCGCCGTTCGTCGATGCCGCGGGCGATGCCGTAGAAATAAGGGCCGGATTTGCCGAAATGCTCCTGCAGGAACGCCAGGGTCTGCTGCCGCAGGTCGAAGCCGGTTTCGATGCCCAGCCGCTTCATCCGCTCGGCCGTCGCCGGCCCGACGCCATGAAACTTCTTCACCGGGAGCGCCTCGACAAAAGCCGGTCCGTTCTTCGGCGTAATGACGAACAGGCCGTCCGGTTTTCGCTGGTCGCTCGCCATCTTGGCGAGGAACTTGTTGTAGCTGATCCCGGCCGAGGCCGTCAGGTTCGTCGTTGCCTTGATCTTCGCGCGGATTTCCTCGGCGATCTCGGTGGCGATCTCCATGCCCTTCAGATTGTCGGTCACGTCGAGATATGCCTCGTCGAGCGACAGGGGTTCGATGACAGGCGTATATTCGGCGAAAATCTCGCGGATCTGTTGCGATACGGCGCGATAGACGTCGAAGCGCGGTTTGACGAAGATGAGGTCAGGGCATTTTCGTTTCGCCGTGACGGACGGCATGGCGGAATGAACGCCATATTTCCGCGCCTCGTAACTTGCCGCGGCGACAACGCCACGCGCCGCCGCGCCGCCGACGGCCACCGGCTTGCCGCGCAGCTCCGGATTGTCGCGCTGTTCGACCGATGCGTAGAAGGCATCCATGTCGATATGAATGATCTTGCGCTGCCGCTCCGCGTCCGCGACATCGGCCGCAGGCTGTCTTCCGATCTCGGTGTCGCTAGGCTCGGCCACGTGCCGCTCCTTACTTCCACATGGTCCGCATGCGGGCGCCGACATCGATGCGGATCTGCCTGGCGCTGCGCTCGGAGGCGGCGGCGCTGACCAGCGGCCAGGATGCCGTCTCGAAGAACTGCAGCAGCGTTGCTGGGATGAAGCGTGTCCGCGCGGCGTAGACGTGGCGATCGCCCTGCGCATGCTGGCCGCTCGTGAAGAACCGTTGCGGGGTTATCAGCGTCAGGCTGTCCTTTGCCCGCGTCATGCCGACATAAAGCAGCCGGCGTTCCTCCTCGATCTCGTGCGTGGTACCAACGCCAAGATCGGAGGGGATGCAGCCGTCGACGACATTGAGCATGAACACCGAGCGCCATTCCTGCCCCTTGGCCGAATGGATCGTCGAAAGGATCAGGTAGTCCTCGTCGAGCAGCGGCACGCCAGCCTGGTCGCTGGTCGCATCCGGCGGATCGAGCGTCAGTTCGGTGAGGAAGCGTTCCCGGCTCGGATAACCACCGGCGATCTGCTCCAATTGCAGGAGGTCGGCCTTTCTGGTGTCCGCGTCCTCGTGGATGCGGTCGAGATGCGGCTCGTACCATTCGCGCGCCTGGGCGATTTCGCCCGGCCAGCCGCCCGCCTGTTTGCGCAGCCCTTCGATCAGCGTCACGAAAGCCCTCCAGTTGTCGCCGGAGCGCGGCGGGGCGGGGATTTCCGCAAGTGCTGCCAGCGGCTCCGGATCTGCGGCGATCGCGTCAAGGATCTTGCCGGCGGTCTGCGGGCCGACGCCCGGTATCATGTGCAGCAGGCGAAAGCCGGCGACCCGATCCCTCGGGTTCTGCGCAAACCTGAGCACTGCCAGCATGTCCTTGACATGGGCGCTGTCGAGGAACTTCAGCCCACCGAATTTCACGAAGGGGATATTGCGTCGGGTCAGTTCCACCTCGAGTGGCCCGCTGTGGTTCGATGAGCGAAACAGCACCGCCTGCTGCTTCAGCGTCATCCCTATCTCCCGGTTCTCCAGCACCTTCTCGACGATGTAGCGCGCCTGGTCGGCTTCATCGGCGACCGCCAGAAGTTTCGGCCGTTCCGCCGACTGGCGCTCGGTCCAGAGGTTCTTGGTGAAGCGTTCGCGGGCGAGATCGATGACGCCGTTGGCGGCGGCCAGAATCGTCTGGGTGGAGCGATAGTTTCGATCGAGCGTGATGACGTCCGCCGGCGGCGTGAACTCGCCCGGAAAATCCAGAATGTTGCGCACTGTCGCCGCCCGGAACGAATAGATCGACTGGGCATCGTCGCCGACAACCGTCAGGCCCCTGCCGCCCGGCTTCAAGGCCATCAGCACGGATGATTGAAGCCGGTTGGTATCCTGATATTCGTCGACCAGCACATGGTCGAAACGGTTGCCGATATCCTCGGCGAGTTCCGGAACGCTGACAGTCTGCGCCCAGTAGAGCAGCAGGTCGTCGTAATCGAGCACGTTCTGCGTCTGCTTTGCTTCGACATAACAGGAAAACAGCTGCTTCAACTGCTCCTCCCAACCGGAGACCCAGGGATAATGGGCGCGCAACACCTCGGCGAGCGGCGTCTCGGAGTTGACCGCCCGCGAATAGATCGAAAGGCAGGTGCCCTTGGTCGGGAACCGGCTCTCGGTCTTTGAGAGGCCCAACTCATGCCGGACAAGGTTCATGAGATCAGCACTGTCTTCACGGTCATGGATCGTGAAATCGACATTCAACCCGATCTGCTCGGCATAGATCCGCAGCAGCCGCGCCCCGATGCCGTGGAATGTGCCGGCCCAGGTGAGCGCGTCAGTGGCAACACTGGCGTTTGCGCCAAGCACCTGGGCGCATATGCGCTCGACCCTTCGGGCCATTTCGGAGGCGGCACGGCGCGAAAACGTCATCAACAGGATGCGGCGGGGGTCGGCGCCGTTGACGATGAGGTGGGCAACGCGATGGGCGAGCGTGTTCGTCTTGCCCGATCCGGCGCCTGCAATAATCAGGAGCGGCCCTGCGATCGTTTCGCCCGGTGCGGTTACGCCAAATTCGACGGCATCGCGCTGTCGATCATTCAATTTTTCCAGATAGGCCGCCGCCACGCCGAAGTCCCCGGTAAGTCTCTGCCGATTCTACCCCTTGCGCCGCGCGCCGGCGTCGATTGCCCGGCCCTGCGGGCGATGCCGAGGCATCCCCGCGCTCAAGATGAGCGATTCATGGCGGGGAACGAATAAGGAACATATCAGCCGGGGATCATATTGCAAAGGCCTCATTGGCAATGGTTGGACGACGCCATCGGATTCCGCGCATAGACCGGGCATGGCAGGAGGGCGGCGGGCGCAAACGCAGCATTCGCTCCTCAACGCGCGATCGAGAGCCCGTGCCGCTCGGCCACCGCGCGGATCGAGGGAAGTTCGCCGGCTGCCGGGTCGCTGAGATGGCGAAGGCCGATACCGCGCAGCTCGTCGACGAAGGACCGTACGGCCGCGGCGTCGGCGGGCCGGCTGAGCCGGGCCGCGACGACGTGCGCAAGTTCGGCCAGGTGGCCGTGCAGCACCGCCTGCAGTTCACGGTCTTCATCCACTTCGAGCATGATCGCCAGGAGAAAGCGCATGCGCTCGCGATTGAACAGCAAATGCGACAGCATGTCCTCGAGTGACGGTTCATGCGCCGGTGCCCGCTGTGCGGCGCGGTTGTGGGATGCTTCGAGCAGGGCGATGAACAGGTCGGCCTTTCGCGGAAAATAATAGGTCAGGTGCGATTGGCGCAGCCCTGTCGCCTTGGCGATCTTCGGCTGTGTCAGTGCCTTCATGCCCTGCGTTTCGATGATACCGAGCGCCGCATCCAGAATACGCTGGCGGGTGGTATTGTCCGGTTTGACCATTGCCTCTCTTTCCTCGATCGTTTTCTAGCCGACAAACGGCGGGCAGCAAGAGCTCTCGCTGAAATCGATCATGCCACCCTCGTCGCGAAGCTGTGCGGCGATGTTGTCGATGTTCATCAGTGTTTCCAGATGATGGATGCCGGCGGCGGGCCGATCGGACAGCATGTGCTCGATGGTGAGGGCTGCGACTTCAGCGGTGATCTCGGCTTCGCGCTGCCCCTCGTAGAGGGCAGTGACGGCACGCGGCGCGCCGTTGCGGCTGCCGGACACGGTGATCGAGAGTGCCGCACGTTTGGATCCTAAGCGTACCCGGGACAAGAGACTGGTCAGGGCCGGCACCCATGCCAAACGGCCACGCAACAGGGGCAGTACGAGAAAGGCCAGACGACTGATCGCGGCGGAATCGAAGGTGAGATAGGTCGCGGTATCGACGACCGCGAGCGTGCGACGCAGGACATGCTGGTCGGCGAAGTCGAAGGCCAGTGCCGGGTGTTTCTTTGCCTTCAGTCCAAACGGAAGCTCGGCGACCTCGGGAGGCTGCTCGGCATCAACGATCCTGTTGAGCGTCCAGGCGATCGCTGCGGGACCGTGATCGTCGCCAAGCCCGAGCATGATGCCGATGGTTGCCTTGCTCACTTGATCCAACCGCGCGGCGCAGGCCTTGACCATCAGATTAGTAAGGCCCGGCGCGAAGCCGACAGATAGAATGGCGCAGCCGTGGTTCTCCCTCGCCAGTTTCTCCAGTCGCTCCACTTTTTGGAAGAAGGCATCGCTGGCGGTCACATCGATATAGACAAGTCCACGGGAGAGGATGAAGGACGCAAAGGCAGCCTCGTCCTGATCGATGCAGACCACGACCATGTCGATGTCGGCAAGGGCATGCTCCCAGCGGGCAGGATCAGACAGATCGACGGCGCGCGCCGAGCAGCCCAATCTTGCGGCGGCTTGTCCGGCTTTGGCGACATTCCTGCCGGCAATGACAACCGCGCCGATGTTCCGGTCGATCAGGCGCCGTGCGATACGGGTGCCGACATGGCCGTAGCCACCGACGATGAGGATTGTCTGGCCATCCGTCATGGCTTTCGGTTTCTCCTGGCAACGATGCCGCTCACTGTGAACGAAGCGATGAAGCGGTTTTCCGATACCGGAGCGCGTGCCCGCGGACATGAGGCGTTTGCGAAGAAAGCACCGAGATGTCGGGTCCGTTGAGTGATCGCCATATCTGTCGTTCCTTTGTGTTTGAGATGGTCGAGTGCATCACTCAGAAAATATTGGTTGGTAGCCTACCAATTGTATGGATGTAACAAGGAAGTTTTCGTATTGCAATCCCATTCCAGCGAGATCCGGCTCCGTCACGGCATCACTTCGATGGACGCCCAAAAGCGCGCGTGCATCATGTTGCGCCAACGCTCGCCCGGCGCGCGAGCCGGCCGTTTCGCGATCAATCCGATGTGCCCGACTATCGAAGCCGTCTGTTTGCCGTTATCTCTGAGGGCACCCTCGCTATCAAGCCCACTGCAAACGAGCCCGCCCGCCCCGTGACATCAAGCGATCTGCAAGCCGACAATTCGCCCTTCGAAGCGGCGCCTTCCGACACGCCGCCCCCTGACGCGCCGACCGTGCGCATGTTGTCCTGGGCGCGCAATTCTGCGGTCTATCGTCTTGAGCGCCAGATGATGACGGAGAAGCAATTGTTCGACGCCATCACCAGAAAGGCGCGACAGAAGTTCGAGGATATAAGTCAGGAGCAGCTGAAAGCCGTGGCCGAATTCGCGGTCAAGTTCGCCTATGATCTCAATGCCCTGAATGATGCCGACTATGCGCAGCTGAGCACGCAATCGGCGGTGCGCCGCGGAAAGTCGAAACGGGCCATTGCCCAGAAGCTCTCGGTAAAGGGCATCGACAGGGAAACCGCAGCTGTCGCGCTTGAGGCGACCGACGATCTGTTCGCAGCCGTCGTCTTTGCCCGCAAGCGTGGTTTCGGCCCCTTTCGCCGCGGCGAACTCGAAGACAAGCGCAGGGCCAAGGAATTGTCCGCATTCGCCCGCAACGGCTTCGGCTTCGAGATCGGCAGAAAAGTGTTCGACATGAGCTTGGGGGAGGCGGAAAGCGTGCTGCAGAAAGACGCAGTCACCTAGACAGAGGGCGATACGCAACTTCCGAGCTGACCGTGCGATGGCGGCGCCTGCGCCGTCAAAAAGGCTCCCCGCACGCACCGGACCGAGTGAATTTTGCAACACTGCTGCGACCGCGAAGGGCTGGCGAGGACCATCCACGAAAGAGATCGGATTTGACCACATTTCGGTCACGAATGAGACCAACAGCCACAACTCTCTCCTCGCATATCCCCAACCCCGGAATAAAAAAGTGTCTTTTCAATTGTCCCGCCGATCGCTGCTTGCAGTGGTCGCAAGCTCTATTTTGAGCGCCTGCACCCAGGTCCCGAAACCCGGTCTCGAGGCAAAAGCCGCCGACAAGGCCAACAAGAACGTCATCACACCCCCGGAAAAGGCCCCGGTCGAGCTTGAGAGCAAGGATGAGCCTGCGCCGAAGCTCGATTACGCAAAGATCTACGGTCCGGTAAAGGATGAGGGCTATGACATTCCGGCGGTCGAGTTCGATGCGATCAAGCCGGAATTCCTGCGCCAGGAGGTTGCCTACGCGACCAACGAGCCGGCCTATTCGATCGTCGTCGACACGCAGAAGATGCACCTCTACTGGGTGCTGCCCGGCGGTAAGGCGATCCGTTACGGCGTCGGCCTCGGCGCACAGGGGCGCGCCTGGAAGGGCAGGGCCGTTGTGCATTGGAAGCGCAAGTGGCCGCGTTGGACCGTGCCGGACGACATGGTCGCGCGCCAGCCGCACTTGAAGAAATACGGCATCGAGGCGGGCGGCATGGATCCGGGCCTCAGCAATCCGCTCGGCGCGCGGGCGATGTACATCTTCCAGGATGGCCAGGATACGCTCTATCGCATCCATGGGTCGCCGCAATGGCGCTCGATCGGCAAGAACGCTTCGGCCGGTTGCGTCCGGATGCTGCAGCAGGACGCGATCGATCTCTACAACCGTGTCCGCGGAAAGACGCCGCTGCTCGTCATTTGAGGTCAGCTCTCGACCGTGGGAGCGCCCAGCGCTCCCACATCGGCCTAGCCCGCCTCAATAAATCGGCGGTGGTGCGCCGGGAATGCCACCTTCGCCGGGCAGGAGACTGTTCTGCGGCTGCGTTTGTTGCACGGCCATCCCGCCGCTCGAGAGATCCGTCACTACAATCGGCGTGCCATTCGGGACGCGATCATAGAGATCGACGACGTCCTGGTTGATCATGCGGACGCAACCGGATGATACGGACTGCCCGATGGTCCACCACTCCGGCGAGCCGTGGATGCGGTAGAGCGTGTCTTCGCCGTTCTGGAAGATATACATGGCGCGGGCGCCGAGCGGGTTTTTCAGCCCTGGCTCCATGCCGCCTGCTTCGATGCTGTACTGCTGCAGTTCCGGTTGACGCGCGACCATTTCGTTCGGTGGCTTCCAGCGCGGCCACTGCCGCTTGTACTGGATGACCCCGCGGCCGGCCCAGGCGAAGCCGGCGCGACCGAGCCCGACGCCGTAGCGCATCGCCTGCCCGTTTTCATAAATCCTGTAGAGGAAATGGTTGCCGACATCGACGACCAGTGTGCCGGGCTGTTCGCCCGTCGGATCAGCAACCATCTGCCTGTAGTAGCGGGGGTCGATCTTCTCATAGGGGATCGCAGGCAGGGGATAGAGCTCTGAGGGTCGTTCGCCATACATCTCGGAAAGAAAGGTGTTGGCGGTCGGCATCAGTTCCGGCTCGGGAGCGTATTGCTGCGAAACCCGCTCCCGTGTCGAGCCGCACCCCGCCAGCCCGAGCGCCGCCATGCCGGCGGAAAGCTTGAGAAAGGATCGGCGACAGACGTCACGTTGCGGCATGGAAAACCTCAATTACCTGTGTTCGATGACCATCGGGAGAATGACGCATTTGCTGTCATCGCCCGTCGCCACCGATCACAGGCCGGCATAGGGATCTGCCAGCGCCGCGTCCGGTCGGCTGATGGGGTATTTAGTGGCCGAGATCTTTGCGGCCAGCTTTTCCGCACCGTTTTTCTCGAGCAGCGTCCGGAAGCTTGGATGCATGCCGCCGTCGACATAGGCGTTCATCGGAGCGGGTGTCTGATTGGCGACCAGCCCTGCGATCTTGGCGTCTTCCGTTTGCAGCCTTGCCATCAGCCCGGCATCCGGCGTTACGGTCGTCGCGGGGCAGGCGGCAAGCGGGTCGGTCGGTTCGCCGTTGGCAAATTCGGTGTTGAAGACGTACCGACCGCCGCAGACCGAAACCTTCGGCTGGCGCTTCGTTGCTTCGAAGATGTCGTAGCCCTGTTTGATGTTTTTCCAGAAATTGAAGTGCGGGTCGCCGCTGTGTTTCGCCATGTTCGCCGCCGTCATGCGGAACGGGTAGGCCTGCACCTGGAATTGTCCCTGGCCGCCGGCGAGCGCGCGCTGGACGACGGGATAGATTTCGCCGACCCCCTGGTCCGTCAACGCGTAGCAGCCGGACGAAGAGCAGGCGCCATGCACCATCAGTGCCTCGCCGGTGTAGCCGAGCGCCGACTCAAGCCGGTTGGGATAGCCGAGATTGAACGACAGGTAATATTGCGACTTCGGATTAAGCATGCGTGCAGACACATGGTAGAAGCCCTCCGGCGCCTGGCGGTCGCCGGCCTTGGTCTTCGGCCCGAGCTTTCCTGACCAGCGGCACATCGGATAGGTCTTCAGCAATGCGTACTGGCCGGATTTGTTCTGTTTCCAGATCTCGAGTTCGCTTTCCTGCTTGAAGATCCGAACGAGCACCGGGCTTTCCGGCTTGGAGCCGTTCTTGGCCATGGCGCCGATCAGCTTCGCCGGGATCGGCGGCGGCGCACGAACGTCGTCAAAGGCCGACATGCAGCCGGAAAGGGCGATGGCGATCGTCGCGGCCATGGCGGCGTGCCGGGCGGGCTTCGTCTTGCCCAGGAAATCGCCGGCGTTTGCGGGCGACAGGGAAAGAAGGTGTCTCGTTATGCGCCGCATGCGGGCTCCTTGAAATGGCGACCGGACCATAAAACCTCTCGCGGCTTTAGCTGCAAGCGCTTGCCGCTGGCTTTCGTCTGCCGGCAGTTCAATAAAACTTGAACGCCAGACATCCCCACTGCTCACCAGCCTTGGCATGTGATGGTAAATTTTGTCCAAACAGCGGCATCACGTGGGCGTTACCCCCCAGGCAGCGGGTGTCGTGCGTTCGCCGAGGGCGGCTAGGCTGCCGAGTTGAGCGATGTCGCCATGGCGCGCAGAATGACGACGGACGAGGCGGCTCCCGGATCGACGTGGCCGAGCGAACGCTCGCGCACCCGCGCGGCGCGTCCCTTGGTGGCGATCATCGAGCGCGTCGCATTGGCGCCGGCCTCGGCCGAGGCGACGACATCGCGCCAGAATCCGTCGGCTCCCTTGTTCTCGGCAAGGGCTGCTGCGGCGGCATCGGCGGCCGGCAGCCAGGCGTCAAGCATCGTCTTGTCGCCGCGTTGTCCCTTGCCGCGCTCGCGCATTCCGGACCCCATGGCATCGATGATGGCGGCGCAGGTGGCGAGATCGAGTTCCGTCTTGCCGGCGACGGCCTGTGCAGCGCGGCGAAAGGCCGTGGCATAGAGCGGCCCGGTCGAGGCGCCGACGGCATTGAGAAAGGCGCCCGCCGCCGTCGCCATGACGTCGGAGATCTGCGTCTGGTCGAGGTCGAGCTTTGCCAGTTCGGCCTTGACCGCCAGGAAACCGAGCGACATCGTGGTGCCGTGATCGGCATCGCCGATGGCGCCGTCAAGCTCCGACAGATGATCCTTCTCGGCTTCGACCGCCTCGGATATCGCCTGAAACATGCTGACCAAGCGGCGCGCCGCATTTTCCGACATCTCTGTCCTCCCAGAACGCCCGGTGCCCATGCTTGATGATGGGTCCCTGACGGAATGCTAATTGATACGCAGGAAAGCCGTTTCGCAAGGGTGATGCAGCAGTTCGGTCAGTTCCTGGTCGAGATGGAGGATCGAGATCGATGCGCCGACCATGTCGAGTGATGTGCAATAATGACCGATCCAGTTGGCTTCAATCTCTATGTTCTTGGCGGCAAGGCGCTGCGCCACGCGCCGGTAGAGAATGTAGAGTTCCATCAGCGGCGTCGCGCCAAACGAATTGATGAGAACGGCGACGCGATCTCCGGCCGTTGCCTTCATCTCCTTGAAGATGTTGTCCATGATCGCATCGGTGATGTCGTCGGCCGGCTTGATGCGCTCGCGCGTCACCCCGGGCTCGCCATGGATGCCCATGCCGATTTCCATGTCGTCGGGGCCGATTTCGAAATTGTGCCGCCGCGTCTGCGGCATCGAGCAGGGTTCGAGTGCAACGCCGACCGTATAGGTGCGCAGGTTCGCCTTGCGCGTGACGGCCTCGCAGGCGTCGAGCGAAAGGCCCCGGTCGCAGGCAGCACCAGCGATCTTGAAGATGAAGAAGTTGCCGGCAACGCCGCGCCGACCCTCGCGATCCTCGATCGGTGAGGAGGCGATATCGTCGGTGGTCAGCACGGTGCGGACCTTGATGCCCTTTTCCTCGGCAATCTCGGCCGCCATTTCGAAGTTCATCACGTCGCCGGCATAGTTGCCGTAGACGAAAAGCACGCCTTCGCCGCCCGATGCGGCGACGGCGCATTGAACGATCGGGTCCGGCGGCGGCGACGAGAAGATGTTGCCGACAGCCACCGCGTCGGCGAGCCCCTTGCCGACATAGCCGAGAAAGCAGGGTTCGTGTCCGGTACCGCCGCCGATGACGAGGCCGACCTTGCCCGGACGTGGTCCTGATTTGGCGATGAGGGCGCGATGCGAGCCGTTAATCGGTTCGATGTAATCGCGATGTGCCCGGATGACGCCGTCGAGCATTTCCTCGACGACCTCATTGGGGTTGTTGAGGAACTTCTTGACGTGGGTGCGATAGGAACTGGGCGTCTGCGCAACCTTCGGTCGCTGGGAAATCCTCGTATCGAGGCCGGTGACGCCATCGGCCCGGAGGATGCCGTGACCGGTCGCCGCGTCAGTGATCAGCACGTTGACGTAGCCACCGCGCAGCGCCGCAAGCAGGGCCGGCACCTTGTCGAAGCCGCCGGCAACGGCAATGCGCGTGCCGATCCGGCGCAGCATTTCGAGCGAAATGCCGACCGTCCTGTCGTCGAGCGGTCCGGCGACGGGGCGTCCGCGCTCATCGATAAACCGCCCGGCGACGACGCCAACGGCGCCGGCTGCAAGATAATGTTGCAGAGAGACGGATTCGAAGAAGCCGCTGGTGTGGATGGTCGAGTTGGGGCGCAGCGACGAAATGCCGAAGAGGATGCGGTTCGCCTGCGCCAGCGTGGCGAATTGTTCCTGCAGCAGCGGCTCGTCGAGCAGCATTTGGCGCAGTTCCGGCGATTTGACAATCGCCGGCGCGGTGATGCCGACGCAGCGCGCGGAAACCGCGCGGGCGATCGAAGCGGCGCAGAGTTCCGGGGTATAGGAGAACGCCGCCGTGGTGCCGCCGGTCGCCTGCACCACGGTCGTGTCCTGGAGTGCGTGCACGTCCGCATGCTCGCCGACCGACATCACCGTGCGCCCCCAGGAGACAGCCAGCGTGTCGCCGGATTTCACCAGCTTTTGCAGCGCGCGAGCGCCGGCGACGCCGAGCCGGTCGATCAACGGCCGGGCATTGTCGTCGCTTGGAACGACGAGACAGTCGGCGAGGCCGAAATGGCGCTTGAGTTCCTGGGCAATCGTCAGCGACGCAAGGCGCGCCGGCTCGAGCGAGATGTTGACGATGCCCTTCTCCCGGGCCTCGGCGAGGTAGCTGTTAACAGTCGCACGGGAGACGCCCATGGCATCGGCGATCTCGCCCTGGGTCATTCCATCTTCGTAGTAAAGCCAGCAGGCCCAGACATAGGGATCGTCACCATAGCGCAGGGGGATGGCATCCGACGTATCGGTCGCGCTGCTCCTGCTTGCACCGCCCTTGCGTGGTGAGGATGTCTTCGATGTCATCTGGTTGCGTTCGTTCCCTGTTTTGGTTGGTGAACATGGAAGCAACGTCGTGCTTTTGCAACCTTACAGCACCGCTACTTCGGTCGGGCTCGATCGAAGTAGCGAGTTTATACAGTCGATTCGGCGCGCCACGCATTTTGCTGCGGGTGCCCACCGGTGTGACCTGCTGAATTTCCTGTCGTCGCGGTGCGCGATCCCGCTGCTTTCAGCGGGATCGCGCCGGCCTTGGGAGGCAACGTTTTCCGGCGACGCCACGGTCCCGTGCCGTCGCCGGTGTCAAGGATTACGCGAGGCGCGCCCGAGCGCAGAGCGAAAGCTCCTTCAGGATGATCGCACAGGAGGTGGCACCTGCGTCGAGCACGCCGAGCGAGCGCTCGCCGAGCCGGCTGGCCCGGCCGATCTTGGCGACGAGATCGCGGGTCGAATCGCGGCCGGCTTCCGCTGCGGCAACCAGCGCATCGAGCGCCTCGTCGAATGGCTTGCCATCGGCGGTCGCGCCGTCAAAGGCGTCCACGGCTGGAGCGAGCGTGTCGATCAGCGTCTTGTCGCCGACCTTGGCCGAGCCGATCGACTGGATGCCCTCCAGGCCGGCATGCAGCATGCGACTATAAGCTGCCGCATCGATGGCCGGCACGCCGTCGAGCTTCTCGGCAAACTCGGTGAACATCACGCCATAGAGCGGGCCCATGGACCCGCCGATCTCGGTCATCAGCACGGTGCCGAGCGTGTCCAGCGCCTCGGACAAGGTCGTTTCCTTGCCCTTTAGCCGGTCGGCCGCCATGCCAAATCCCTTGGCCATGTTGACGCCGTGGTCGCCGTCTCCGATCTTGCCGTCGATTTCGCTTAAGTGGGCGCGGTTTTCGATGATGCGCTCTGCGAGCGACAGTACGATCGCGCCTGAATTGGCGTTGCTAAACGTCTGCATGATGCGCCTCTTTCGTCACAGGATGGTGGTGCAGCGAACTTCGACGTCGAGGAGCGCCTTGAGTTCGTCGTCGAGCGCCAGCACGGTCAGCGTCGCGCCGACCATCTCCAGCGAGGTGAAATAGTTGCCGATATAGGTCCGGTGGATGCGGAGACCGCGAGCGGTGATTTCCTTCTCGATCGTGTCGTTCAGGATATAGAGCTCGTTGAGCGGTGTGGCACCGAGGCCGGAGACCAGCACCGCGACCTCGGTTCCCGAGGCGAGGTTGTGATCGTCGAGCACGATCTGGCACATGTCCTTGGCGACTTCGTCGGCGGTTTTTAGCGCTTCGACGCGCACGCCCGGTTCGCCGTGGTGACCGATGCCGACTTCCATTGTGCCGGGCTCGATCTGAAAGTTCGGATGGCCGACCGCCGGAAGCGTGCAGGGCCCAAGGCCGACACCGATCGAACGGCAATTGTCGATCGCCTTCTGCGCGGTTGCGCGCACGTCCTCGAGGCTTGCACCTTGCGCTGCCTTGGCGCCGCCGATCTTCCACATGAAGATTTCGCCGGCCACGCCGCGGCGCTTCTCGCGCTCCTCTGGCGGTGCCGAGCAGACATCATCATTGGCAACGACGGTCAAAACGTCGATGCCGTCCTTGGCGGCGAGCTTCATCGCCATCTTCACGTTCATGTTGTCGCCGGCGTAGTTGCCATAGAGGCAGACGACACCCTTGCCGCCATTGGCTTCGCGGATGGCATCGTGGAAGCTCTTGGCAGTCGGCGACGAGAACAGCTCGCCGACGGCGACCGCGTCCAGCATGTTGCGGCCGGTGTAGCCGATGAAGGCAGGCTCGTGACCGGAGCCGCCGCCGGTGACGACGCCGACCTTGCCGGCGACCGGCGCGCCCTTGGCGACGATCACGCGCGGATTGTCAGCCAGGCGTACGATGTCGGAGTGAGCCTTGACGAAGCCCTTGACGGTGTCCTCGACCACCTCGTCGGGATTGTTTATGAACCTTTGCATGCTGTCTCCTGTAGATGGGTCGTGCTTCGTCAGAGAATTGTGTAGCCGCCGTCGATCAGAAGATCGGCGCCGTTGATCATGTCGGCTCCCGCCGACGACAGGAACACGGCGGCGGCCGCGATCTCCTCGGGATAGGCGAACCGGCCGACAGGGATGCGCTTCTTGGCAGCTTCGCCTTTTTCGCCGCTCCAGGCCTTCTTGCCGAGTTCTGTCAGAACGATGGTCGGCGAGATGGTGTTGACGGAGATGCCATGTTTGCCCCACTCGGCCGCAAAGGTCTTCGACATGCCAATGACGCCGAACTTCGACGCGCAATAGGCGACGTGATCTTCGATCGCGACGGTGCCGGCCTGTGAAGCGAGGTTGATGATCTTGCCGCCCTTGCCGGCGGCGATCATCGCCCGGCCGACGGCCTGCGTGACGAGGAAGCTGCCCTTCAGATTGATGGCGATCGTCTTGTCCCAGTGGTCGAGCGACAGCTCTTCGGCAGGCGCCAGGAACACGACGCCGGCGCTGTTGACGGCGATGTCGATGCCACCGAAAGCGGCGACAACGCTAGAGACGGCCGCATTGACCGAGGCTGCGTCCGAAACGTCGCAGACGAAGGGTTTGGCATCACTCCCGAGAGCCTCGGCTTTTGCGCGCGCGATATCCTCGTTGATGTCGAGCACGGCAACTTTCGCGCCCTTGGCGGCAAAAGCGCTGGCGATCGCCGCGCCGATGCCGGAGGCGCCGCCGGTGACAAGGGCAACCTTGCCCGTCAGCGGGAAATTGAGGTCGATCTGGGGTGTGGTCTCGGTCATGTCGTGATCCCTCGGCGGTTTGAAAGCGGGGCGGGCATGCCGCCCCGCCTGTGGTGGCGCTACTTGCGGGCTTCGAGCAGCTTGTCGACGTTTTCGGTCGTGACCGGCGTCCACGGAACGTTGTATTCCTTGCCCTTGCCGTCGTTGAACGGCATGTCCGGATACTGCGCCCAGATGTCGGATTGCGGCTTGTAGTCGCCCTTCCTCGCCTGGAAGATCGCGATGTCCAGCGCGCCCTGCGCCTGCGCGCGGGCGTCCTGCAGGATTGAGGTCATCGTGCCTTCCTTGACGGCCGTCAGAGCATCGGTCACGCCGTCGATGCCGGCAATGGCGAAGCCGTCCACCTTGAGGCCGGCCGACTTGATCGCTTCGATCGCGCCAAGCGCCATCTCGTCGTTCTGGCCGATGACGCCGTTGATCTGGCCTGAATGGGCCGTCAGCCAGTTTTCCATCAGGGTCTGGGCTTCGGCGCGCGACCAGTTGGCCGTCTGCTGTTCGAGAACCTTGACGTCAGGGCATTCGGCAAGCGCCTTCTTGTTACCCTCAAGGCGGGAGATCTGCGCCGATTGGCCGATCGGACCCTCGATGATGACGACATTGCCCTTGCAGCCGATCTTGTCGAGCACGGTCTTGGCTTCTATGTAGCCGGACACGGTGTCGTCGGAGCCGACATAGGCGGTCAAGAGGTCGGAGTTGACGCGCGTATTGGAACCGACCACCGGGATACCGGCGTCATGGGCGGCCTGGACGGCGGTTGCGCCGGCTTCGATGTCGATCGGCACGAAGATGATCGCGTTGAACTTCTGCGTGATCATCGTGTTGAACTGCTCCTGCTGGACCAGTGCGTCGTAGCGGCCGTCAAACACGGTCAATTCGACTTCGCCGCTCTTGACGGCGGGGTGCTCTTCGAGGGCCGCCGACCAGATCTGCATGAATTCGGCGTTGAGGCCGTAGGGTGCCGCACCGATCTTGAGCTTTTCCTGCGCGACGGCGGACGACGCGAAGAGGGCCGTGGCGGAAGCCAGGGCGATCACGAGTTTCTTCATGCTACTCCTCCATTTTGTGGTTTCCGCCGCCTTCATGGCGCACGGATTGGTTGACGGCCGCCGCCAAGCGGCCATTTTGTCGGGGTCAGAGACCCTGATTGCGTTTCTGGTCGAGCATCACGGCGCCGACGATCAGCGCGCCTTTGAGGACCTGCTGGTAGTAGGATTGGATGCCCATCAGATCGAGGCCGTTGTTCATCACGCCGATGATCAGTGCGCCGATCAGCGTTCCCGTCACCCGGCCGACGCCGCCCGAAAGGCTGGTGCCGCCGATCACGACCGCTGCGATCGCGTCGAGCTCATAGGCGATGCCGGCCTGCGGCAGGGCGGAGCCTGTTCTGGCCGAGAGCATCATGCCCGCAAGCCCCGAAAGGCCGCCGGAGATAACGTAGACGAGGAAGCGAATGCGGGTGACGTTGATGCCGGAGGTCTTGGCCGCATGCGGGTTGCCGCCGACGGCGTAGATGTAGCGGCCGAAGCGCGTGCGGGTCAGGATCCACCAGGAAGCGAGAAAGACGATCGCCAGCAGGATGACCGGCATCGGGATGCCGAGGATGCTGCCCGTTCCGATCCAGCGGAATTCCGGCGTCAGTGCCGGCACCGGCTTGCCGCCGCCATAGATCAGCGTCATGCCGCGGGCTGCAGAGAGCATGCCGAGCGTGGCGACGAATGCCGGAACCGAGAAGCGCGAGACGATGAAGCCGACGATGATGCCGCAGGCGACGCCAACGAGAATGCCGATCGCAAGTGCGACGAAGAGGGGGTAGGGCGCACCGGCAACGCTTGCGGTCGCCGAAGTCGTCGCGAAGCTGGCGCTCACCATGCCGGCAAGCGCCACCACCGAGCCGACGGAAAGGTCGATGCCGCGCGTCAGGATGACGAAGGTCATGCCGATGGCGAGCACGCCGTTGATCGACGTCTGCAGGAGCACGTTCGAGATGTTGCCCGGCGTCAGGAAGTATTCGTTGGAGAGCGACAGGATGAACGCCAGCAGCAGGAAGGCGAGAAAGATGCCGTATTCCTGGATCAGCGTGCCGCGGTTTTCGGCGGTGAACCAGCTTCTGGATGAATTGTTTTCAATGTTGGACACGGTTCTCAGGCCCCTTTGATGTCGGACAATCGCCTTTGGCGTCGATCTCGCGGGTGGTTCAGGTCGACAGATGAACGAGCGACTGGGCGTCCGTCGCCCGGCGATCGTAGATGCCGGCGGACTTTCCCTGACGCATGACGAGGATGCGATCGGACATTCCGAGCACCTCGTCGATCTCCGAGGAGATCATGACGACGGTGCCGCCGGACGCGGTGAAGTCACAGATGATGCGGTAGATCTCGCGCTTCGCCCCGACGTCGACGCCGCGGGTCGGCTCGTCGAGCAAGAGCAATCTCGGCTGGCGCAGGAACCATTTGCCGAGCACCACCTTCTGCTGGTTTCCGCCCGAAAGGCCCGAAATCGGCATTGTGTCGCGCGCGGCCTTGATGCCGAAGCGGGCGATCATCTCGGCGCTTGCCGCGGCCTCGTCCCGGCGCTTCATGACAAAGCTCGGGCTCATCTCCGGAAGGCTTGCGAGGCAGATGTTGCCGCGAACGCTGCCTGCAAGGTTGAGCCCGGTGACTTTCCTGTCTTCGGTGACGAAGGCAATCCCGCTTGCCATCGCGTCGGCCGGCTTCGTGACGGCGATCTGCTCGCCTTCGAGGCGGATGTCGCCTTGCGTAGGGCGGTCGAGGCCGAACAGGCAGTTGAAGATCTCCGTGCGGCCGGAGCCCATCAGCCCGTAGATGCCGAAGATCTCGCCCTTGCGCACCGAAAACGAGATGTCCTCGATCTTGCCCGGCAGCGTCAGGCCCGAGACCTCCAGGCCGACCTCATCAGTCGGGGCGTTGGTCTTGATATATTCCTCGCTGAGTTCGCGCCCGACGATCATCTTGATCAGGCCGGGACGATCGATCTCGGTGAGAAGGCCGCTGCCGACATAACCGCCGTCGCGAAAGACAGTGTAGGAATCGGCGATCTGGAAGATCTCGGAAAGCCGGTGCGAGACATAGACGACGCCCTTGCCTTCGGCCTTGAGACGGGCGACGGCGGCGAAGAGATGCTGCGCTTCCTTCTCGCCGATCGCCGATGTCGGCTCGTCCATGAAGATCACCTCGGCGTCGTGGCTGAAAGCCTTGGCGATTTCGACCAGTTGCA
The DNA here is from genome assembly GCF_050434565.1 of Ensifer sp. 4252. Taxonomy (NCBI): domain Bacteria; kingdom Pseudomonadati; phylum Pseudomonadota; class Alphaproteobacteria; order Hyphomicrobiales; family Rhizobiaceae; genus Ensifer; species Ensifer sp. 4252. The sequence goes on from NZ_JBNDIU010000005.1 coordinate 107,620, forward strand.
TCTGCGCGACCGAAAGGGTCATCATCGTCTGGGTGGCACGGATGCCGAATTCGAGCCGATCCAGCAGCTGCTGGGCGTCCTGGTTCATCTTCTTGAAGTCGATGCCGCTGAAGCGCCCGGACGGCTCGCGGCCGAGATAGATGTTTTCGGCCACCGTCATGTGCGGGACGGGGCTCAGTTCCTGTTCGATGATGGCGATACCGGAGGCGAGCGCTTCGGCCGGGTTGCCATAACGGACTTCCTTGCCGCGCCGCCAGATCGTGCCGCCGTCGCGCTGCTGGATGCCCATGAGGATCGACAGAAACGTCGATTTCCCAGCGCCATTGCCGCCGCAAAGCGCGTGAACGGAGCCGGCCTGAAGTTCGAGGCGGCCGTCGCGCAAGGCGGCGACGCCTCCAAATGATTTCTTCAGTCCTTCAACCTTCAAAAGCGGTTGCATGGTGTCCTCCCACGCTGCGATGGCGATTAGGTCGCTACCCATGTCGACAAAAATCACACGCGGATCGACATATGTCAATATCAGGATTTTACTTTTGATTTTTCTCGCCGTCTTTTGTCAAATCATGACCCGTCGCAGGAGAGAATTGACATGAGTCAATGCAAGGCTGTGATCGCTCGGGCTTGTCTTAGCGATCTGTTTACGCCGCGGTGACGGTTCATCGCGTGCGACCTATTCCCGGTTGTGTTTGGGTGGCCGCGGGCTATTGTCGTGGTGTACATTTGAAGGTGGGACGCTGAAATGGAAAAAGCCCGGAAGAATTGGCTTGTGATCGGTCTGGTCGTTTTTGCCCTGGCCGGCGGCTACTACGCCTGGCAGAACCTGGATCGCAATGCGTTGCCTGAGGGGATCGCCAGCGGCAACGGACGCATTGAGGCTGTCGAGATCGATATCTCGACCAAAACGCCGGGCAGAATCAAAGAGATCCTGGTCGACGAGGGTGATTTCGTTACCGCCGGTCAGGTGCTCGCCCAGATGGATACCGTGCAACTGGAGGCCCATAAGCGGCAGGCCGAAGCGCAGCAGCAGCGTGCCATCATAGGCGTCGAAGCTGCAAAGAATCTCGTGACCCAGCGCGAGGCGGAAAAGGCGGCAGCCGAGGCCGTGCTGGCGCAACGGCGGGCACAACTGGACGCTGCCGAAAGGCGGTTCGCCCGATCCGAACAACTGGTGAAGTCAAGCGCGGTTTCGCAACAGGTGCTTGACGACGACCGGGCGACTGCAGAGGGCGCACGAGCTGCTGCCAGTGCTGCGGAAGCCTCGCTTGCCGCCTCGAATGCGGCGATCAATTCGGCGAAATCCCAAGTCGTCGATGCCGAAGCCTCGGTCGAAGCAGCCAAGGCGTCGGTCGAGAGCATCGTCGCCGACATCAACGACAGCACACTTGTTTCGCCGCGCGACGGCCGCATCCAATATCGCGTCGTCCAGCCCGGCGAAGTGCTGGCGGCCGGCGGCCGGGTGCTCAATCTCGTCGATCTCGGCGATGTCTACATGACGTTCTTCCTGCCGACGGACCAGGCCGGCCGCCTGTCGATCGGCAGCGAGGTCCGGCTGGTGCTCGATGCCGCGCCGCAATACATCATTCCCGCCAAGGTATCCTATGTCGCCGATGTCGCGCAGTTCACGCCGAAGACGGTCGAGACGGCCGAAGAGCGGCAAAAGCTGACGTTCCGCATCAAGGCACAGATTCCGAAGGAACTGCTGAAGAAATATATCCGCATGGTGAAAACTGGGCTTCCGGGCGTCGCCTATGTCAAGGTCGATCCCAATGCGGAGTGGCCGGCGAGCCAGACCGGCACGCTGGTGCAGTGATGGCAGATCCCGACCGGGCCGGCTTGCCGCCGGCAGAGCCCGTGGTTCGTCTGAATGCCGTCAGGCTTTCCTATGGGAAGACGAAGGCGCTGGACGACGTGACGCTCGACATACCGTCCGGCTGCATGGCCGGCCTGATCGGACCGGACGGGGTGGGGAAATCGAGCCTGCTCTCTCTTGTTGCCGGCGCACGGGCCGTGCAGGCAGGACGGGTCGAGGTGCTCGGCGGCGACATCGCCGATGCCGGCCATCGCCGCCGGACCTGCCCGCGCATTGCCTATATGCCGCAGGGCCTTGGCAAGAATCTTTATCCAACGCTCTCTGTTTTCGAGAACGTCGACTTCTTCGGCCGTCTGTTCGGCCATGATCGCGAGGAACGCGAGAGGCGGATCGCCAGCCTGCTTCAAAGCACGGGTCTTGCTCCCTTCGCGGAACGTCCTGCGGGCAAACTTTCCGGCGGCATGAAGCAGAAGCTCGGGCTTTGCTGCGCGCTGATCCACGATCCGGATCTGCTGATCCTCGACGAGCCTACCACCGGGGTGGACCCCTTGTCGCGACGGCAGTTCTGGGAACTGATCGACGAGATCCGCACTGAGCGGCCGGGCATGAGCGTCATCGTCGCGACTGCCTATATGGAAGAGGCGGCGCGTTTCGACTGGCTGGTGGCAATGGATGCGGGCCGGGTGCTGGCAACGGGCACGCCCGACCAACTGCTGGAAAAGACCGGCGTCGATACGCTCGATGCCGCCTTCATCGCATTGCTTCCCGAGGAGTTGCGGCGCGAGCATCACGACGTCGTCATTCCGGCGCGCCCGGAAGGTGCAAGCGAGGATATCGCCATCGAGGCGAACAACCTCACCATGCGCTTTGGCGATTTCGTCGCGGTCGACAATGTTAGCTTCCGCATCGGCCGCGGCGAGATCTTCGGATTCCTCGGCTCCAACGGCTGCGGCAAGACGACGACGATGAAGATGCTGACGGGCCTGCTTGCGGCCAGCGAAGGCACCGCGAAACTCTTCGGACGCGAGGTCGACCCGCGCGACATGGAGGTGCGCCACCGTGTCGGTTACATGTCGCAGGCCTTCTCCCTCTATACAGAGCTTACGGTTCTGCAGAACCTCGAGCTGCACGCCAAGCTCTTCGGCATGGCGGCCGACACCATTCCTGGCCGGATCGAAGAGCTGGCGCAGCGCTTTGATCTGTCTGGCGTGATGGAGGCTCTGCCCGACGCTTTGCCGCTCGGGGTGCGCCAGCGGCTGTCGCTTGCGGTCGCCCTGATCCATTCGCCCGATATCCTCATTCTGGATGAGCCGACGTCAGGCGTCGACCCTGTGGCGCGCGACAGTTTCTGGCAGATCCTCGTCGACCTCTCCCGTAACGAGCAGGTGACGATCTTCATCTCCACCCACTTCATGAACGAGGCGATGCGCTGCGATCGCATGTCGCTGATGCATGCGGGCAAGGTGCTGGTCAGCGATACGCCTTCAGGCATCATGAAGAGCCGCTCGGCATCGACGCTGGAAGAAGCCTTCATCGCCTATCTGGAAGAGGCGATCGCCGGGGCGAAACAGGCGGCACCTGCAGTGGTCAGGGCTCACGCTCCGTCGAAGCTGGTAATCGCGCCGGAGGTCGAAAAGAAACCGTCGTCGACGTCAGGGTTCTTCGACATCGGGCGCATGTTCAGCTATACCCGCCGCGAGGCGCTGGAGCTGGTTCGCGACCCCATTCGGGCGACGCTTGCGACCATCGGCACGGTTATCCTGATGTTCGTCATCGGCTACGGCATCAACATGGATGTCGAGGATCTGACCTTCGCGGTGCTCGATCATGATCAGACGACGACCAGCCGCGAATACATTCTCGAGATCGCCGGCTCGCGCTACTTCATCGAGAAGGATCCGATCACCGATTATGCGGACTTGGACCGGCGCATGCGCAACGGCGAACTCAGCCTCGCAATCGAGATCCCGCCGGGTTTTGCCAGGCGCGCCGCCCGTGGCGATACGGTCGAAATCGCCGCATGGATCGATGGCGCGATGGCCAGCCGTGCCGAAACGGTCAAGGGCTACGTGCAGGGGCTGCACGCCCATTGGCTGACCGGCAAGATCCGCGAACGCTACGGCGATGCGGCAACCGCCGGCACGTTCAAGATCGAGACGCGCTTCCGCTACAATCCTGACGTCAAGAGCATCGTCGCCATGGTTCCGGCAGTCATCCCGCTGTTGCTGATGCTGATCCCGGCCATGCTGTCGGCACTCAGCGTCGTGCGCGAGAAGGAATTGGGCTCGATCGTCAACCTTTACGTTTCGCCGGTGACCCGGCTGGAATTCCTGGTCGGCAAGCAGATCCCCTATATCGCTCTGGCGATGCTCAACTTCGTGCTGTTGACGGCGTTTGCGATCTTCGTCTTCCGGGTGCCTTTTACCGGCAGCCTGCTGACCTGGACGGTCGCGGGGCTGATCTATGTCTCGGCGGCAACGGCAATGGGGCTCGTCATCTCCACCTTCATGTCGAGCCAGATCGCGGCGATCTTCGGCACGGCGATCCTGACGCTCATTCCGGCCATCCAGTATTCCGGCATGATCGACCCGGTCTCGTCGCTTGAAGGCGCCGGCGCTTTCATTGGCCAGATCTACCCAACGACGCACTTCATGACGATTGCCCGCGGCACCTTCTCCAAGGCGCTCGGCTTCGGTGATCTCGCCGGCGCCTTCGTGCCGATGCTGATCGCGGTGCCGGTGCTGCTGGCCATCGGCACATTGTCCCTCAAGAAGCAGGCGAGGTGACGATGCGCCTGTCCCATATCTACCATCTCGGCATCAAGGAGCTATGGGGGCTCTGGCGCGATCCGATCTTGTTGATCCTGATCGTCTATTCCTTCACGCTGTCGGTCTATACCGGCTCGACGGCGATGCCGGAAACGCTCAACCGCGCGGCGATCGCCATCGTCGACGAGGACCAGTCGCCGGTTTCGACGCGGATCTCCACCGCTTTCTATCCACCCTATTTCGTGCCCCCGCAGATGATCACCCCGGCGGAAATGGACCACCGCATGGACCAGGGCCTCGACACCTTCGCCCTCGACATTCCGCCTAATTTCCAGACGGATCTTTTGGCCGGTCGCTCGCCGACGATCCAGCTCAATGTCGATGCGACGCGCATGAGCCAGGCCTTCTCTGGCAACGGCTATATCCAGCAGATCGTCACCGGCGAGGTCTCCGGCTTCCTCGATCGCCACCGCAGCGAACAGTCGCTGCCCGTCGATCTGGTTTTGCGCGCACGGTTCAACGCCGAGCTGAACAAAGGCTGGTTCGGCGCGGTGATGAACGTCATCACCAATATCACCATCCTGTCGATCGTGCTGACGGGGGCTGCCCTCATCCGCGAGCGCGAGCATGGGACAGTAGAACATCTGCTGGTCATGCCGGTAACGCCATTCGAAATCATGGTCAGCAAGGTCTGGTCGATGGGTTTGGTGGTGCTGCTGGCCTCGGCGGTCTCGCTGGTGTTCGTCGTCAAGGGCGTGCTCGCCGTCCCGGTGCAGGGTTCGTTTGCGCTGTTCCTGCTGGCAACCGCCCTGCAACTGTTCGCCACCACGTCGATGGGCATCCTGCTGGCCACGATCGCAGGCTCGATGCCGCAGTTCGGCCTACTCTTGATGCTGGTGCTTCTGCCGTTGCAGGCGCTCTCGGGCGGCATGACGCCGCGCGAAAGCATGCCCGAGATCATCCAGACCATCATGCTGGCGGCGCCGAACACCCACTTCGTCATTCTGGCGCAGGCGGTCCTGTTTCGCGATGCCGGTCTGGACGTGGTCTGGCCGCAGCTTCTTGCCTTGCTGGTGATCGGCGCCATTCTCTTTGCCTTTGCCATGCGCCGCTTCCGGGCGTTCCTGAAATAGCCCTCGCGCCACGGCGGCGACCGCCGGTGGCGCAAGGTGCAATGTGTGATTGGACGGAGGGTCGACCGTGACGGCACCGGGACTGCTCATCACCTTCAACGCCGGTTCTTCGACGGTGAAGATCGGCCTGTTCGAAATCCGCGATGGCAAGGCGAGCCGCGTCGGCAAGGGCGTCGAGGAGGGCATGTCCACCACGCCATTCGACATGACGGTGCTCAACGAACTCGATCGGTTTCATCTGGCGCTGGAGGCGATCGCCCGGGTTCCGGGGCTTAAGGAAAAGGCGGCGGGCGTCGTCGCCGAACTTAACGGCAAGCTCGACGAGCACCATCGCTATGTCCGCGAATACGGCGAGGACATGCCGGAAATCCAGGGCTGGCGCTGGCCGGGCTAGGGTCAGCGGCTTTTATTTGACGTTAGGCCGTGGGTAACCGCGGCCTGCTCGTCGAGCGCGTCGGTCAATGGCCTTGTAACCGGAACGCGCCGTCCTTGACGGCGTTCGTGATAGCCTCGCATGTTTGTACGGGCGTCATTCCCGAGACAGGCAAGACGTGGTGTGCCAAACTTCCCAAGTCCTCGAATTGCCGGTGAAGGGCGGTGATCGGCACAGGGTCCGAAAGGGTTTCGCCACCGCGTTCGCGGCACCGACGGATCGCCTCGTTCAGGTCCGGACGAAGAATGATGTAGTGCAGTTTCGCACCAAGATTCCGGAAGGCGGCAAGGAACCAGGGTCCGATAATGCCGTCGACCAGCACGAAATAGCCTCCTTCGGCATAGCGCAAAGCAGCACCGGCGAGCACCTCCATGACGACGGCGTTTTGTTCCTGTGCCTCGGGTTTCCAGGGAGGAATCGACCCGGCTTTGATGAAATGCCAGAAATCATCGGAATGAAGATGCACCTTGGGACAGCCGGGAACCTCTACCAGACTGCGCGCGGCGGTGGTTTTTCCGGAGCCGGGTGTGCCGGTCAGGATTAGAATTTCTCGAGGTTTGAACATGGCTCCGTTATAGCCCCGTCTGGATGGCGCGCAAGCTCAAGGGGGTGTTGCTCGCCAACACCCATTTCCGTCCGCCGCACAAATCTCGGTAACTCCGATGCCATCTGGCGCGACATCGTGCTTCAGCCGTGGCTGGACCATCTGCACATAATGGCGGATCGGATCTATCTCATATGCTCGATATCGAGATGCTTGGCACTGCCAGTGGAAAAAGCGAGCGGCTTACTCTGCGCGCATCATGGAAAGGAAACGACCTCCTGTCGCCTTGCGCAGCGCGCATTTTCACGCCAGACACAGGCCCGAGCGGCGCTTGAATCGAGGGAGGGCAGGCGAAAATGGCCGAACGCAAACATGGAGAAGCAGCTCCGGCGACGGAAACCACCCTTTCTGGCGCCGACTGGTATGGTCTGGATATTTCCGACCGCAACCACGGCCGGACGCTCTTCTCGGATCTCGATATGACCGAGGCAACCAGCGCCGGCGCGGTCTTCAAGGAATGCACATTCCGTCGCGCCAAGTTCAATTGCTCGCGCCACGACGGCAGCGCCTTCATCAACTGTACCTTCGTCGGCTGCAATTTCTATGATGTCGCTTTCAACGACTGCAAATTCGTCGGCAGCATGTTCGACAGCTGCAAGTTCGACGCGACAAGGATCAAGGGTGGGAACTGGTCATTCGTCGGATTGCCGGGTGCCGACCTTCGTAGTGCGGTTTTCGCTGACGCGATCCTGCGCGAAGCCGATCTTACCGGCGCGCGTTGCGAGGGCGGGACGATGACCGGGCTCGACCTGTCGGGTGCCTGGCTTCACAGCGCCAATTTCACCGGATGCGATCTGCGCGGCAGCGATATAAGTTCGATCGAACCCGAAACGGTGACGCTGAAGCGCGCCGTCATCACGATCGAGCAGTCGGTGATGATTTGCGAGGCGATGGGTCTGGTGGTCAGAGCGTCCTAAGCGACCGTCCCACGGTCTTCGCGCAGAGACCATCAGGCAGGCGGAACGTGGCTTAGTTTCGCGGTTCGCCGCTCGGCGCATATACAGTCTTCTGCTTGAAGGCGAAGATATGGCCGCAGCGGCACCGCATCATGTGTTTGGCGGGATCACTCGACGGACGCTCAGTCGAAAAGCCCGCTGGCATCTGATCGATGAGAAAACCACGGGTCCTGCTTTTTGGATCATCGTTCTCCGAGGCTTCTGCAAAGCCGGACGCTCCACATTTCGAGCATTCCAGTTTTCTCGAATAACGATCTCTCGACACGATTGTCCCAATCCAAAATCAACTCGGGACCCGAACTATAGGAGGCGAGGGGCGTGTTCAAGGCCGGGCACCGAAACGATGTCGGGTCGGGGCGCTCTTGAGGACAGGCTGTTGCCGATCAGACCGTGTCCTGCCGACGCCGGATCTCGGCTGCTATGGTGGCCTCATCCTGTCTGAGGGAAAGGCGCTTGGCTACGGCAAGGCCCTGTTTCCACGTCGACAGCGCGCGCTCTTTGCTGTCGTCCAGCCAGTGCGCCAGGCCGCACCACAGTCCGTATTGCGCTGCGCCGACCGGGAAGACCCGGCAATAGCGTGCCAGTTCATACAGCACCTGCCGCTCCCAATGCCCCCATTCTTCATACTCGCGGGACAGGCCCGCCTCCCGGCCGCGAAACAGTACTTCGGCCACGCCAGAGATGCCGATCAACGCGCTGTGGGAGGAGGGCCGGCGCATGGCGCGCAACAGGCGAAGCGTGTCGACGGCGGCCTCGACGCTTTCTGCGTGCCTGCCGACGCGGGCGAGCGCGAGCGCCAGCGCCCCACGCGCCGAAATCTGTGCCGCAAGATCGACGGAGCCTAGCATGGCCGAGGTGATCAACCGGAGTACTTCTACCGCTTCGCGAGGCCGGTCCATGTGCAACACGCAGAGCGCCTTGCAGCGCAAGGCCCATATTTCCTGCTGGATGTTGCCGGCGTTCTGGGCCCGCGACAAAAGCGTCAGTGCCGCAGGCTCCAACGCGCTCCAGTCCCCGCGATAGTAGAGCGACCAGAAACGTATGCCCTGCGCATTGCACCAGCGCAGCTGGTCTCCGGCGCTCAGGCTAAGACCCTGTGACTGGTCGAGGCGGCGGTCGACCATCTCCCAATCGCACCGGCCGAGGCGCCAGAGCGCATCAAGATAGCAGACATGCGAATGGATCGCGGGATCGGCGATCTCGATCGCAACCTTCTCGGCCCTCGACATGAAGTGATGGCAGACGCGCTGCCAGCCCATCATGCCGAAGCCGCAGGCGAGCTGTGCCGATGCAACCGCGGTTTCGACGGAAGAGCCGGTGCGTTCCGCATGGGTGACGGCGCCGACCAGGTTGCACATCCCGCGCGAAAAGCGCAGTTCGAAATAGTCCACCGTCGCCGCCTGGTTGAGGCAACGGGCCATTTCGCGCTCCCAGCGTATGCGGTTCTGTTTTCCAGCCAGATCCGGTGATGGCGGGAACACCTGTTGATAGGCGAGCCGGGCACCTCGCAGGATCAGACCCACCAGCGTCCCGCTGGCCGAGGTTGGCACGGGGGCACCCGCCGCCTTCAGCGCGCGCCGGACGGCAACGCCCTGAGCGTGGATATCGCCTCGGCTGTAGTGGGCTTCAGCAAGCTGCCGGCGCCAGCGGACCGCCTGCAGCCGTTGATCGTCGTTCCACGGCTGCTTCCTGGGTTCGTGGCTGAGGCAGATGCCGACAAACGCCTCGACCTCGCGGAAGGCGCCGATCTGCAGCGCGTTGGTCGCGGCGAGATCGGCATATTTCACCGCCTTCTCGTTGTTGCCCGCCGCCTCGAAATGTTGGACGAGGACGGCCGCGTCGGCGCTGCCCGCATCCGTTCGTCCGGCTTCGATCCAGGTGGCGAGCGCACCATGAAGCCTGTTGCGCAGGTCGCCGGGGATCGATCCGTAGACGACGTCGCGCGTTTGGTCGTGGCGAAACGCATAGTGTCCAGGCTGATCTTCCGGGCGAACCAGATGGGCCGCCACAAGTGTCTCGAGCACGGCATAGACGCTCTCGCCATCGAGATCCGGCTCCAGCAGGGCATTGAGCTGCGTGGTGGTGAACGAGCGCCCGACCACGGCCGCTGCCTTGATCACGTCCTGGGCCGCGGTGGTCAGGCGATCCAGACGCTCGCGAATGACCCGTTCGACGCCTTCGAAATATCTGAGGTCGTCGAGCGGGCGAATGGAGCGCCAGAGCCCATCGCGGATGGCGATCAGGCCTTCGCTCTTCAGTGTCAAAGCGATTTCCTCGGCAAAGAATGGATTGCCGCCGGCAAGCTTGGAAATCCGGTGCGCCAGTTCGTCGTGCGGCGGCGCCTTGCCCAGCGTCCGCGCGACCAGCTTCCAGATCGAGGCATCATTCAGTTCATCAAGCTCCAGGATCTGACAAAAGCGGGCGGGATCGTCGGTCTCCGATGTGCCGGCGTTGAGGCGGGCGGTTTCGGCCCGGCGCCTGAGGCTTTTCACCTCCTCCGGGATCTCCTCGGACCGCACGCAGAGGATGACCAGCAGCGAGGATTGCGAACCGAGTACCCATTCCACGAGCCGCCACGAGGCTGAATCGAGCCATTGGCTGTCTTCGAGAACCAGCGTCAGAGGATGGGGAGCCGCCCCGGCGATGATGTCGCCCATCAGGCGCATGGTCGCGTCGGCCCGGTGCGCACCGTCGAGGTGCCTCGTGCTTTCGTTCTGCGGGATGTCGACGGCGAGCACATCGGCAAGCAAGGGCAGACGTGTGAGAATGGCAGCGTCTCTCCTGGCGCGGTCATGAATGCGTTCAAACAGGCGGGCGCCGTCGCTGTCGGCGGGCAGGCCAAGCAGGGTCTCGATGACCCGCCGCCATGCCCAAAGCGATGTGCGCCGATCATCGCGCTCGGCGGGTGCAACTGCGACGACTGCGCCCTTTGCCCGCAATTCGTTCGTGAAGGCGGTGACGAGCCTGGTCTTGCCGATGCCTGGTTCGCCGAGAACCACCACGAGGCTGTTGGTCCCGCTACTGACGTTGGCAAATGTGGCTCTCAGGAACCGCAATTCGCGCTCACGGCCGATAAGGCTCGTCGGCACTGATGCCGCCGGGCGCCGTGTCTGCGGCCGGAACGCCGGTGCCATGTCGCCGAGACCCTCCAGTTGCAGCGCGCCGCGCCGCTCGAAGGCGAAGGTGGCTCGGCTTGCCCGCTCGGTCGGCGCATCGCAGAGCACGTCATCTGCAGCGACCGCCATCAGGCGAGCAGCACGATTGACCGGGGGACCGAGGACCATCAGCTGTCGCCTGCGGGTGCTGCCGACGACGCGAAAGAGTGCGTCACCCGTCGCCACGCCGACCGATACCGACAGGCCGAAGCGTTGAGCAGTTCGGCAGATGGCCCGAGCCGCATCGACGGCGCGCTGTGGGTCGTCGCGGTGGAAGGTCCCGTGAGCGCCGAAGGCGACGACAAAGACAAGGCCTTTGTCGTCGAAGAGCAGTTCGCCGGGCGGTCCGCCTGAATTCTGGAGGTCGGCCTGGAGCGAGGTGCAGAGGTCATGGTGACGGGCGAGAGCCATCGGGTCGCTGTGGTCGAGACCGGCGATCCGCGCAAACAGCGCCGAAATCGGCCTGATCTCGGCGAGCCGGTCCAGCCGTGCGTCCGATCTCAAGCCATTGTTTTCGTCGTGCGAGCAACCACTATGCGTGACGACAGGCGCCTCTTCCGTGGTTCGCACGATATCTTGCAGCTGTGGCGGCAGGAATCCGGACAACCATTCGGTCCTGAGTGTCGGTGGCGCCGGAGGCGCAATGCAAGGCGCATCTTCACCGCCTGCGGTGTCCGCAACAGCAATCGCCTGCGTCGCGCCATCCGACAGTACATATTCCCAGCGACGGGCCTGGGTCTGCGCTCTTGCTGCCTGCATGACCGCATCGCCGCCGGCAATCAGGTTCCAAACCGGCCGGCCGCCGAGTGCCGCGGCCCAGAGCTGCCCCGCTCCGACGCCGACATGAAGTGCAGGCCCGATTTGGCCCGGGGCCGCCTCCTGTGGAGCGCCCTGGTCGCGGCAGATTGCTTCGGCGCAATCGGTCGCGGATCGCACGGCACGGCCGAGGTCGACATCGCTAGCTGCCCAGTAGGCAAGGAGAGAATCGCCGGAGAAATAGAGAACCTCGCCGCCACGGTTGCCGATCTGCTCGGCGCAGCGCGCGTAGGAAAGCGTGAGCAGTTTTGGGATCTGTTCCAGGCCTTCCTGTCCGCGCCGGGCCAACTGTTCGACGAGGGCCGTGTAGCGCGACACATCCACGAACAGTACCGCGGCCGGAAACGCGACGGCGGCCGGACGGTCGCCACTGGCGCCATGGATCCTGCCCAGCAATTCCAGCGGCAGGAAGCCCTCCAGGAGCGGATCGTTTTTTCCCATGACTTCTTTCTCACGCCTGCAGAAAGACGAAGGAAGCGCCAGCGCCCAGTTTGCTCACACGATGGGGTGAGGCCCTACTACTTCTGGATTAGTGGTTCCCCTCTCACGTATCTGCAGACTTTCGCATATAATTCGCCCGGCGCTAAGAGGGGTCTCTCAACGTCAGTCGAAATCAGGGCATGGGTCGGAAAGGCCAATGCGGTGCTTTGTGCTCGTATGCAACCCAAGGTTAAGTTAATGCCTTCCGGCCCCGAAGCGTGGGATGGATGCGAGCATATTTTGCAGGCGTGGAAAGACCGGAAAAAGAACGGCCGCGATCGAGGGGGCGGCATATCTGGTGGAGAACACTGTGCAGAGAAGCGACATCGGAAAAGACAGATCGCAGACCGGCAGAGGATCGAGGGCCGTCGTCGACGAGGCGTTGCGATACCGCATCGCTGGGCCTCGCGGTAGCTTGCCGCGGAGGCCAGCATGAGCGACCTCGACACGGAATCGAAAACGGCCTGGATATCGCAGGGTTTCGAGCGGTTGATCGATCGCGTCCGCAAGGCGCCGGCCAGTGTGCACTTCGATGTGCTGATCATCGGCAGCGGTTATGGCGGCGCCGTTGCCGCATCGACCTTCGCCGGTCGCACGCATGAGGGCAGCCCGATCACAGTTGGCGTTCTCGAGCGCGGGCGTGAATATCTGCCGGGCTCGTTTCCGACAGGGCTCGGTGAATTGCCGCGCCATATTCGCAGCGACACCAACAAGGAGGGGCTGATCGACATCAGGATCGGTGCGGAGGTCGTTGCCGTCGTCGCTAATGGCGTGGGCGGCGGTTCGCTGATCAATGCAGGTGTCATGGAAACGCCGCTGCCAAGCGTGTTCCTCAAGGGCTGGCCGACGGCGCTCACGGATCTGTCGGCCTGGAAATCCTATTTCGATCGTGCCCGTGATCTGCTGGGTGGTGCCATCATGGGGGCACCCAACACCATTGCGAACCATGTCGATGGCGTGCCGCAAAAGTTTCGCTCCATTCGCGCCATCGCGCCGGATGGCAACTTCCGCCCCGCTTCGATCACCGTCGCGATGAGCGACACCACGAGTTCGGGCAATGTGAGTCTTAACAAATGCATGCGCTGCGGTGACTGCGCGACCGGCTGCAATGGTGGCGCGAAGAATTCGCTCGATGTCAATTTGCTGGTGCGCGCCCATGAGTACGGCGCTGAAATTTTCAGCGGTGCAACGGTGCTGACCATCGCCAGGGATGGGGCGGCCGGCTGGATCGTCAATTGCGTCCACACCGACACTAAATTGCGCAAGCGTGACGGCGGCACCGTGTCGATCAGGGCTCGCAAGGTGGTGCTCGCCGCCGGTACGCTCGGCTCAAGCGAAATTCTCATGCGGTCGTGCGGCTTGGGCTTGCGACTGCCCGACAAGAACCTGGGCACACGATGCTCGACCAATGGCGACATGCTGGTTGCCGACTACGCCACCACAGCTGCCGTCAACACCGTCGCCGACGAAACGGTCAAGCCTTCGACCCGGGCAATCGGGCCGACGATTACCGGGGTGATCGATCTGCGTGCCTCCGCCGGTGTCATGATCGAGGAAATGTCGGTACCGGCCGCCCTCCGCATCGCCTTCGCCGAGGTTTTCGCGACGCTCAACACGCTGCACGGTCTCGCCAAGCATGACGGCACCCGGCACCGGTCGGGATTTCCGGAGGATGATATCTATGCAGTGCCGGCCACACGCATCGGCCACTCCGCTCTCTACGCCGTCATGGCCGATGACGGCGCGGCTGGCCGGATCGAGCTCGACGGCGATCCAATCGCTACCGATCGCGACGGGATTGCCCGGATCCGCTGGGACAGGCTGCAAAGCCTGCCCGTCTTCGACGAGGAGGTCGCGGCGCTCGCGGCGCTGACCAAGAACTCAGGTGGCCGGCTCATCCCCAATCCGGTCTGGAAGCTGTTGCCGGCCGATCTGACCTGGCTGCTCAAAGATCAGCGCGGGCCGTTGGCAACCGTCCACCCGCTTGGCGGCTGCGCTATGGCCGATACCGGCGCAGACGGTGTCGTCGACCATCTTGGCCGCGTCTTTTCGTCGGCGGATTCCGATGCGGTGTATGACGATCTGGTTGTGCTCGACGGGTCGATCGTTCCGACAGCGCTTGCGACGAACCCCGCCTTGACGATTGCAGCGATTGCATTGCGCGCGACCGAAGCGCTGGCGGACGAATGGGACTATGTCGCGGCCGAAGTTCGGCCGGTTGGTGCGCCGCTGGTTCGACCAGTCTTTCGCGACACCGACGTCGCCGCGCGGGTGCAGTCGAGCGAGGTCGAAATCACCGAACGTCTTGTCGGCCCCGTTCGCCTGACGCCTGCCGATGGGGTCGAGGAAACCCGGATCGTCGAGCTGACCATGCGGTTTACGCCGACGATGCTTGGACAGTTGACGCCGAACAATGGTGGCCATCCGGTCCTTCGTGTCGCGACCGAAGTGCCGGATCGCGCCATCAGAAGCCAGATCCGGATTTTCCCCCGGGGTGTCTGGGAAGCGCTCGAAACGACCTGGCTGCCTTTGCATGTGAAGGAGCAGAAGCTCGATGCCGCCGTCGAATTCAGCGCACCGATCTCCGGCAGCCTGCGGATATTCGAGCGCCAGCAGAGCTCGCTGCTTGGACGGGTGTGGCGCGCCGGCAAAGCGTGGACGCTGAACCGGGGCCTTCGCGACAGTTACCAGGCCCTCGTCGACGGCGATGGTGGCCCCGGTATCTGGTCGCGGGTCAAGTCGGCTTTCGCGATCGCCAGCCGCTCCGGCGAACTCAGGGCGCTCACTTATGATCTGACCATCGGACCGCGGGACGTCGGCGGCAAGATAACACTCGACGGCAACCGCATCGTCGGCACCAAGACGTTCACCTACGATCGGCGCTGCAACCCGTGGCGCCAGCTTATGGAGGTGACGCTCGACAGGTTCCCAGGCCTCAGCGCCGACAGCGGCGAACGCGTCCTGAAGCTTGATGTCGGCTATCTCGCGCGGATCGGCGTGCCGTTGTTCCGGATCGTCAATCAACGCGACGGCGCCAATACCATCGGCGATCTCCTGTCGTTCTTCGGCTTCGTCACGCGGCTTCTGCTCGGTCTGCACATCTGGAGTTTCCGTTCGCCCGATCAGGACAAGCGGCCGCGCGAGGCGATCGTCAACCGTCTGCCGCCGAGCACGCTCAGTCTGCCCGGCGGCGCATCGATCACCGCCGAACTGCACCGCGTCGCGCTTGCTCCCGAACGGCCGGATGGCGGAGGCAACGACATTCTAGGCGAGGTGCGGCTGACGCGCTACCGCCATCCCAACACCAAAAAGCGGCCACTGGTGATGTTCCACGGCTATAGCGCCAGCGGCACGACGTTTGCGCATCATGCGGTCAATCCCAATTTCGCCAGCCATTTCTGGTGCACCGGTCGTGACATATGGATCGCCGATCTCAGAACCAGTGCCGGCCAGCCGACGGCAACGGAGGCCTGGAGTTTTGACCAGATCGGCAATGTCGACGTGCCGGCTGCGCTTAAGGCCGTGGCGGCGACGTCGCCTGACGGAACGGTCGATGTGATCGCGCATTGCATGGGAACCGTCGTTTTCAGCATTGCCGTTCTGAACGGCCATGCGACCGGGCTCGTCAATCGCGCCGCGTTCACGCAGGTCGGCCCGCTGGTGGTCTTCGCACCGGCCAACATCTTTCGCGCCTATGTCGTGCGCTACCTCATCGATTTCCTGCCGGACAGCTACAGCTTCAACCCGAAGGAGCCGACGCTGGCGGACGATCTGCTCGATCGATTGTTGTCGACGCTACCCTATCCCGTCGAGGAGTTCGACGTCGAAAACCCGCTATGGCCGACGAAGCGGACGCCCTGGACGCGGACGCGGCACCGCATGGACGCGCTCTACGGTCGCGATTTCAACGTGCGCAACATGGAGCCGGAGATGCTGCGCTATATCGACGAGCACTTCGGTCCGCTGAGCCTGTCGACGGTGTCGTCGACCCTGCATTTCGTTCGCTACTCGACGATGACGGACTTTCATGGACGCAATCGCCTGGTCTCGCGCCAGAATCTGGAAAAGCATTGGTCGTTCCCGACCTTTAGCGTGCATGGAGCGGAAAATGGCCTGTCGCACGTCTCGACCGTCGATCGCATGCGGCAGATTTTTGGCGATGCCGGTCGGGTCTATACGCCTCCCTTCGTCAATCCGGGCGCGGGGCATCAGGATGCTCTGGTCGGAACGACGCGCCACGCGACCTTGCAGCAGATCCAGCAGTTTCTCGACGCCGATATACCGACGGCTGCAGCCAAGGCCGACAGTGAAAAAGTGGTGTACCCGCCCTGGATCGGTCCGATCCTGACCGAAGAGCGCCCGAAGACCCCGGCGCTGGTCATCCGCCTGGGTTCGGCACCCTCGCATCGGGCGACCGAAGCCGCATTGCTGCTGCGCATCCGACTGGTCGACGATCGCATCTGCCGGCCGGATGATGCGGCCAAGCCCTGGGATGTCCAATATCTCATCGAACACCTCGTGGCCTACACCTCCAAGGCGCTTGAGGACGATGGCTGGGACGCATTCGAAGCCCCGCTGCCGGCGCGCATGCCGGGCAACGCGGGCGAAGATCGCGGCAATGCGCTTTTGGTCTTGCTGGTCTATGACGAGGATGCGGCGTTGGCGGCACCGGACCTCGAGCATGAGGAACCACCGCCGCCGCTTGAACCCGTCGCCGCACCACCGCCGGTGATCGTGTTCGGCGAGACAGCCGCTCCGCGTGATCCGATTGCTAGCCCTGGCGGCGGGCTGTCCTTGCCGACCTTCGACTTTGATCGGCATCTGGCACAGCCCGGCCGGGCAGGGCAAGGCCCGGCCTACGGCTACTTCGTCGCCGATATCGCGCTTAAAGAGATGCGCCGACTGGATCCGACAGGCGCCGGCGATGCCGCGAGCAAACAGGCGGTCGCGTTTGCCTTCGGTCGGTTTGAGAAAATGGCGGCCGCGGTCGAGCGTGCGATCGCCTTTCCCCCTCCGAGCACAAGGCGACAGGGCTTCATGCAGGCGGCGCCGCCGCCCGTTGTCGAACAGGATTTCGACCTGAGGGACGGCGTCATTCCCTATGATCCGCCGGTGCAGCCGCCCCTGGAACCGACGCCGAACGGCACCAGCTTTACGCTGTCGTCGTGCCAGTATCCGGCCGGATTTCTCGACGATGCCGTCGCCTACCATTCCTATGGCCGCATCGGCGACCGCCTGGAAGCCAATGCCGGCATCAAGCCACGCTTTGCGCTTTTCGTCGGCGACCAGGTTTATGTCGACCCAACGGCGGGCCTTTATGACCCGACCCGTCGGGACGACCGATACCGGCTGCCCTATGAAGCCTGGCTCAGCCAGCGAAGCGTGCGCAACGTGCTCAGGCAGATCCCGTCCTTCATGCTGCTCGACGACCATGAGATCGACGACAATTGGGAACCGATTTCCGATCCCGACGACGATGACAACGCCGAAAAGGCGATGCGCGGCATCGAGGCCTATTGGAAATATCAGCGCGGCATACATGCCAAGCTTGATATGTTCGATTTCGACGGCTTTCATTTCTTCATGCTCGATACGCGGACGCAGCGCACGCACCGCAAGGTCGGCGACGGCCTTAAGACCGCGGCGATGATTGCGCCGGCGACGATGGACAGTCTGAAACAATGGCTGTTGCTGGCGCCCGCGCCGAAATTCGTCGTGTCGCCGGTGATGTTGTTGCCGCGGCACCGGCGCGCCGTACAGCGCGACCGAAGCCTCGCCTGGACGAACCTGAGTGCGTTGCATTCCGACGGCTGGGACGGGTATCCCAACACGCTTCGCGAGGTGCTTGCCTATATCGCCGAGAACCGGATCGAGCATGTGGTGTTTCTCTCGGGCGACGAACATCGAGGCTGCATCGCAACGGTCGATCTCTACGATGAAGATGGCTCCGTCACCCGTCTCCACTCGATCCACACGGCAGCGATGTTTGCGCCCTATCCCTTCGCCAACGGCATCGACGAGGAGATCGTCGACAGCGAGACGATCGACGTCCTGAACGGTGCGAAGACTTACCGCTGCGTCGTCAATGCAACGCGCCCGGCGCCCGGAGATGGGGCGACATTTCTCGGCGTCCGTCAGGCCGGCGCCGGTTGGGAACTCGATTGCGAGTTCGGCGATGGCGCGGTCCAGACGCTAACGATCTGACGGATGGGATTGCCAAACGCCTTTGAGTAAGGTGTTTCAGCGATATCCCGCCGCATCCGCGGGCTTGTCCTGCTCCATCACCTCGCGCATGTAACGCCAGCAATCGGGGCGCGAACCGTCGAGATCGGTGAAGCCATACTCCTGGGCGAGGCCGCCGCTCGACAGGGATTGTCCATTCCATCGCTCTTTCTGTGCGTCTGCAGCGAGCGCCGCGATGGCGCGGCCGACGAAGCGCGGACTTTCGGAAATGACGAAATGCGGCTGGATCTTCGTTGCCTCCTGCCAGGTCTCTTCCGTCACTTGGAAATGCTCCAGCATCATCTCCGATCGCATCCAGCCGGGCGTAATCGATATGGCCGTGCAGCCATGCGGCTCCAGATCCTTGGCATGCGCCCAGGCCATGCGATTGGCGGCAACCTTGGCGAGGTCGTAAAACGGCGAGAGCCGATAATGCTCCGCATTGTATTCGGCCGTCCCGTCCGTCACCTCGACAAGCAGCCCGCCGCGATTTTCGATCATCAGCGGCAGGGCATGGTGGGCGGTGATCAAATGGGTGTCGATGGCCAGTCGAAGCAACTTCAAGCCGTTGTCGAGATCATGCTCCCATACCGGCTTGTTCCATTCGAACAGGTTTTCGCCACCCCAGACGTCGTTGACGAGGATGTCGAGCCGGCCCTGTTCCCGCCGGATGCGTTCGATGAGTGCCTTCACCTGTGTGGATTGCAGGTGGTCGACCTGCACCGCGATACCTTCGCCGCCGAGTTCGCTGACAAGTTCCGCCGTTTCCTCGATTGTTTCCGGGCGATTGTATTCCGATTGCTGGCTTCTCGTGGTGCGGCCGGTGACGTAGACGGTGGCGCCCGCCGCACCGAGCTCGGCAGCAATTCCCCGACCGCCGCCGCGGGTGGCGCCTGCGACCAGTGCGATTTTTCCCCCAAGTGTCATGTTTCCCTCCATCGGTGATCGATGCCATCTGGTCGTGGCTGCGAGAATAAGATATATAAACGATTATTCGGTTATTAACGAGAGTCAAGATGCCACGCCCCAAAACGATGCCCGACGAAGACGTGCTGGCAGCCGCGCTGGCGATCATGCAGGCGCGCGGCCCGGAGGGGCTGACCTTCGCTGCCCTTGCCACTGACACGGGGCTCTCCGCCTCCACCCTGGTCCAGCGGTTTGAAAACAAGCAGAGGCTC
The DNA here is from genome assembly GCF_050434565.1 of Ensifer sp. 4252. NCBI lineage: Bacteria > Pseudomonadati > Pseudomonadota > Alphaproteobacteria > Hyphomicrobiales > Rhizobiaceae > Ensifer > Ensifer sp. 4252. The sequence continues at coordinate 127,175 of NZ_JBNDIU010000005.1, forward strand.
GTCCAGCGTACGCTTTTGCAAGCCTGGGACGGGCTCGACCGATTGACGGACGAGCTTTCCGAGGCTTTGCCGAAGACACCGGAAGGTGCCGTCGATCTGCTCGTCGGGCTGTCCGGCGATTATGGCGGCATCGAAACCTACGCCGACGGTCTTCGGATCCTGCGCGAGGATTTGCGCGATGCTGCTCTGCGCGCCCGCGGCGCGCGATGGCGCGATGCGCTCTCCCAGGCGCTGGATGAACGCCTGGCCGGTCCATCGGGGCCGGTACCCGGTATCGGTCTCCTGATGGCATCCCACTGGCAGGGGGCCCTGCTTTGGTGGAGTTTTGACCCGCAGATCCCGGTTGCGGATTTCGTCCGGCAGAGCTTGCGCCGTTTCGTGTCGGTACTTGCCACAGGCGCATCCGCCCCACACGCATCGTGAAGCCGTTGCACGACTGAGCCACGACGGGGCCGGTCACCTGGCTTCAAATCCGCGTGACATTGCACGCGGCCCGATGACGCCGCCGCGCATTCAGCCTAAATCGGACGGCATGATCAGATTTGCCGCTGCATTTTTCTCGCTGCTGGTGATGTGCTCCTTGGCTATCGCGCAGGATCGGCCACCGCTTCCGGCGCTGTTGGACAGCCTTACAGCGCGCGACGAGTTGAAGCCGTTGAAAACCGTGATCGTCTCACGAGCCGGCTCTGTCGTTGCCGAACGCGGCTACCAGGGCAACCGCCCGACGGGAACCACCAACATCAAATCGGCTTCCAAGTCGATCGTATCGGCTCTGGTCGGCATCGCGATCGACAAGGGCTTGCTGGAGGGGCCGGACCAGAAGATCGCCCCGATCCTCGAAACGGACCTGCCGGCCTCACCGGATCCAAGGCTTGAGGACATCACCATCGGACATCTGCTTTCGATGCAGGCCGGCCTTGGACGGATGTCCGGTCCGAATTACGGCCGTTGGGTGTCCAGCCGGAACTGGGTCCGCTCTGCGCTGGCGCAGCCGTTCGACGATGATCCGGGCGGGCAGATGCTCTATTCGACTGCGTCCACCCATCTGCTCTCGGCAATCCTGACCAAGGTCAGCGGCAAGTCGACGCTTGCTCTCGCCCGTGAGTGGCTCGGTCCGATCAAGGGCTTTCGCATCGACGCCTGGGATCGCGATCCGCAAGGCATCTATCTCGGCGGCAACCAGATGGCGATGAGCGCGCGATCACTGCTTGCCTTCGGCGAGACATACCGCAACGGCGGCAAGACTGCAGAAGGAAGACAGGTGGTGCCGGCGCAATGGGTAGCACTTTCCTGGCAGCCGCGCACCAATTCGCGTTTCTCCGGCGACATCTACGGCTACGGCTGGTTCCAGCGCCAAATCGCCGGCGAGACCGTGCATTTCGCCTGGGGCTATGGCGGTCAGATGCTCTACATCGTTCCGGCGCTTGAACTGACCGTGGTGATGACTTCTGAGGAGAGCGGCCCCTCGGCACGCACCGGCTACCGCGATGCGCTGCATCTGCTGCTCGGCAATATCATCGACACGGTCAAGGCGTCACCGCGCCTCGGCGAATAGTGGCGTTTCCGCCGATCCCTTTCATTCGAACATCATCTGCGGCCGGCGTGGATCGAACTCGACGGTGACGAAAACGAGTTCGGTTTCACCGGTGTTGGTGAGGTCGTGGACGAAGGCATCCGCGGTTGTGAGATCGCTGAAATGGCGGGTCTCGCCGGCGAGATAGACGATGTCGACAATATCGCCGTTGCCGTATCGCGAGCGGACACGGCCATCGGTCAGCACGGTCCAGAAATACCTCGGTCGACGCCACATCGTGCCTATCCTCGATCGGTTTCTGGCCGACCATCCAGAGGTCACCATCGATCTCAACCTGACGGACGGCTATGTCGATCTCTTCGGCCAGGGCCTCGATCTCGCGATCCGTCACGGTCTTCTTGCCGACAGTTCGCTACGCTCAAGGCCGCTCGGGGAAAATCGCCGTGTGGTTTGCGCGGCACCTGCCTATCTCGCGGCCAACGGCACGCCCGACCATCCGGACGAACTGTCCGACCACGACTGCATCGTCATGCGCTTTGGCACCAACCTCGACCGCGAATGGTCCTTTGAGATCGACGGCAAGATCCGCAAGGTGATGGTGCGCGGCCGGCGGGTTGCCAATGACGGTGGACTGGTGGCGCAATGGTGCCGCGAGGGCCAAGGCATCGCTCTCAAATCGATCTGGGACGTGGGTGAGGATCTGGCGTCGGGAGCGCTTGTCGAAGTGCTTTCGAGCTATTCCGTCGGTCGCACCGCGCTGCAGATTGTCTATCCGCCCACGCGCCTCCAGCCGCGCCGGGTGCGGCTCTTGATCGAGCGCATCGCAGCCGATCTGCCTTTCCCGGCGGTCGGCGCGGTCGAGACGAGGCTGTCGGCGAGTTCAGGCCCATAGCCGGTCTAGGCCGAGCCGCGCAGCATGATCTCGGCGCTGAGCAGAATGCGCTCGTCGGCGGGGAAGGCCTGATCGACATTCTCGGTTTCGCCGAGCTTGAACAACAGAAGCTCAATCGCCAGCCGGCCGATCTCATTATAGTTCTGCGCCACCGTCGTCAGAGGTGGGCAGGTGTAGCGCGACAGCGGATGGTCGTCGTGACCTGCCACGCGCAGGTCGCTATCCTGTTCGCGCCCGACCTTGACGCCGGACTGGAAGGCCGCCGCGATGACGCCGAAGGCGACGCGGTCGTTGGCGCAGAGCACCGTCTTCGTCGGGAAGCCGCCTTCACCCAGGATGCGCAGCGTTTCGTCGTAGCCGAACTTTTCGAAGTCCCAGGAGGCATTCGGCGTCGTCGGCACGATGACGGCATCCATCTTCAACTGCTGCATCGCCTCTTGATAAGCGTGCTGGCGGGCCAACGCGTTGTTGTTGACCGGCGGCATGCCGAAGTAGCAGGGCGGTTCGCCGGAGCGGCAGAGATAGTCGACCATCAGCTTGAAGCTCTGCCGGTTGTCCGTGCCGACGAAGGAGGAACTGCCGTCGAGCGGCGAGTCGACGTAGATCAGTGGGATGCTTTCGCCGAGCGAGGTGAGCTTTTGATGATGGGACTGGACACCGAGCGGGGCGATGATGGCGCCGGCGACATTCATCGACTTGAAGGTCTCGATGGCGCGCTCCTCCATCTCGGGCTTGCCATCGGAGGAAAGGACGAAAGCCAGAAAGCCCGCCTGGTTGGCGATATGCTCGATGCGCCGCGTCAGCGCCATGTAGAACGGGTCGGTCGAATTGGGAACGATGACGCCAAGAATATTGGTTCGCCGCCTGTTGAGATTGACGGCGAAGATGTTGGGTCTGAAGCCCGATTGCTTGATAGCGGCCTCGATGGCGTCGCGGGTCTTCTTACGGACTGAAGTCGGATCGTTGAAGTATTTGGAGACTGTGGGGCGCGACAAACCGACGAACTCCGAAAAATCCTCCATCGTCTTGATTTGTCTGTCCACGGTCGAAGCGCCCCCATTCTTCTTTTGGGTTTCGTTTATAGATTTATTTCCGAGGGATAGGCAGTGTCGACCGCGAAATATTCACGGAATGAACAGCCAGCTCTATCCTTTGCACGCAGTGAAGTAATCCTCCAGAACCGCGTCGACGGCCGCAATCGCCAGGGCCTTTGCTTGGGGCGGGACCTGACCGTCTCGCACACGCTCGTAGCTGCCCGAGAGATACTGGCTGATCAGCGTCTCGGGGATCGTGACGCCATCGAGCAGACGAAGAAGTTCTTCGACTGCGGTCGCGACCTTCGGGTGCGGCCAGTAATAGCGGATGCGGTCGCTGTAGGAGAAATGGCGCTGAAGGCGCAGGGCTTCTGATGAGCCGTGATAATATTTGCCCCAGTTTGCCGGCTCCTCGCGCATCACCTCTTCGGTGACCTCAGCCAGCGTCTTCGACCGTGCATCGGGAAACAGAAACGTGGCGATCTGGTCGAGGCCGTAAAGCGCTTCGCGCAAGGCGAAGGTCAGGCCGGGACCGACCTTGAGGATGGCAAAGCCATCGGCCACGAGATCGCGAAGCGCGTCTTGTGTCTGGTAGTCTGTGGAATGCGCCTCGAAGACGAGGCCGTTGAGCTTCGTCAGGCTGGCGCTCAACTTGGCGGCCTTCGGCCTGTCATAGGCGATCACGTTCTCGTTGCCGAACTCGACGCCCGGTTGGACCACAGCACCGACGACCCGCGAGAAGGCTTCCCCGGCACCTGCGTCCGAGAACGCCAGGCGGTGAATGTCGACGGTTTCGACAGCTGCTTCCGGCGCCGTGACTTCGAGCGTGTCCAGTTCCTCCAACGCGCCGCCCGGGACCGGTACTTCGGTGCCGATGATGTAGACCGGGGCGATGCCGTCGCGTCCGCGGATGGCATCTTCGGCCGCAGCGGCAAGCCGTGCGGCACGCGATGCCGTCGTTGCATCGGCAAGGGCGATCGGCTCGCCGGCGCAGCCCATGCTGGTGTCGAGATGCAGCTTCGTAAAGCCGGCCTCGGCATAGGCGCGGATCATCGCTTCGGCCTTCGCCATCGCCTCATCGGCCGGCAGATGCTTCCACGGATTGGGACCGAGATGGTCGCCGCCAAGGATGATGTTTTCGACCGGAAAACCGGTCTTTCCGGCGATCTCGCCGACAAAACCGGTAAAGTCGGCTGGCGTCATGCCGGTGTAGCCGCCCTCCTGATTGACCTGGTTGCAGGTCGCCTCGATCAAGAGATGCGTGCCTTCCTTCAGCGCCCGCAGCATCGCGGCCTCGATGACGAGCGGATGGGCCGAGCAGATCGAGGGAATGCCACGCAGGCCCGGACGGTCACGCCACTGGGCGATATCGATCAGATAGTTCGGTTTCATGACATTCAATCCTTTCGCGCGCTGATGAAGGCTTCGAGTTCCGCTCGTGTCGATGCGCCTTCCATCGGGCCGAAGATCATCACGGCGCGGGCGCCGGAAGCATTGGCGAGTTCAAGCGCTTCTCGAGGTGTTGCGCCGTTCAGCCAGCAGGTGACGAAGGTGGCGCCGAAGCAGTCGCCCGCCCCGGTCGGATCGACCTCTTCGACCGCAAAGCCAGGCAGGGTGAAGGTCGCTTCCGCATCGAAATAGCTGGCGCCCTCGGCGCCGCGCTTGACGACGACCACCTTGATGCCGGCGGCGAGGAGTTCGGCGATGGCGTCTGCCTCGCTTTTCGCCTCAGTGAAAAGGAAGAGCTCGGCGCCGCTCGGCAGGAACACGTCTGTCTTGGCCAACACTGATCTCAGCGCTTCGCGCATGCCGGGGCTTTCGAGGATTTCCGCCCTGAGGTTGGGGTCGAAGGAGACCGTGCCGCCGGCGGCCTTGATGATGTCGATTGCGGCGAGAATGCTCTCGACTACGCTCGGCGCGTAGAGCGACGAACCCATGACATGCATGTGGCTGCAGCTTTGAACGAGGGCGATCGCCTTGTCATCGAGACGAATGGTGCCGCAGGCGCTGTCGCGGATGTTGAAGACGAAGGCTCGGCTGCCGTCGTGGCGATAGCGAACGAAGGCGCTGCCGGTGGTGGCGAGCGGATCGACCTCGATGCCGGAGATATCGACGCCGTCGGCCTCCAGGCGTGCGAGGTTGACGTGACCGAAATCGTCGCCGCCGACGCGCGAAATGATCGCGCTCGCCTGGCCGAGCTTGCCGACCTGGTCGATGAAGATGGCCGGGGCGCCGGAAGGGAAGGGGCCGATCAGCGGTGTCGCCTGCCGGAAGCCGTCGCCCTTTTCGGTGGCGATGATCTCGACGAGGATCTCGCCGATCGTCAGTATCTTGTGCATGTGTCTCACTCGTGTCCGGTCAGCGCTTTGCCTGCTTGGCGCGAACGTCGAGCCAAACGGCGACAAGGATCACGAGGCCCTTGACGATGAGCTGGTAGAAATAGGGGACGGAAAGCATGTTCATGCCGTTGTTCATTACGCCGATGATCAAGGCGCCGATGAGCGTGCCGACCATGGTGCCGACACCGCCGGCAAGCGAGGTGCCGCCGAGCACGGCCGCGGCGATGGCATCGAGCTCATAGCTCATGCCGGCATTGGTCTGGGCGGAGAAAAGGCGCGAGGAGAGCAGCACGCCGCTGATCGCCGCCATGACGCCCGAGATCATGAAGATGATGATCTTGAGGCGATCGACCTTGATGCCCGAATAGATCGCCGCTTCGCGGTTGCCGCCGGTGAGGTAGGCACGACGCCCGAAGCTGGTCTTGCTGAGCACGATCTGATTGATGACGAAGAGCACGGCAACGACCCAGATGATGATCGGCAGGCCGAGGAAGCTTTCGGTGCCGATGGCGGTCCATGTCGAATTGTCGATCATCGCCGGCGCGCCGTTTGTCGGCAGGCTGACGAGGCCGCGATAGATGCCCATGGTGGCAACGGTAACGATGAACGACGGCAGCAGGAGCTTTGCCGTCAACACGCCGTTGAGCATGCCCATCAGCGCGCCGGCTACAAGCGTCATGGCGAGGGCCGGGCCGAAGCCGAGCCCGAAGGCGAAACATTGCGCCCCGACCATGCCGGCGACCGCGATGATCGAGCCGACGGACAGATCGATCTCGCCGAGCAGGATCACCCAGGTCATGCCGAAGGCGGCAATTGCGATCACGGCCACCTGCTGCAGGATGTTCATGAAATTGACGACCGACATGAACCGCGGATTGAGGAAGGAGAAGATGACGCAGAGCATCACCAGCGAGAGAAAGATGCCGCCATATTGCTTCAATGCCCTGACGAGGGCGGCCTGGGCTGCAGTTTGCTGGGTCATGATTGAAAACCTGTCGCGTGCGCCATGATCGTTTCGGGAGTGAGGTCGGTGCCGGCAAGGGTCGCGCCGAGCACGCCCTCATGCATGACGACGACGCGGTCACTCATTCCGAGCACTTCCGGCAGCTCGGAGGAGATCAGCACGATCGCTGTTCCTTCGGCCGCCAACTGGCGGATGATCTTGTAGATTTCGAATTTCGCGCCGACATCGACGCCACGGGTCGGCTCGTCGAGGATGAGCACCTTCGGCCGGGTCAGCAGCCATTTGGCGAGCACGATCTTCTGCTGGTTGCCGCCGCTCAAGGACCCGGCCGGCGTGTCGAGCGAGCGCGTCTTGATGGCAAGCTGGCCGACTTCGGCTGCCGCGGCCTTGCGCTCGGCGCCACCACGGGTGAAGCCGAATGGGCCGGTGAAATCGGAAAGGGCCGCCATGGAGATGTTCCACGCCACGCTGTGTCCGAGCACAAGACCTTCTTCCTTGCGGTTCTCGGTGACGAAGCCGATGCCGCGGGCGATGGCTTCAGCCGGCGAGCGGAAGCGCACCTCCTTACCGTCAAGGCGTACAGTGCCGCCGGCATTCTTCATGCCGAACAGCGCATTCATCACTTCGGAGCGGCCCGAGCCGACGAGGCCGAAGAAGCCGAGGATTTCACCGGCGCCCACCTCGAAGGAGATATCGTCGAATTCGCCATCGCGTGTCAGGCGCTCGACCGCGAGCACCGGCGGCCGATCCGCAGCAATCTGCGTCGACCGGTCATGGGTTGGCGGGGGATAGATTTCTTCCATCCGGCGACCAACCATCAGCGCAATCAACGCCTCGATGGTGACGTCGTTACGATCATGGGTGGAGACATACTCGCCATCGCGGATGACGGTGATGTCGTCGCTGAGGCGCATGATCTCTTCCATGCGGTGGGAAATGTAGATGACCGCGACGCCGCGGCTTTTCAGCCGGCCGATGATGTCGAACAGGATCTCAGCCTCGCTGTCGCTGAGCGACGAGGTCGGCTCGTCTAGAATGACGACCTTTGCGTCGTGGCTGAGGCCCTTGGCGATCTCGACCAGCTGCCGCTGGGCAATCGAGAGATTGCCGACCTTCTCGGTGACATCAACAGGCAGGCCGAGCTCGGCGACGATCGCCTTGGCCCTGGCAACAACCGCCGTGTCGTTGATGAAGCCGAACTTGCGTGGCTCGCGCGTCGCCAGAATGTTCTCCGCCACCGTCAGGTTGTTGCAGAGGCTCAGTTCCTGGAAGACGATCGCGAGCCCCAGCGCCGAGGCCTGCTGCGGGTTGGCGGGGCGATAGGGTTGATCGTCAAGGACAATGTCGCCTGACGTCGCGCTGTGAACGCCGGCAAGGATTTTCATCAGCGTCGATTTGCCGGCTCCGTTTTCGCCCAGCAGCGTATGCACGCGGCCGCGGCGGACATCGAGCCGCATGCTCTTCAGCGCGGCGACCTGCCCGAAGGATTTCGTGACATTGCTGATCTTGAGAACGGTGTCCGTGGTCGAACCATGCATGGCGGCCTCCTTGGATCGCGCCGAGAAGCGTCTCCGGTGTCACGGCAACGCGCATCTCAGGAGACATGCACGCTGTAACACTCTGAATTGCTGCATGTTTTTGTGCAGCGGGCCGGAAACGTTCGTCGTATGGGTGCCGCCGCCCGTGGGGCGGCGGCTGTCCTGGGAGGACTTACTTCGCGGTGTAGACGCCAGGTACGATCGGCTGTTCGGCCGGAACCTGTTCGCCTGCGGCAACCTTGACGGCGGTGTCGACGGCCTGCTTGCCCATCTGGTCGGGGAACTGTTGGATCACGCCGACCATGACGGGGTTGGTGTCAACCGCGTCGCGGGCTTCCTTCATGCCGTCGAAGCCGATGACCTTGACTTGCGCTTCCAGGCCCGCCGCCTTGACGGCAACGGCTGCGGCGAGTGCTGCGTCGTCGCCGAAGCCGAAGATGCCGGTGATGTCAGGATTTGCCTGCAGCATGTTCTGCGCGGCGGCAAGCGCCTCGGCACGGGTGATGCCGGTCTGGATAGCGACGATTTCCATGTCAGGATGCTTGGCGATTGCTTCCTTGAAGCCATTGACGCGGTTCACCACTGACTGGACCGTCGGGTAGTCGATGACGGCAACCTTGCCCTTGTTGTCGAGAACCTTCGCCATCAGTTCGCCAGCCTTGACGCCGCCGGTGAAATTGTCGGTGCCAATATGCGAGGTGACGGTCGCGCCGTTGGCGGGCACGTCGACGGTGATCACCTTGATGCCGGCCTTCTCGGCCTTTTCGATCGCGGCGCGCACGCCCTGGCTATCGACCGGCGAAATGACGATGACGTCGACGCCCTTGACGATGAAGTCCTCGACGTCGGCGAGTTGCTTGTTGAGATCCTGGTTGGCGATCGCAACTTCGAGCGCGACGTTCTTCTCCTTGGCTTCGGCTTTCATAGCGTCGGCAAGCTCGATGTAGAACGGGTGCTGCTGGGTCAAAAGCGAGGCGCCGATGCCTTCGGCCGATGCGACCGTTGCAATCAGGGTCAGTGCCGTGCCGGCGACAAGCGCCTTGAGAATACGGGGCATGTTCATGGGTTTCCTCCCTGGAAACGACGTGGGCCTTTGGTCCTGGCGGCCAAGCAGGAGGGCCCTCCCATCACCGTCTTGGCGATGACGTAAAAACCATAAAAGTTTCCGCACGTCAACTTTGAAAAATACGCGATGAAAATATAACTATGTAGCGCGAAAAAGTATAAGCTTCTCGTCTGGGTAGTCCGGAAGGAATCGGACGGTCGAGGTCAAGGTCAAGCCAAGACCTGCTACAAGGGCGCAACCGCCTTCCCGAAAAAGGCTTGGGCGCGGAGAGTACGTTGCCTCCAACTGGAAAAAATGTCGGGAACCTTTTGGCGGAACCGTGCATCTAATGCTGCGGAGGCTCGGTTATGGCAGACACTCGAACAAGCGCGCTTGCGATCACGGACCCGACCGCGGATGTTGCGCTGGCGCAAAGGGCGATCGCCGGTGACGGGCAAGCCTTCCTGACGATCATGCAGGTTTACAACCAGCGCCTCTATCGCATTGCCCGAGGCGTCATTCGAAACGACAGCGAAGCGGAAGACATCGTGCAGGAAGCCTATGTGCTGGCCTTCGCGCATCTTGGCAATTTTCGTGGCGAATCGTCGCTCGGAACCTGGCTGTCACGCATCGTCATCAACGAGGCGCTCGGCCGGCTGCGCCGGGGGCGCCGCAAAGCTGACGTGCTGGGCTCGATCGGCGATGCGCATGATGCGACGATCATCCAGTTCCCCCTGCCGGCAGGCGCCGACGATCCCGAACGCACGATGGCGCAGCGGCAGATCCTGCAACTCGTCGAGCAGGCGACCGACAATCTGCCCGATATCTACAGAACGGTTTTCGTCGCGCGGGTGATCGAGGGGCTGAGCGTGGAGGAAACGGCCGATCTGCTTGGCTTGCGTCCCGAGACGGTCAAGACACGGTTGCATCGCGCGCGGCAGCTGGTGCGCAAGCAGCTGCATAAACAGATCGGTCCGGTCTTGCTGGATGCCTTCCCCTTTGCCGGGCGGCGCTGCGCGCGATTGACCGCTGCCGTCATGGAGCGGCTTGGTCTTTCCATCTGATCTGGGCCATCTGATCTGCGGGAACCTTTGCGGGCAGGCGGCATCCAATGGATGTCAAATGCAACAGGTTCCGCGCCCAGCGCGGAACGAGGAGGTTACCATGAACATTCGGCCAATGACTGCGCTTGTGACGCTTTGCCTGCTCGGTCTTGTCAGCCCGGCACAGGCAGCGGACAAGCCGACGGATCCACAGATCGCCCACATCGCCTACACGGCCGGAGTGATCGATGTGGAAAATGCCAAGCTTGCGATTTCGAAGTCCGGCAACAAGGACGTCGTTTCGTTTGCCGAGGATATGGTGCGCGACCATGAAACGGTGAACACGCAGGCGCTCGACCTCGTCAAGAAGCTCAAGGTGACACCAGAGGACAACGATACCAGCAAGGCGCTCTCGAAAGCGGCTGACGACGAACGCGCCAAGCTTGCCAAGCTCGACGGTGCGAGCTTCGACAAGGCCTATGTCGACAATGAGGTCGCCTACCACAAACAGGTGAACGGAGCGCTGGAGACCCTGCTCATTCCATCGGCCAGCAATCCAGAGCTCAAGGCACTGCTTGAGACCGGCTTGAAGATTTTTCAGGGCCACCAGCAGCATGCCGAACATGTTGCCGCATCGCTGAAATAGGCCGCAGCCATGCGATCCAGATTTTACCTCATCGCCATTGCCGGGCTTCTGCTCGGCAATGGCGTCGCCGATGTGCGGGCAGAAACAATCCGCGTGACGATTGAAAAAATGGACTTTGTCCCCGCACAGATCGAGGCAAGGGTGGGTGACACAATCGAGTGGGTCAACAAGGACATCCTCGTCCATACCGCGACCGTGAAGGGCGGCTGGGAAGTCCTGATCCCGGCCAAGGAGACCGCAAGTCTGGTCGTGCGGGAAGTGGGGCAGGTGGATTATTACTGCCGCTTTCATCCCAATATGAAGGGCCGCATTTCGGTGGCGGCGCCATAGGCCATTTGGAGGAAAACTGCGAAGCGGATTTCCAGGAAATGCGTCAAAACAAAGAGATAGAGCGTTTCCGAAACTCTGCCTGATGCGCAAACGGTCTGGCGCGACATGCCTTTACAACATCGGGTGGCTTGCCTTTGTCCGTCTTCGCTCCAGTTTCTCTTTCGTAGCGAGAACAGGTGCGATCATGGTCAGAGAGCGCAAGGCGATGCTGGTTCGTGTCAGCGGAAGAGTTCAGGGCGTCAGCTTCCGCATCTGGACCCGCCGCGAGGCGGAGCGCCTCGGCGTGACCGGCTGGGTGCGCAACGAGCGCGACGGATCGGTGGCGGCGATGATCGTCGGTTCCGATGCCGCCCTCGCAAACATGGTCGAGCGGCTCTGGATGGGGCCGGCCGACGCCTCTGTCGTTAGCGTCGAGACCGAACCGGTGGCCTTGCCCGATCCCGTGCAGGGCTTCCAGATCACCGGCTAGACGACAGCCAAGACCGGCGCGACGCCCTTTGCGGGAAGGTGCTTTGCCGTTGACGTCGCGGGAATGAGGACCGCCGGGGCGACCCGATGGCTCAAGCCGGTTGGCCGAAGCGCCCGGCCTTTCGCGAGGCTTGTTCGGTTTTGACCCGGCCATAGGCCCGCAGGAAGGTCTTGACGGCATTGCGGGCAGAGGTCTGCAACTGCTCTTCCGTTGGCGCTTCGCCGAAAGGGCCTGTTATCTGCATGTCCGCCTTGATCAGCGCCATGAACTGCCGCGCGGCAAGGTCGAGATCGTCGATCTCGAGCGAGGCTGCGTGGGCAAGCCGGGCAAACAGCGCCGAGAGTGCTGCGTCGATCTTGCCCGGTCCCTGTTCGCGCCAGATCCTGATCAGTTCGGGGTAGCGCTCGCCCTCGGTCTCCACCAGCTTCTGGATAAACTTGCCGTCCTGATTGCAGATGCAGTTCCGGTTGAGGCGGACTGCAAAGGCGGTGAGGTCGTCTTCGAGATTGTCGGCCCGCTGCGGAAAGGTCGCGAGGATCGAGAACAGCGCCGCGTTGGTGCGGTCCAGGATGTCCTGTACCACCGCCATGAACAGCGTCTCTTTTTCCCGGTAGTGATTGTAGACCGTCTGCCTGGAAACACAGGCTGCCGCAGCGATCTCGTCAATGCTGGCGCCGGAAAAGCCCTCGCGGCAGAAGACCTCGGCGGCCGCGTCGAGGATCGAGACGCGTTTGGCGCATTGACCTTTCTGGGTGGGGCCGCCGGCGGTCGGCAAGGCGGCTTGTCGTATTTTCATGATCCGACGATAGGACATGTTGACCGTTTGGACAATAGTGTCTAGTTTTACACGTGTGTCCAAATTTATGGACTATGTAGGTCAGCGCAGGATGCGTCTCCCAGACGTTCGATCCTGGCACGACCGGCTCATTCCAGTTTCAATCCCGGCGGCAACGAATGCAGGCGCGCATCCCCGTTCGTTTCGCGACCTCTGAAAGATCATCACCATGACGGCGTCCTTTCTACGCACTGCCATAGTCCTCGGTCTGATTTCAGCGATCGGGCCCTTCGCGATCGACATGTATCTCCCCGCGCTGCCGTCGATCGGCAAGGATCTCGGCGCAGAGACCGGTGTCGTGCAGCTCAGCCTGCTCGCCTTCTTCATTTCCTTTGCAATTTTTCAGCTCGTCTATGGCCCCCTGTCGGATATGTGGGGTCGCAAGGCGCCGCTCTATCTCGGCATTGGCCTGTTCGCGCTCGCCAGCATCGGCTGTGCGCTGGCGACCGATATCGAAACCCTCATCGCCTTCCGCTTCCTACAAGGCATCGGCGGCGCGGCCGGCATGGTCATCCCACGCGCCATCGTTCGCGACATGCACACCGGCGTTCAGGCGGCACGCCTGATGTCGCTGTTGATGCTGGTGTTCAGCATCTCGCCGATCCTGGCGCCGCTGACGGGCAGCGCCGTCATCGAGTTCTACGGCTGGCGCGGCGTGTTCTACGCGGTGATGATCGCAGCCTTCATCGGTTTGATCCTGCTGTCGACGCAGCTCGCCGAGACGCGGCCGAAGAAGGACAGGGCCGACAGCAATTTCGGCAGCGCAATCGCCGCCTACCGGCTGCTTCTGAGCGACCGGAACTTCCTGACGCTCACCTTCATCGGCGGCCTCGGCATTTCGAGCTTCCTCGTCTATCTCGCCAATTCGCCCTTCGTGCTGATCGATCACTACGGCCTGACACCGACGCAATATAGCTTCGCCTTCTCGATCAACGCGGTGTCGTTCTTTGCCGTATCGCAGGCGACCGGTTGGCTGGGTGATCGTTTCGGCCTCGTTCGTGTCATGCAGCTTGCCGTCGCCGGCTTTGCCTTGACCATGGCCGGCATGTTCATCGTCATGAGCCTCGGCTTCAATCAGCTGCCGGTCATGGCCGCATTCCTGTTCGTCGGCTACGGCGCCCTCGGTCTGGTCATTCCGACCTCCGCGGTGCTGGCGCTCGAGGATCACGGCGAGATTGCCGGTACGGCATCGGCGCTGATGGGCACGCTGCATTTCGTCACGGCGGCTGTTGCCATGATCGTTGCCGCCGTCTTTTTCGACGGAACCGCCCTTCCGATGGCCGCCGGCATTGCCATCTGCGCAGTCAGCGCGTTCCTGCTCACGCAGGCAACCATTGGCCGCAGCCGCGTGGTGCCGGCGGAGTAACACCACCTCGCGTCGCAACGGAAACAGTACGGCCGGTGAAGACCTTCTTGTCTTCACCGGCCGTACTGTCATGTGCCTGGGTTGAGCCTGCGGGCGACTACAAAATGCCCGTCAGAAATCCCAGTCTTCGTCCTCGGTCGCGACCGCCTTGCCGATGACATAGGAGGAGCCGGAGCCGGAGAAGAAGTCGTGGTTTTCGTCGGCGTTCGGTGACAGCGCCGACAGGATTGCCGGATTGACCTTGCAGGCATCGGCCGGGAACAGCGCCTCATAGCCGAGGTTCATCAGTGCCTTGTTGGCATTGTAGTGCAGGAACTTCTTCACGTCCTCGGTCAGCCCGACGCTGTCGTAAAGCGACTCCGTATACTTCGCTTCGTTGTCGTAGAGTTCGAGCAGCAGGTCGAAGGCGAAATCCTTGATCTCCTGCCGGCGCTCGTCGCTCAACCGCTCGAGGCCCTTCTGGAATTTGTAGCCGATGTAGTAGCCGTGCACCGCTTCGTCGCGGATGATGAGGCGGATCATGTCGGCGGTGTTGGTCAGCTTGGCGCGGCTCGACCAGTACATCGGCAGATAGAAGCCGGAGTAAAACAGGAAGCTCTCGAGGAAGACGCTGGCGATCTTGCGTTTCAACGGATCCGCGGTGCGATAGTGCTCGAGAATGAGCGCCGACTTCTTCTGGAGATGCTCGTTTTCTTCCGACCAGCGATAGGCGTCGTCGACGTCAGGCGTCGAGCAGAGCGTCGAAAAGATCGAGGAGTAGGAGCGCGCGTGCACCGCTTCCATGAAGGAGATGTTGGAATAGACCGCTTCCTCATGCGGCGTGATCGAATCCGCCATCAGGGTCGGTGCGCCGATGCTTGTCTGGATCGTGTCGAGCAGGGTCAGGCCGGTGAACACGCGGATCGTCAGCTGCTGCTCTTCCGGCCGCAACGCCGCCCAGGAGGGAATGTCGTTCGAGAGCGGCACCTTTTCCGGCAGCCAGAAATTGCCGGTGAGCCGGTTCCAGACTTCGAGGTCCTTGTCGTCCTCGATCCGGTTCCAGTTGATGGCGCGCACGGCCTGCGAGCCCTTGGGCGTCTTGGTCTTCACTTGGATGTTCATCGTGTTCCCCGGGGTATCACAGTGCGCAGGAGACGCAGCCCTGCACTTCCGTGCCGGACAGGGCCATCTGACGAAGGCGGATGTAGTAGATCGTCTTGATGCCCTTCTTCCAGGCATGGATCTGCGCCCGGTTGATGTCGCGGGTCGTCGCCGTATCCTTGAAAAACAGGGTCAATGACAGGCCCTGGTCGACATGCTGGGTCGCGGCCGCATAGGTGTCGATGATCTTTTCCGGACCGATCTCGTAGGCGTCCTGGTAGTAGTCGAGATTGTCGTTGGTCATGAAGGCGGCGGGGTAATAGACGCGGCCGATCTTGCCTTCCTTGCGGATCTCGATCTTCGAGACGATCGGATGGATCGAGGAGGTCGAGTGGTTGATGTAGGAGATCGAGCCGGTCGGCGGCACGGCCTGCAGGTTCTGGTTATAGAGGCCCGAGGTCATCACGGCCTTCTTCAGCGCCAGCCAGTCTTCCTCCGTCGGGATATCGATGCCTGCGGTTTCGAAGAGTTCGCGCACCCGCTCTGTCGCCGGCTGCCATTCCTGTTCGGTGTATTTGTCGAAATACTCGCCAGAGGCGTATTTCGAGTGCTCGAAACCCTTGAAGCTCGTTCCGCGTTCGACGGCGATCCGGTTCGAGGAGCGGATGGCGTGGTAGGTCACGGTGTAGAAGTAGATATTGGTGAAATCGATGCCTTCGTCCGAGCCGTAATAGACCCGTTCGCGGGCCAGATAGCCGTGCAGGTTCATCTGGCCAAGGCCGATCGCATGGCTATCGTCGTTGCCCTTCTCGACGGAGGGAACCGAAGAGATGTGGCTCATGTCGGAGACCGCCGTCAGCGCCCGGATCGACGTCTCGATCGTCTTGCCGAAATCGGCACTGTCCATCGCCGCTGCAATGTTCAGCGAACCGAGATTGCAGGAAATGTCCT
The DNA here is from genome assembly GCF_050434565.1 of Ensifer sp. 4252. Lineage (NCBI taxonomy): Bacteria > Pseudomonadati > Pseudomonadota > Alphaproteobacteria > Hyphomicrobiales > Rhizobiaceae > Ensifer > Ensifer sp. 4252. The sequence continues at coordinate 143,241 of NZ_JBNDIU010000005.1, forward strand.
TGCCCATATGCTTGTAGGACAGGTCGTCATTGTACTCGCTGGCTTCGCTGACCTGGAGGATTTCCGAGCAGAGGTTGCTCATGGTGATGCGGCCGGCGATCGGGTTGGCGCGGTTCACCGTGTCTTCGAACATGATGTAGGGATAGCCGGACTCGAACTGGATTTCCGCCAGCACCTGGAAGAACTCGCGCGCCTTGATCTTCTTCTTGCGGATCCGGCTGTCGGCGACCATCTCCCGGTATTTTTCGGTGACCGAGATGTCGGTGAAGGCAACGCCATAGACGCGCTCCACGTCATAGGGCGAGAACAGGTACATGTCCTCGTTGTTCTTGGCGAGTTCGAAGGTGATATCGGGAACGACGACGCCGAGCGACAGCGTCTTGATCCGGATCTTCTCGTCGGCGTTCTCGCGCTTGGTATCGAGAAAACGCATGATGTCCGGGTGGTGGGCGTTGAGATAAACGGCACCTGCGCCCTGACGGGCGCCGAGCTGGTTGGCGTAGGAGAACGAATCCTCCAGCAGCTTCATCACAGGAATGATGCCCGAAGACTGGTTTTCGATCTGCTTGATCGGCGCGCCAGCCTCGCGGATGTTGGTGAGCGACAAGGCGACGCCGCCGCCGCGCTTCGACAGCTGCAGCGCAGAATTGATGCCGCGCGCGATGCTCTCCATGTTGTCCTCGACCCTCAGCAGGAAGCAGGAGACGAGCTCGCCGCGCTGTTTCTTGCCGGCGTTGAGGAAGGTCGGAGTCGCCGGCTGGAAGCGGCCGGAGATGATTTCGTCGACCATGTCGCGCGCCAGCGCTTCGTCGCCGCGCGAAAGCGTCAGCGCCACCATGCAGACCCGGTCCTCGTAGCGCTCGAGGTAGCGCTTTCCGTCGAAGGTCTTCAGCGTGTAGCTGGTGTAGTACTTGAAGGCGCCGAGGAAGGTCGGGAAACGGAACTTCTTGTCATAGGCATGGTCGAACAGGTCGCGCACGAAGTTGAACGAATACTGGTCGAGAACCTCCTGCTCGTAGTAGCCTTCGACCACGAGGTAGTCGAGCTTCTCGCGCAGGTTATGGAAGAATACGGTGTTCTGGTTGACGTGCTGCAGGAAGTACTGCTTGGCCGCCAGCCGGTCCTTGTCGAGCTGTATCCGGCCGTCCTCGTCATAGAGGTTCAGCATCGCGTTCAGCGCGTGGTAATCGAGCGCCGCTTCCGTCGCCTTCAAAGGGCGTTCGAGTGTTGAGACGTCCAAAATCGTTCCATCCCGTTTTTGACATTGGCGACGTCCTCGTCGGTTCCCAAGAGTTCGAACCGGTAGAGATAGGGCACCTGGCACTTGGCCGAGATCACGTCACCGGCGATCCCGTAGGTCGCGCCGAAATTGCTGTTGCCCGCGGCAATAACGCCGCGGATGTGGGAGCGGTTGTCCGCATCGTTCAAGAAGCGGATCACCTGTTTGGGCACGGCGCCCCGGCCGTCGTCACCGCAATAGGTCGGCACGACGAGCACATAGGGTTCGCGAACGTCGAGCGGCGTGTCAGCCGTGCTGACGGGAATGCGTCTGGCGCGCAGGCCGAGCTTGCCGACGAAGCGATGGGTGTTTTCCGAGCGGGTGGAAAAATAGACGAGCAGCCCCATCGCGCCGCACCTCCTTCAGGAGAGGGCGCTGATCTTGTCGGGGCGGAAGCCTGCCCAATGTTCCGGACCGGCAACGACGACGGGAAGCTGCATGTAGCCGAGGCCCTTGACCGTCTGGAGCGCGTCCTCGTCGATCGAGATGTCGATCACCTCGTATGCGACGCCCTGGCGGTCGAGCGCGCGGTATGTGGCGGTGCATTGGACGCAGGCGGGCTTGCTGTAGACGGTGACGTTCATTTCTTCCTCGTTGGGTCGGCTGGATCTGGACATGAAAAGGCAAACGGACACGCGAACGCGATCCGGCAATGCAGGGCTGGCATGATTGCGGCTTGCTCGGATCGAAACGATCGAGCGCACCTGTTCGTCAGATGCGCGGGTTTCCGCGCCTCTTCATTGGCGAATGATAGGAATTCGATGACGCGGACATGACTTCACCCCGAAGTTGAAGACGGTGCTTCCGGGAGACGTCGAGACAATCAGGCAGGGTTCATCCTGCCTCAATTACTCCTCTGACTCCTCCGGACACCCCGCCCGTGGACGTTTATCGATCGAGGCAGGTCTCCTGGCTCACGGGTCGGTGCTTCTGGCCGGACCTTCCCGAAGCCTCATGCTTCAGTGGCCGAATGCTGGACAGTCGCTCGCCGTTTACAGTTGCGGGGGCAGCCACGGCTTAGCCAAGCGAAATCGCTACGACGCACCGTATTCCCATCTTCGCTCCCAATCCTTGCGAATCGGAAGAACCTCGAACACTAGATATAGTATATGGGTGGGAAATCACGTCAATAGGTTCGATGCCGAGCTGATCGGCGGAGCCGACAATATTTTTTCAGGTGTGGATAACGGGGAGTAAAGGCGAGCTTCCAAAGAAACCTGTGGATGGAGAGCCGTCGTCGACGGCTCCCCTTGCAGAAATGGTCAGGCCGCGAAGGCGGGAACCGGACGATTGTCCCGGTCGACAGCCACCATGATGAAGGCACCACGGGCAGTCAGTCTCCGTTCGGCCGCCAACAAATCCACCGACCACAACTCGACCTCGACCGTCGTAGAGCTCCGTCCGGTGCGCACGATTTGGGCGACAAGCTCGATGACCGAGCCAACTTTGATCCGATGCTTGAAATCGATGCGCTGGCAGGAGGCGAGCACCATTGTCTTGCGGCTCGCCCGTGTCGCCGCAACGAAGGCCGCCTTGGTCATCTGCGCGAGCGCGTCGCCGCCGAACATGGCGCCGAAGCCGTTGGCCTGATCGGGAAAGACGATGTCGACCATGCGCACGGCATCGTCTTTTGTCGGGCCGATCATGACGCTGCCGAGTAAAGGCAACGTCCAGCCGATGTCCTTGCCCTCGGGCATCGCGACCATTGTGAACTGTCCGCGGGTGCAGAGATCGCGGGTGCCTGCGGTTAGATCCTCCGCGCTCATATCGACTTCGACCACGATCGAACGCCGCCCGACCCGAGTCGGGCGACCGGTGAAGCTGACGATGTGGCCGATGCGGGCAGGGGCGCGGAAATCGACACGATCGCAGGAGGCGGTGACGAAGGGAACGCGGCCGTGGCGCGTCGCGACGATGAAGGCAATCCGGTCCATAAGCGCCAGGCCCGCACCGCCAAAGAGCGTGCCATGGTGATTGGTGTCGCCGGGAAAGACGATGTCGATCAAGGTGGCAGGCGCCGGGGTTTCCCCCGACGCCGTCTCGATATTGCTATCGCCCATCATGCGTTTGCGGCCTCTCGCCGGCCGGCAGTGAAGGACTGCCGCAGCGTTTGTGCCGCCTGCACCATGTTGACGAGTGCCGGGCGCACTTCCTCCCACCGCCGTGTCTTCAGGCCGCAATCCGGATTGACCCAGATCTGCGCCGGCGTCAGGCCATCGGTCGCCTTTTCGATCAAATGCACCATCTCGTCGACCGAGGGCACCCGCGGCGAGTGGATGTCGTAGACCCCGGGGCCGATCTCGTTCGGATAGGCCTGATCGGTAAAGGCACCGAGCAGTTCCATCTTCGAGCGCGAGGTCTCGATGGAGATGACATCGGCATCCATCGCCGCGATCGCTGCCATGATGTCGTTGAACTCCGAGTAGCACATGTGGGTGTGGATCTGGGTTTCGTCACCGACGCCCGAGGCGCTGATGCGGAAGCACTCCACAGCCCAGTCGAGATAGGCCTTTCGATCGGCCTGCCTAAGGGGAAGCCCTTCGCGCAACGCCGGTTCGTCGATCTGGATCACGGCGATGCCGGCCGCTTCCAGGTCCGTCACCTCGTCGCGCAGCGCCAGCGCGATCTGACGGCATACGATCGACCGGGGCAGGTCGTCGCGCACGAACGACCATTGCAGCATCGTCACCGGGCCGGTGAGCATGCCCTTCATCGGCCTGTCCGTCAGCGACTGCGCATAGGTTGCCCAATCCACCGTCATCGGGTTCGGCCGCGAGACATCGCCGAAGATGATTGGCGGGCGGACATAGCGCGAGCCGTAGCTCTGCACCCAGCCGCTTTGGGTGAAGGCATAGCCGGAAAGCTGCTCGCCGAAATACTGCACCATGTCGTTGCGTTCGAACTCGCCGTGCACCAGCACCTCGATACCGATCTCCTCCTGCCAGCGCACGGCCTTCTCGGTTTCCTGACGCAGATAGGCGAGGTAGTCGACATAGCTGAGCTCGCCCTTGGCATGCAGCGATCGTGCCTGGCGCACTTCGGGTGTCTGCGGGAAGGAGCCGATCGTCGTCGTCGGGAAGAGCGGCAGTGCCAGCCTTTCCTCCTGCAGCCGCCGACGTGTCGCAAAGCCCGATTGGCGGCGGCTGTCCGCTGCCGTCAGGTTCTTAAGGCGTCCGGCAACCAGCGGGTCGTGGACCTTGAGCGAGGTCAGCCGCGCCTCGGCGGCTGCGATCGACCTTGCAAAGACCTGCTCGGGATTGGCAAGACCGGGCTCGAAGGCGCGGGCAAGCAGGCTGAGCTCGTCCAGTTTCTGCAGGGCGAAGGCAAGCCAGGAGACGAGCTCCGGATCGAGCGCCTTTTCGAGATCGAGGTCGATTGGCACGTGCAACAGGGAGCACGACGGTGCAAGCTCGATACGGTCGCGGCCATGCGCCTCGATCAACGGCTGCAGCCGGCGGAAGAGACCGGCAAGATCGGTCCGCCACACATTGCGGCCATCGACGACGCCAAGCGACAATACTAGCTGCGCCGGAGCCGATTGAAGCAGGAGGTCGAGCTGCTGTGGTGCACGCACCAGATCGACATGCAGCCCGGCAACCGGCAGCGAAAGGGCCGTCGGCAGGTTGTCACCGATCGCGCCGAAATAGGTCGCCAGCATGATTTTCAGCTGCGGGATCTCTGAGGCGAACGTCTGGTAGGTCAGCGCCAGCGCCCGGCGTTCCCGCTCGTTGAGATCGAGCACCAGGCAGGGCTCGTCGATCTGCACCCATTCGACGCCGGCTTCCGCAAGCTCGCTCAGCAACTTCACATAAACAGGCAACAGCCGCTCGAGCAGATCGATCGTGTCGAACCCGCCGGCATGCGCCTTGCCGAGCTTCAGGAAGGTGACCGGGCCAAGGACGACAGGGCGGGTGGCATGCCCGAGCGTCTTGGCTTCCAGGAAGGCTTCAAGCGGCGCATTTCGCGTCAGCTCGAAACGCTGATCCTCCGTGAATTCCGGAACCATGTAGTGGTAGTTGGTGTCGAACCACTTGGTCATCTCCAGCGCCTGGTTGCCGCTGTCAGGCCCACCATGCGCACCGGATGCACAGGTCGCAGTCGTCGAACCGCGTGCCATGGCGAAATAGATGTCGAGATCGGCCGGACCACCCTTCCAACCATAGGCCGGCGGCACGGCGCCGACGAGCACGGATGTGTCGAGAACCTGATCGTAAAGCGAGAAGTCGTTCGATGGAATGATCTGGATTCCGCGCGCCTTTTGCGCGGCCCAGTTTTCCGCCCGCAGCTTGGCGGCGACGTCGAGCAGGTCCTGTCTGTCGATCTTGCCGGCCCAATAGCGCTCCAGCGCGAACTTCAGTTCACGATGGCTGCCAATACGTGGAAAGCCGAGATTGGCTGTCTTGATGGTCATTTCCTTACCCCGAAGGTTGTGGGCAAGGCTTTGAATGCGACGCATCCACGACCGAGATAGGCTCGATCGTCAAAGGCGACACATCGGACACCCCGCCCGTGGACGTTATCTATCGCGGCAGGTCTCCTGGCTTGCGGGTCAACACGAACCGTCCCGTCTTCCCGAGGCGTCTCCCTCAGTGACATCATTGGACGGCCGCTCGCCGCTTACAGTTGCGGGGGCAGCTCCGGCATAGGCGCCTTGCGGCGCCGCACCGAATTCCCTCTTAGCTCCGACCCGTCGTGAGACGAGCCGCAGAACCACGATTGCTCGACAATGCCCTGCAAAGGCGGGCAGGTCAATCGTATAAAGAAATGTATATGTCTTTATTTTCACTCATCTGCGATCGTAGGCCGTTCACAGTGGCAGGTCGCGGCATGGCATCACGACACGTTGTCTGCACTGGAACCACGCCGTCATCCGTTACCAGGGGCGACGGAGCGTTGCCGGGATCGGGATCTGTTACGCGCTGCCACGGAACGGCAATGTCGCCGGCGCGCGCCAGAATGCGCTCATTGTCACGCGTCAGGCCAATGTCTCTAAGCTGGAATTCGCTGAATGTATCGATGGTTGTCGTGACGTCGGCAGCTCTCCTGGCCAGTGTCCGGGCATGGCGGATGATCGATCGCAGTGCGCTAAGCATTGCTAACCCTTTCATTTCTGCGGTGATGTGTTCGCGAGAAAATTGAGGATTTTGGTGGTTTCGCGCAAAGCAGTTTCTCGCATGCTGCCATAAAGAATGCTTATCTCAGCGGATGAGCAAGATTCCCCCCATGAGCGCGGTGCGCGCCTTCGAGGCCGCCGCCCGGCACTTGAGCTTTACCCGTGCGGCGCAGGAGCTCGGCATGACCCAAGCGGCCGTCAGCTATCAGATCCGGCTACTGGAAGACCGCACGGGCACGCCGCTCTTCGTCAGTCTGCCGCGCGAAGTGCGATTGACGGCCGCCGGACGGCAGCTCGCGCCGAGGGTGACCGAGGCGCTCGACCTTTTGGGCACGGCCTTCTCAGAGATCGCCGACAAGACCGAACATCACCTGCACATCTCGGTGCTTCCGACCGTGGTCTCAAGCTGGCTCGGCTCAAGGCTCGCCTCGTTCCAGGCGGCCCATCCGAACATCAGCATTCGCGTGCACATGTCGACCGAGCTGATCGACTTCAAGCGCGATGCGATCGACCTCGTGGTGCGCAGCGGCAACGGCGACTGGCCGGGCCATGACGCGTTTCCGCTTTTCCCGATCGAATACCTGCCGGTCTGCACGCCGACATTCCTTGAAAAACACCAGCTCAAGCATCCTTCCGACGTTCTCAAGGTGAGGCGCTTCGGTAATGCAAGCTGGTGGCGGCGCTGGATGGTCGAAACCGGCGTGGAGCCGCCGGCAAGCAATGGCACCGAGCTGATCTTCGACGTCCAGGCGATGGATGTGGCCACCACATTGCTCGACCATGGCATTGCCATGGTCGTCTCGACCTTTCTGATCGAGGAGCTTCGCAGCGGGAAACTCATCCGACCGTTCAACCATGTGGTCAGGGACGGTCGGGCCTATTGGCTGGTCTATCCGCAAAGTCATCGTCGGCAAAAGAAGATCCAGGCGTTTCGCGAGTGGATCATTGCCGAAGCCGCCGCGTCGAACGCGTCGCTTGCAGCGGCGATGGGCGAGTGAGTGAGGCCGACAGGCGGTGGCAAAACACAGCCAGCCATGAATTATTATTCATGGCGTGAATTATATTGACAGAAGCCTTGGGCGTCGTTTTAATCACGACAGTCGGAAGTCGAGGAGGAGTTCCGGCAAACTCACACATCAGCGGTCATTTCTGACGGCACCATTGGTTTTGGGAGGGGCTTCGGCCTCAAGGAGGACGCGTGCGCACTTTTTTGAGCACGACCGCACTGGCGGTCATTGCAACGACGTTTCTGGCTGGCCCCGCCAGCGCGGAGACGGCTAACCCGTTTCGCTGCGAACCCGGCGAAAAATACGTCATGAACGTGATGGTATCGGGCGTCGAATACTGGTTCCCGGTCTATGAAATGTTCAAGCAGGCCGGCCAGCAGTTCGGCTGCGAGACCGAATATACCGGCACCCCGGAATACGACGTCAACAAGCAGATCGCCACGTTCGATCAGGCGCTGGCGCAGAACCCGGCTGGCATCCTTGTCCATCCGATGAACTCGGATCCGTTCATCGAGCCGATCAACCGCGCGATCGACCAGGGCACGGCGGTCGTCACCTTTGCCGCCGACTCGCCGCTCTCCAAGCGCATCTCGTTCATCACCTCGGACAACACCCGCGAAGGCGTCTACGCCGCTGATGCGATCGCCGAGAAGATGGGCGGCAAGGGCGAATATGCCGTTCTGGAAAACCCCGGCCAGGACAACCACGACAAGCGGATCGCCGCCTTCGTCGGCCGCATGGCTGAAAAGTGGCCTGATATGAAACTCGTCGGACGCGCCGCGTCCAACCAGGATCCGAACAAGGCCTATCAGGGCCTGATGAGCCTGATCCAGGCCAATCCTAACCTCGGCGCAGTCTTCATGCCGGAAGCCAACTCGGCGATCGGTGCTGCGCAGGCGAGCAAGGAAAGCGGTGGCAAGGTTCTCGTGATGTGCGCCGACGTCAATGCCAACATCCTCGACATGATCAAGGCCGGTGAAGTGTTCGGCTCGATCAACCCGAACCAGGGCATGCAGGGCTATATGGGCTTCATGCTGCTGTGGCTTGCCAAGCACCCCGAGCTCATCGACCCGATGAACGACGCCAAGCGTTCCGGCTTCAACCCGATGAGCATCCCCTTCGTCGACAACGGTCTCTCCATCGTCACCGCCGCCAATGCGGACGACTTCTACTGGGACAAGTACCTGAAGCGCCGCGGCACCAAGGGCATTGACGAGTAAGAAGCTTTGACATGGCTATCCGGGGTGTCCGGATAGCCGGTCGAACGAGTAAGAGTGGAGAAGGCGATGATATCGCAGCCGGTCCTTCAGGTCCGCAACGTCACCAAGCACTTCGGGGCTGTGAAGGCGCTGACCAATGTGGATTTCAACCTGGAAAAGGGCGAGATCCATGCGCTTTGCGGCGAGAATGGCGCCGGCAAATCCACCCTCATGAACATCATCGCCGGCGTGCTGCAGCCGAACGAGGGCGAAATCCTCGTCGACGGCACGCCGACGAAGATTTCCTCGCCGGCCGCAGCCCAGTCGCTCGGCATCGGTCTCGTCCACCAGGAGATCGCGCTCTGCCCGGACGCGACGGTGGCGGAAAACATGTTCATGGCGGCAACCAACCGGCGGCGTTCGCCGCTGATGAACTATGCGTCCCTTGTCCGTGATGCGCAGGTGGTTATGAACCGGTTGGCGCCGATCGATGTGCGCCGAAAGGTCGCCGATCTTACAATTTCCAGCCAGCAGCTGGTCGAGATCGCCAAGGCGCTGACGCTCGATTGCCGGGTGCTGATCCTCGATGAGCCGACGGCAGCGCTGACGGAGGCCGAGGCGCAGGCGCTTTTCGGCATCATCCGCGACCTGAAGGCTGCGGGCATTTCCATCATCTATATCAGCCACCGCATGGCCGAGATCTTCAGCCTGTGCGACCGCGTCACCGTCTTTCGCGACGGTCGGCATGTCTCGACCGAGCGCATAGCGGACGTGACGCCCGATGACGTCGTTCGCCGCATGGTCGGTCGCGAGATCACCCAACTCTATCCGCCGAAGCAGGCACCGGGCGAACAGTCCGGCGACGTCATCCTGTCGGTTCGCGGCCTTGGCGACGGCGAGCGCATCGATGATGTCGGCTTCGAGCTGCGCAAGGGCGAAATTCTCGGGATCGGCGGGCTGATCGGCTCGGGCCGCACCGAGATCGCCGAGGCGATCTGCGGCCTGCGCCGGAAGGTGCGCGGCGACGTGCTGCTGCACGGCAAGAAGCAGGCGATCGGCAACTACAGAAACGCTGTTGATGCCGGCATCGTCTATCTCTCGGAGGACCGCAAGGGGTCCGGAGTCTTCGTCGACATGTCGATCGCCCAGAACATCTCGGTGCTGGATCTGAAGACGCTGACCGGGCCGCTCGGTTTGATGAATGCGAAGGCGGAGGCGGACCTCGCCCGCGATTTCACCCGGCGGCTCGGCGTGCGAATGGGCGGCATCGCCATGCCAGTATCATCGCTCTCGGGCGGCAACCAGCAGAAGGTCGCCATCGCCAAACAGCTCGCCGTCCGGCCGAAGGTCATTCTCATGGACGAACCGACGCGCGGCATCGACGTCGGCGCCAAATCGGAAATTCACCGCCTGCTGCGCGATCTCGCGCGCTCGGGCATCGGCATCGTCGTCATCTCGTCGGAACTGCCCGAACTTCTGGGGCTATGCGACCGGGTGCTCGTCGTTCGCGAAGGCGGCATTGCCGGAGAACTCGGCGAGGCCGAGATGTCGGAAGAGGCGGTGATCCGCCTCGCATCCGGGGTCGGGCAGCATGGCGCATCACAAATAACCAAGGCGGCCGAGCATGTTGCCTGAGACAAGCAGAGTGAATGGGGAGGCGGAAATGGCAGTCGACACGGTGGTTACAACGCAGGTGCGGGTTCCGGCCTGGCGGCGGATCGGCACGATGCGCGAGGCAGGGCTGATCGCCATCATTCTTGCGCTCGGCATCATCATGAGCTTCGCCTCGCCGCACTTCCTCACCTTCGGCAACATGCGCGCGATGCTGATGAGTTTCTCGGTCGAGGGCATCGTCGTCGTCGGCATGACGATCCTGTTGATCGTCGGCGGCATCGACCTGGCGGTCGGCTCGGTCGTCTGCTTCGCCATGGTGCTTGCCGGCTCACTGTTCCTCGCCGGCGTTGATCCCTGGACGGCCTCGCTCTTCGGCATCCTCGCAAGCAGCCTTATCGGCGCCATCATGGGCTTCTTCGTCACCGTGGTCGGGCTCAACCACTTCATCACCTCGCTTGCGGCAATGGTGATCGTGCGCGGGCTCTGCCTCGTCATCACCAAGGGCACGCCGCTCTCGCTGTTCACCCTGCCCGCATCGTTCAAGGCGGTCGGCCAGGGGACGTTCAATGGCATCCCCTATGTCATCCTGATCTTCGTCGCCGTCGTCATCCTGTTCGACTTTCTGCTGCGCCGGGCGACCGCGTTTCGCAAGGTCTTCTATACCGGCAGCAACGAGAAGGCCGCGCTCTATTCCGGCATCAAGACCAAGCAGGTGAAGTTCTGGGTGACGGTGCTCTGCTCGACGCTCGCCGGTGTCGCCGGCGTCATCTACATGTCGCGCTTCGGCGCCGCCACGCCCACCTTCGGCGTCGGTATGGAGCTCAACATCATTGCGGCTGCCGTCATCGGCGGGGCGTCGCTCAATGGCGGATCGGGTACGATCCTCGGCGCCATCCTCGGTATCGCGCTGTTGTCGGTGGTCACCAGTTCATTGATCCTGCTCGACGTCTCCGTCTATTGGCAGGATATGATCAAGGGCTGCATTCTGCTCGCCGCTGTCTCCATCGATCATTTCCTGCATAAGCGGAAGGCCATCTGACCATGCCGATCGCCAATCCCAATCAGAACATCATCCCCAGCGCACGCGAGGAACTCGTCGTCGCCCGGCAGATGCACCAGGCTCTGGTGCTGCACTTCCTCGAAGGTCTGACCCAGTCGCAGATTGCCGACCGGCTCGGCATTTCCCAGCCAACGGTCAACCGCCTGATCAAGCGTGGGCGTCAGCTCGGCCTCGTCGAAATCAAGATCAAGTCGCCGATCGAACCGCTCGTCGATATGGAAGAGCAATTGCTGGCGCTTGGCGGTATCACTCGCGCGGTCGTCGTTCCGACGGTCTCCGATAACCAGCAGACGGCGCTACAGGCGGTGGGTGAAGCCGCAGCCCGGCTGCTGATGGAAGAAATCGCCGACGGCGACACCATCTGCATCACCGGCGGCAAGGGCGTCAGCGCCGTCGTTGCCGGCCTCCATCCGTCGCGGCGCCTCGACATCGAGGTGATCCCGGCGACGGGTTGCGTGCAGGGCAAGCACTATACCGACGTCAACCATGTCTCGACGCTGATGGCGGATCGGCTTGGCGGCAGGTCCTATCAGATCCATGCGCCGCTCTTTGCCGATAGTGCGGCGGAGCGCGCCATGCTGATCAACATGCGCTCGGTGGCCGACGTCTTCAAACGCGCCAGGGAAGCCAAGGTGGCTATCGTCGGCATCGGTTCGATCCTTTCCGACGATTCGAGCTACTACGACCTGCACCCGTCTTCGAGCACCGATCGCGCCGCGATCGAGCGGTCGGGCGCAAGCTGCGAACTGCTGGCGCACCTGCTCGACGATGAGGGTCGGATCTGCGACTACAGCCTCAACCGCTCGCTCGTCTCGCTGACGCTCGACGAGTTCGCGTCAATCCCGACCAAGATCGGGGTCGCGAGCGGGCCGAACAAGGCCGGACCCATTCTCAGCGTCCTGCGCGGCAGGCATCTCGATACACTCGTGACCGACGAGGCGACTGGCGAGCGCATCCTTGCCATGGCAAGCGAAAAGGGACTTTCGGCATGAGCAATGAACAGTTGACGCGCGAGATCGGCCGCTCCGGTGTCAAGGCATCCGCCGTCGGGCTCGGCACCTGGGCGATCGGTGGCTGGATGTGGGGCGGAACGGACGAGGGCTCGTCGATCGCCGCGATCCAGGCCTCGCTCGATGCCGGCGTGACCCTGATCGACACGGCGCCCGCCTATGGCCTCGGGCGCTCGGAAGAAATCGTCGGCAAGGCGCTTGCCGGCCGCCGCGACAAGGCGGTGATCGCCACCAAATGCGGCCTCGTCTGGCACACGACGAAAGGCCGGCATTTCTTCGATCAGGACGGCAAGCCGGTTCATCGCTATCTCGGCCGAGACGCCATCGTTCACGAGGTGGAAGAGAGCCTCAAGCGGCTCGGGACCGACTATATCGATCTCTACATCACCCATTGGCAGGATCCGACCACGCCGATCGAGGAGACGGTACGGGCGCTCGAAGACCTGAAGAATGCCGGCAAGATCCGGGCGATCGGCGCCAGCAACGTCGACCGGACCGAGCTCGACGCCTATATCGCCACCGGCCGCCTCGATGCGATCCAGGAGCGCTTCAGCATGATCGATCGCGAGATCGAGGCAGAACTGCTGCCGCTGACGACGAAAAACGGCGTCGCGACGCTGAGCTATTCCTCGCTGGCTTTGGGCTTGCTCTCCGGCACCGTCGGCCCGGACCGCGTGTTCTCTGGCGACGATCAGCGCCGCGACAACCCGCGCTTCTCTGTCGGTAATCGCGAAAAGGCGACGGCCTTTGCCGAGGCGATACGCCCCATCGCTGAAAAGCATGCGGCCAGTATCGCGCAGACGGTCATTGCCTGGACGCTCGCACAGCCCGGCGTGACGTTTGCTTTGTGCGGCGCGCGCAATCCGGCTCAGGCGCTCGACAACGCCCGGGCGGGGACACTCCGGCTCGACGGCCGGGACCTCGCGGCGATCGACGAAGCGATAGCGGCGAAGCTCGCTCACATGGATAGGTAACGGACCGCCATCATGAACCGAGAAGAGATTTTTGACGGGCTCCGCCAGAGCCCGAAGGTGGACGTCTGCGTCCTCGGCGGCGGCATCAACGGCCTCAGCGTCTTTCGCGAGCTGGCGCTGCAGGGCGTCAATGTCATGCTCGTGGAGAAACACGATTTCTGTTCCGGTGCCAGCGCCGCGCTGTCGCGCATGGTTCATGGCGGGCTTCGGTATCTCGAAAACGGCGAATTCAGCCTGGTGCGGGAATCGCTCGTCGAACGCGACCGGTTGCTGCGCAACGCGCCGCACTATGTCGGTCCGCTGCCGACGACGGTTCCCGTCTTTGATGTTTTCTCCGGTATCGCCAACGGCGCCGTCCGGTTCCTCGGGCTTTCCCGCAGGCCGAGCCGCCGCGGCGCAGTCGTGATCAAGGCGGGCCTGGCGATCTACGACTTCCTGACGCGCAAGCGCGCCCTGATGCCCCGTCACGAGTTTCGCGGCCGGCGCTCGACGCTCGGCCGATGGCCGGCGCTCAACCCGGCGATCAAGAATTCCGCGACCTATTATGACGCCTGGGTCAGTCAACCCGAGCGGCTCGGCGTCGAGCTGCTAGAGGACGGGCTGTCGGCCGGTACCCACGCACGCGCCGTCAATTATGCCGAACTCAAGCTGACCGCTCCGGGACGCTATGCCGTCAGGGACAATATCGCCGGCACGGAGATTTCGATCGAGCCGGGCCTGATCGTCAACGCCACCGGCGGCTGGATCGATATCGCCAACCAGAGCCTGTTTTCCGAACCTGCTCGTCCGGCACCGTTGATGGGCGGAACCAAGGGTTCGCATCTGATCATCGATAACGACGATCTGACACGCGCGCTCGATGGCCACATGATCTACTACGAGAACGAGGACGGGCGCATCTGCATCCTGTTTCCCTATCTCGGCAAGGTTCTGGTCGGCTCCACCGATATTCGCGTCGACGATCCGGAAACCGTGCGCTGCGAGACCGCGGAAAGGGACTATATCCTGCAGTCGCTCGCCTTCGTCCTGCCGACGCTCAAGGTCAGAACCGAAGAGATCGTCTTCCAGTTTTCCGGTGTCCGGCCGCTGCCGGCGAGCAAGGACAGTTTTACCGGCCGGATTCCGCGCGATCACTATTGCACTTTCGTCGAGACTGCCGATGCCGGGCCGCCGGTGCTGTGCATGATCGGCGGCAAATGGACGACCTTCCGTTCCTTCGGCGAACTGGCGGCCGATCTCGTGCTTGAACGGCTGGCTCGACCGCGTCGGGTGGTAACGTCCGATCGGGCGATAGGCGGCGGCCGGGATTTTCCCGCGGATCGCGATGCCTGGATCGCGCGGGTTGCGGTCGCTACGGGCCTTTCATCGGCGAGGGTCGCCACGCTGTTCGAGCGCTATGGAACGGACGCCGAGCGCATCGCGGCCTTTACGGCAGCAGCACCTGACGCGCCGCTTCCGCATGCTGATTATTCGGCACGCGAAATCCAGCTCCTCATCCGCAGCGAGAAGGTGGAGCACCTCGACGACCTCCTGCTTCGCCGCACGACGCTGGCAATCACCGGCGAGCTTTCGCTCGACATGACGGATGCCGTGCTCGCTTTGCTGGCGGCGGAAAAACATTGGTCCGCTGCGCGTCAGGCGCAAGAACGCGTCCGTTTTCTCACCCTTCTCCTCGAACGCCACGGCGTCGACGAAGACATGCTTTCCGCACGGAACGAACAAAGGAGTGCATTATGCGAAACAACCGCAAGGTCCGGATGAACCGCCTTTTTGGCGCGGGGCGCTGCCTGGACGTGGCCATCGACCATGGCGTCTGCAACGAGCCGTCCTTCCTCGACGGTCTTGAAAACATGGAATCTGTGGTCAAGGCCCTGGTCGATGCCGGGCCCGATGCCATCCAGATGAATTATGGTCAGGCCGATCTGCTGCAGGATATTCCCGGCAAGGACAAACCTGCCTTGGTCATGCGCATCGACATGGGCAACCCCTATAACCGCATTCGTCACCGTGACATGTGGGCGGTGCTGCAGAACGAGGCGGAACCGCTGATCGGCGCGCTGGAGATGGATGCTGCCTGCGTGGTCGTCAACCTGTTCATGCTGCCGGACGAGCCGGATCTGTTCCGCCAGTGCGTCGCCAACATTTCCCGCGTGCGCGCCGATTGCGAAAAATACGGAATGCCGCTGATGATCGAACCGCTGGTGATGCAGCCGGTCACCGAGCGCGGTGGCTACATGGTCGACGGCGATGCGGAAAAGATCGTGACGCTGACGAGGCTCGCCCGTGAGATGGGCGCCGATATCGTCAAGGCCGATCCCACGACCAATGCGGAAGACTTCCACCGCGTGGTGGAGGCGGCGCGCTGCCCGGTTCTGGTGCGCGGCGGCGGCAAGGAGGACCTGCGTGCCGTGTTCGACAAGTCGGCGGCCTTGATGCGACAGGGTGCTGTGGGCATGGTCTATGGGCGCAACATTTACCAGCATGCAAACCCGAGCGCCGTCGTCCGTGGATTGATGGCCATCGTGCATGAAGACGCCGGTGGCGAAGCCGCCTTCGCATTGTACCAGCAGGGCTAACATCAGTTCAGCTTGGTATAGGGACGAGGATCCGAACCTTGGGAGGGGTTCTTTATGGCAGACTATCTTCTGGGACTCGACGCCGGAAACACCGTGATCAAGGCGGTGATTTTCGACCTTGAGGGCAATGAGATCGCGGCGGCTGCGCAGGAGGGGCACAGCCGGGTTCCGCGGCCCGGGCATGTCGAGCGGGGGCTCGAAGAGCTGTGGACCCATGCCCGGGCAGTCATCCGCCAATGCGTCGAGCGTGCCGGCATCCGTGCAGAAGAGATTGTCGCGATCGGCTGCGCCGGTCATGGCAACGGCCTTTATGCACTCGATCAGGGCGGCGAACCGCTTCTCGGCATCCAGTCGCTGGATACGCGCGCCGCCGGGCTGGTGGAGGAATGGAAGGCGCAGGGCGTCGGCGACCGCACCTATGCCATCGGCCGACAACGTCCCTGGCCGTCGCAAACGCCGACGTTGCTCGCCTGGCTCAAACGCTACCAGCCGGAGACCTTCGCCAAAATAGGCACCGTGTTTCTGTGCAAGGATTTTATCGTCAACCGATTGACGGGCAGGCGGGTCAGTGAGGTCTCGGATATGACCGGCTGCGGCCTCCTGAACGTCGTCAACCGGCGTTACGATCGCGACCTGATGGCCGCCTTCGATCTCGGCGAGGCAACCGGGCTGCTGCCGGACCTTGCCGAAAGTGCCGATGTCGTCGGCACGGTCACGCCGGAGGCGGCAGCACAGACCGGCCTTGCGGCGGGCACGCCGGTGGTCGGTGGTCTCTTCGATGTTATCGCCTCGGCTATCGGCTCGGGCGTCACCCGCACGGGTGCTGCCTCGATCATCGCCGGGACCTGGAGCATCAATCAGGTGATCATCGATGGCCCGGATCTCTCAGGCCCGGTGTTCATGTCGTCCACGTTTGACCGCGGCCGCTATATGGCAATCGAATCGAGCGCGACCTCGGCGGCCAATCTCGAATGGCTGGTGCGCGAGTTCTTTGCCGATGATGGTATCGACGACGGGCGATCGCCGTTCGATGTCTGCTGCGCGCTTGCTGCCGATATCGAGCCGGCCGCCAACGACCCGATCTATCATCCGTTCCTCTATGGCGCCCAGCAGGACGGCAACGCGCGCGCCGGGTTCTACGGGGTGGCCGGCTGGCACACCAAGGGTCATCTCGTTCGCGCAGTTCTCGAAGGTGTCGCCTTCGGCCATCGCCAGCATATCGCGACCATGCGTGCGGCGGGCGCGACCTTCGACGAGGCGGTGCTTTCGGGCGGTGGATCGCGCAGCCTGATCTGGCCGCAGATCTTTGCCGACGTGCTCGGGGTTCCGGTGTCCGTCGCCCGCTCGCGTGAAACCGGCGCGCTCGGTGCAGCAATCGCCGCCGGAACGGGCGCAGGCATCTTTGCCGATTTTTCGGAAGGTGCAGCCGCGATGGTGAAGACGGAGCGTCACTACCGCCCGAACGCGGCCATGGCGCGCCATTACGCGCGACGCTACGAGCTTTATCGGGATATTGCCGACGCAATGGCGCCGATCTGGCGGCGGCTTTCGAATGCGGCAGCCGAGGTCTCGGAGGCAGCTGCTTAGGGGCCGGAGGATGGGCTGACAACCTCATCGTCGGTCGCCTACAGCGCCGCGCGTCTTATCAGACGCGCAAAGGTCGCTGTAGCACTTTGAATTGCTGCATGTTTTTATCCTTAAAACGAATACGATTTAAGGAAACATGCAGTAGACAGCCGAAACAGTGAAGCCGAGGGCCGGGGCCGGCCATCGGCTTGATCGTTCCATGCCGAGCCGAGCGCCGCCGACCCAGGGAGGATTTGCCAGCGGCGCTGCGATCGTCTGGGAACCATCAGAAGCGCATGTTCACGCCGGCCTTGATGACGTGGCTGTTAATGTCCTTCTCGCTCGATCCGAAGGCCGTGCTGGTGCGGACATCGGGCGTGGCGATGTAGTTGTACTCGATCTTCGCCGAGAGGCCGCCGGCGAAAGCCTGCTCGACGCCGGCGCCAAGCAGATAACCGCCCTTGAAGCCGACATCGTTCTGGACGCCGCCGCCCTTCTTGTAGAACCGGCGGTACCGTAGACGAGTGTCTGGTCGAACGAGAGGCCGGCCTTCGCCTTGATCGCGCCGCGCCATTTTTCCTTGAGCTTGCCGCCGCTGACCTTGTGTTCGGTGTCGCCGAGATAGGAGCCTTCGATTTCGGCACCGACGATGCCCGGGCCGACCTGCATGTTGTAGCCGGCCTGGGCGCCGAAGGCGACGCCGTTGCGGTCGGCAAACGGATTGGGGCTGCCGGTAAAGCCGATGCCGCCATGGGCGCCGACATAGGCACCGCTCCAGTTAAAGGCGGGCGGATCCTGGTAGGAAGAAGCCGGTTCCGGCGAATAGGGATCGGCTGCCTGTGCCTGTTGCACACCGGCTGCGGCCAAGAGGGCGATACCGAGCCAGAGGGGAAGTTTGTGACGTTGCTGCATGGCGTTGCTCCGCGGATTGGACTTGGCGCCGGTCACGGACATTCGGTCGCGGCGCTTTATCTTCTCTCTTCGTTTCGCGCCGGGGTGGCGCGATCATCGACGCTGGAAGATGTGCGCATTTGTGGGCCGCACGGATTGCATCAACATTGCAAATTTCGATTAAATTGCTGATTTTATTATTAATAACCTGTTAGGCTTTATGGCGAGGATTGGGCGGGCGGTCGCCGCAGTCTTTCACGCCACCGGCAGGGTCACGCGGAAGCAAGCCCCGCCGGTCGGCGCACAGACGACGGATATGTGGCCCTTGTGGCGGTTGACGATCTCGCTGACGAGATGCAGCCCAAGGCCCGCGCCGTGGTCGCGCGGCTTTAGCCGGTGAAACGGCTCGAAGATCCGTTCCCGCTCGCTTTCGGGAATGCCGGGGCCTTCGTCGCTGACCTCGATGATACCGCCACGCTCGACGTGAATGGAGATCAGCCCGCCGGCATGCTCGATCGCATTGCGCACCAGATTGGTCATGGCACGCTCCAAGGCGCCTGCGTCACCGCGCGCAATGACCTGGTCAGGTCCATGGGTAAAAGAGATGTCGCAACCGGCCGACAGTGCCAGAGGGGCGAGGTCGGCAGCAACGTCGCGGCAGAGCGAGACCAGATCGAGGGGGGCGAAGTGAGCGCCGTCGCGGTCGATGCGCTCGAGATCGAGCAATTGTTCGGCAAGCCCGGCAATACGGGCGGCATCGACGAGAAGACGGGTGCGTAACGGTCCGAGGTCCATACCCTCAAGCCGGGTCTGCAGGATTGCGACCGGTGTTCTGAGTTCGTGGGCTGCGTCCATGATGAAGCGCTGGCGCCGTTCGTAGCCCTCGTCCAAGCGCTGCAGCGCGCCGTTGACCGCTTCGACGAGCGGGCGAACCTCGCCAGGGACGCGGCCATCGGGCAGGCGGGCGCCCCGCCGATCGACGTCGATGCTCTTGGCGTGGTCGGCGACCTCGGCAAGGCTGGAAAAGGCGCGGCGCACGATGATCGGGATGGCGAAGGCGGGGATAAGCACGAGGATCAACACGATCGGCAGCAGCAGCAGGTTTGTCAGGAAGAACACCGCGAACGAGGCGCTCCACAGGCGTCCGCCGCCGGTCAGGACCGTGTAAGTGCCGTTCTCGGTCTCGATCGCGCGCACGATCGCCGAGAGCGCATAAGGCTCCATCCCGTCGCGGATGTCGGCAAAGGTCACACGATCGAGATGCTCACCGATCCCGCGATAGGCATCGGGCACCGGCCCACTTTGGATCGTGTTGCCGCGCTCGTTCCTCACGATGAACCAGAAGCCGGGCGTCTCGGCGAGCAAGGCCCGCAGCTCCGGCGTATCTTTCAGTTTCAGTTTCTGGTCGGGGGTCACTTCGACTGCACTGGCGGCAATCGACGCCGAACTGGCATCAAGGATCATGCCGCCGAGATCGGCCCGGATCAAAAGGGCCATGAAACCTGCAATGACGGCAACGAGCAGCAGCACCTGGAATGTGAGGATGTGCCAGATGAGCCGCTTCTTCAGGGAGTGGTTGGGGTTGTCGCTCATGACATCGGTCTCAGCAAGTAGCCGACCCCACGAATGCCGTGGATCTCCACGCCGGAGCCGGATTCCAGCAATTTCCTGCGTAGTCTCGAAACATGGGCGTCGAGCGAGTTGGACTGGATCTCGTCGTCATATCCGTAGACGGATTCTTCGAGCGTCGAGCGTTGCACGGTTCGCCCCTGCCGCCGCGCCAGAGCCTCCAGCACAAGCAGCTCCCGCCGCGGCAGCTCGAGGATGCGACCGTCGATCCGTGCTTCCCGACCGTCGAAGTCGAAGACAAGATTGCCGATGCGCGCGGTCATCGGTGCGATGTCGGGCGCACGCCGCATTAACGCACGAAGCCTAGCCAGCAATTCCTCGACCGCGAAGGGTTTGGCGAGATAATCGTCGGCGCCCAAATCCAGACCCTTGACCCGCTCGTCGACGGCGCCACGCGCCGTCAGGACGATGACCGGAATGCCCGACTTCAGCGCGCGAACCCGCGGAATGAGCGTCAGCCCGTCGCCGTCAGGCAGTTGCCGGTCGAGAATGATCGCGTCATGGACCTGATTGGCCATGGCGGCAATGGCGTGATCGAGCGATGGCGCATGGTCGAGGATCATGTCGTAGCGGCCAAGGGCAACGCTAAGCGCGGCAGCCATCTCCGGCTCGTCCTCTACAAGCAGTAGGCGCATGTCTCAATTCTCCAACGTGACTGTGCGGTAGGCGCACATTTGCTTGAGGACCATTGCCGCAAAGTTGCGGTTGGTTCGCGCTCTGAGTGCATCATTTACGGGCTGGCGCGCAATGCGGCCGCAACGCCGCGTTGGTAGCGTTTACCGTATCCGATGGCTCCAAGCGAAATGGGAGGCGCCCCCACGCGTGTATTCGTTTATGGAAGAATTCTCGGGTTGGTCGCGTTCTCAGCGTGGTTATTCCCGGCGTTCCACCGCTTTGGCGGATGATTTCGGAGGCCACTGGCGTTCGTGTCGGGATTAGCTCGGGCGCGACCGTTGGCCCTGCGAGGAGGTGCGCCGAGACCGATCGCACGAGTGTCGCGACAGACCGCTCTTGCGTTTGCGGGAACGCCAACGGGCACCCGCTTTCTGCTCGATAGGCACGAAAATGGGACGAGAACGCCGCTTTCCTCTGGGGGAAACCCGAAACGTTTCAGACAAGTAAGGAGGCAGCGACAGATTGCTGTTGACAATACACAACAGTCTTTGGCAAATGTCATCGCCGACTTCGTGAGGTCGGCCGTCGCGGCATCCGGGCTCGAGAGAGTACCCGGTGCGCGGTCATGGAGCGCGCGTCTGAAGCACGCTGGGAGCCGTGATTGCGCCTGCCTGCGAACGACCAGGACGGAGGGCGTGCTTTGGAATTTCGGGTTGATCGCCAGTTGGCCTTTTTGGCCGTCGTCAACGTTGCCGTGTTGGCAGCAGGCGGCGTGTTGGTCGGTGCCAGCTTCCTCGACATCTACAACCTGCAATCCATGGCAGGGCAAGTGCCCGAGCTTGGCCTTCTCGCGCTTGGCGTGATGCTGGCGATGATTTCGGGCAATGGTGGCATCGATCTTTCGGGCATCGCGCTTGCGAACCTGTCGGGCGTCATCGCCTATCTCGTGCTGCGCGACACCGTGTCGCCGGACGACGCACCGCTATTGTTCAGCTGGAGTTTTGCCGGCATCGCGCTGCTGGTCGGGCTCGTCGGCGGCATGCTGAACGGCTTCCTGATCGCGCGCGCTGGTCTGACGCCGATCATTGCCACGCTCGGCACGCAGCTGTTCTTTACCGGGCTTGCGGTCGCGTTCACCAACGGTTCCGCGCTTGGTCTCGGTTTCATCGAGCCGCTCGATGCCTTTGGCAACACGCCGGTTCTGGGCGTGCCGCTGTGCTTCGCGCTTTTCCTGTTGATCGCGCTGATCCTCGGCGGCGTGTTACGCTACAGCCCGTTCGGTCTCAGGCTGCTGCTGCTCGGTAATAATGCCAAGGCCGCGCGCTATGCCGGCATTGCGGAAAAGCGCATCCTGTTCCTGACCTACACCGCCTGCGGCGTGCTTGCTTCGGTCGCCGGCATCGTGATTGCCGGGCGCACCTCGAGTGTGAAATGGGACTACGGCAATTCCTACGTGCTGATCGCCATCCTCATCGCCGTCATGGCGGGTGTTAGGCCAGAGGGCGGTTATGGCCGGGTGATCTGCGTCGTTCTGTCGGCGACGTCGCTGCAGATCCTGTCGAGCCTGTTCAACTTCATGGACATTTCCAACTTCTTCCGCGACCTCGCCTGGGGTGTGCTTCTGCTCGTCTTTCTCGCCACCTCCGGTTTCGACGCCAAGGCCTGGGTCAGGGCGTTGCGCGGTTGATCCGAGTTCCAGGGTCGGCGAGACGCCTTCGCACGCCGGCCGATCTGTCAAAATTCGAAGGTTCTTTGGGAGGAATGCATGCTTGCCATTCGTAAACTCGCTGCCTGCGCCGTTGCGCTTGGAGCACTGACTGCAACCACGGCCGCCATTGCCGAGGAAAAGCCCAGCATCGTTACCGTAGTGAAGGTCACGGGCGAGAACTGGTTCACCCGCATGAACGAAGGCGTCGACGCCTATGGCAAGGAAAATCCTGGTGTAGCCACCAGCCAGATCGGACCGGGCAAGGCCGACGCCGCCCAGCAGGGCCGGCTGATCGAAGACCTGGTTGCCAAGAAGGTCGCCGCGATCGCCGTCGTGCCGATGGATGCTTCCGCCCTGGAAGGCGTGTTGAAGCGTGCCAGCCAGCGCGGCATCAAGGTGATCACCCATGAAGCCGACAACATGAAGAATACGCTCGTCGACATCGAGGCCTTCGACAACAAGGTCTTTGGCGCGCGCTTCAATGAAAAGATCGCCGAGTGCATGGGCAAGTCCGGCAAGTGGACCTCGTTTGTCGGCTCGCTCGGCAGCTTGACCCATGTGCAATGGGCCGATGGCGGTTCCGAGAACGCCCAGAAATATCCAGAGATGGAACTGGTCTCGGAGAAGAACGAATCCTTCAACGATGCCAACCGCGCCTATGAAAAGGCGCGCGAGATCCTGCGCAAGTACCCCGATATCAAGGGCTTCCAGGGTGGTTCGGCCATCGACGTCATCGGCATCGGCCGTGCTGTCGAGGAAGCCGGCCTGCAGGACAAGACCTGCGTGTTCGGCATCGGCCTGCCGAAGGACACGGGCTCCTATCTCGAATCGGGTGCTGTCGACGGGATCAGCTTCTGGGATCCGAAGGATGCCGGCTACGTGATGAACAAGGTCGCCGACATGGTGCTGAAGGGCGAGGAGCTCAAGGACGGCATGGACCTCGGCGTCCCCGGCTACGAGAAGGTTACCGTCAAGAAGGGCGTCGGCGAAGGTGTGGTCTTAGTCGGCCAGGCATGGGTCGACGTCGACAAGTCGAACTACGCCAAGTACCCGTTCTGATCGGGTAGAGATGACAGCAATGCCGGGCTCGATCATGAGCCCGGCATCGCACGTCGAATGCCGCTATAGCGCCGCGCGCCAAATCGGATGCGCTAAGGACGCTGTAACGCTTCAAACCTGCTGCCTATCTTCTCGATGAATCGATTGCGATGTGAGGAGATCGTGCTGCAGGCCACGTTCTTTTTGGTCAGGACAGTGCCATGCAGCTCAAGCACGAAGCCGGCGCGCCGCATACAGGTGGCGAGATATTGAAAGCCGCGGTTCCCTATCTGGAAATTCGCGACATCCAGAAGAGCTTCGGCGGCGTTCGCGCGCTGAAGGGTGTGAGCTTTTCGATCGAGCCCGGGCAGATCTATCACCTGATGGGCGAGAACGGCTGCGGCAAGAGCACGCTCATCAAGATCATTTCCGGCGCGCAGCCAGCCGATGCCGGCGAACTGCTGATCGATGGCAAGCCGGTGGGCCATCTCACACCCGTTGCGGCGCTGGCGGCCGGGATCGAGACCGTCTATCAGGACTTTTCGCTGTTGCCCAACCTGTCCGTCGCCGAAAATGTCGGCCTGACGCAGCAGCTGGTCGCCGCCTCCGGCAAGCTTGCCCGGCGGCTCGATCTCGCACAAATGCGCCAGACGGCGGAGCGGGCGCTCGCTGCCGTGAACCTCCCAACGACGCGCGCCTTTCTGTCGACGCGCACGGACGAGCTGCCGATGGCGACGCGTCAGCTCATCGCCATTGCACGCGCTATCGCTTCCGATGCGCGCCTCGTCATCATGGACGAGCCGACGACGGCCCTGACGAAGCACGAAGTCGACAATCTGATCGGCATCGTCAGCCGGCTGCGCGCCAAGGGCGTCGCCGTCCTGTTCGTCACCCACAAGCTTGACGAGTGCAAGTCGATCGGCGGGCGCGCCGTCATCATGCGCGACGGCCAGAAGGTCGCCGAATGCGACATCGCCGATCACACCAAGGCCGAACTCGGCTTCTGGATGACCGGCAAGGTGCTGGAAGAGGCGCGTTATCGCTCCGCGCCGAAGTTCGGCGAGGATCTGCTTTCAGTCGAGGCGCTGTCGCTGAAGGATGCCTTCGCCAACGTTTCCTTCTCCATGCGCCGCGGCGAGATCGTCGGCATCACCGGCCTTCTGGATTCTGGCCGCAACGAGCTCGCGCGGGCCATCGCCGGTGTCGTTCCGGCCGACACCGGCCGCATCCGCCTCAATGGAAAAGACGTGACGCCCGGGAAGCCCGCTGACGCTATCAATGCCGGCATCGGCTATGTTCCCGAGGATCGGCTTTCGGAAGGGCTCTTTCTCGAAAAGCCGATCGAGGAGAACATTGTCGTGCCGGTGCTGGATCGCCTGCGCGGCGCCTTCGGCATCCTCGACGGCCGTCGCAGCCGTGACCTGGCAAAGCGCTCGGTCGAAGACCTGCAGGTGGTCACGCCCGATGTCGCCAACCCGGTGCAATCGCTCTCCGGCGG
Source organism: Ensifer sp. 4252 (assembly GCF_050434565.1). Classification (NCBI taxonomy): domain Bacteria; kingdom Pseudomonadati; phylum Pseudomonadota; class Alphaproteobacteria; order Hyphomicrobiales; family Rhizobiaceae; genus Ensifer; species Ensifer sp. 4252. Next base: position 168,018 of record NZ_JBNDIU010000005.1, read on the forward strand.
CAACCAGCAGCGCGTCCTTATCGGCCGCTGGCTGACCATCAATCCGAAGCTTCTGGTGCTGCACGGCCCGACCGTCGGCGTCGATGTCGGATCGAAGGACACGATATACCGGATCATCCAGCGCCTCGCGGATGAGGGCATGGGTGTCATCATCATCAGCGACGACCTGCTCGAGCTGCTGCAGAACTGCGACCGGATCATGGTGATGCGCAAGGGGCAGGTGGTGGAAACCTTCCAGGCCGAGGCGCTGGAGGAAGAGGTGCTCTATCGCGCCCTTGTAGAAGAGACGACTGTGAGGACCCCGCAATGACAGATACGACGTTTAACGGGGCCACCCCTGATGGCAACGGCAAGGTTTCGCTCGCCTCGGCCTGGCGCTGGCTGCTGCGCCATCCGCCGGTCGTGACTTTTGCCCTTATTGTGCTCGTCTGCCTGGTGGTCGGCGCGATCAATACCGACTTCTGGCAGGTGTCGAACCTCTTCGACATCCTGCGTGCTTCGGTCGTGCGAGGGCTCTTCGCCCTTGGGGTTCTGGTAGTGCTGGCGTCGGGCGGCATCGACGTTTCCTTTACCGCCATTGCCGCCTTCGTCATGTACACGGTGACGATGCTGGTCACGAACCTGCTGCCGGGGCTGCCGATGCCGGTGATCCTGCTTGTGGCTGCTGCCGGAGGGGCCTGCTTCGGCGCGCTCAACGGCGTGCTCGTCCATACGCTGCGCGCGCCGTCGCTGATCGTGACGATCGGCACGCAATACGTCATTCGCAGCTTCCTGCTGACCTTTGTCGGCACCGCCCTGTTCATGAACATTCCGGGCTCGATGGAGGCGTTCGGCAAGCTGGCGCTTTTCACACATCAAAGCGCCAACGGTTCCATCTCGGTGCTGCCGGCCTTCGTGCTGGTGCTGGCCGTTGCGGCGGTGGTGACCTGGTGGATACTCGAGCGCACGCTGATCGGTCGGGCGGTTTATGCCGTTGGCGGTAATCCCGGCATCGCCGAGCGCCTCGGTTACAATCTGCGCACCGTGCATATCTTCGTCTTTGCCTATGCGGGCCTGCTGGCCGGCATCGCCGGGATCATGCACGTGGCCAGTAACCGGCTTGCCAATCCGTTCGATCTTGCCGGCACCGAGCTTGAGATCATCGCCGCGGTCGTTCTCGGCGGTGCGCGCATCACCGGCGGTTCGGGAAGTGTGATCGGCACACTGCTCGGCGTGGTGCTGATCACGCTTGTCAGCAACGTTCTCATTCTCGTCGGCATTCCAAGCACGTGGCAGCTCGCCATTATCGGCATCTTCATCGTTCTCGCCGGCACCGTCTTCTCGCTTCGTGCAAGAGGCTAACGGACTTCGGCTGACGTCCAGCGGGTCAAGGACTTCTATCCGCGGTTACCATTTCAGTAGGGAAGGTTGAGTGCATGGCGCACGACGTATCTGTAATCGGACTTTACATTCTTGATATTCTCGGCCGGCCGGTGGACCGGATCCCGTCCGGCGGCAACGTGGAATTCATCGACGAGATCCGCCTGACCGTTGCGGGCACCGCCGGCGGCACGGTCGTCGACCTTGCCAAGCTCGGGCTGAACTGCCTGGCGGTCGGTGCGGTCGGGGATGATGAAAAGGCGGATTTTGTGCTCGCCACGCTCGATCGCTTCGGCGTCGACAGGTCGGAGATGCAGCGCATTGCCGGCGTGCCGACATCCGCGAGCATTCTCAATATCCGCCGCAACGGCGAACGGCCTGCCCTGCATGTTCGTGGCGCCTCGGGACATTTCGAGATCCCGGCCGATGCACGCGAGCGGGTGCTCGCGCCGCCGATCGTGCATCTTGGCGGGACGGGGCTGCTCGATCGCCTCGACGGCGAACCGAGCCGCGTTTTGCTCGAGGAAGCCAAACGCTTCGGCCGGACCACGACCTTCGACCTGTTGGGTGCAAACGAGAACACGCTGTCGCTGATCCGGCCGCTCTTCCCGTATATCGACTATTTCATGCCTTCGGTGGAAGAAGCCATGCTGATCTCCGGGCAAAAGACCGCCGAAGATGCCGGCCGCTTCTTTGCCGATCTCGGCGTCAAGCACTGCATCTTCACGCTCGGCGGTGACGGCGTCTGCTTCCTCGATGCCGACGGAAAGAGCCTGCGCCTGCCGGCATTCGAGATCGACGTGGTCGATACGACTGGCTGCGGCGATGCCTTCAACGCCGGTTTCATCGCCGGGCTTCATCATCGCATGGAGACGGAAACCGCATTGAAGTTCGCCCAGGCGTCGGCTGCTCTTGTGGCCACGGGCCTCGGCTCGGATGCGGGGATCACCTCGTTCGAGGCGACCTGGGACTTCATGAACAATGCTCGTGTGAAGAGCAACTGAAACCAGGCCGTTCGTCTGAACGATCTGACCGGCCGCCCGATCCGATATCGGGCGGCAAGGCGGCTATTGCAACAGCAGCTCGGCCGTCGCGATGTCGGTCACCAGGTGGGTGGCGTAACCACCTTTCAACGTCGCCCGGATGGCCGTCAGCTTGCTGGCGCCGCCGGCGACGCACAGGCGCCGCGGCACCTGGCTCAACTCGTTCAGTTCGATGCCGACCATGCGGTTGTCGAGATCGCCGCGCACCGGCCGCCCTTCGGCATCGATGAAGCGGCAGATCAGCACCCCGACCGCACCGCCCGCCTGGTAGGCGTCGATGTCCTCCTGGCCGGTGATGTTGGCCGAGCGGATGAGCGTCTCGGGGCCGATGTCGCCGACGCCGAAGAGGATGATGTTCGAGGAATGGATGAGTTCGAATTGCTTGACCAGCACCTGCTCGGCCAAAAGCGCCTGCTTCAGCGCGGGCGTCGACAGCAGGGCCGGTGCGAGCAGGTTGATGCAACGGGCGTGGATGCGGCGCGACATCAGCGAAGTACAGAACTCAGGCGCGAAGTCCGGATTGGCGATCGAGCTTCCGGATACCTGCACGACCGTCAATCCCTCCACCGGCTCGGGAAGCGAGATGCTGTCGGCAACGGCCAGCACCGTCCGTCCCCAGGCGACGCCGATCGTGTCGCCCGGCTGAACCATATCGGCAAGCAGTCGCGCTCCGGCCTCGCCAAGCCGCTGCACAAGGTCGCTGTTGTCGAGGGCCGGAATGACCAGCGCGCCCTCAAGCCCGAACTTGTCCTTCAGGCGTCTTGCTATACCGGTGCGGGAGCCGACTTCCGTGTTCAGGCGAATATTGACCAGGCCGCGCTCGCGCGCTTCCTGAAGGTAGTTGACGATGGTTGCCCTGGACACGCCGAGCATCTTGGCGATTTCGCTCTGGGTGAGTTGGTCGACATAATAGAGCCAGGCGGCCCAGACGACGCCGTCGTCGAATTCCGCGGGCAGCACTATGCCTTCGCCGACTGCCCGGTTTCCCCGCGCGGTATCCATCATCGCCTGCTCCCCTGGATTGTCATGGCTTCTCCTGAAGCGGAAAAAGTGTCCGGCGTCAAACAAATTTGCCATGCGTGTTGACACATGACACCGCATGGTGGCAGTTGTCTCAGCGAAGGTTTTGGGAGACGCCGAGATGGAATGGACGACTATAGGCGCGCGCAGGTGGGTTGGAAACGAACCAATCGGCGAAGCGCTTCGTGGTGTCTTTGGCGCTCCCGCAAACCGGCCGCAGCTCGGCCTTGATGGCGATCGCAATCCCCAGGGCGTTCAGCCTTGGCATGGTGGCGTGAACGCGGATCTCCGTTTGCCGGCGGCCGGCGGATAGCATCGCCATCGAGTCCTCACGGTGCGCGGGGAGAACGGCAGTTCGTTTGGCGCGCAGACCGACCGAGGGCACCCGGCGACAGGACTTCATTTTCAAACCCCACCGGAAACGCTGCCAAGCGCGGGAAGACAGGAGCCTTTCATGAAATCCAGATGGTCAGAAACCGAATTCGCGCGCGTCGTCGACACCTATGTCAACGCCGGCGTCAACCGAGACCTCGCAATCCGCACCTACACGACCCGGCTTCTGGGCTCAGATCCCGCGCTCGTGCTGCATGGCGGCGGCAACACCTCCGTCAAGACCACGTTTACGGAGATGGATGGTTCTGAAGTTGCCGTTCTGTGCGTCAAGGGCAGCGGCTGGGACATGGGCACGATCGAGCCCGCGGGCCTGCCTGCGGTCAGGCTGGAGCCGCTTCAGGCCATGGTCAAATTCCCTGAACTCAGCGACGATGACATGGTGATGCTGCAGCGCCGGCTGCTGCTTGATCCCGCAGCGCCGAACCCTTCTGTCGAAGCGATCCTGCACGCCAATCTGCCGTTCCGGCATATTGACCACACCCATGCCAACGCCATCGTGTCGCTGACCAACCAGCCGCATGGCGAGGACCTGGTGCGCGAACTGTTCCCCGATTCCATCATCGTTCCCTACGTGATGCCGGGCTTCGATCTCGCCAAGGCCTGCGACGAGGCGTTCCGCGCCAACCCGGGCGCCGACGGTATGATCCTGTTGAAGCACGGTATCTTCACCTGGTCGGAAGACCCGCGTGAATCCTATGAGAAGATGATCGCCGCCATCGACAAGGCCGAGCGCCGCATAGCCCGCGGCAACCCGCGTCCTTTCACGGTCGTCCAACCGGCGACCCAGCTTGCGACGGCAGCTCAGATCGCCCCGGTTCTGCGCGGCGCCATCGCGATCGACAGCGGCGTCGAGGGCTGCCCGCGCCGCTTCGTCCTGGAGCACCGCTCTCATCCCGAGGTTCTCGACTTCTGCAATGCCGAGAACGTCTCCGATCTGGTTCGCCGCGGCAATGCGACCCCTGAGCATGTCATCCACATCAAACGTTTCGGCGTGGCGCTGCCCGCACCCGTTGCCGGCGATATGGCCGCCTGGGCGGAAACGGTGCGCGCAGCCGTCGCCGCCTACAAGGACGAATATCGCGCCTATTTCGAGCGCAACAACGCGCGCGTCGGCGGCATCAAGCGCATGCTCGATCCGATGCCGCGCGTCTTCTACGTTGCGGGTGTCGGCCTGTTTGCCGCCGGCCCGTCGAAAAAGGCTGCCCGTGTCGGCGCCGACGTCGCCGAGGCGACGATTGCTGTCATCCGCAATGCCGAGGGCATCGAGAGCTTTGAGGCTTTGTCGGAGGAGGACCTCTTCGACATCGAATACTGGTCGCTCGAGCAGGTGAAACTGACGAAGCAGGCCGAGAAGCCGCTGAGCCGGCAGGTTGCTGTCATCACCGGCGGTGCGGGCGGCCTCGGGCTGGCAATTGCCGAGGCTCTGCACGCCGAGGGCGCCGAGATCGCGTTGCTCGACCTTGCCGAGGACGCGTTGAAGAAGGAAGCAGCACGGCTCGGCGGTGTCGGCCTCGTCTGCGATGTGACCAAGCCGGAGGCGGTCGACGCGGCGCTCGCCGATGTCGCCAGGCATTTCGGCGGTATCGATATCGTCATCTCGAATGCCGGTGCAGCCTTCCAGGGCGCTCTGCTCGATGTTTCGGAGGAGGTCTTCCAGAAGGCCTTTGCACTGAACTTCTGGGGTCATCATTATATCGCCCGCAGCGCGGTCAAGATCATGAAAGCTCAGCAGACTGGCGGCGCGCTTGTCTTCAACGTCTCGAAGCAGGCGGTCAACCCAGGCCCCGACTTCGGTCCTTACGGAACGTCGAAGGCGGCATTGATGGCGCTGATGCGCCAATATGCCGTCGAACACGGTGCCGACGGCATCACGTCGAACGCCGTCAACGCCGACCGCATCCGCACCGGACTGATGACCGACCAGATGATCGAGGAGCGCAGCCAAGCGCGCGGCATTTCACCGGAGAGCTACATGCGCGGAAACCTGGTTCGCCGCGAGGTGACGGCACGGGACGTTGCGGCCGCCTTCGTCCACTTCGCCAAGGCGCGCACCAGCACCGGCGCGGTTCTCACGGTCGACGGCGGCAATGTCGGCGCGATGATGCGCTGAGTTTAAAAGCGTCCGCTATTCTATCAAGTGTGAAGTGGCCCAACCCCGGCAAGTCCAACTTGCCGGGGTTGGGCAAAACTCGCTCTCAAGGGGCGGCTGATCACCGTGGCCGTCCTCTCCGGTTCAACTGCCCGGTCGCTGCAGTACCCTGGGGCACAATGATCCATGCACTTCTTGCAGAGGTGGGCTGAGGTCTTAGCGCTGCTCTTGGAGAGGGCTATCACCTATATTCCCCTCATCGAAGCGAACGAAGCGCCAAGGACTGGCAGCTAGGCTTCGAAAGCCCACGGAAAGGGGATCATCATGAACGTAGCACGCTCTTTCAACAACTGGCGCAAGTACCGGCAGACGGTCTCCGAATTGGGCCGCATGTCCGCTCGCGAACTGCGCGACCTCGGCATCGAGCGCGCCGACATCCAGACCATTGCACGGGCTGCCTTCGGCCGCTAACCGCGCCTGAGACCATTGACGATTTCAAGAAGCGCCCGCTCGATCCCGAGCGGGCGCTTTCGATTCCGATGTACAGTTTGATCTGTCGATGCGCGACGATCGTATCGATGCCGGTGCCATTCGACAGGCCAGCGCCTGTGCCGTTGTTCCCTCGGGCTCTCAGTCCGTGGAGTGCCTGCGACGCTTGGCGCGTCGACGCTGTAGCTTGCATCGGCTAGATCTCGCCCGGCTGCACGGAAACGATTACGGCGTCGAGACCCAAGCGCCGTCGGCACCGGCAAAGGATCTCCATGACTGCGTTCACAAGACACGATGTCGAGACTGCTCTGTATCGCGACTATTCCCTGGAGATTACCGGCAAGGATATCGGGCAAATCGAAACTGCGAAATCCGAGATTCCTGCCGGCACGCCAATCAATATCGCCTTCCTCGGCAATGAGAGCCATACGCAGCGCATCGAGGCGGCCGCGCGTATCCGGCAATGGGGGTTCGAACCCGTTCCGATCATTTCGTCGCGGCGGCTGAGATCGGTGCAGGACCGCGACGAACTGCTCGCCGGCCTCACCAGTGCGGCGCATCCCACCCGGTTCATGCTCGTGGGCGGCGATCCGTCGTCGCCGGCCGGTCCTTACAGGGATTCGCTGGACCTGATCGCCGGCGGCATCATCGCGGACTATGGTATTTCCAAGGTCGGGATTGCCGGCTACCCCGAAGGCCATCCAAAGATTGACCGGGTGCGCTTGTGGGAGGCTCTTGCCGAGAAGCTCGAATTGCTGAAGACCTGCGGCTGCAGCGTCGAGATCACCACGCAGTTCGGCTTCGACGCGGATGCGGTCGTCGATTGGATCGCGCAGGTGAGGGCGCGCGGCATCGATGCGCCGATCCGCATCGGCGTGCCGGGCCCCGCGGATGTGAACCGATTGCTGCGGTTTGCGGCGCAGTTCGGTGTGGGTTCATCCGCGGCGATCGTCGGAAAATACGGGTTCTCGCTGGCCAACCTCATCAGCAAGGTTGGACCCGATCGTTTCATGAGCCGGCTTGCAAGCGGGATGGCGGGCCGCGATCTCGGCACGGTCATGCTGCATCTCTACCCCTTCGGCGGCATTGCCGAGACGGTCGTCTGGGCTGCGCGCACCGCTGGCCGGCAAATGGCCGAAAGCCAGGGTGCGCTCGATCGTCCCCTTTATCCCTGATGGGCCGGAAACCCCATCACCTGCGCGGCGCCAGGGGTGCGAATGCGGTCGCCTTGACCTCGACCAGGCCGCCGTCCGGATTGAGGTCGGCGACGGCAAGCTCTACCGCGGCGGGGTAGGGGGCGGCAAAGAACTCGTCGCGCACCGCGGCGATCGCGGACAGTTGCCCCGCCTTGTCCAATGCCAGGCGGTCACTTCCGAACACATGAAACATCTGAAGTTCGACAACGTCCTCCAGGCGCGCATCACACGCACGCAGCAATTGCTCGATCAGTGTGAAAACCCGGCGCAGTTCGCGACGAAATCCTTCGGCGTCCATCGGTTCGGTGCCGCCGTTTGCGGCAACGATGCCGGACAGATAGACGAAATCACCGGCGCGGCGCGCGGGCGCATAGTGAAACTGGTCCACATCCAACTGGAGGCCGGCCGGTATCACGACCTTTCCGGTCCGGGTGGGCACAGCGTTGACGGTCGTTTCGATGGGCTGCATCGTACTCTCTCTCAATTCGGTGAGGCTGCCGCGTCGGCGGCCGGGGTTTGCGGCAAGGCGGCGAGGGACGGTCGGACGAGAGCTTCGAGCTCCGGTCGGGTTGCACCATCACGGGCCTGCATGGAAATGGCTTGCATGACGGCACCGTAATAGTCGGCCAATGTCGGTATGTCGGCGGTTCGCGGGAGATCGCCGTCCGCCACGCCGCGCTCTAACCTTGCGTGTACGCGCTCCACCGTTTCTTTCCGTAGGCCCTTGAGCAGGTCGTAGAGCGGTCCGGTTTCGGGTTGGCAGTTCATCACGCCGAGGATCAGCAGGCAGCCGTTCGATTGCGGTGCCTTGAGCGCGACGTCGATACTGGCAAGGAGCATCGCACCTATCGCCTGTTGCGCGGTTTCGCTGGTATCTAGCGCGCGCAACGGGCCAGATCCCGCGGTCGCGACATAGAGACGAACTGCCTCGCGAAACGCCGATTCCTTCGACCCGAACGCGGCGTAAAAGCTCGGCGGCGTGATGCCGATGGCCGCCGTCAGGTCGTTGAGCTGCGCGGCCTCGTATCCCTTTGCCCAGAACACCTCCATGATTTTTTCAAGCGCAAGATCGCGGTCGAAACCACGCGGTCGTCCTCGGATTGCCAACGGCGTTCCTTTCTGTAGTCAGATTTACATAAATCGTTCAACCACATCCCGCAACCCTGCTGGCAAAATTATGTAGTGAAAATTATAGAAAAGATTCAACGGCGGCGAAGATCGTCGACCGCCACCCAAATATCTTCCCCGAGAAAGGCGGATGCCAGAAGCAATGCCTGTCCAGCCTCATGCCTTGGGGCACGTTGTACCCATATTTGTTCAGCTATGGACAATCTTCGGCGCTTGATTACAGTCCTTCGAATGAACAGTTTCGGACCGCCAAGGGCGGTCGTCATCGGGCGATCATGGCGGGCGCGGCTCGCGAACAACGAGGGGCAGGTATGGGACAAACCAGCATTGCGGGCGCGCGCAACAACGCATGGATCTATGCGCTGTTTGTCGTTTGCGCGGTTCTCGCCATTGTCGGCAGCCTATTGGCCGGCGGCGAAGAATCCGGCTGGCGTTGGCTGCATTACCTCACGAAACCGACGGCGACGGTACTTTTGCTCGTGGCCGTCCTTCGCAACATCGGCCCATCGTCGAGGGTCTATGGATTGACGATCGCCATCGGGCTTGCCTTTGCGGCGGCGGGCGATTTCTTTCTGATGTTGCCGGGCGACTATTTCCTCGCCGGCCTTGTCTGCTTTCTCCTGACCCATTGCGCCTATATCTGGGCGCTGACCCGCGACAGCCGCTTTGCCGCCGACAAGGGGATATTCGCCCTCTTCGCAGCGATCGGCGTTGTCGTCATTGCCGGATTGTGGTCGTCCTTGCCGCCCGGCATGCGCATTCCCGTGGTCATTTATGCGCTGGCGCTCGCCGCTATGGCCGCACAGGCTATCTCCCGTGACCGACAGTTTGCGGCTGGAGCACCGCAAAAATCCGCCGCGCGCTCGGCGGCGCTCGGTGGCCTGTTCTTCATGGTCAGCGACACGCTGCTCGCCTACGGGCGGTTCCGCTGGAACATTCCCTACAATGCCGTCTGGGTGCTGGGCACGTACTACACGGCACAATGGCTCTTTGCCCGTTCGACCGAAGGCAATGCAGATGCACGATAGTCCACCGTCTCAGTTGCAGCCCAGCTTCGAGCGGCTGCGTGCCGCCTGGCTCGATCAACGTCCGTCATACGAGCAGCGCCGCGACGATCTGAAGCGTCTGCGCTATCTCTTCCGCGAACGGTTGGATGAGATGGCGAAGGCGGTCAGCGCCGATTTCAGCCATCGCTCGGTCCATGAAACGCTGCTCAGTGAGGGCAGCGTCGTCCTTTCGGAGATCGATCACACACTCGCCAGGTTGAAGACCTGGATGAAGGCCGAGCGTCGTGCAGCCGGATGGAAGCTCTGGCCGGCAAAGGCGGAGGTCCGGTTCGTTCCTCTCGGCGTCGTCGGAATCATCTCGCCATGGAACTACCCGGTCAATCTGGCGCTGGCGCCCCTGGTCGCGGCGATCGGTGCCGGCAATCATGTGCTGCTCAAGCCGTCCGAACATACGCCGCGCACGTCGGAGTTTTTGCGCGCGCTCATCGCCGATGTCTTCCCTGATACGCGCGCGACGGTGGTGCTCGGAGGCGCCGATCTCTCGGCCGCCTTTTCCGCGCTGCCGTTCGATCATCTGTTCTTCACCGGCTCCACTGCCGTCGGCCGCAAGGTGATGGCGGCCGCCGCCCAAAATCTAACCCCGGTCACGCTGGAACTCGGCGGCAAATCACCAGCCATCGTCGGGGAAACAGCGGATTTGCAGCGGGCGGCGAACCGCATCGCAACGGGCAAGTTCTTCAACGCCGGCCAGACCTGCATCGCGCCGGACTATGTCCTCATCCATGAAGGCAAGCGGGACGCCTTCGTCACCCTGTTGAAGCAGCAGATGGGTGAACGCTATGGTGCCCGCAACGGCTACCAGGACTACACGTCCATTATCAACGAAGCTCAGCACGACCGCCTTGCCAATCTCGTAAACGATGCGCAGGCGCGTGGACACGAGCTGGTTTCGCTCGTGGATATGAAGCAGGCGCCTCCATCTCGCGTCCGCGTGTTCGAACCCACCCTGGTCCTCGAGCCCAGCCCGGATAGCGCCGTCATGCGCGAGGAAATCTTCGGGCCGATCCTGCCGGTCATCAGCTATCGCACCACGGACGAGGCGATCGGCTATGTGCTCGGCCGCGACCGGCCGCTGGCGCTCTATTGCTTCAGCGCGGACATGCGCGAGATCGAAACGATCCTCGCCCGCATCGTCGCCGGCGGTGTTTGCATCAACGACACGCTCTATCAATTTGCCTGCAACGACATGCCTTTCGGTGGCGTCGGGGCGAGCGGCATGGGGCATTATCATGGCCGGGAGGGGTTCCTGACCTTCTCCAAATCGATGTCCGTGTTGCGGAAGTATGATCCGGCGCCGAGCGATCTGATTACGCCGCCGTACAAGGGGCTGACGGACAGACTCGTTCGCTTCATCACCTGGATTCCCGGGCGCTGAATGCCCCTGGCTGCCCGAACCCGCGCCGGGCAGCTCTGTCGCCCTTCGATTGGATCTAGAATTTCGCAGTCAGCGTCGCCCGGACGGTCCGTCCCGGCGACGGCATCAGGCCCAATGTCAGCGCGTCCATGTAGTAGACATCAGCCACGTTGTCGACCGACAGGTCGAAGCTGGCGTTGTCGTTGATCCTGTAGGTGGCGAACAGGTCGACGAGCGTATAGGGCTCCCAGGCGATCGAGGCGGTATAGCCGCCACTGCTGGTGCTCTTGGAATCGACTGCGCGTTCGCCCTGGTAGGTGACGCGGCCGCCAAGTGTAAGCTTCTCGTCATAGAGCCGCGTTCCGAGCGTCAAGGTACCACTCATCTTCGGCGGAACATGCAACTGCGCATAGCCGCTCGGCACGCCACCATTGAAGCATCGCTCCCGACCGAGGAGTTCCTGCTCGTTGGTGCAGAACTCGGTTTCGGTGTAGTAGATGCCGCCTACTTCGGAGAAGAACCAGCCGACATCGTAGCGCGCGGAAGCTTCGAAGCCCTTGAACGCAGCATAACGGAGATTGCGCAGGGTGGTGCTCGGCACCTTGTCGATCTCCGCGGTCTCGATCGTTCGCGTCAGGTAGTTGTCGGTGCGGTTGTTGAAGTAGGCCGCCTTGAACCTCACTTCGTCATCGCTGTCGAACACGCCGTCGAACAGCATGTTCATCCCGAATTCCCAGTTCTTCGTATGCTCCGGCTTCAGCGCCAAAGTCGGCGCGGAATCGAAGGACCAGCCGGAAGTCGATTCAAACAGGCTCGGCGAGCGGATGGCCTCTGCGTAGCGCCCGTAGAACTGCAGGCCGTCGATCGGCTCGGCCGTCGCGGCGATGATTGGCGCGAAGCCGGAGCTTTCCTCCTCGTTGTTCAGGTAGAGGCCGGTCGCAACCCGGGTCGGGGTGTTGTCGTAGCTGTGCGTCCAGGTGTAGCGCATCGTGCCGTCGAGCTTTAGCCAGTCGAACGGCTTCCATTCGGACGACGCGAAGCCGCTGGCTTCCTTGCGCCACCCGTTGCGGGCTTCCAGTGTGTTGTTGACCCCACCCGACAGCGAGGCGATGTTGCTCGGCGGAGCCAGTGTCTCGTAGGTGTAGGACCCGCCATAAACCAGCGTCAGCTCGCCCCACTGCGTATCGACGAGAGATTCGTTGGAAATATCGATCCCCGTCCGTTTGGCGATGTCCCAATAGCCCTGGCTGTAATCGAGGCCGAAGAATTCATAGGGCGTGCGGATCTGTGTTTCCGTGTTGGTGTGCCACAGATTGGCCTTGAGGTTGATCAGGTCGCTGTCGTCGGGTTTCCAGTTGTAGCGGGCCGTGTAGGTGTTGGATTCCACCTCGCTGAGCGGCGCCTGCACGGCACCCTCGCCGCGGATGATGACCGAAGGCATCAACTCGCCGAACTCGCTCTGGTAGTTGATGTAACCGAGATCGATGGTGTGGCCGCCATCGAGGGTGATCGTGCCCTTGAGCAGGTAGGAACTGTTGTCCTGGGAGGTGTTGAGCACATCCTCGCCGGCGCGATAGCGGTTGAGGCCATCGAGGCTGAACGACGTTATCTCCGTCCAGGTTTCCGGTCGTCCCGGGCGCCCCGGGCGAACGACCCGGTTGACGGTTTTCTTGATCGTTGGCGTGTTGCCGTGAGTTCCGGCGAAATGGTTGCCGGTCTTGCGGCGCGAATAGGCCGCAACCACGTCGAGGTTTTCCCATCGCTTGGCGAAGGCGACGCTACCGGAGCTCGATGACGGTTCGAACAGCGCCGGTCGGTCAAAGCCCGTCGTGCCGCCGAAATTGGCGAGGTCGAGATGGTCAGGGGCAGGCGTGATCGTGCAGTTCGTATTGCAGCCGGTGGTGTAGGATTTGGTGACCCCGTAGACCCCGCCCGTCGTGCCGGCGGGCGGGGGGCTCGCCGTGTTCGACATCATGCCGCCGCGCAGGCGAATGCCGATATCCTTACCATCGGTCAGGATGTCGTCGGCGTTGATCGTCCTCATATGGGCGATGCCGCCCGTCGCGCCCACACCGTAGACACCGCCGGATGGCCCCTTGATGATCTCGACGCCGCCGATCATGTCCGGATCGAGATAGTTGCGCGAGGCGACCCCGGAATAGCCGCGATAAACTGTGTTTTGCTGCTGGGCGCCATCCACGACCACCGGCACGCGGCCGAACCCCTGCATGCCGCGAATGTTGATGTCGATGGCGCCGCTGTTGCGGTTGTCGCCGGTCAGCACGCCCGGAACGCCCTTCAGGAAGTCACCGGTGGAGGTGCCTCTGAACAGCTCGATTTCTTCCTGCGAGATATAGGCCGATGACGCCGCGGTCTGGTAGGTCGCGTCCTCCGGGCGGCCACCGGAAACCGCGATCGTCTTCAGGGCGGTCGCACCTTCGACGCCGGCCGCAGCCTCACCCGGAACGACGCCGTCGGCCGTCAGCACGACCGTCCGCACATCGGAGAAGCTGTATCGAATGCCGGTGCCGACCAGTATCTCGCCTAGAGCCGATTGCGGTGATTTTCTTCCGCTGACGCCGGGAGACTGCAGGCCCCTTGCAATCGAGGCATCGTAGATGAGCTGCATGCGCGAGACGTCGGCGAAGCGATTAAGGGCTTCCGCGAGCGGGCCGGGAGCAATCCTGTAGTCCAAGCTCTCATGCTGCTGCGCCTGTGCTGCGCTTGCCAGAGGCGGCACGATGTCCGCAAGCATTGTCGTGCTCATGAGCACGGACGTCATGATCCCAAGGTGGCGGAGCTTTCTTCTGGTAGCGGTCTTCATTATGCCCTCGAACGCGAAAATGACACGAGGAACCGAAAGGCCGCAGGCGCTTCTGTTCGCTCTCAAACGTGAAGACGCGCGAGGGTGAAAAAAACCGGATAACAAAAATCAACTTTTATCGGTGCAGCACGATCATGTAGTTGCCGAGGCGGGTGGACCGGATCCCGAGCGATGTCTCGAGCGTGTCCACGGCCGTGGCAATATCGGCGAGTTCGAAGACCCCGTTTATCCGCCTGTCGCGCAAATCGTCGCCGACAATGCGGATGATGCCGCGATGATGGCGATTGAGCTCCTCGACAACGCTGCCAAGCGGGCGCTCGATGAAGATCAGCTTGCCGCGTCTCCAGGCAGCCTCGGAAGCCACGTCGACACGCGTAACGGTGCCCATGCCGCCCGCGTCGTAACGGACCTGTTCGCCGGCGGACAGGGTGACTGAGGAGAAGGCGTTGTCGGTCGAGCTCACGCGCACCTGGCTTTCCAGCACGGTGACCGTCGATCCGTCCTCGCCGTCGCGGACGTCATAGATCGTTCCAAGGGCCGTTGCCTCGCCGTCCCCGCTCAAGACTTTGAACGAGCGCGTCTTATCAGGTGCGACGGTGAAAACCGCCTCGCCTTTGAGCAATGTGACGCTGCGTGCCGCATCGGAATAGTCGACCGCGATTGCCGAAGACGAATTGAGCTCCACAGTGCTGCCATCCGCCAGGGTCAGGCTGCGGGTTTCGCCTGTTGCGGTGTAGGCGTCCGCACGAAGACGTGTCGGCAGATCAAAACTCCAGGCGGCGACCAGCAGCAAGGCGGCGATCGTTCCCGCGCTCGCGGCCACGCGCGCAAACGGGCGGCGCGTTCCAACCGGTGGGACAGGGCGGGGCAGGGGCGGAGGCGCGATACGCGCCAGTTCGGTCCATGTCCGCGAGACTTCGTCGTAGGCAGTCCGGTGCTCCGGCGATGCCGCCAGCCACTGGTCGAACCGCTTGTGGTCGTCAGGCGCAAGCGGACAGTCACCCTGCCGAAAGAACCATTCGGCGGCCTCGTCCAAGGCGTCCTTTTGCCTTTCAGCGCTCATCGCTCTCCCTCAGTTCGTGGCCGCAATGCAGACGACGGCCTGCGGCCACAAGCAAACGCCTGCTGCCGGGCACCCACTCAATCCGCTGCATCTCCTGGCCGCCTTCGGCACGGGCGGGCTCTTGACCCTCATGGTTCATTTCAACGGCGAGCTGGGACGCTACGGCAACGCGCTGTTCTCGTCCTGGGCAGCGCACGGCACGGGGACTGTGGCGGCGGTTGTTCTGCTCGCTATTCTCTATCCCTGGCGCAGCCGGAATGCCGGGGCGAAACCGCGCGCACCGTTGTGGGCCTATCTTGGCGGGATTTCTGGCGCGATCACGGTCATGTTGACCTCGTTCGCAGTCAATTCGCCGCTTGCGCTGTCCGGTACCCTCGCCTTGGGGCTCGCGGGCCAGGTGGTGTTCAGCATCGTTGCGGATCGCTGGGGGCTGTTCGGCCTGCCGATGCGTCGTCCGGATCGCCGCGATCTTGCGGCCATGGCACTGATCGTCGCCGGCAGCGCCCTTATCATCCTGTTCGGCAGGGGCAACGCATGACCTTGCCGATCCTTCTCGCCTGTCTCGCGGGTGTGCTGGTCGGCGTCAGCCGGCAGGTCAATGGCCGGCTCAGTCTCTCGACGTCACCGATGATCGCATCGTTCTGGAACCATATCGTCGGCTTCGTCGCTTTGACCATTCTCGGCCTGTCGATCGGCGGGCTGATCCCGGCGGGTGCTGCGGACGCACCCTGGCACGCCTATCTCGGTGGCTCGATCGGGGTGGTCTTCGTCGCCGCCGGCAGCTGGCTCATTGCGCGCATAGGTGCAGTTAACACCGCCCTGCTGGTGATCGGTGGGCAGATGGTTTCCGGCGTGGCGCTCGATCTGCTGCGGGGAACATCAGCAACCTTCGTCGCCAGCGCCCTTGGCGTGACCTTGATCCTTGCCGGCATGGCGCTGACACAACGTCGCCGATAACCTCCGGATTGCACAGGCAAGGTTCATTGCCGTCATGGGCGGCTAGGCGGCCTCTGACATCATTCGTTCTGACGGGGCGACAGGCGCTTTACCGGTCATGCCTTGCGCAGGCCCTCGTTCGATCCCGCGCAAGGCAATAGGCCCTAGGTCCGCCCGGGTGAATGGTACCCCCGCCTTCGTGGTCTCAATAAGGCGTCCAGGCGTGTGGGGCGCAGGTGTAGCGCCGACGGCCAGTTGATCCCCAACTTATTCCTGAAGCTGTGGACAGCCTTTGCTTTTGCGGAAAACAACGCCCAACCAAAAAAACATCTTGGGGGCGTCACAGGTGGACACGGTCGATCGTCATCAGGGTATCGCGCTTGAGCGTGCTGCCCAAAACCATGGTGATATCGAAATGACCGAACTGACCTCGCTTCTTCTGATCAAAGCCGTGCTGTTCTGCGGGCTTGCGCTCTGGCTTGCCGTTATCGTGCTCAACAACGTTGTCGCTTTTCGCAATGGCGTCTTTGCAATTGGTCTGCTGATGGGGATGCAGCTCTTCGATCAAGAGCCACCGATACGCACGCCGCTGTTGTCGCGGCGTGTCAAGAACTCCGTCTGGCATCGGTTGATCTTCAGCCTCGTTCTTGTGATGGAAGTGGCGACCATGCTGCTTTTGGCTTGGGCCGCTGCTATGCTTATCGGCACGTTGTTCGGACTATCGAACGGTGCCGCCGCGATCATATGGGCGAACCTCGCTCTCGCAGCGTTCATCGCTCTCAGTCTGATCATGCTGCTGGGCGGAGCCTGGTTTGCATACTATATCCGTCAGGAAAGCATGCAGATTACCCATTTCATCCTGATTGGCATCGGACTGGCCGGCACGCTGTTGGTGAATATGCCGGCTCACTAGCGCAGCGCCAAACTTGTGGTCGACTGGAAGGGTCAACCACAGGGGCTTTACCCGCTACCGCCACCGCGCGCTGCTCTGGAAGGACAAGCCAACAAGCACGCCGATGGCAAAGCCGATCAATCCGGCCGTGCTGACAACCGTCGTTGCGGTGCCGGGATTGTCCTTTGCTGCGTCAACAACGCTTTGTCCCTGTGTGCGCACGACACGTGCGGCCGAGCGCACCCGTCCTTTTGCGTCCTCCGCCAGATCGGCGGCGCTGCCTGCAGCCTCGCCGGCGCGGGCGGCGATCGATCGTGTCAGATCGGCAACCTGTGTCCGCAGCTCGGAGATCTGGTCTTCGACGGATCGCTGAATGTCATTGGCCATTTCTTGCACCTCGTTTGTCCTAACAAGGTACCAACGATGACAGGCGGCTTAAGTTCCGCTCGTTGCCGCATATGGGGTTACCGCCGGTGCAGCGGTCGCGTGTGTGTTGGGTTCTAGCGCGGTTTGAGCGTCTTGCTCATATTGGTGCCGGTGACGCGAAACCCTGTTGCCTCATAGACATGCCGGGCGCGCCGGTTATCCTCGGCGACGCGCAATTTGATCTGCCCGAACCCCTTCGCCGAGAGTTCGGCCTCAAATGCCTCGATCGCGAGCTTGCCCAGGCCTTTTCCCTGGTGGTCGGGCAAAATATGGAAATCGCTGATGAAGGCTGAGCGGGCCTTTGCGTCCGGTCGATACCAGAGGTAACCGACATGCTCAGTGCTTGCGCTGTCCATCAGACACAGCAGGACGTTGCCGGGTGTATCGACTCCTTGCGGCAGGTCCTCGGCGATTTCGCCGGTTGCCTGGGCGAGGGCGTCTGCATCAGAAAGCCCATAGTTGGCGGCGATCTCCGCGGCATAGTCGGGGATGAAATAGGCGAGATATCCAGCATACTCGCTCTCAAGCATCGGTCTGAATGAGATCATGGCGCTTTCGCATGTCTGCGGAGTTCGACGAGTGGCCCCGATATCACCGTTCCGACGGCTCGTACCGCGGAAGGTTTCATGAACGGCCACGTGGTCTCGTGGCAGCGAGGTAGACGTCAATCGCCCGCCCGACCCCATCCTAAAACTGATGGCGATCGCGTTCCCGGGTCTTCTGCCAGACAAAGGCAGTCGAGCGCAACCAATCTGTTCGGATTTTGATGAGGCGGCGGGATCCCAAAAACAAAAAAGGTCGGCAATGCCGACCTTTTCCCGTTCGCTGCTTTACCCTGCCAGTACATCCGTGGTCAGCGGCTTAGCGCAAATTCTGACCGGAACACATCCGTCTCACCGAGACTGTCTATGCTCAACGATCAATTCGTTATGCCGCATATGGCGAGCGATTGCGGCTATTTCAAGCCCCGGCATCAGGTTGTCGATGATCGTGTCTCCAGTCCGTCGAGAGGCGAGGGTGGTCAAGGCGTTGTGTCTGGAGGCCATTGACGGACCTCTGGTCGGACCTAAATTCTTGCGATTGCGAACGGAGGATTTCGGGATGGAACTGCACCGCGGTCGGCTGATCGACCATATTCAGCTCGTGATCAAGGATCTCGGCGCCAGCCGGCGGTTCTATGAAGCCGTGCTTCAGGCTCTCGATGTACCGCTGGGAGGCGAGGGTAAAGACTACTTCTGGGTCGACGAGCTTTTCGTCTCGACCGCCGACAGTGAGGCGGCCCAGGGCAAACTGACCGGGCGCCATCATCTCGCTTTCCAGGCCCGGGACCGCGCCATGGTCGAGGCCTTTCACAAGGCCGGTCTTGAGAACGGCGGCACGGATAACGGTCGGCCGGGCGAACGTCCCTATCATCCCGGCTATTATGCAGCATTCCTGCTCGATCCGGACGGCAACAACATCGAGGCGGTGTTTCACGGGCCGGCCAACCGCAGTGCCAGTTCGGTGAAGATCACGTTCTAGCGGGTGTCCCGGCGAACAGTCTCTCCGAGTGCTGCGGACGCGCCGCCCGGTATGCGGTGCGGCCTTTCTATGCCTGGAATCTGGTCACTTGACATTCTGCTAAAAATAGAACAAAAAGAGAACATACGTGGAGATGAACGATGACCCGCACTGAAATCATCAATCGCGCACTGGCAGCCGTCGCGGACTCTCGCCTGAAGCGGGAGCGCGACAGCGAGCGCCGCAAGCAGATTTTTGGCCGCATCGACCTCTCGGCGCCCTTGCCGAAACTGAGCCGCGGCGTGCAGCTCAGCTTGAATCTCGATGCCGGACGGAAACGATCCCAGCCGACGAGGGCGAAGTCCCATTGAGCTCGAGGGTCATCGCGATTGGTGGTGGCAGAGCGATAGGAATGCCCATCAGTGATATCGGCTGATCGCCAAGTCCGCTGTTTCGATCGCGGGCTTGGCGCCGCTGATCAGATCGCTCAGCACGCGACCGGAACCGCAGGCCATGGTCCAGCCAAGAGTGCCGTGGCCGGAGTTGAGGAACAGGTTGGCGAAGTGTGTTGCGCCGATCACCGGCGTTCCATCCGGCGTCATCGGCCGCAATCCGGACCAGAAGGTTGCTTGCCTCTGGTTTCCGGCGCCGCCAAACAGATCTTCGACCGAATGCTCGAGCGTCGCGCGACGTGTCTGGGGAAGATCGTTGCTGAAGCCGGCAATCTCCGCCATGCCGCCGACACGAATGCGATCGCCAAGCCGCGTGATGGCGATCTTGTAGGTCTCGTCCATGATCGTCGATACCGGCGCGCGCGTCTCGTCGACGATTGGCACGGAGATGGAGTAACCCTTCACCGGATAGACGGGCAGGCGAAGGCCGAGCGGCTTTAGAAGCGCTGGCGTATAGCTGCCGAGTGCGGCGACGAAGATGTCGGAACGGATCTCGCCCTCTGCCGTCTCGACCGCGACGATGCGGTTGCCCTCCTGTCGAAGCCGGCGGATATCGACGCCGAAGCGGAACTGCACGCCGAGGGCCTCGGCGCGCTTTTGCAATTCGTTGGTGAACTTGAAGCAGTCGCCCGTTTCGTCGTTGGGCAGCCGAAGGCCGCCGACGATCTTGTCGCGGACCGGCCGCAGGCCCGGTTCGGCGGCAACGCAGCCGGCCGGGTCGAGCACTTCGAAGGGCACGCCATCGGCCCTCAACACTTCGATATCCTTGCCGATACCGTCGAGCTGTTTGGCGGTCCGGAAGAGTTGCAGGGTTCCCTGCGTGCGGTGGTCGTAGGCAATGCCCGTTTCCTCGCGCAGCGCAATCAGGCAATCACGGCTGTATTCGGCAAGCCGGACCATCCGGCCCTTGTTGATGGCGTAGCGTGCCGAGGTGCAGTTGCGCAGCATCGCCGTCATCCAGTGCCAGGTGGCACCGTCCACCATCGGGCGGATGATCAAGGGCGCGTGCTTCATGAACAGCCACTTGAGCGCCTTCTGCGGGATACCGGGCGCCGCCCAGGGCGAGGCATAGCCGGGAGAAATTTCGCCGGCATTGGCAAAGCTCGTCTCCAGCGCGGGGCCGGACTGCCGATCGAGGACGGTCACCTCGTGGCCCGCCTTGGCGAGATAATATGCGGAGGTCACGCCGATCACACCGGCGCCCAATATGGTAATCTTCATCGCATCCTCAGGATCACAGATCGATCGTCAAACGGGCTGAGGCACGCGCAAGATGCTTGCTGATTCCAGCCCCCAGCCCCGGCAGAAGTTGCGCTCGAACATAGTGAAATAATCGAGCACGATCATGCGAAGTAGCGCTTGAATATTCGAGCATTCGCTGATTTTAAGAATTATCGGCGGGAAAATGAAAGAATCTGCATGTCCGGTCTTGATGCGATCGATCGCAACATCATTCGTCTGCTGCGCCTCAATGCGCGCATGAGCAACACCAAGCTCGCCAGTGAAGTGGGGCTGTCGCCTTCGGCCTGCCTGAGGCGCATCAATCTGCTGGAGCAGGGGGGCGTGATCCGCGGCTATACGGCGCTGGTCGGAAATGCCGCTGGCGACAACGCCATTGCGGTGATCATCAACATCACGCTCGAACGCCAGACGGAGGAGCACCTCAATCGCTTCGAGGCGGCGGTGCGCAAACACCCGGAAATCCAGGAATGTTACCTTATGACCGGTGGTTCCGATTATCTGTTGCGGGTGGAGGTCGAAAATGCCGGCGACTTCGAGCGCATCCATAAGGAAATCCTTGCGAAGCTCCCGGGCGTGTTGCGCATTCACTCCAGCTTTTCGATCCGCAACGTGCTTGTGTCACGCTCAAGGCGGCGCTAGCCCGATCGGGCCGCGGTCGCTGTAGCGCGCGCTGCTTCTGCCCTATGGAACGGTTCCAGCGGACGGTGGCCGATACCAATCATGTAACCCGTCCACTGGCATTGTCCAAGCAGAGGCGATGGGACGGCCTCCGCCCAGCCTTGCGAACGTGGATCAGTGAAGCGCGCGCTGCGCTGGTGGCGTCGATTGCAGCCACGGCGGGAACGCGCGGCTCGAAACCAGACGCGCGATCAGGCGTCCGCTCGGGGTAAGGACGTCGACGATCGCGCCCCGATATTCGTATTCCTCAGCGAGTTCGTCGGCGATGAGCTGCCCGTAAGCGACCGCGCGGCCGTCATTGGGGTGCTGTTTTCCGGCCTGATCGCGGCTCGTCACGCCGGCCGCATGGATATGGTACATGTAGCGGGGCATAGTCCGCCAATCCTTTCCGATTTGCATGGGCTTTCAATGCTTCTCGCATCCACAACCGATGACGAAGGGATGTCCGAGACACGCGATGACGGAATTTTATAACACGGTTTACGGGGCTGTCCCCGTGACAAGGGCGTGACGCTTGCAATCGCAGTCGCTAATATTCATCTAACCATCTGGGAGATCATTGTTTTTCGGCCGACTTAGTGGGCGCGCCAACCCTAATGTGCAGCCCTGCGCCGGCATTTCTTTGATCTTTTCAGTCAAGACCGCAAACCTGCGTGGTGTCCTCGAAGCGCCTGACCGGCGCTGAGTGCATGGCTGGTCTGCGAAGTCAGATCTACGAAGTCGGGCGGTTTCTTGTATAGTCAACTTATCGAAGCGATGCATCTCCTCCCGCAGGACTTCGATGATGCAAGCGCTTTCTCCTCCTCCCAACGAGCGCTTGCCGGAATGGCGACACTCCTCCTCCCGGTTGCCATTCAATCCCTTTAAAGGCCTGCCGCACCTCCTCCCGCGGCAGGCTTTTTTCTTTTCGGGGTGGCCTTTATGCAAGGCAGTCACTGATAATTTGAGTTGGCTCGAAAAGTGGGCTGCATCTTGCCCGTGTCCGAGCCAGCGGAGCGCATAGGCGCGCCACCGCAGGAGGTGTCGGACGAGGAGTGAGGCGGCTGCAAAGCAGGCGACGGTCGACCAGGGCGCGGGTCAGCCGCCTGGCCCGTTACGATGGCCTAGCTGGCACGTCTTGCGAGCCAGTCCTGCCATTCATTTTCGTTGCCGTGGAACACGTTGAGGTCGATCTTGCCTTCGACGCCGTGCGAGAGGCCGGAGCCCGAATACTGCCAGAAGATCCATTTGCGGCCGGGATATCTCTTGGAAGGATGAGCTGCTACCGAGCGTAGCCAGAACGGGTAGTCGAGCAGTTCGCCCGTCAGGTTGTCGGCATAGAAATCCGGGGCGGTGTAGATGATCGGGCGCTGGCCGTAATGCGCCTCGAGCTTGTCCATGAAGACCTGCATCTTTTCGAGCACACGGGCGCGCGACAGGCGCCTCTTACAGCTGGACTCGCCGTTGTATTCGACGTCGATCACCGGCGGCAGTGCGCCGGCTTCCCTCGGAACATTGCGGATGAACCAGTCGGCCTGCTCGCCGGCAGTCCGGCACCAGTAGAAAAAGTGGTAGGCGCCGCGCCTCAGCCCGGCTTCCTTTGCCTTGCGCCAGTTCTTCTTGAACATCGGATCGAGGTGATCGCCGCCATCGGTCGCCTTGATATAGGCGAAGTTGGCGCCTTGCGTCCGCAGCCTGACCCAGTCGATTTCACCCTGCCAGCGCGACACGTCGACACCATGAACGGCCATCTTGCGCGGCGATGCGCGGCCGAAGTTGATCGGCTTAGCATCGCGGAAGCGGTGTCCGTAGATCTGCGTGCGTGTTCCGGGCGTCGTCAGGACGGCAGGTGTTGCCGGCACGATTGCGGCGACGGGCCGCTCCAGCGGCATCGGTGTTGCCGCTGCTGCCGTCTTTGCCTCCGGTCGGAAGGCTTCCGGTTCCGGTACCGGTCCGGCCCAGGCAAGCATCTCCTGCGGCGGCGCTGTTTGCGTCTGGGCGACGCCGACACTGGCCGAAGGCACGGGAGATGTCGGTATGACCGAGCTCGTCGTTTCCCGCGACGGCTGCTGCGGCACGATCGTGTCCAGCGTCGAACTGGACGTGCAGCCTGCCAAAACCAGGCAGGCAAAAAACATTGCTGGCACAGCTGATAAACGCATGAGCACCCGTACGCGAAACATTGTCG
Source organism: Ensifer sp. 4252 (assembly GCF_050434565.1). Lineage (NCBI taxonomy): Bacteria > Pseudomonadati > Pseudomonadota > Alphaproteobacteria > Hyphomicrobiales > Rhizobiaceae > Ensifer > Ensifer sp. 4252. The sequence continues at coordinate 191,336 of NZ_JBNDIU010000005.1, forward strand.
ACGGCAAGGAACAGTGCCGCCAGGACCCATTGATGTGAAATTGCTAACGGAAACTTACCGGAAAAGATTAAATACAATCTTTACGATCGGCCCCCTGGCGACGTCATAAACCGCATCGCGCCAGATGAAGGCGGCCTCCGACAGGCCGCGCCCGTGATCGACCACCATCCCGTGATGGCTCAATGCGGTTCTCAGTGCGCCCGCAAGCTCGCCTTCATCCTCGACCAACAGCACGCGCATGAAACCGCTGCATCCCGCTCGATCTCTTAAACCGCCGCGGGGGCAGCGTCTCGATTGAGCCAACATGTCATCGCCGGAAATATAAACGCTATCCAAGGCAATCAGCGGCGAGGCGTGAACCTCGGCGCAAATTCTCAGCTCTGCTCGGCCGGATGATGTGTGCAGGAGGGCAAGCGGTTACCCATGACAGCGCCATAGCGCCTCTCGAAATCGGCAGCGATATCGGAAATAGCGATCTCGCCGAGGCGCGCGAGCAGCAGGGTCTCGGCCTCACTGAGTGTTCGCTCCAGCGCCGAATTGACGGCCTGTTCGACCAGGCATTGCGGCTCGTCGGTTGCGACACCCATGGCGAAGAAGCCTGGGCTGCCGATGGTTCGATAGACGTCGAGGAGGGTGATGTCGGAAAGCGGCCGGGACAACGTCCAGCCGCCGCCATGGCCCTTTTCGGACGACACGTAACCGGCGTCGCGAAGACCGGCCATCGTCCGGCGCACGACGACGGAGTTCGTGCCCAGCATCCGGGCGATCGTTTCGGATGTCATCGGGGCTGGGTGCTTTTCCATGTGCAGCAGCACATGCAGCAGCCGTGAAAGTCGTCCGTCCTGTCGCAATGGCAATCGTCCCTATTTTGCATCTGATAGCATGGATAGTGCCGCCCAGGGGAGGCTGGAGGTCTTACTGCATGTTTCCTTAAATCGTAGCCGATTTAAGGATAAAACATGCAGTAATTCAAAGTGCTACAGCGACCTTTGCGCGTCTGATAAGACGCGCGGCGCTGTAGGTACAACTGCGTGATGTCGGGACCCGCTCCGATCGGCCCGTCAGTCGAACATCAGCGACCGGTGGGTGGCGGCCCCGGCCATGGCGCCGTCTCCAACGGCGAGCGCGACCGACCCCGTCGGCCTTGCCGCATCTCCGCAGGCAAAGACCCCGGGAACCGTCGTTGCCTTCATGGCGTCGGTTCGGATGTAGCGTCCGAGCGGGCCGTCGTCCAAGGCGCAGCCGAGTTGTTCCGCAAATGGCGCCGAGACCACCGTCCCGGTGGCGGTGAATATGCCGTCCATCGGCAACACCCGCCCGTCCTTCATGACGACGTCGACCCGTTCACCCTCGAGCCTGTCGATGAGCCCATGCTCCACCGTGACATTGCGCCGTGCAAGCTGCTGCAACTGTTCCGCATCGGGTTCGAATGTACCGTTGATAAAGAAGGTGGTTGGACCCCAGTCCGGCAGCATCAACGCCTGATGCATGGACAGAGGTGACGTAGCAAGCACGCCGATCCGGCCCTCGTCGAGTTCGTAGCCGTGGCAATAGGGGCAGTGGAAGACACTTCTGCCCCAGCGTTCGGCAAGGCCCGTAAGCTCCGGCAGGACATCGGCGACGCCGGTGGCGAGGATAAGACGCTTCCCGGTAACATCAGGGCCCTGTCGCAGGGCGACCTTGAAGCCATCCTGCACGCGTTCGGCACGTGTCGCTTCGGTCTGCAGCCATTCGACCGTCCGGTATTCCATCAATTGCGAGCGGGCTTCGGCGGCGATCTCAGCCGGCGTGCTGCCATCCTGGGTCAGGAAGCCGTGCGACGTGGCGGCGAAACGGTTCCGCCGCAAACCGGTGTCGATCACCAGCACCTTCCGGCGCGCGCGGGCGAGTTGAAGGCCGGCGGAAAGGCCGGCGTAGCTGCCGCCGAGGATGATTACGTCATGGGTCATATCGGGCCTCTTTGTTTCAGATTGTATCTTTTTAAGTTACATGATGGCGGCTGGCAATATCATGAAACAACAAAAGTTCCATGATTGCGCCTGGAGGCGACGGCTAGCGCCTGGAGATGACTCCAGCCGGCGACGCGAAAGGAAGCATCGCCCAAGCTAAAGTCGCTCCGGCCTCATTTCCCGACAGACAAAAATCCGCCCATTGGTAACTGACTGGATCAACTCGATGCGTGTTCAGCCTCTGTCCCGGCCTCCGGGATTGGAACGCTTCCCGCCAAGGTCCCGTGCGGGACGCTCCCCGATGAACGACCGGATTTCCCATGCTTCGCAGATTGTACAATTGGACGATGGACCTCGCTGGCCGGAAGTCTGCCGCCTGGTGGCTGGCGCTCGTCGCCTTTGTCGAAAGCTCCGTCTTCGTCGTTCCGGCGGACGTCCTGTTCCTGCCAATGGTGCTGGCAAAGCCGCATAGGGCTTATCGCTATGCCTTTCTGGCCACACTGTTCTCGGTGCTCGGCGGCATCGCGGGCTGGTTCCTCGGGCATTACGCCTTCGACGCGATCGCCCGGCCGATCCTGCAGTTCTACGGCAAGATCGAGGCGTTCGAGTCCATGCGCGCTTCGGTCGACATGGAGGCAATCGTGCTTCTGCTGGTGACATCGGGGCTTGCGCACGTGCTGCCGATGAAGGTCGTCACCATCCTGTCCGGGGCCGCCAATGTCAGCCTTGGCATGTTCATCGCATCGGCGGTGATCACGCGCGGCGTGCGCTTCTTCATTCTGGCGGCGGTTCTTCGCCGACACGGCGAAGCCGTCCGGCATTTCATCGAAAGGCGCCTGGGTTTGATTGCAGCCGTCGCTGCAGCAGTGCTGATCCTACTTTACGGCGTCTACGTTCTCGCAAAGTAACAACAGCGAAGCGGTGCCAAAAGCGTGCCTGCCGTAGGTGGAGGCCAAGGCTAGACGACCATTTCGGCCCCACAATGCGCACCTTGAGGTGTTTGGCATGGCGCTGTTCCGCCCATCCGCGCGCAGGGTCTACCGCAAAATGATATCTTGCAAACCGTCAGTAACAGGCGGCGAAATGGGGGCATCTAGGTCGCGCAGTTAAAGTCTCGGAGAGGCGGGTGTTCATGCGGCTTATCGTTGTCAACGACGTGTCGGAGCCCGTGGGCGGTGCGACCAAGGTTGCGCTCCAATGCATAGAGGCAGGCGTTAAGGCGGGGCTCGATTGTTCCGTTCTGGTCGGGGACGACGGTGCAGGCATTCGCTCACGATTTCCGGGCGTCAAGGTGGAGGCGCTGGGCGAGCGCCCCTTGCGGGACGGCGTCCGCTTCGCAAACCTGTTCGACAGGAATTTCAACGGCCGCGCCTACCGCGCCTTGCGCCGATTGCTCAAGGCCGGAAGCGACACGGTTGTTCATGTTCACGGTTGGTCGCAGATCCTGTCACCCTCGATCTTTCACGCGCTTGCGCGCAGCGAGGCCAAGGTTATCGTCACCGCGCATGACTTCTTCCTCACCTGCCCGAACGGCGCCTATGCCCACTTCGGCAAGGGCGATATCTGCGCTGAAAAACCGCTGTCTGCCGGCTGCCTGGCCAGCGCCTGCGACAAGCGCAACTACCCTCACAAGCTGTGGCGTTTCGGCCGATCGATGACCCAGAGTGCCGCCGGTGAGGTCTTCTGGGGCCGCGTCGGTGTCATCCTCGCGCATGAGGGCATGGAACCCTACCTGAGCACGGGCTCGCTTCGAAATTTCCTGACGTTACGCACGCCGTCGACGCCGCTCGCGCGGTTTCCCGTTGAAGCTTGGAAGAACGAACGCGCCATGTTTCTTGGCCGCATGACGGTGGAAAAGGGCGTCCGTACGCTTGCCGAGGCGCTCAACGCGACGGGCAAGGCGGCGACCTTGATTGGGCAAGGGCCGTTGCTCCAGGAGATACAAAACACACTTCCTCACTGTCATGTTCCGGGATGGCTTGATGATTGCGAGGTTACCGCCGTCGCGGCCAAGGCGCGCTATTTTTTCATGCCGTCGCGGATGCCCGAACCCTACGGTCTCGTCGCCGCCGAGGCGTTGATGTCGGGCATACCGGTGATCGCCAGCAGCAATGCGCTCATTGCCAGAGAAATCGAAGAGAACCAGGCGGGGTTGGTTTTTCAGAGCGGCAATGCCCGATCCCTAGCCGACAAGATGGTGCTGCTGGAAAACGACGATCTCGTTCGGCGTTTGAGCGAGGGTGCATTTGCCTATGGCAAGAGGGTCGCGCCCTCGAGAGACGAATGGTGCCAGCGGATGGTCGATATCTATGCCGGACGGATCAAATTTGCGATCCGGGATGTGATGACAGGGGCGGTGGCGCGACCTGGACATCCAGAGTTTGAGATGGCCGGCCGGATCTGAAAGGGAGAGAGGATGGCGCGCGCATTGGTGACCGGCGGGGCCGGATTTGTAGGACGCCATCTCTGCGGCAAGCTGATGTCGGAGGGCGTCGATGTCGTTTGCGTCGATTCACTCGCGCGCGGAACCGGGGCAATGCGTCCCGCCGATTGGCCGAGCCCGCCAAGGGAAGGTTTCTGTCTCATCGAGGAGGATTGCCGCCGTTATTTCGATCGCTCCGACGATCGTTTCGACATGGTGTTTCATCTCGCCGCGATGGTCGGCGGTCGTGTCATGCTGGAGACCCAGACGCTTCTCGTTGCCGAGGATCTCGCGGTGGACACCGATATGTGGCGCTGGGCGGCACGCACGCGCCCGGGATCCGTCGTCTATTTCAGCTCGAGTGCTGCCTACCCCGTGAACCTGCAGCGCCCGGAAGGCTACCGCAAGCTGAGCGAAGACATGATCGACTTTGATCATACGATCGGCGTTCCGGACCTGAGTTATGGCTGGGCGAAGCTCAGCGGCGAATACCTGATGAAGCTCTATGTCGAGAATTATGGCGGGCGGGCGGTCGCCTACCGGCCGTTCAGCGGCTATGGCGAGGATCAGGACCTGAGCTATCCATTCCCGGCGATCTGCAGACGGCTCCTCGATGAGCGTGGTACGGAAGAGGTTTTCGTCTGGGGCTCGGGCCGGCAGTGTCGCGACTTCATCCACATATCGGACTGTATCGACTTCGTCTGGCGAACCTTTACCCGGTTGCAGAATGGCGCCTGCCTCAACATCTCCACCGGAGTCGCCACCTCCTTCATCGAACTCGCGCGGCTCGTCAGCCGGCACATTGGTTGGGAGCCGAGAATAAGCGGCCGGTCAGACAAGCCCGAGGGCGTCTTCTTTCGTTGTGGCGATACGGCGCTGCAGGCGTCCTATGGGCTTGCGCCGCGCATCGATCTTCAGGCCGGCGTGGCGCGGACGCTCGACCATCTGCAATCGAAACGGCACTATGCACTCGGCGGCCTTGCCTCTCAATAACCGGATGCGGGCGGCGCAGCCGCCTTTTCGGCAAAGGTCGCACGCAGGCGGCTGGTCGCTCCCACAAGCAGGCTGACATCGTTGCCGACGGCGACGAAGAGCGCACCCAATTCAAGGTAGCGCTTGGCGAGGGTGGTGTCCGCGGTCAGGATGCCGGCAGCCTTGCCATGGGACTGGATGCGCACGACCGCGGCCTCGACTGCCTCCTGCACCTCCGGTGCACCGGGCCAGCCGAGGAAGCCCATGTCGGCTGCCAGATCCGCCGGGCCGATAAAGACGCCATCGACCCCTTCGGTCGAAGCAATCTCGTCGAGGGCCGCCAGTCCCGCACGGCTTTCCACCTGCAAGAGCAGGCAGATCTCGGCGTTGGCGGTCGGGAGATAATCGTCAATGCGGTTGAAGGCGGAGGCGCGGGCGAGCGCCGCACCGACGCCGCGCATGCCGTGGGGCGGATACCGCACGGCCCGGACCAGCGCGCGGGCCTGTTCACCGGTCTCGACCATCGGCACCAGCAGCGTCTGCGCGCCGATATCGAGAAGCTGCTTGATCAGCCAAGCCTCGCCGATCGGCGGGCGGATGATCGGATGGCTGTTCGAACCGGCGAGGGCCTGGAGCTGCGCCATCATCAGCGGTACGTCGTTCGGCGCATGTTCGCCGTCGATCAGCAGCCAGTCGAAGCCGGCACCGCCGCAAATCTCGGCGGTGTAGGGATTGGCGAGCGCCAGCCAGAGGCCGATCTGCGGCCGCCCTTCGGCAAGCGCAAGCTTGAACATATTGCGTGGAGCAGGCATGGGCGCACCCTATTCGAAGAAGCAGCTGACGGTTCCCTGTGGCCCGAAATCAGCGACGATGGTATCGCCATTGCGGGCTTCGACGGGGCGGATGAACGAGCCGGCAAGCACGATCTGCCCGGCGTCGATGCGGTCGCCGTGGCTGGCGAGCCGGTTGGCAAGCCAAGCGATGCCGCGGGCGGGATGGTTGAGCACGCCGGCGCCAAGCCCGGTCTCTTCAACCTCGGCATTGCGTGAGACGATGGCGCCCATCCAGCGCATATCGACATCCTGCGGCCGCATGGCACGGCCGCCGATGACGATGCCGGCATTGGCGGCATTGTCGGCAATGGTGTCGACGATGGTTCGGGCCTTCTTCGTTTCCGGATCGACACGCAGGATGCGCGTGTCGAGAATCTCGAGCGCCGGGGTGACGTAGTCCGTGGCGTTGAGCACGTCGAAGACGCTGACATTGGCGCCGGAGAGCGGCGCCTTCATGACGAAGGCGATTTCGGCCTCGACGCGCGGCTGGATGAAGCGGTCTTTCGGGATCTTCGCGCCATCCTCGAACATCATGTCGTCGAACAGTACGCCGGAATCGGGAATATCGATGTTCAGCGCATATTGCATCGCCTTCGACGTGAGCCCGATCTTCCAGCCGATGACCCTGCGACCACGGGCGATTTTCTGCTTCACCCAGGCCGATTGCACGGCATAGGCGTCGTCCATGGTCATGTCGGGATGCTTCAGGGAGAAGAGGCCGGTCTGGGTCCGGCTCGCTTCCGCGTCATCAAGCGCTTTCGCGGCATCGGCGATTTCGTTTGTGTTCAGCATGACTCAGACCTCGTCGGCAATCGGGTTGCGAAGCACGCCGATGCCGTCGGCCTCGACCTCGACGACGTCGCCGGGTTTCAGCCAGATCGGTGGGTCGAAGCGGGCACCTGCGCCGGTCGGCGTTCCGGTGACGATGACGTCACCGGGCACCAGTGCAGTGAAGGTCGAGACGTAGTTGATGATCTTGCGGAACGAAAAGATCATCCGGCTCGTGCGGTCCTGCTGGCGGACCTCGCCGTTGACGCGGGTCTCCAGCTTGATATCGGCGATCTGCGCCTCGTCGGTGAAAGGAACCAGCCACGGCCCGATCGATCCGGTGCGGTCGAAGTTCTTGCCCTGCGTCACGTTGAATTTGGCATGGCGCACCCAGTCGCGGATCGTGCCTTCGTTTGAGAGCGACAACGCAGCAATGTGGTCGAGCGCCAAGGATTCGGGGATGCGCCGGCCACCCTTGCCGATGACGATGACGATCTCGCCCTCGTAGTCGAGCTGTGGGCTTTCAGGCGGGCGGATCAGCGGCTGATCATGCCCGGTGAAGGAACGGGGAAAACGGATGAACAGTGACGGGTTGGAAGCCGCTGCCTGCCCGTCCCGGTACTCTTCGTTGCGATCAGGGAAATTGACGCCGACACAGATGATCTTTTCCGGCGCGGGGATCGGGATCTCGAAGCGGATATCGGCCAGCGAGAAATCCGGGGCGAGGGCGGAGGCTTCGTCCGCAAGCCTTGTCAGGGCGCCGTCGGCAATGGCCTCGCGCAGCGTCGGCCATTTCGAGCCGTAACGCCGGGATAGATCGATGATGCCGTGATCGGTGACAAGGCCGTATCTCTGGCCACCTGCCGCGGAAAAACTGGCGAATTTCGCGAGCGTCATTTTAATCCTCCGGCCTGGTCAGGCGATGCCAACCGGCAGACATGTTTGTTCTCATTGAATTTCCCGGTGTCATATTCCCGCACTTCGAGCGCCAGCCGCCAATCACCGGTTCGCCATCCCCGCGGCCACCTCGGTGATGACATCGAAGGCGACATCGGCATCATTCTCCGTCATGTCGAACTGGCCGGCCTGGAAGCGGATGGCGACGCGACCGTCGACCCGCGTCTGGGTCAGGTAGATCCGGCCATCGTCGTTGATGGCGTTGACGAGCGCGATGTTGTGCGCGTCGCTGTCGGTGCCACCGCGATGGCGGAAGGAGAACAACGAGAAGCGCGGGGCGGTGACGATTTCGAAGTCTTCATTCGCTGCAAGGCGCTGTGCAAGGCGACTTGCCCAGGCGACATGGTTGCGGATCATCGTTCTCAAACCATCCAGCCCGTGAAAGCGCAGCAGGAACCACAGTTTCAGCGCGCGGAAGCGCCGGCCGAGCGGAATCGTCCATTCGGAATAGTTGATGATGCCGTCACGGCCGTGGGTCTTCAGATATTCCGGCTGGATCGCCAGCGTGCGGACGAGGTCATCGGGATTGCGGATGAAGTGGGCGGAGCAGTCGAACTGGGCGCCCAGCCATTTATGCGGGTTGAAGACGACCGAATCCGCCTCTTCCACTCCGGCCCAGAGCGGTCGGAATTCCTCGCAGATCATCGCCGATCCCGCCCATGCCGCGTCGACATGGACATAGAGGCCGTGCTTGTGGGCGACACGCACAACTTCGGCGATATCATCGCAGGCACCGGTGCTGGTGCCGCCGGTGCAGGCGATGACGCCGGCCGGCAGAAACCCTGCGGCCTTGTCCCTCAGGATTGCCGCTTCAAGCGCCTGGTAATCCATCGACTGCAGCGGCCCGGTCGCCGGGATGCGCACGAGGTTTTCCTCGCCGATGCCCGCCACCCAGATCGCCCGGTCGATGGACGTATGCACCTGGTCCGAGGAGTAGATGCGCAAGGGCGGGTGCGCGCTGAGCCCCTCTTTGTTGCCCTTCCAGTTCAAGGCGCGCTCGCGCATGACGAGCACAGCCGACAGCGTGGCGGAGGAGGCGGAATCCTGGATGACACCGGAAAAGCCATCGGGCAGACCGATCGCCTGGCGCAGCCAGTCGAGAACCCTGGTTTCAAGCTCGGTCGCAGCGGGGGAAGTCTGCCAAAGCATGCATTGGGCGGCCATCGCGGTCACCAGATATTCGGCGATGACGGAGACGGGTGCGGCGTTGGCGGGGAAATAGGCGAAGAAACGCGGGTGCTGCCAATGGGTCATCCCCGGCAGGATGATGTTTTCGAAATCCTCGAAGATCGCCGCCATGTCCTCGCCGGTCAGGGGTGGCTTGCTCGGGATCTGGGCGGCGATCGCGCCGGGCGGCGTCTGGGCACGAACGGGTCTGTTGCGCAGCGACGCCCGATAGGCCGATCCCCATTCGGCCGCCTTCTGCGACCATTGCCCGAAAGTCTTTTCGTCCATAACGTTCCTCCCTCTGCGTCCAGCCTTTCATGCCTCGATTCAAGGGGCGATGATAGGCTGCGCTTTCAGCACGGATTCCACCGCCTCGGTGCCCGCGAACTGGCTGCCCTCCTCGAACCAGGAGCGCGGCGCAGGCCCCCCCCACAGTGTCTGGCGCTGCGGGTCCTTGAGATCCCATTTGATCGGTTCCAGATCGGGATCGACCGTCTGGTAATCCGAGCAATAGATCTCGATGCGGTGATTGTCGGGATCGCGGACATAGAGGAAGAAGGCATTGGAAATGCCGTGGCGGCCGGGACCGCGCTCGATGTTGGCGAGCCATCCGGAGGTCGACATCAGGTCGAGCAGGTCGATGATGTTGAGCGGCGTCGGCACCCAGAAGGCCGTATGATGCAGACGTGGGCCGCGACCATTGGTAAAGGCGATGTCGTGCACGCCGCCCTTGCGGTGGGTCCAGGCGGCCCAGAGACGTCCGGTCTCTTCGTCGGCCGTGTATTCGGTAACCCGGAAGCCGATCTCGTTGTAGAAGGCGACGGCGTCGTCGACATTGGGCGAGAAGCAGTTGAAATGGTCGATGCGCAACGGCTTCACGCCGCGATAGAGCGCGTACTTCTGGTGGATCGGCGGCAGGCGGTCCATCTTCGAGTAGAATTCGAGCGGAATGCCCTGTGGATCGCGGGTGCGGAAAGTGCGCGACTGATAGGGGCGCTCGATCCATTCGACCGGCAGCGCCTTCTGCTTGAAGAAATGCGCCGCCTTGTCGAGGTCCTCGTCACCGAAGACCTTGAAACCGAGATCGCGGGCTTCGGCAATCGCTGCCTTTTTCAGCACGATACAGTGATGGCCGCGTTCTTCCATGGCGCGCAGGTAGATCGTATCGGCGGTCTCGTCGGTAACCTGCAGCCCCAGCACGTCGACATAGAAGGCGCGTGATTTGGAAAGATCGGTGACGGCGAGTTCGACATGGCTCAGCCGCACGATGTTGAAGGGCGGGTGAAGGTTCGGTTTCGGTAAGGGCATTCTGTCTCCTCCAGTTTTTGGGCGGCGCGGTTCGCCTCTCGCGCTCAGCCGCCGAGCTTGGCGATCGCATGCGCCGAACTGGCAAACGCGATGTTCTTGGTTTCCATGTAAAAGTCGAACGACCAGTCGCCGCCGTCGCGGCCGATACCGGAGCTTTTGACGCCGCCGAAGGGCGTCGGCAGATGGCGCACATTCTCCGAGTTGACCCAGATCATTCCGGCCTCGAGATGATCGGTGAAGCGGAATGCGCGCGTGACGTCTGAGGTCCAGAGATAGCCCGTCAGGCCGTATTGAACGTCGTTGGCGAGCGCCAGCGCCTCTGCCTCATTCTTGAACGGAATGGCGGTCAGGACCGGCCCGAAGATCTCTTCCTGCGCGATGCGCATGGAATTGTTGGCGCCGGTAAAGAGCGTCGGCTGGACGTAGCAGCCACCACCGGGACCTTCGAATTTTGCGCCACCGGCGGCAACGGTCGCGCCTTCCTTTTGGCCGATGCCGATATATTCGAGCACCTTCTTTTCGTGCTCCGGGTGGATCAGCGGGCCGACGACGGTTTCGGGGTCGAGCGGATGGCCGATCCTGATGCGGCTGGCCTTTTCGGCAACCAGCGCGGTGAAGCGATCGTAGATGCTGTCTTCCACCAGCAGGCGGGAGGAGGAGGTGCAGCGCTCGCCGTTCAGCGAATAGATCATGAAGACCGCGGCGTCCGCGGCGCGCTCCAGATCGGCGTCGGCAAAGACGATGACCGGGTTCTTCCCGCCGAGTTCGAAATGCACCCGCTTCAGTGTGTCGGCGCCCTGTTTCATGATCAGCGATCCGGTGCGGCTTTCGCCGACGAAGCCGATGGCTTTGATCGCGGGATGCTCGGTCAATGCCTTGCCGGCGACTTCGCCGAAGCCGTTGACCAGGTTCCAGACGCCCTTGGGAAGGCCGGCTTCCTCGGCGATCTCGACGAGAAGGCGCGCCGTCAGCGGCGAGAACTCGGCCGGCTTGTGGACGATGGTGCAACCGGCCGCAAGCGCCGGAGCGATCTTCCACGTCGACAGCATGAACGGCGTATTCCACGGCGTGATGATGCCGACCGGGCCGATCGGCACGCGTGTGGTCATGTTGATCTGGTTATCGACGCGAAGCACCTTGCCGTCCCGGGCCTCGGGCGCACGATCGGCAAAGAAGCGAAAGTTCTCCGCACCGCGGAGAGCAGCCTTTGCCATGAACTTGAGTGACTGTCCCGTGTCCATGCATTCGACGAAGGCGATCTCCTCGGCGCGTGCCACGATGGCATCGGCAATCTTGTGGAGAAGTTTCTTGCGGGCGTCGCCCGCCATTGCGGCCCAGGCGGGGAAGGCTTCCTTGGCGGCCTGCGCGGCGCGGTCGATATCGGCTGCCTTACCGCGCGAAACGGTGGCAAGCGGCTTCAGGTCGACGGGCGAGATCGTCTCGAAGCGGCCGCCGTCCAACGCCGACACGGCTTCGCCATTGATGTGGTTCAAGACCCCATATGTGCGGAAACGGGCGAGATAGGCTTCCGCCTTACTGAGGTTCTCGTCGAGTTTGGACATGTCATTCTCCAATCGTGGTGCGCGGCCGTTCGTGCGGGCGCAGAAACTCTTGCCGACTTTTGCCGGGGTCAGTTGCCCTGCTGGCGAAGGCGCGGGTGGATCGCGTTCTTCTTCCAGCTGAGTTCCGGGTCGATCTCGCGGATTTCCAGGCTGAGGGCGAAATGGGGCGTGTCGAAAAGACCGGCGAGTTCTTGAGTGACGGCGTCGAAGATGGCCGCCCCGGTTGCCTGCTTTTCAGAATCCGAGCGACCGCGGCCGATGCGGAAGGACATGTCGATGAAGCTGTTCTCAGGCATGAGATCGGCAATGGCATAGTGGTTGGTGCTGATGGTACGGACGCGGACGGCGCCGATTTCAAAGAGGCCGGTCCCGAGGATGGTCTTGTGGATCGTGCGGCACAGGCGGTCGAAGTCGACGCGCTCGTCGAGGTTCGCGGAATATTCGATCGTCAAGTGTGGCATTTTCCGTCCCCAGTGCCCCTTCGATTTATTATTTAACACGTTAACAATATGTCGCTCCGTGTCAAGCGGCTTTCACTTTCACCGGACGTCCGCGGCAATTGCGAAAAGGTGAAAAATCGCCCATAGATCGCGCATGAGCCGTGCGAAAACCCCTGTCGAGCTTGGGCCTGATGCCCTTCTTCCCCACAATACGCGTCGGTCGCTGCCGATCGCGCTTCTGCGGGCGCGCGAAGCGGTGATGGGGCATTTCCGGCCGATGCTGGCACGCCACGAAATCACCGAACAGCAATGGCGCGTCATCCGTATCCTTGCCGAATCCGGCAAGGTCGATGCGTCCGAGATGGCCGACAAGGCCTTCATCCTGGCGCCGAGCCTCACGCGGATCATCCGGTCGCTCGAGGAGCGCGGGCTGATCACCAAGCACAAGGACGCCGATGACGGTCGCCGCGTGCTGCTCGAGATCGCGCCGGCGGGCATGCGCGTCATCGCCGATGTCGGCCCGGAAAGCCGGGCAATCTACGACACGCTCGAGGCGCGCTACGGCCGCGAACGCGTCGAGGTGCTGCTCGACATGCTGGACGAGCTCGCAACGCTCGGCGACTGAAGAGGCGTCTGCAAACCTCATGCTGGGACCGGTAGCGCTTGCGCCAGCAGCAGCGCTTCATTCGCGTAGCGACGCAGACGAGTCTCGACACCGGGAACCTCCGGCCGCGCAGCAAACCAGCCGATATAGGTGAGGCAACGTAGCGTCATGAAGATCGGCAGCGCCGAAAGTGCGGCATCGCTTAGCGGACGCTTACTCCGATATCCTGCGATCAACGACCTTTTGATCACCTCATAGTGCGGCTCGTTGCGGTTCTTAAGAAGCGCGGTGGCGATATCGAACAGCCGAAAGCCGAAGCCCGCATCGTCGAAATCGATGAACGCGACGCCATCGTCACGAACCAACACGTTCTCGCGCACGAGGTCGGCATGGATAAGGCCGTAGTCGAGTTCGCCGCGCGGCAGTCCATCGAGCATGCGCCGAAGGCGATACCGCAGAATGTCGAGGTCACGCCTCTGTTCGTCCGACAGGCCCTTACAATCCCAAAAACGTCCCCAGACCGGCCTTTCACCAACCAGGCCCTCGGCATCCCACGCGGGGCGTTTGAAGTCTGATGGCATCGACCAGCGATCGGCAAGGTTGTGCATGTCGGCCATCATGGCCCCAACAGCATGAAACAGGACGACTTGCCGCTCGCTGCCATGCACGAGCGAAGCGCCGCTCTCACCCAGCGGCGTGCCCTGCATCCAGCTGACGATATCGGCATGCTGGCCGGCAAATTCATCGGTCGGGTCCAGATGCACGAGAAGGCGGCCATCCAACGCCGCAATCGCGCTCGGCACCGCCAGTCCGCCGTCGCGCAGTGCCGTCATCCATTGCAGCTCCGAGCGCAGCGCGGATACGTCGTGATAGCCCGGTCGGTGCAGTCTGAGCGCTGCCGGTTCGCCGTCGGCGAGCGTCACTCGGAAGGCGGCATTCTCTCGATATTTCAGCAACTCGGGCCGCGCATCGGCAAGTCCCCAGTGGGCTATGGCCTCCTGGGCGCGGGCTTCGAGTGCTTCCAGGAAATGTCGCGACAGATGCCCGGCCATGGCGTGCTCACAGGCCCGACAAAACGTCGTCGAGGGTCGACAGCATCAGGTCGGCATTCTCTTTGGAAAACGGCATCGGCGGACGGATCTTCGTCGCGCATTGATGAATGCCGAGCTTGCCCATCAGCACGCCATGCTCGCGCATGTCGTTGATGACCTTTGTGGCGAGGTCGGCGGCCGGGGTCTTTTTATCCCGGTCGAGCACAAGCTCCGCGCCGAAGAACAAGCCGCTGCCGCGCACGTCGCCGATGATGTCGTGCTTGTGCCTGAGCCTGTCGAGGCCTGTCCTGGCATAAGCGCCGATATCGCGGGCGTTGTCGATCAGCTTCTCGTCGTCGATGACGTCGAGTACGGCCATTGCCGCGGCGCAGGACACGGGATTGCCGCCGAAGGTGTTGAAGTAGCGGAACGCCTTGCGGAGGGCATTGAGCGTATCGCTGCCGGCAACGACGCCGCCGATCGGGTGACCGTTGCCCATAGGCTTACCCAGGGTGACGATATCGGGGACGACTCCGGCCTTCTGGTGGCCCCACATGTGCTGACCTGTGCGGCCGAAGCCGGGTTGAACCTCGTCGGCAATCACCACGCCACCGGCTCTCCGCACGGCCGCAACGGTCCTGTCGAGGAAACCCGGCGGCAGATCGGGAAAGCCCTCATTGGCGAAGAACGGATCGATGATCAGGGCGGAAAAACCAAAGGGGCTCGCCTGCAGATCGGCGATCGCCTTTTCCACTTCGGTCGCAAATGCGATCGAGAACGCGGCGCCGCCTTCACCGCCGAGCGGCCGGTAGCTGTCGGGCGCCGGCACGTGGCGCACATGGCCGCCGAAGCCGCCGACCGGAGGCATCCGGGTGGAAAGCTGGGAAACAGCTGCGGTGTTGCCGTGATAGGTGTGATCGGTGGCGATGACCCCGGTCTTGCCGGTGACGGCCTGGGCCATCCGCAGCGCAATGTCGTTGGCCTCGCTGCCGGTGCAGGTGAGGATGGCCGTGTCGAGACTAGGGTCAAATGTTGCCGTCAGGCGCTCGACATAGTCGAGGATCCCCTCGTGCAGATAACGCGTGTGGGTGTTCAGCGTCGATGCCTGCCGGGTGATCGCCTCGATCACGCGCGGATGGCAATGGCCGACATGCGGCACATTGTTGTAGCAGTCGAGATAGCGCCTGCCGTCGGCGTCAAAGAGCCAAACACCTTCGCCCCTGATGATATGGACCGGGTCGCTGTAAAACAGCGACATGTTCCTGCCGAGCAGCCGTTCGCGACGTGCCAGCAACGCTGCCCTGTCGGTCATGTCACTTGCCCCCGGCAGCGCTCAAGCCAGCGTCGAGAGCCGCAAGAATCCGCGTCACATCAGCGGCGGTGATGACGAGTGGCGGTGACAGGATTACGTTCGGGCCGGATGTGCGCACAATGACACCGGCCTCGTAGGCCGCGTCCTGGACCTTCTGCACCACGTCCTTGGCGGCGGGCGACTTCTTCTCGCGATCGGATACAAGCTCGAGCGCGCACATCAGGCCCTTGCCGCGCACATCGCCGATGAGGTCGTGTCTGGCTTTCAGCGCCAGCAGTCCGGCCATCAGCTCGTCGCCGCGCGCCCCAGCATTGGCGGCGACGTTGAGGCGTTTCGTTTCCTTGAGCGTGGCAAGGGCGGCGGCGGCGCCGACCGGGTGACCGGAATAGGTGTAACCATGGCCGATGGAGCCGGCAGCGGTCCTGTTGCTTTCGAAAGCCTCGGCAACCTTGTCCGAGATCATCACGGCGCCGAAGGGATAATAGCCGTTGGTGATCGCCTTGGCGGTCGACATCAGGTCCGGTTTGACGCCCCAGAGACGCGAACCGGTCCAGGCGCCGGTGCGGCCGAAGGCGGTGATCACCTCGTCGGCAATCAGCAGAATGCCGTGACGATCGCAGATCTCGCGCATCAGCGGCATGAAGGTCTCGTGCGGCACGATCACGCCGCCGGCGCCGAGCACCGGCTCCATGATCAGCGCGGCGATGGTGTCGGCGCCCTGGAAGGCGATCTCGTCCTCGAACAGGCGGGCAATGCCCCTGGCGATTTCGGCGCCGTCCGCTGTCGCGAACGGGTTGCGGTAGGTGTAGGGGGCGGGCAGGTGGTAGACGCCCGGCAGCAGCGGCTCGTAGTTGCGGCGGAAGTTGGAATTGCCGTTGACGGAAGCGCCGCCGAAATGGGTGCCGTGATAGCCCTTCTTCAGCGCGACGAATTTCGTGCGCTCCGGCTGGCCGTTGAGCTTGTGGTACTGGCGCGTGAGGCGGAGGCAGGTCTCGACCGAATCCGATCCGCCCGAGGTGAAGAACGAGCGACTGAGGCCATCCTCCTTGAACCATTCGGCGAGTTCATAGGAAAGCTCGATCAGCGGCGAATTGGTGGTGCCGCGGAAGGTCGAGTAGTAGGGCAGGTCGTCGAGCTGGTCGCGGATCGCCTTTTTCACCGGCTCGCAGGAATAGCCGAGATTGACGTTCCAGAGGCCGCCGACCGCATCGAGCACTTTCTTGCCGTGGATGTCGACGATCTCCACACCCTCGCCGGCATTGATGATGCGCGGCGGAGTCGCGTGCATTTCGGCGGGGTGTGCCATCGGATGCCACAGGTGGCGGGCGTTGTTCTCGATGAGGAAGTTGGTTTCGCGCATGTCTTGCTCCTGGTCAGTTCAAATGCCGAGCATCCGGAGGGCTCTGGCGTAGCTTTCGGCGGGTCTGGCGACATCGAAATGCACGTTGGGCAGCGACACGGCCTCGGCGCCCTCGATGTTCTTCTTCTGGTCGTCGACGAAGACGCTGGCCTCTCGAGGCAAGCCGAGTTCGGCAAGCACGAGTTCGTATGCGCCCGGGTCTGGTTTCAGGACGCCGGTGTAGGTGGCATCGACGATGACGTCGAAAAGCTCGATCAGCGGGAAGCGTTGGCGGAATTCGATGCCGTAGAAGAGGTCGAGTTCGTTGGAGAGAATGGCGAGCCTGATGCCGGCGTCCTTGGCCCGCAGGATCGCGTCGCGCGCTTCCGGGCGCAGCACCAGTTCCGGCTCGGCGCCGCGGGCGCGCTGGACGAAGGTCTTCATATCTGTCCAGTCTTCGCCGACAAGACGCCCGACTTCGCGCGTGCGCTCCGTCCAGTAGTCGCGCTCGGTGATCTCGCGCCTTTGCATCGACACCCAGAGCGGATCGGTCGTGGGATCGAACGGACCGAGCCAGGTCAGGCTGCCTGGGGGAAGGCCTAGCGCCCGCTCGGTGATATCGTGGGTTTCAAACAGCGTGCGGGTGACAACGCCGCCAAAGTCGAGGATGAGGGCGCGATCCGTCACGGGCGGCCTCCCGGGATCACACCGCGGGCGATCCAGTCGTCGAAGATGGCGAGCGCCTTGGCGGAAAACTCCGGTGCGTTGATGTGGCTGTCGATTTCGTGAAGATGGACGGACGGTGGTACGGCGCGGCGCATCTCGTCGATGAAGGCATCAAGCGCCTCCGGCTCGTGCAGCGGCTCGCCCAGTTGGTCCCATTCCTGGATGCCCTTGAGCGGCAGGATGAAGGCGACCTCCGCGCTGGTGTCGGCGAGCTTGCCGCCGATGATCCGGGCAATCTCCCGCCGGCCCTCCGGCGATGTCGTCACCGAGCCGAGCAGCCGGTTGTGGGCATGATAGGGCCGATCGGCAAGGGCCGTAGGCAGAGCCTGCCATGCGGGCAGGTCGACCATGTCGATCGCTCCCGGTGCGACAAGCTGCGGAATTCCGGCGCGGCCGGCGTTTTCCAGCCGGTCAGGACCGGAGGTGACGACCGTGCCGTGGTGGTGGTTGCTGACTTCCTGGATGCAGAAGTCGAAGACGGCGGTAAAAGCCGTTCTGCGCGGCGATCGCCTCGAAGGCACGGCCGCCCATGCCGGTGGCATGAAACACGGCAACGTCATAGCCGCGCCGTTCCAGCTCGGGCTTCAGGTATTTCATATATTTGAGGCAGCTCGACCCGAGTGAGGTCATGCCGATCAGCGGACGATCCTTGTCCGGCCTGGTGCCGAAGCGGGCCGCCCCGACGACGGCGCCGCTGGCCTGGGAAAGCACCGATCGGCAAATGCCGTTCAGGCCGTATAGCCCGCCCGCCCAAAGGATCATCATCAGATCGGGCGCGATGCGCTCAGGCGGCAGCAGGTGCGAGTAGGCGATGGTCGAGACGACGAATTTCGGCACGCCGAGCGGCAGGGACGCCGCGACGTCCAGAGCCAGGTCCGTGCCCATCGAGCCGCCGAGGATGATGACGCCATCGGCTTGGCCCGCATCGTAGAGGCTGCGGGTAAGAACGGCGGCACCTCTGGCCATCAACTCCATGGCGCTGTTTTCGTCGCCGCTTGCGGCAATCGCTGCGATCGATGTGCCGGCCGCCTCGGCGATATCGTGACGGGAATATTCCGGCGCATAGGGCGGATCACCGAGAACGCTAACATCCATCATCACAGGCAGGCCGCCTGCCTCGCGGATGACCGACGCCATGAATTGCAGTTCCTCGCATTTGGTGTCGCCCGTTCCGACGACGAGGATGTTGGGTGGGCGGTTCATCGCACTCATCAGCCGGCCCTTCTTGCCAGCGGATCGGCCGGCGCCTGCTCCAACCCAAAGAACTTCTCAGAAATGCGTTTGGCGATCGCTGCCGTTGCCTGCCCGAGTGTCTCGATCGTCTCGGCATTCGCGCGCACCTGCGGTGCGGCGACAGCAATCGCGCCGATCGGCACGCTGTGGGGCGCGCGGATCGGGGCGGCGACACTGATGACCCCGCTTTCGAGACCCTGCTGGCTGATCGAATAGCCGCGGTGTGCCGTCTCGGTGAGCAAACGGCGAAGCTCCGTCCTCGATGTGATCGTGTGCTCGGTGAAGGCTTCAAGCGGTGCTGACAGCACGTCTTCAACCTGCCTTGGCGGGCAAAAGGCGAGGAAAGCGTGGCCCGACGCGGTAGCATGGAAAGGCAGTGCGCTGCCGATGTCGACGATAACCCGGTGCGCCCGCGGCGAATCTTCCACGTGAACGGTCGAAAGCCGGCCGGCGACGAATTCGGAGAGGTGGACGGTCTCGCCGGATATGCTGGCGAGCTCCTTCACGAAGGGAATGGCGACACTGAGAAAAGGAAAGCGCGCCTCGCGGATGCGAGCAAGCCGCACCGGCGCGCCGCCGATGCGATAACGCCTGGTGTCCGGATCCTGTTCGACGAAACCATGTCTTTCGAGCTCGACGAGAAAGCGTCGCGCAGTCGCCTTGTCGAGCGCGCAATGCCTGGCGATGTCGCTCAAGCCCACTTCCCTGTCCAGTCGCGAGATCGCGTCCAAGAGGGTCAGTGCCTTACCGATGGTGCTCATCCAGTCCTCCGTCGTCGAGCGCCGCCGCTAGTGATCCCGATGCCTGTTCCCTTGATTTCCAGGCGGTTCAACCGCCCGTATCGCGTATTTATCTGGCCGAGATACTTAACATGCGAAATAACTTGACAGGTCGCCGTGCCATTTGCAAGTCTATATTTGAAGCAACGGTTTGAATATTGAACCGATTATTGCGCGCGGCCAAGAACAAAAAACAACGCGGTCCGCAGCAGCTTCGCGGAGGATGCCTTTGGAGAGATGGCCTGAGGCAAAAGGCAAGAATTGCCAAGAAAAGGGGAGCTAAGAAGCTATGGACAATCAATCGTCGCCCGCAACCGGCGCGAACCAGTTGCGCAAGAACGCGCTCGGGGTCGGTGCTGTTACATTTCTCGTGGTATCGGCCGCAGCGCCGCTGACGGCGGTTGCCGGCGGCGTGCCGCTCGCAATGCTGCTCGGCAACGGCGCCGGCATTCCCGGCACGTTTCTGCTGGTCACGCTGATCCTGTTGATGTTCTCGATCGGCTACGTCGCCATGGCGCGGCATATCCGCAACGCCGGCGCATTCTACGCCTATACCGCGCAAGGGCTGGGCGGGTTGATGGGCGGTGCCGCCGCGATGATTGCCATCCTTGCTTACAACGCCATGCAGATCGGCGTCTTCGGCCTGTTCGGTGCGGCAACAGCGGGGCTTTTTGCCGGACTCGGGATCGACCTGCCGTGGTGGGTCTGGACCTTTATCGGTATCGCCATCGTCGGCGTTCTCGGCTACCGCCGTGTCGACCTGTCGGCGAAAGTGCTGACGGTCCTCGTCATTCTCGAATATCTCGTCGTCCTCGTCATCGACGTCGCGATCATCGCCAAGGGCGGCGACAGCGGCCTGACGATGACGTCGTTTACGCCTTCGGCCCTGATATCCGGGTCACCCTCGATCGGCATCCTGTTCTGCTTTGCCGCCTTCATCGGCTTCGAGGCGACGACGATCTACAGCGAGGAAGCCCGCGATCCGCACCGGACCGTGCCCCGCGCGACCTATATCTCCGTGCTGATCATCGGTGTGTTCTACATGCTGACATCCTGGCTGATGGTGAACGCGGCCGGTGCCGACAAGCTGGTGCCGGAACTGCAGGGTCTGGCCGATCCGACCACCTTCCTCTTCGGTCTGGCCGAGCGCTATGCCGGTGGTTGGCTGCCGCCGATCATGAACGTGCTCTTCGTCACCAGCCTGTTTGCCGGTGTGCTGGCGTTCCACAATGGCGTCGCCCGATATCTCTATGTCGCCGGCCGCGAGCGCCTGCTACCGGCTTCGATCGGCGTTACCCATCCGGTCTACCATAGCCCGCATGCCGGCTCCGTCATCCAGACGATTACCGCGGCCCTCGTCGTCGCGCTGTTTGCAGTAACCGGACGAGATCCGGTGCTGGCGTTGTTCTCGTGGCTCACCAATGTCGGCACGCTTGCCGTCATGGTGCTGATGGCGTTTACCGCCTTTGCCATCGTTGCCTTCTTCAATCGCAATCCGGGACTGGAATCAAATACGCTCGTGACCAAGATCATCCCGGTCATCACCGGTCTCATCCTGATTGCGGTGATCATCGCGATAACAATCAACTTCGGCGACCTCGCCGGGGCTACCGGTCTGCTTGCTGTTTTCCTGCCGGGACTTGTCGTGATTGCCGGCGTCATCGGCTTGGTCTTGGCAGCGATGCTCAGATCGGGCCGCCCGCTCGAATTCGCCCGGCTTGGCGCCGGCCAGGAGATCTGATCCGATAGGAGCGGCCGAGCAATCGGCCGCTCCTCCGCCTGACACATGGAACGGGAAACATGCAGGAAAAAATCGACCAGTTGCGCCGCGATGTGGTGCCGCCGCAAAAGCTCTTCATTGGCGGCGATTGGCGCGAAGCCCGGTCCGGCAGGACGCTCGATGTCATCTCGCCGATCGACGGCACGCAGCTGACGACCATCGCCGATGCTGATGTCGATGACGTCGATGCCGCTGTGCTTGCCGCCCGGGCGGCCTTCGAAAAAGGCACCTGGTCGAAGGCGGCACCGGCGGAGCGCAAGAACGTGCTTCTGCGCGTCGCCGAACTCATCGAGAAGAACGCTCTCGAGCTTGCCGTTCTCGGCGTGCGCGACAATGGCACCGAGATTTCGATGGCGCTGAAGGCAGAGCCGGGAAGTGCTGCAGGCACCTTTCGCTATTATGCCGAGGCGATCGACAAGGTCTATGGCGAGATCGCACCGACCGCCGGCAACGTGCTCGGCCTCATTCATCGCGAGCCGGTCGGCGTCGCCGCCGCCATCGTGCCCTGGAATTTTCCGCTGATGATCGGCGCATGGAAGATCGCGCCGGCGCTTGCCGCCGGTAATTCGGTCGTCCTGAAGCCTGCCGAGGGCGCGTCGCTGACCCTGCTGCGCCTTGCCGAACTCTGTGCCGAAGCCGGCCTGCCGGAGGGCGTGCTGAATGTCGTGACGGGCAGAGGGGCGGTCACCGGGGAGGCGATCGGTCTCCATGCCGATATCGACGTGCTCGCCTTTACCGGTTCGGGCGGTGTTGGCCGCCGGCTGCTCGAGTATTCGGCGCGCTCCAACCTCAAGCGCGTCTATCTGGAGTTGGGCGGCAAGTCACCCAACATCGTCTTTGCCGATGCCCCGGATCTCGATCAGGCTGCCAAAATCTCAGCCTATGGCATCTTCCGCAACTCCGGCCAGGTCTGTGTCGCCGGCTCGCGCCTGCTGGTGGAGCGATCGATCCGCGAAACCTTTGCCGAAAAGGTTGCAGCGATCGCTGCCGGCATCAAGCTCGGCGATCCGCTGCTGTTGACAACCGAAGCCGGCGCGGTCTCAAGTGAAATCCAGCTCGAGAAGAACCTCGATTTCGCCGAGCAGGCGTTAACGGAGGGCGCGCGGCTGAGAACGGGCGGCAAGCGCATCTTCGCAGAGACGGGCGGCTTCTACATGCAGCCGACGATCTTCGACGTCGAGCCCGGCATGGCGCTCGCCAAGGAAGAGGTCTTCGGCCCTATCCTGTCGATTATCCCCTTCGACGACGAGGCAGACGCGCTCCGCATCGCCAACGGCACCGAATACGGGCTTGCTTCGGCCGTCTGGACCGCCAATCTGTCTCGGGCGCATCGGATGGTGCGCTCCATTCGGGCGGGCGTCGTGCATGTCAACACTTACGGCGGCGCCGACAACACGGTGCCGCTTGGCGGGGTGAAGCAGTCGGGCAATGGCCACGACAAGTCACTGCATGCGCTCGAAAAGTATACTGATCTCAAGACCGCCTGGATCCAGCTCTGATGGCAGCGAGCAATCGCCATCAAAACGAAACGGGCCGGAGGTGAACTCCGGCCCGTTTCGTTTCTATCGCTCGCGACCTATCCGCCGAAGCTTCCGAGCTGTGTCGGCACGTGCACGTAGTTGCGGTCGAAGTAGAGAAGCGCGTTGCCGTCGCTGCGCGACCTTATGCCGACGACGCGCCCGATCAGGATGTGGTGGGTGCCGAGCAATCTTGCTTCCGCCAGCTCGCAATCAAGCGAAACGATCGCATCCTGCACCGCGAGACTTCCTGATCTCATCTCGACCCAGTCGGCGGCGGCGTAGCGCGCCGCCATATCCTTGGTGGCGCCGGCGAAATGGCCGGCAAGCTCGGTGTGGTGGTGGCTGAGCACGTTGACGCAGAAGCGCCGGTTCTCGATGAACAGGCCGCATTGCGCGGAGTTCCGGTTCATGCAGACGAGCAGGCTCGGCGGGTCGTCGGTGACCGAGCACATCGCCGTTGCGGTGAACCCGCCGCGGCCGGCGGGTCCGTTGGTTGTCACGACATTGACGGGCGCGCAGACCCGCGCCATCGCATTGCGGAATTCGGTCTTGGAGACAGCCGTTTCCATGCCAATCGCCTCACTCGGCCGCATTGCGGATCGGCGCTTCGGCGCCAAGCGGCGGCAGCCAGGTGTCGCCGATCCAGCCATGCTGGTCGTAGTCGCTCATGCATGTGTCGACGAGGGCCTCCATTTCCTTCAGGCGTCCGCCGCGCTCGGCGCCCTTCAGCACCTGCAGCCGGACCTCCTCTGGCGCGCCGGCATAGTTGAGCTCATAGAGCGCATGACGGCCGCCGAACTCGGTGCCGGTTGCGTCCCACAGCAGCTTCATGATCTTGATGCGCGCGATATGGCCCATGTCGTTGGAGCCGCGGACATATTGCGCGAGGTAACGGTCGATTTCGCCATTGCCGAAATCCTTGGCGGAAGACGGCAGATAGATGAGGCCCGAGGCGACGACCCGACGAATGGTGTCGATCACCCGCGGATAGGCTTCCGACATGAACGTCCGATAGGAGAGAGCGGCCTCGAGATTGGGCAGAACGGCGCCATCGGTCCAGGGAATGGGGTTGTATGCCATGGCATTGGAGAAGCTCCAGAACATGTGCCGGAGCGCGATGACTTCGCCGAGTGCTGCCTGGTTGCCGCGGAAGGCGTCGCCGCCGGTTGCCCGCAGCGCCTTGGCAAGCAGTCCGGCGAGGAAGTCGAGCTTGACGGCAAAGCGGGTGCAACCCTGGAAGCAGTAGCCGTGCATGAAACCCGATGCCGGATGAAACGAAAGGATCTTGGCCGCATCACGCAGGACAAGCACGTCTTCCCAGGGCACGAAGACATTGTCGAGCACCAGAATGGCATCGTTCTCGTCGAAGCGCGACGACAGGGGGTAGTCGAAGGGGTGGCCGACCGTGTTGGCCGTCTGCTCGTAGGAAACGCGGCAGAACATCTTGATGCCAGGCGCATTCATCGGAACGATGAACATCACCGAGAGCGACGGATCCTCGGTCACGGTCGCCGAACTCTGGGCGAGGAAATTATAGTGCGTCAGCGCCGACGAGGTGGCGACCACCTTGGCGCCCGAGACATAGATGCCGGCATCGGTTTCCTTGGTGATGTGGACGAACACGTCCTTGACCGCATCGGCGGGCTTGTGCCGGTCGATCGGCGGATTGACGATCGCGTGGTTCATGAACAGCGCCGCCTCCTGGGCGCGTTTGTGCCAGGCGAGCGCATTGTCCTTGAACGGGCCGTACCAGGATGCATTGGCGCCGAGCGTGTTCATCAGCGCCGCCTTGTAGTCGGCCGTGCGCCCCATCCAGCCATAGGACATGCGCGCCCATTCGGCGATGGCGCCCTGCTGGGCAACGAGATCGACAGACGATCGAGCGACGCGGAAGTATTTGTGCGTGTAGCCGCCGGAACCGGTGTCGGTGGGGGCGGTCAGGGCCTCTTTCCTGGTGGGGTCGTGCAGAGCGTCGTAGAGTCTCGCCAGCGATCGTGCGGAATTGCGCATGGCCGGGTGCGTGGTCACATCGGCGATGCGCTCACCGTTGATATAGACCTCGCGACCGTCACGCAGGCTCTCGAGATATTCGGCTCCGGTAAACGGGCGCGCCTTGTCGGCACGAAAGTCCTCAGCTCTCATGGTTCTCCTCCTTGAGTTTCGTCAAGACTAGGCATTGATTGTCGAGGCTGCCATGGACAGAATGACAAAATGACTTGCACTTTTTCGGGTGGCTCATGGCCGACATCATTCCAAGCTTCTTTGTCTACGGCGAACCGGAGCAGCCGCTTGAGCCAGGGTTTTTCCATGTCGAGACGGTGATGGCGCGACGTGGCCTGCATCAGGGCCAGGTCAAGGCGCACAAGCATGACCAGCTCGCACAGGTGACATACTGGTTTCGCGGTCGGGGATCCTATTTCATCGAAGACAGGGTTTTGGACTTTTCTGCACCCGCCGTCAGTTTCGTGCCAAGCGGTATCGTGCACGGTTTTTCCGTCGAGCCGCTGGAAAGCGATGCCTTCGTGATCTCGATCGCCGACGGTTTGATGCTGTCCATACGGGAGAGAACCGCCCTGGCGATCGATGCGCCGATCATGGTCGCCGGCACAAGTGACGACAGGCAATGGCAACGACTTTCGCAGCTGATGGATATGATTGCGGAGGAGTACGAGATGGGTGCATTTGGCACCCAGTCGATGATGGCATCGCTCGCATCGGCAATCCTGACGCAGATCGCCCGCCTTGCCTCGCTGGCGCCGTCACCTTCGCAATCGCCCGACATGATGCTTGCAACGCAGTTGCGGCGTTTGATCGACGCACATTTCCGCGAGAACTGGAGTGTCGGGCGCTACACGGATGTGCTGGCGAGCACGCCGCATCTGCTGGCCAAGGCCAGCCATGCCGCGTTCGGGATGCAGGTGAAGGAACTGATTAACGAGCGACGGCTGCTGGAGGCCAAACGTCTGCTGCTCTTCACGGTGCGCTCGCTCGAGGATATCGCCTATGAGATCGGCCTGAGGGATGCGGCCTATTTCTCCCGCTTCTTCCGCCTTCGCACCGGCATGGCGCCGAGCGACTGGCGGCGGCTCAAGCTGGCAGAAGCGGTTGCGCCATCCTGAATGCGACAGAGGACTTGGGTTTACGGACGAAAGGATGGCTCCGAGTGACGACGCGAAAGTCGCGTCTTGTCGGGCCGACCAAACAATATCCGGGATAACGCCGAAAAGGCCTTGAAAAGCCGAGGATCCTGACTATTTACGGCATCACTACCCGTATCGATAGCGTCCTGCAGCGGCAATGCCCGCGCGTTTGACGTTGTCCGGGTCAAGAAAGGGCGCTCCCCGTCAAGGGTCGAGCGCCTTTTCCATTTCAGTTCAGCGCTTTCCCAGGCGAAAGGGCCGTGTCGGCAGTCCTGTGGGACGTCGCCGATAATCAGCGGCGAGAGGTCGCGAGACGTCTGGTCCGCGGCCCTGCGCGTTTCTCGGCGGCGAGCTTCGCTGTGGTGGAACAAATACGCTTCTGGTGTATTGTTCTTGCGGGAGGCCTCGAAATGTCACTCCGTCATCCGAAAAGCAAACGTTCCTCCGCAATGCTGTTGCCCACTGCACAATGGCCACGTCACGCGGCGACATCCCAGGCGCGCCGTGCCTGGCTCGATGCGCTGCTCGGCCGGCCGGAGCCCGACGATCGGGTGTTGCGCGAAGCCCAGGTGGCCGATGCAGGCGATGGACAGATTGTAAGCGCCGGGATTTATGTTGACGAAGCGACAACGGTGAACCGCCAGCCGCGTCCTCACGATTACAGTGCGGCAAGATCCGAGCCGGCATTTGCGTCAACCGCCGACGTCGATGCCACAGGCGGCTCGCTTTGGAACTCTATCCTTGGCGACGACACGACCCACGGTATGCAGCGCTTCGCCAGGTTGATCGCCCTTTTCATCCTTCTTTGCGGATTGGTGTTCTGGTTGCTGACACCGTGAAGGCGTTTGCCGAGGGGCGTAGCATCCAAGCAACCCTCGCTTGCTCCCGGCAGTCCCCATGAGGGAACCATTCCATCTGCCGCCGGTTTTTCCTCCGGGCTCACAATCCAGGAAAGGACTTCGCCATGCCATCGATCGACACAGCCAGAATTCTCATCCTCGCAACCGACGGCTACGAGCGTTCGGAACTGCGGGTGCCACGCGATGAACTGACAAAACGCGGCGCGAAAGTGACCGTCGCATCGCCGGAAAAACGTGCCATCAAGAGTTGGGACAAGGGCGATTGGGGCGATACCGTTGACGCCGACCTGATCGCGAAGGACGTTTTCGTGCGTGATTTCGATGCGCTTGTGCTTCCCGGCGGGCAGATCAATCCTGACCTGTTGAGGAAGGACCCGGATGCGATGCGCGTCGTCACCGATTTCGTGGAGTCGGGTAGGGTGGTGGCGGCGATCTGCCATGCCCCGTGGCTTCTGGTCGAAGTCGACGCATTGAAGGGGCGCAAGGCGACATCTTATGTCTCGATCCGCAAGGATGTGGAAAATGCCGGCGCGCAATGGGTCGATGCCAAGGTCGTCTGCGACCACGGCATTATTACCTCGCGCTCGCCTGATGATCTCGAAGCCTTCGTCGCCAAGATCGTCGAGGAGATCGAAGAGGGGCGCCACGACCGCCGTGCTGCTTGAGCCAGGCGGAGTTGGATGACCGAGCGGTTATATCGTGATGTCAATGATCGGGCTGCGGCCGGCGGAGGGGAGCTTTCGGCCGGCCGTGTCTTCATCCGTTACTGCAGAGCCTTCGCAAGAAATGGCAGGCTGACATCCATGCGGTAGTCGACCGAATTGTGGTTGTCCTCGAATTCCTCATAGGTGTGTTCGATGCCGAGTTGCTTCAGCGTCCGGTGGATGCGGCGATTGCCATAGAGCAGATTGTACTGATCCAATGTGCCGCAATCCATGTAGAAGGCCTTGAGCTTGCCGATGTTGTGCCCATGGGTTTTCGCCAGCTCAACGGGATCGCACGCCATCCAGTTCTTCCAGCGATCGTCGATCAACACGCAGGTTTCCAGATCGACCGGAAGCCGCAACCCCTTGAAGGCGTTGAGGTTGGGATCGGGATCGTAGCTTGCTGCCTGGGCGAGGACGAGGAGGACAGGGATGTCCTCATCTTTATGTTTCTGCCGCGCCTCGTAGGCTCGAAACCAGCTTTCGATTGAGAGATCATGCCGCGC
This sequence comes from Ensifer sp. 4252, assembly GCF_050434565.1. Classification (NCBI taxonomy): domain Bacteria; kingdom Pseudomonadati; phylum Pseudomonadota; class Alphaproteobacteria; order Hyphomicrobiales; family Rhizobiaceae; genus Ensifer; species Ensifer sp. 4252. The sequence goes on from NZ_JBNDIU010000005.1 coordinate 219,248, forward strand.
AAGGGCGCGCAGGACCATGGGGAAGTCGGCTGCCATCAAGTCGAAGCCTGCGTCTCCGGAGTGGCTTGCAGCCGCAGCCCAGATGTCGGGCCGTCGGAAGGCATGCGAAAACGCGCCGTAGCCGCCCGAGCTTTTTCCAAAAACGCCGCGTCGCCCGGTGCCCCCGCAGTCAAAGCGGGTTTCGACTACCGGAAGCAGCTCGTCGATGAGGAAATCTTCCCAGCGGCCGACGACCGTGCTGTTGACATATTGGTTGCCACCGAGCGAGGTGAAGCAATCGGGAAAGGCGACGACCACCGGCGGCATCTGCCCGGTCGCAATCAGCCGGTCCAGGCGTTCCGGGACGTTCTCGAAGAAGGCTTTCCAGGCGGTGTGCAGCGGGCCGCCCGCGGTAAAGCCGACGAGATCGACGAGCAACGGCAGGCCGGCGCCATCATGGTTTGCCGGGATATAGACGTCTACGTCGCGGCGGCTTGGATCCCCGAGCCTGTTGCCTTTAAGAACATCGCTGTCGATGCTGAGACGGGACACCGAGCCCCTGGGATAATCTGACTTCTGCATGCTTTCCTCCTGGACGCTCGCCGGTTGTATCCTTCGAAGCTGAAGTGGGCCACCGGTTTGGTCGGTAAGGCTCTCTTTTCGGCAAGAGCCGATCGGAACATCGAGAGGCTGTCGGCAATTCGAACCGTCGGGCAGGGGTGGTCGGCGCTAGCGCAAGACGCCCTTCAGGAAGGCAAGCACGGCATCATTGAAAACGTCGGGGCTTTGCAACGGGGCAAAGTGGCTGAGACCGGGAAGAACGTGGAGGGTCGCGTCAGGCAGCGCTTCGGCGAGATAGGCCATGTGCTCCCGCTTGATGAATTCGTCGTGTTCGCTAAGGACGATGGCGACGGGCACGACGATGGCAGCAAGCTCGCCCGCCGACAGGTTCGGCTGTGTGCGTTGCATCGCTTCCACTGCTGCAAAGAGCGCATCGAAATCGCCTGGCGTCGCTGAGAGTGCCGCGTAGTCCTTCTGGTGCTGCTGCCAGATGCGGCCGATAACAGGCGTGAACTCGAACGGTTTGGTGCCTGTGTTGTCGACGTTGCAGGCGAAGAAGAAAATGCCGGCAACGCGCTCGGGCGTTTCCTGGGCGAGGACGAGGCCGGTATCCGCGCCGTCGCTCCAGCCGACGATCGCGGCCCTATTGATCCGCAGCCGATCCATGACGGCGCGGGTATCGGCGGCCATCAACTGGTAGCTGTATTCCCGCCCGTCCCGTGTGCTGCGGCCATGGCCGCGGCTGTCGATGACAACAGCACGATACCCGGCTTCGACGATCGCCGGAACCTGATAGCCCCAGTTTCCGCTGTTTCCCATGCCGCCATGCAGCAGGATCACTGCCGGTCCTGAACCATGGCTCGCATGCCATATGCGTGCGCCTTCGTTTTCGACGAAGCCCTGTTCGTCGGGCTCCGGAAGCTGCGGGATACCGTGTGTTTCAAGATAGGTCAGATCAACGTCGCGAAAGATCATGGATACATTCCATTCCGCTCTGCATGAACGCCGTCAGATAGAGACCGTGACGATTACTGCAAGTGTTGCGCGCGTTCCGTTCCAACGTTCGGCAGGCTGTTGCCTTCACCGAGGGGCGATCCGAAAGCGATCACGCCGGCCACAGGGCAGGTGGCCGGCGCGCTTGGAAAGACTCAGTCCTTTTCCAGCTCTTCCAGTCCAGCGATCACTTGATTTGTGACGAAGATAGTTCGCTTCGACGGCAATCCGCAGTTGAGGATTTACGCATCCTTACTTAAAGACCGTTAGAATGCCCTTAAAGGCCATGCGCCCTGCACGGAACCTTCTCCCCGCCAACCGAGATGGAACAGTAATGACAGGTTCTTCCGACACCAACATTTTTGATCTGGCGCCTATCGCGATGTGGATTGAGGATTTCAGTGGCGTCAAAGCGCTGTTCGATCGCTGGCGCGCCGCGGGTGTGGTGGATATCCGCGCCTACCTCAAGCAGGATCTGACGCGTGTCGCCGCGTGCTCCAGCCAAATTCGTGTCCTTCAGGTCAATCGCCGGACGCTGGACTTGTTCGAGGCGACAGATCTGGATCATCTCTCGGCGAACCTATCGAAGGTCTTCCGCGATGAGATGCTCGAAAGTCATATCAATGAGCTTGCCGAATTGTGGGAAGGAAAGACCGAATTCAGCAGCAGCGCCGTCAACTACACCCTATCGGGCCGCAGGCTCGACATCCAGCTGCGCGGTTCCGTCCTGCCCGGATACGAGAAGACGTTCGGGCGTCTGCTTCTGACGACGGAAGACGTCACGGCACGCGAGGAGGCGCGGCGCAATGAACTGGCCAACCGACGGTATGCGGAAGGCATCTTCGAGCATTCGCCGGTGTCGCTGTGGGTTGAGGACTTCAGTCGCATCAAGCTGCTGCTCGAGGATGTCCGCCATCGCGGGATCGTCGATTTTCGCGTCTTCACGGACGTCCATCCGGAGTTCGTGCGCCAGTGCATGAGCGAGATCAGGGTTATCGAGATCAATCAGGCGACGCTCGACCTGTTCTGCGCGCCTGATCGGAACACGCTGCTGCAGCGTCTCGGCGATATCTTCCGCAACGAGATGGAGAAGCACTTCAAGGAGCAACTGATCGAGCTGTGGAACGGCAATCTTCTTCACCACCGCGAGGTGGTCAACTATGCGCTCGATGGTTCCGAGCGCCACGTTCTGCTGCAATTCTCCGTTCTTCCGGGCCACGAAGGCGACTGGTCGCTGGTCCAGGTGGCTTTGACCGATATCACCGCGCGCAAGAAGGCAGAGGCCTACCTGGAATATCTCGGCAAGCATGACGTGCTGACCAAGCTGCACAACCGCGCCTTCTACATGGACGAGCTGAACAGGCTGGAGCGCAAGTCGCTTCGCCCGGTCTCGGCCATTGTCATCGACCTCGATGGCCTGAAAGCGGCCAACGACCAACTCGGCCATGACGCCGGCGATGCCCTCTTGCGCCGGCTCGGCGAAGTGTTGAACGGTGCGGTGTCGCAGCCCAACCATGCTGCCCGCATCGGTGGCGACGAATTTGCCATCCTGATGCCCGGCGCCGACCGTCAGGCGGTCAGCACCATGGTCGAGACCATCAGCGAACTGCTGAAGATCAACAACCAGTTCTATTCCAACGCCCCCCTGAGCATATCGCTCGGCGCTGCAACCAGCGAAACGGGAGAAACGATGGAAGCGCTGGTCAAACGCGCGGACCTGAGCATGTACGAACAGAAGCGGGCGCGATATGCCACACAGGAGAGCCGTGAGGCCCAAGGCGCCAAGGCTGCCGGCGAGCGTGGCAGCGCAGCCTCGGCGGCCTAGCGCCGTTTCTGCAAAACTGTCGTGCAGACAAGACGCTCTAGGAAGAGAGTGGCACCCGCCCGTCTACCATCTGGCGCCGTCGATCAACCGGTGGGGTATGTCTTCCCAGACGGAGCGATCGAACAGGCGCATGTTGACACCCATGCGCATCGCATCGGCACCGATGGGCGACCAATGGGTGGTGCAACCGCAGGTGCCGCAATGGTGCATCGTCAAGGTGGCATCGCCTTGGACGTAGCCGACGAGCTTGCCCTGCGGGTCGCTGATCGAAACTTCTTCGGCGCTGTAATAGCCCCAAAGCGTGCCCAGTCTTGAGCACAGCGAACAGTTGCAACTGCCCAGTGTGTCAGGGCGGACACGGACGGAAAGGCGAACCGACTTGCAATGGCAATGGCCTTCGATCATCCGAACCTCTCTTGCCTTCGTTTTCGTTGCCGCTCATCCGGTGCGGATGTTACCGGGTCCCGGTGCTCAACTGTCACAGCCGCGGCTAATCATGGCAATGGCAAAATTTGGCGGTCGCGAGGATGCAGTGGCGACACGCACTCCGGCTGATTGCGGCCAGGCGGGCGGAGCAATAGCGCAGCTGTAATTGCTGGCCAATCGTAAGCTGACACTCGTCGCATTTGGCGTGTTGGCCGGTCATGATGGTCAGGCTGCGATTGCTCGTGCCCTGCGCGCATGTCTATACTCTTGCCAAGGCTTCAATTTCCGAACAAGCCTGCGCCCGCACGATGGCCGGACAGTTGTCCGCCGCCTGATGTGTGGTGCCTTCGCGAACTCCGACGCCGCCGCTCTCGATCGAGGGCGTCAATTGCCAACAAAAACCTGTTGTCGCGGGAGAAAAGCATGCGCAATTCCTGCCTGAATGTTCTGTCCTTCACCCTCATCGCCGCACTCAGCGCGGTTTCGCCCTCGGCCGTCAGGGCCGCGTCGCCGGAGCCCGTGAAGTCCGAGCACGGCATGGTCGTCACCGCTCAGCATCTGGCGTCGGACATCGGCGTCGAGGTCCTGAAAAAGGGCGGCAATGCAGTGGATGCTGCTGTTGCCGTCGGATATGCGCTGGCGGTCGTCTATCCGACCGCGGGCAATATCGGCGGCGGCGGGTTCATGACGATCCGCTTCAAGGACGGCAAGACCACCTTCCTCGACTTTCGCGAGCGTGCGCCTGCTGCGGCGACCAAATCGATGTATCTCGATGACAAGGGGCAACTCGTCAAGGGCCTGAGCACCGAAGGGTATCTGGCCGTTGGTGTTCCGGGGCCGGTGCTGGGGTTCGAAGTGGCGCGCAGCCGTTATGGGACGCGTCCGCTGAAGGAGCTGATCGCTCCTGCCATCGCACTTGCCAAGGACGGTTTCCGGCTGGAGCAGGGCGACGTCGATTCCTTCGACGGCAAAACCGAGAGACTGGCCAGGGATCCGGCAGCGGCGGCGATCTTTCTGAAACCCGACGGCAAATCCTTTGCTGTCGGCGAGACGCTGGTTCAGGCGGATCTCGCCGCTTCGCTTGCAAGCATTTCCGAGAAGGGAAGCGACGCTTTCTACAAGGGGGCGATTGCCGACGCCATCGTCAAGGCAAGTGCTGACAAGGGCGGTATTCTCGCCAAGAAGGACTTCGAGCAATACGCCGTGCGCGAGCTGGAGCCGGTCAAGTGCAACTATCGCGGCTATGATATCGTCTCCTCACCGCCACCGTCTTCCGGCGGCGTCATCATCTGCGAGATCCTCAACATTCTCGAGGGCTATCCGCTCACCTATCTCGGTTACGGCTCGGCCGAGACCGTTCATGCGATGATCGAGGCGATGCGCCATGCCTATGTCGATCGCAACACGACGCTTGGGGACCCTGATTTCGTCGAGAACCCGGTCGCCAAACTGCTGGACAAGGCTTATGCCGCCGAAATCCGCGACAGGATCGATCCGTTCAAGGCTGGCGTTTCGCAGGCGCTGATGCCGGAGGGGTTCGCCGAAAGCAAGGAGACGACCCATTATTCGATCATCGACGACCAGGGCAATGCCGTTGCCGTCACCTACACGCTGAACGGGTCGTTCGGCGCGGGCGTGGTTGCGCCCGGAACCGGCATTCTGCTCAACAACGAGATGGACGATTTCACTGCCAAGCCGGGCGCTCCCAATCTCTACGGGCTGGTCCAGGGCGAGGCGAACGCGATCGCACCGGGCAAGACTCCGCTTTCGTCGATGAGCCCGACCATCGTTTCCAAGGACGGCAAGCCGTTCATGGTAATCGGCAGTCCCGGCGGCGCGCGGATCATTACGATCACGCTCGAGGCGATCCTCAACGTGATCGATCACGGCATGAACATTCAGGAGGCCGTCGACGCGCCGCGCATCCATCATCAGTGGCTGCCGGACAAGGTGTTCATGGAGCCCTATGCGCTTTCGCCGGATACGCGCAAACTTCTCTCGGCGATGGGCCATGACGTCGAAATCGACAAGAGTTGGACCATCTGGGGCCAGGCGACCGGTATTCTCGTTGGTGGTGAAAACCTGGCCGAGATCACGGCTGGCGGCGGTGCCCGCTACAACGGCGCGGCCGACAGTCGCATCGGGGCGGGTGCGGCCAGAGGTTACTGATCGATGCGTCGAGACGTTGGCGGCTCTGCGTCAATCCGGCTTGACATTGCCGAGATGCGCGACCAGGTCGCGGGCGAGCGGCGAGAGGTCTTCATCCGGCTGCACGCAGATCGATAAGTGGCGTGCCGCCCATTTGTCGGTCAGGCCAAGGGCGATGATCGCCGTCGTGCGACGGCAGCGCCGCGCGGCTGTTTCGGGAACGATGCCAACGCCGACATCCTCGGCAACCAGACGGCAGACGCCCTCGAAACTGCGGACACGCAGGCGGTAGTTCATCCGGCGGCCGATGCGGGCCGCCTGGCCCTCGATATGATCCTGCAGGGCGCTGCCTTCCGCGAGGCCGACGAACCCGTGGTCGAGCAGGTCCGCGAAGCCGGCCTGCCGGCTGCTCGCCAGCGTGTGGTTCCTTGCGACCACGGCAACGAGACGGTCAATCGCGAAAGGGATCAGGCGCAGACCCGTGGTGTCGACGGCGTCCGAGATGATGCCGATCTCGGCTAGACCGCCCGAGACGGCCTTTGCGATGTCCGAACTCTGGCGTTCCTTGAGGTCGACATCGGTCTGCGGATGGGCTCGAAGCCAGGGACCGAGACGGTCCGGCAGGAACTCCGTGATCGCGGCGGTATTGGCGAGCAGGCGAATGGTTGACCTCAATCCTCTGGCATATTCGCCGAGTTCGCCATGCATGTGCTCCATCTGGCGAAGGACGAGCCGGGCATGGTGGGCAAGCGCGTCGCCGGCCGCGGTCGTCGTTACACCTCTGCGGCCGCGCGCCAGAAGCTGCACGCCGCCTTTGTCCTCCATGCCGCGCAGCCGCTCGCTGGCGGCAGCCAAGGAGAGGTTTGCCGCCTGGGCGCCATGGGTGATGCTGCCGGCCTCGACGACGGCAAGAAACAGGCGAAGGTCGATCAGGTCGAAGCGCATGCCGGCACAATAACGGCAAGTCTGCCTTCGGTACAGCCGAAGTCTGCCTGCGGATCATCCGCATTGCGCTGTGGCATCATGTCAGGCCTTTAGAGCCATGAGCGAACTTTCCACATGGCCTATCGGTGCAATCGCAACGGCCTTCCTCCTCGCCGGCGTGGTCAAGGGTGTGACGGGCATGGGGCTTCCCACCGTCGCGATGGGCGCGCTCGGCGCATTGTTGTCGCCGATCACAGCCGCGAACCTGCTGATCTTGCCGTCCTTGGTGACGAATGTCTGGCAGCTGCTGGCGGGTCCCGCCTTCCGCCCGCTCATGCGGCGGCTCTGGCCGATGATGCTGGCGATCGGCTTCGGCACCATCCTCGGCACGTCTCTCCTGGCTGGCGGCGATACGGTCCTATCAACGGCGATGCTCGGCGGAGCGCTTGTCGTCTATTCCGGATATACGCTCATTGCGCGGCCGTTTGCGGTGCCAACACGTGCCGAGCCTTGGCTGTCGGCACCAATCGGCGTGATAACGGGTGTGGTGACCGGCAGTACCGGTGTCTTCGTCATGCCGGCGGTGCCCTATCTGCAGGCCCTTGGCCTGGAGAAGGAGGACCTGATCCAGGCACTCGGCCTCTCCTTTACCGTGTCGACGATAACGCTTGCGGCAGGTCTGTTGTGGCGTGGGGCGCTTGAGGTCGACAACCTGCTGCTGTCGGCGGTTGCCATCCTGCCGGCACTGGCCGGCATGTGGGCGGGACAGGTGATCCGCCGTCTGGTCAGCCCCGCAACATTTCGTCGGTGGTTCCTGATTGGCCTCATGCTTCTCGGTGCGGAGCTGGCACTGCGACCTTTCTTCTAGCCCTCGGTTCACTCCACATAGATCGGATTGCTGATCGCGCGGCGCACGGTCTGTTGCTGCAGTTCCACTTCGGTCAACCGCCAGGGCAAGCCGCCGCCAAGGGCTGCGGTGAAATCGCCAATCAACTGCGGCCGGCTCTTATCTGCTGCGATTTCGGCGCGCAGGAACAGGTGAGGTCGCCCAGAGAAATGCCCGGCCCAGCGATCGTCCTCGATGACCTCGTCGGCAATCTGCCCTGTCGCGTCGAACCAGAGCAGCCGATCGCCTTTTGCGCAGTGAACCTCGGCCTTTGCGTCGACCGTTCCCTGAACTGTCGAGCCCATCGGCTGATCATTGACCGAAAGGGCGAGATGCGGACCATCAGGGCTTTCGGTGATATAGCCGCGCCCGGCCTTCATGGCGGCAAGGATCGCGCCTTCCGAAAGTTCCTCCAGCCAGAGCACGGTTGTCGGGCGGGCGAGCACGAGCGGCCCTTCCGGCATCAGCCGGGCAGGCTGGTGGAAGTCGCTACCGCCGATCGCTGAAATCCGCTTTCCCGAAGCGAGCCGTTGCTGATATCGGCCGAGCGAGACCCAGTTCCACGCCATCCAATGGGATTGCCAGACCTCCATGCAGTCGATTTCCGGCACGTCGTAATCCCAGGGGATCGTCGGCTTGTCATGGTTGATCGACAGCAGGCCGCCGCGCGCATGCACCAAGTCGGCAAGCGTGTGCCCATGTTCGGGCCGGGTCATGCGGAAATCGATCCAGTCGTCGACACCAAAGACGTTGGCATGACCGATGGCGGTCGTCACTTCCATGGCGCGCACGAAGACCAGGTCCGCGGATGAGTTGGAATGAAAATAGCGACGCTGGCTGATCGTGTTGTGATCGGCGCCGGCGAGAAAGTCGAGTCTGGCCTGCTTGGCGGCGGCATGCAGCAATTCGGGCGACCCCGCCGCATCGGAATGGAAGGTGTGGCAATGCAGGTCGCCGCGATACCAGCCAGCTTCCTTTCTGATCGGGAAGGTGCGCGCCGGCTGCGGTTCGATCGGGCGCGGCGCATTGTCATGGCTGAACGTCAGCGTGATGTCGGCGCCCTCCGGAGGAAGTTTGTAGAGCCCGAGCATGACCTGCCAGCGACCCGCCGGCATCTCCCCATGGATATACCCGGGCGTGGCGTCGTCGGTTGCAACAAAGAAATGGTCGCGGGCACCACCGCTCCAGCCGCGAAAGCCGGCTCGGCTCGGGTAGTCGGTCGCGCGCGGATCAAGCACGCCGAGATCGATGATGCAGTCCTCGGCCCTGGCATAGGCCATGGTGACATCGATGCGCGTCGTGCCCTCGGGGACCTCCAAAGGAACGTAAAAGTACGGGTTGGCGGCCCGGTCGGCGCGCGTTACGTGAACGGTGATGCCAGTCATTTGCGGCGGTCCAGCCTATTCACCAGGGGCAGGAATGCGAGCCCCGGCGCTGTCGAATAGCGTCACGTGCTCGGCGTCGAAGGAGAGCCGCACCGTATTGTCCACCCGGATCTCGTCATCGGTGAAGATGCGCGCCGTCACGCGGCCGGCATCTTTCCGCTCGATCGTCACCAGGCTTTCCGGCCCCATATTCTCGTTGGCAAAGAGTTCGCCGGTGATGACGTTGCTGTCGTCCGGGCGGGCAATGCGCAGGTGCTCCGGGCGAACGCCGAGCGTTATCGTCTTGGCGCCAACGGCCCTGGCGATGCCGTCGGAAACCGGCAGTGCGGTGACGTCGAGGCCCTCGGCGCGTAGCTGCAGCTTGCCGTCGATGATGGCTGCCTGCGCCGCAACGAGGTTCATCGGCGGGTTGCCGACAAAATTGGCAACGAAGGTGGTGGCCGGTCGACGATAGATCTCGATCGGCGGCGCGAACTGGACGATCCGGCCCTTGTCCATGACTGCGATGCGGGTGGCGAGCGCCATGGCCTCCGCCTGATCGTGGGTGACGTAGACGGCGGTCATGCCCATGTCGCGTTGCAGGTGATTGAGGAAGCCGCGCGCTTCCAGCCGCAGCTTGGCGTCGAGGTTGGAGAGCGGCTCGTCGAAGAGATAGACCTGGCTCGGATAGACGAGCGCGCGTGCAAGCGACGTGCGCTGTTGCTGGCCGCCAGAGATTTGGCTCGGCAGGCGCTTCATGAGGTCGCCGATCTTCAGGACGTCGGCGACCTCCTTGGCCCGGGCATGGCGCTTGTCCTCCGCTTCGCCGCGCACCTTCAGCGGATAGGCGATGTTATCGGCAAGGTTCATGTGCGGGTAGAGTGCATAGTCCTGAAAGACCATGGAAATCTGCCGATCCTTCGGGTGCAGATAGGTCACGTCCTTGCCGCCGATCAGCACCTTGCCGGAGGTCGGCGTTTCGAGCCCGGCGATCATGCGCAGGCTCGTCGTCTTGCCGCAACCGGATGGCCCGAGCAGGCAAACGAACTCGCCGTCAGCGATCGAGAAGCTGATGTCGGGTAGGGCGTTGAAGGCGCCGAAGCTCTTGGAAACGTTCTGGAATTCGACAGATGCCATGAGACTGGTTTTCCGATTACGACTTGATGCCACCGAAGAACCGGAAACCGAACTTCCAGTTCACGAAGAGGTAGAGCGCGATGACGGGGAGCGAATAGATCAGCGAGTAGGCGGCCAGCAGCGTGACGATCGGCGTGCCGGCCTCCGAGTAGAAGGAATAGATGGCGACGGAGGCGGGCATCAGGCTGTCGCTGCGCAGCAGGATGAAGGGGATCAGGAAGCTTCCCCAGATGTTGACGAAGGCCCAGACAACGACGACGACGATACCCGGCCGAATGACCGGCAGGGCGACGTCGAAGAAGGCCTGCAGTGGCGAGGCGCCAGCAACCATGGCGCTTTCTTCATAGGAGCGCGGTATGGCGTCGATGAAGTCGCGCAGGATGAACATGGCGGTTGGCAACAGGCCGCCGGCAAAGACGAGAATGACGGCCAGATGCGTGTCGATGAGTCCGGCCGCCGAAACGATCAGGAAGATCGGCACCATCGCTGCCGAGCCCGAGACCACCGACGAGAACAGCAGCAGCACATAGGTGACGGCGCCCTTTCCGGGGATCGAAGAGCGCGAAAGCGCGTAGGCAGCAAGCGTGGCCGCCGCGCCGACAAGGACGACGCCGCCGAAGGCCTGCACCAGGCTGTTGAACAGCGCCTGCATGGCGAAGGTGTTTTGAAACACCGTCGTGAAGTTGGCGAAGGTGAAGGGGGCCGGGATGGCAAGGCCAAGCTCGGCGCGGGCGTTGAACGGCGCGAAGAAGAACCAGACGAGCGGCAGCGCGAAGATGGTGCCGAGCAGGGCGGCGACCACGGAAAAGCCCATGCGCCGGAAGTAGATACGGGAAGAGAACGGCATCATTCGGCCTCCACCGGCTTCTTGTGCGCAAGCCTCAGGTAGACGAGAGCGAAAGCAAGATTGATGAGCATGATGACCACCCCGACGGCCGCACCTTTGCCGAACTCGAAGTCCTTGAAGGCGATGCGGTAGGTGTAGATCGACAGCAGTTCGGTCCGGTAGGACGGGCCGCCATTGGTCAGAAGGAACGGCGTGAAGACATTGAAGGTCCACATGGTGATGAGGATCAGGTCGGTGACCACATGACCGCGGATCAGCGGCAGGGCGATATCGCGCAGCTTCTGCCAGGAGGTGGCGCCGGCGACGTCAGCCGCCTGGAAATAGCTTGGCGGGATCGACTGGAATGCCGAGTTGAACAGCATCATGGAGAAGGCGGCACCGCGCCACGTGTTGAAGAACACGATGACCCAGAAGGGCTGCTGCAGCAGCCAGTCTCCCGGCGGCAGGCCAAGCCCGCGCATGATCATGTTCAGCGTGCCGTTGTCATAGTCGAGAAAGGCGAACCAGGCGAAACCAATGACCACTTCCGGCAGGATCCAGGCGGCAATGACGGTCGTCTGCAGGAATGACTTCATACCAGGCGACACGGACTGGCTGAGCCAGGCAAGGATCAGTCCCAGCAACGCCTGGCCGATGAGCGCGGAGAGCAGCACGAACTGAATGGTCAGGATCAGCGAAAAGCCGAATTGGCCGCGCGTGAAGAAGGTGGCGGGATTGAAGAGAGCAAAATAGTTCTGGAGACCCACGAAATCCGGATCGAGCGCCGTGCGTCCAAGCAGCGTCCTGTTGGTGAAGGAAACGAAGATCACCCAGAAGAAGGGAATGATGACGAAAACACCGACCAATGCCGTTGCGGGAGCCAGGAACAGGGCGCCCGCCCGCGTGGACAGCAGCGAGAATTTCTTCATGCGTGGGTTTCCCATTGCAGGGCGAAGCGGTTCGGCAAGATCACCGGTCGGTCGATCGACCAATCGGTGATATCAGCCGCGGTCAGAGACGGCTGACCGTGTTTTCTTCGCCGACGATGGCGATGACAGCGGCCTTGTACTGAGCCATCGCATCTTCCGGCGACAGTTCGCCCGAGACGACGCTTTCCGTCATGCGTTGGATCTCGGTCGAGACCTTGTTGTAGTTGGCGTCATTGGGGCGCGCGGTGGTGATCGGCAGCAGCGCCTCGGCGGTTTCCGTCAGGAACGGCGAGTTGGGGATCGCGACGTCGTTGCGGATGCGGATCGCCGGCTGGATTTCCTGGAACGCGGTGAGCTGTTCCTGGCTGTTCATGAACGACAGCAGTTCCCAGGATTCCTTCGGAGCATCCGTATGCGGGTTGATCACGAAGCCAGTGCCGCCGGACATGGTGACGAAGTCTTGGCCGCGCAGGCCCTTGCCCGGTTGCGCCGCCGGCATTTTCTTCCAGGTCATGACATTGTCACGGTCGGCGACGGCGAACTCGGCGTCGGGTGCGGTGACGGAACGATAGAACCAATCACCCTCAACCAGCATGGCGGTCTTGCCGTCGCGGAAGTTGGCGAAGGTACGATTGCGCCCGTCGGCCAAGAGCTGGGCGCGCTGGTCGCCGAGCTTGTCGTCGACATAGATGGTCTTGTAGAGCTTCAGTGTATCGAGGATGCCCTGGCTGGAGACGATGTATTTGCCGGTATCGTCGGTCACCTGCTCGCCGGTGCCGAGCAGCGCCATCCAGTAGCCCTGCATGGTCGTGGCCTCGCCCATCGAGACGCCGGCATTCAGCTGCAGCGGGAAGGAATCCGGAGCCGCCGCCTTGATCTTGCGCGCCGCGTCGAGCAGCTCGTCCCAGGATTTTGGCTGCCACGTCGCCGCGTCGAGGCCCGCCTTCTGGAACAGGTCCTTGCGCACGAAGATCATGCGTGCGTCGGTGCCGAGCGCGATGCCGTAGGGTTTGCCCTGATAGCTCATCAGCGCCTTGGTACCGTCGGAGATATGGCTCCAGCCTTCCCAGGAATTGATTTCGGCGCCGGCCACTTCTTCCAGTGACTTCAGCAGTCCGCCCTGGACGAAGCTCGGGATCAGGAAGCCATCGAACCCGGACACATCCGGACCGGCGGCAGTCGAAAAATCAAGCGCGAGCTGCTGCGTCAGCTGCTCGTCTTCGCCGCCGAACTGGTTGAGCTTGACGGTTACGTCCTTGCCTTCGGCCTTCATCTTGGCCGTGAAAGCCGGAATGACCTTGCTCTCGATCCACTCCGCCATGCCGCTGTTGACGCCACCGACAACACATCGGCAGGTGATATTGAGCTCGGTTGCCATTGCCGGCCCCGATAGGGTCATGACGGCTGCGACGCCCAGCAAATATGACTGCATCCTTCTGCGCATTGAAACTCCTCCCACGGTGGTCCGGTTCTCGACGGACCGTTTCGGCTGCGGTGCATCGGGATGGGAAATGAACCTCCTCCGGTCTTTCCCAATCCGTCTGAGCGTAAGAATGAACACGCTTTCATCTTTGTCAACACACCATCATGCGGATTCTAGCGGGAGCGCTCATTCTGGCCCAAACTCTCAGAAATTCTCACGTATGAAGCCGATTTTTAGTGATGTCTTGACGAATGTGCGATCATTGGTGCAGGTTGGATTGAACACGTTTTCATTATTTGTGCCGAGCACTATCCATGAGCGAAAAAACCGACAGGAAAGCAGCGCGGGCCACGGCCGATCTGGTGGCGCGAGAGGCCAATGTCTCGCGCGTCGCCGTCTCGCGCGCCTTCAATCCGAACGCTTCGCTGAAACCGGAGAAGCGCGACCGCATCCTGAAGGTGGCGCGTGAACTGAACTATACGCCCGACATGGCGGCGCGTTCGCTGGTGACAAGGCGCTCGCATCTCGTCGGCATGATCGTTCCGGATGTCTGCAGTCCTTGGGAAAGCCAGGAGATCGACGCCTTGACGACGGCACTGCAGGCAGAAGGTTTCGCGACGCTGCTGTTCAAGGCGAAGGCCGATTTCAGCATGGACCCGATGCTGCTGACCTATATGCGTGGCTTCAATCCCGACTCGGTCATCGCCTTTACCGAGAATATCGAGCCTGATGTTCTCGGCGGCTTTCTCGACCGTGCCGTGCCGATCTACGTGATCTATGACGACGCAGATGCGTTTGCCGGCAGGGCGTCCAAAACGCTCTATGACCGTCTTCTCGTGCGGCAGAAGGATGGCATCGAGCAGGCCGTCGCCTTGCTGCAGGGCTATGGTGTTCGCCGCATCGCCTATCTCGGCGGCAAGAAGCAATCCCTTGCCAATACCGAACGCGAACGGATGATTGCGCAGGTCTTGGCCGAGCGCGACATGGCGCCGCCGATCATCGTTCCGGGCGACTATACCTACGACACGGCCTATCGCTCGACGCTCGATCTCTTCCGGGTCGGTTCCGGCGCCGATGCCATATTCGCGGCCAACGACGTTGGCGCGTTCGGCGCGATCGATGCACTCAGGCACGAACTCGGCCTTTCCGTGCCTGGTGATGTCAAGGTCGTCGGTTTCGACGACATCCCGCAGGCACATTGGAAAAGCTACAATCTGACAACCGTCCGCATCGACCTCGATGACCGCGTCCGCGCCCTCGTTCGACTGATCCTGAGGCGCCTCAAGACGCCCGATGCAGACCCCCTGGTCGAGACCTTGACCACCCGCCTCGTCGTTCGCGGCACAGTCGGCTGAATGGAAAAACATGACAGAAAAGCGCGTGCATCTGGTCTTCAAGACCCACCTCGACATTGGCTTTACGGATCACGCGGAAAAGGTTCGACGCCAGTATCACGAGCGGTTCATTCCCCAGGCGATCGAGACGGCCGAGCACTTTTATGCTGAGGAGCCGAGGGAGCCGAAGTTCGTCTGGACGACCGGCGCCTGGCTGATCTGGGATCACCTGATGTCCCGCCCGGCGACGGAGGTGAAGAAGCTCGAGCGGGCGATCGACCTCGGCCTGATCCGCTGGCATGGCCTGCCGTTCACCACCCATACCGAACTGATGTCGCCCGAGCTTTTTCGCGCCGGCCTTTCCTATTCGCGCGAACTCGACCGGCGGTTCGGCAAGAAGACGATCGCCGCCAAGATGACGGATGTGCCGGGGCATACGCTGGGCATGGTGCCGCTGCTCGCCGAGGCCGGCATTCGCTTCATGCATCTGGGCGTCAATACCGCATCGCCGCCGCCTGAGACGCCGGATATCTTTCGCTGGCGGGCGCCGGGCGGAGCAGAGATCGTCGTCATGTATCAGCGATCCTACGGCGAAACCTATTTCCCCGCCGGTTTTGCCGATGGCCTGAGCTTCGCCCATACCAGCGACAATATCGGTCCGCAAAGCGTGCCGCAGACGGCCGAGGTCTATCGCGACATGCGCCGTAAGCAGCCGGATGCGACGGTCCGAGCGGCAACGCTCGAAGACTACGGCGCGCTCATCTGGGATGCGCGGGACGCCTTTCCCGTTGTCGAATACGAGCTTGGCGACAGCTGGATCCACGGCAGTGCGTCCGATCCGATAAAGACCGCCCGCTTCCTTGCACTTCAGCGGCTCTATGACCGGTTCTCGGCGGAAGGCTTGACTGCCAGTCGGTCCGCTTTCGGGCAGAAGCTGACAATGGCCGCCGAACACACCTGCGGCGTCGACATCAAATCCTATCTGCGCGACGACACGGCATGGTCCCGACCCGACTTCGAGGCGGCCCGCAAGACCGACCACCGCTTTGCCTATACGGAAGCGTCCTGGCGCGAGCAGCGCGCCTATCTCGATGACGCTCGCTCGGCGCTCGACGGCCCGGACGCGGCGGCTGCCGATGCTGTCCTGGCCCAATTAGCCGTTCCGGCCCTCAGGGCCGGAGGTGGCAGTCGGAACGGCCTCCGGTGCGGCGGCTGGTCGATCGAACTCGAGCCGTCGACGGGAGACGTCGTGTCGCTGACGTCTCCGTCCGGGAGGTCCGTTGCCGGCCGGTCCGGGCCGCTGATCGCCTATCGCTACGAGAGCTATGATGCCAGCGACGTCAACAGGCACATGGACACCTACCTGACCCATCACCAGGAATGGGCGATCCTCGATCACGACAAGCCGGGTCTTGCCCGGTCCGGCGCGGCGCTCTCCCGTGTCTTTAAGCCGACCTTTCAGGCAGCGGACGCATCCGGACTGGTCATGTCCATGCCTGAGCAGGCGGTCACCCATTACGGCGCGCCGCGCCATGTCGCTCTCGCCTTCTCGGGCGAAGGCGACACGCTCGAGCTTCGCCTGACCTTGCACGCAAAAAGCGCCAACCGCATGCCCGAGGCGAGCTTTCTCTCCTTCACGCCCGCGGGGGATGTCGCATGGCGTCTGCGCAAGATGGGGCTGTGGCACAAATCCGGCAACGTCGCTGCCGGCGGCGGCGCTCAACTTCAGGCGGTCACCAGCGTTCGCGGCGATCTTGCGTCGGGGGAAAAATTGTCGATCGAGCCGCTCGATACGCCCCTGGTCGCCCCCCAATCCTGGGACTTCATGACGTTCTGCAAGACGTTGCCGGATTTCAGCGAGGGCGTTCGTTTCAACATCCACAACAACAAGTGGGGAACGAACTTTCCGATGTGGTGGGAGGGCGATTTTTCCGCTCGTTTCCGCCTGCGGCTTGACGATTGAATATGAAGCGCGCGGGTAGTGCCGCCATCGCGCTGTTGTTGAACGATGGAACTCTCTTCCGGATGCTTACGTCGCGCGGGGCTCGGTCTTGTGCCCCGAAACTTCGGCGCCAGCTTCGCGAGGCAGGCCCAGAAAACGTAGGCTCGAGACGATGCCGATCGTCGCGACGACCAGAAACGCCCAGCGGAAATCCGACAGTGCTGCCGCTTCGCCGCCGCGAAGCGCCTGAGACAGATTGAGAACGGCGGCGGCAACGGCAACGCCCATCAGCATGGCCACCTGCTGGAGCATGCTCGACAAGGTCGAGGCCGAGCTGCGCTGGCTTGAATTGATGTCGGCAAAGCCGAGGGTATTGAGCGCGGTAAACTGCATCGAGCGGAAAAGCCCGGCGGCGAACAACAGCAGCAGCGTCAGCAGTTCTGGCGTCTCCGTCGAAAGCATCGCGCAGGCGCCGATCGCCAGCGATGCGAGCAGGCCATTGCAGACGAGTATGGTGCGGAAGCCGAAGCGGCGAAGCAACGGCGTCGTCGCCGTTTTCATCGCCAAATTGCCGGCGAAGTAGGCGAGCACATAGATGCCGGTCTGGATCGGATTGAGGCCGAATCCGACCTGAAAAAGCAGCGGGATCAGGAAGGGCGTCGCATTGATCGCGACGCGGCAGGCGGTGCCGGCCGACAACGTGGACATCGCAAAGGTCTGGACCTTCAAGGCCGAGAGATCCAGCAGCGGATTGGCGATCGCCTTGAAATGTCGTGTCGCCATGACCCCGATGGCAGCCCCTGTTGCCAACAGCAGGACGATCGCCGGTGCATTGGCTGTGCCGTGCACGAAGGCTTCGAGCCCGGCCAGCACCAAAGTGAGGCTGGTTGCCGACAGCAGGAAGCCCTTGACGTCGAGGCGGCGCGCCTCCTCCTCACGCTGGTCCGGAACGAAGCGCAGTACAAGCGCAAGGCCGACCAGGCCGATCGGGATGTTGATCAGGAAATTCCAGTGCCAGCTGAGCCACGTGGTGATGACGCTGCCGAGCAGCGGGCCGACGACCGGGGCAATCAGGGCCGGCCAGGTGATGAGCGCGATCGCGCCGACAAGCTCCGACTTGCGGGCGTTCTTCAACACGATGATCCGGCCGACGGGCGTCATCAACGCGCCGCCGATGCCCTGCACCGCACGTGCGGCGATGAACTGGCCGAGGCTTTCCGACAACCCGCAAAAGAGCGACGCCAGCGTGAAAATGGAGATCGCGACGAGGAAGACATTGCGTGCCCCAAAGCGGTCACCGAGCCAGCCGGAGAGCGGAATGAAGGCCGCCATCGTCAGCATATAGACGGTGATGCCGATGCTCATGGCGACAGGCTGCACGCCGAAGGAAGCCGCCATCTGCGGCAACGAGGTAATGACGATCGTTCCGTCGAGCATCTGCATGAAGAAGGCGATGGCGACGACGAGTGCGACGATGCGGGAATTGCGGCTCGCAGATGCGTCTGAAGCCTCCGTGCCGGAGGGGATCGTAGTCATCTGATCACTGCCGGCCTGCGTTGCGTACGAGGATTCGGAATGACCGACGGGAGGGAAGGGGAGCGCTCGATTGCAGTGGAATACGACATCATAGGGGAGATTCAGAGCTGATCACGGTTTCGCCGATCCACGTCTTTAAATGCGGTTCGGTGATAGAAGGGCAGGCCACCCTGCCGGTTGGCGTCGACGTCGTTATATGCCTCGTCGGGCAAGGCCATGTCGATTCATTTATCGCAATCGACGCGGCCTTTGAGACGTTTGCCTCGGATTTGAAACAGTTTGCAAGTTGGCCGCCGCGAGACTTCGGCTCATGTCACGTGAAAGTCGACGGCAACCAGCCGTAGCCCGAGGCGCGTGGCGACCCGCTGAGATGCAGCGTTGCTCCATGCCGTACTGTAGAACGGCATGGCGCCGTTTGCGCAGACCTGTCGTGCCCATCTCGAGACGACGTCGACCGCATAGCCATGCCCACGAAAATCCGGGTGCGTTTCGACGCCGGCGCAATGCACGGTGTCTGATATGCGAACGCTGCAGCAGAGCGACACGGCCTGGCCATCCAGCACTCTGGCGAAGAATGGTTGCCTGTGCGGTACGTCAGGCAGCCAATCCTGAAAATGCGCACGAAGCAATTCGGCATTGGTTTCTGTAATGCGCACCAGTTCTGCTGTCGGGAGAACAAGGTCACCGGCAGCGTAGGCTGGGCCGGCCCAGATCTTTTCGACCGGTTCGTGCTGGCTCAACAGATCGAGATATCGGTCATGCAGGGCAGGCAGGCGATCGAATGCCGTTTCGGGCGTCTCCTTGCGGCACAGCTGTCGGAGGTCATCAACCAGCCCATCCGGAAGATCGGCACGGCAGCGAAAGATCGGTCCCTGGCGCGTTCGCATGAGGTGAAATCGCGGCGGTGGGCGCGCGTCCCATTCGTTGGTCGAAAGAAGCCTGCCTTCGCCGTCGGTGCGGTAAAGCGTGTCGATACGATCTTCAAGAAGACGGAGATGGACATCAGTGTCGGGCAACATGAGCCGACAGTGCACATCTCCGACGAGCCGTGCAACGGTCGCCGTCAGAAATCTCCTTGCGCCTTCCTTGGCAAAGGCGCGCCCTTGAACGTGTCGAGCACGGCTTCAGGGGGCAGAGGCGGGCGCGACGAATGGACAGTTGATCAGGATTGGGTGCGCCATCATCGTGTCGATGAGCTGCTCATCCGACAAAGACGGATCGTCGAGCGGCAGTTCAGAGTAGGGTCTGCCCTTCTCGCGCGCCGAAAGCCCCGGCGATATAATGATTGTATCAATGACGAATGTGCACACAACCGTGGGACGATGTCTGCTGGAGGTAGCGACTTGCCGACCAATCATCGCGATCAGAGCATGCAATGGGCACAAGTGAGCAATGCGGTGCGGTCGCCAAGCACCTCTTTGCCGATGGCCGACGCACTCCGGAATAACAATTCCGGCCTGCTGCCGCCTGCGAGATGCGCCGGCCTCTGGAAAATTTCGCGATCGGCTCCAATATCTGAAAGGTCATCTCAACCTGCTTTGATATTGGAGGATCAGAGTCAGATGGATCGGTATTTCCTCGACTTGGCAATCGATGAAGATCAACTGAAAATGCTCCAGCGCGTGTTTCGACACGCCTGTTCCAGCAATGAACTGGCGCCGGATAGTGAAGAGGCGAATACGCTAGGGGCGTCGCTCATTCAGATCTACCAGCGCGGCGTTCGCAGCGAGCTTGCGCTCATGCAGATGCTTGGCAGCGACGATCGGCGCGTGAGCGTGAACGATCGGGATCCGGCCCCGAGCTGACGTTTGAATAGGGCTTGCTAACGCGCGAGGCGGTGCCGCTTCGCCGCAATGGCGGGCAGGCGCCACTGTGATGGATCGGCTGAAAGGAATGGGGCTACGGACGTTGCTGTCCATGGCCTCCGGTCAGATGTGCTCGGGCATGACCATCCGGTGGATTGTCGCGTTTTGTCGCCATGGCTCAATTCCTTTCCACTCCTTAGCTTCCGCAGGCGACCCGGAACGATCAGTCGATGGATTGACGGATGAAATCCGTGGTGACGCTGCCACCAATGGCGGAACTTGCCGATGTGATTGTCGTTCCCGCGCGGCGAGCTGGATCGCGCAATTGTCGCAAGAGCTTGGATGGCTAAGGGAAGGCGCCTTCGATATCGGCTTCGGTTAGCCGGCAGGTAATGTCGGGTTGAAGGCGGCAACCACGCTGGTGAGGGGCGCTCGATGCCGGGGGTCGTCAGCAGACGGCTTTCGGCGGCGCGGTAAGCCCGTGCCGCCATCGGTAGTAGAAGATGCCGTGGCAAACGGCATGTCTTGTGGGCTGTCGCGGTCAGTCTGTAGCGAAGCAGTAAAAGAGGCCGTCGCCGCCTGTTCCCTTGAAGGCTTCCTGGGTGCAGCCGCCGCGGGTCGCATGCGAGGCGTTCCAGGACTTGGCTTCGGCGCTATCGTTCAGGCCGGTTCGGTCGCTGTGGCCGACTATGGCCGCGCCGTCGGCCGCGCCCAGGGTCCAGTTGCCGCAGGTCTCCGGCGCGGCGGTGCCGTCCGCCTTGGAGCCGGTCAGAATGTCGTGCCGGTTCGGCGTGTCGCCGCGGCCGTTGATGACCTCGCCCTTTTCGTTGAGTGCGGTTTGCTTCGTCAGGTTGTTCTTGTCGCTATGCAGGGAGGCGACATCGTCGGCGATCTTTTCGCCCTTGGCGTTGTACCACGGGCCGGCGCCGATACGGTCCTTGGCGTTTTCCGCGTCGGTGGAAAGATAGGCCTTCCAGGTCTTGCCGGTCGCGCCGCTCGCCGTGGCCAGCGTGTTGCAATAGGCGTCGGCACCGGCAAGACCGCCAAGATCGCCGCCCTTGCCCGGGTTCGCACTGGTGACGAAGAAACTCATCGTCGTGTCCTGGGCGTAGGCGCCAACGAGCGAACAGGCCAGAGCGGCCGCGACAAGTATGAGCCTGCGTTTCATGGCGTTTCCTCCCGGTGCGATTTGAACCGGATGAAGCCTAGAGGCAGCAAGGATTGGAGTAAAATCGAAATCTTGTGATCCGTCCGCCGACAGGAGGCTTCGCGATCTCCATTCGACGTTCCGGCCAAAGGGGAACATTCTTGTCGGCCCACCTTTGCGTCGGCTCCGGTTGCCAACGCAGAAAATGTGAAGGGAAGGGCCCGTTTCGGCGCAAAAAGGAGTTTGCGCCTGGGTCATGCCGGGCATGCGCCCGGATGACCGCAGGCAGCCTGTGCAAGAGACAGGCCAGTAAATCTCGGCTCAGTTCAGCCTGAGGTCGATGCCGGGATGGAGCTTCTTGAGGTTGGGCAGAGACTTCGACTGCCACGGGATCTCGGAGGTTCCGCGCACGGTCAATTGCACGTTCGGACGGTTGCGGGCCTCGATCGTCAGTTTTGCGAGCAGGTTGATCCCGGACGAGTTCAGGAACTGCAACTCCGTCAGGTCGATCGTCATGCGATCGGGCTCGGCCTCAAGCACGCCCATGGCAAGGGAGAAGATCGGGGCATAGGCCTCCGTGCCGGGAAGGCGCATGGTTCCCTCGAAGTGTATGTCATTGCCCTCGGACCAAATGCGGTAGTCCTCGTCCTTGATTTCCATATTCACCTGCTTATCAGTTCGAGATATCGGGGACGGGGATCGAGGCGTAGGTCTCGAGCGCGATGCCGCCGCCGTCGCCGTTGGGTCCGAAAACCCAAGCGAAACGAACGCCATAATCGCTCATCAGTGTTAAAAGACCAAGTCCCGATCCGCTCTTGCCTGTGCCGATTGCGTTGGCTTCGATGCGTTCGATCAGAAGGTCGCCCGGATCACCCGTCGTGATCTCGGAAAGCAGATCCTGGAAGCGGGCTGCAGTCTCGCCGTCGACGAAGTTCGACACCTTGGCACGGAAGTTGCTGTCGTCGATCGAGACCTCGACCACGATGCCGCCGGCAGTACGGAACTTGACCGCGTTTTCGACCAGTTCGTTTGTCAGGTAGCCGATATTATGGCGAACTTCCTTGTAGGCGTTGCGCGAGGCGCGGTAGCGCATGGCGATCAGTTCGGCGACAAAATCCGAGGCGATGGCACAATGTTTCCAGCTCAGATTGAGCTGGCCATCAAACAGGCGCAGCCGCGTCACACTTTCGTTGGCACCCCTGGTCAGGTCCGCCGGTCCGTACAAAGTCGTCATCTGCTCACCTGTGTCTCATGACCACGAGGGTAATATCGTCGTGTATTTTCTGCTCGCCGATATGCGCCATCAAGTCTTCGATGATGCCCGTTTTCGCGTCTTCGGCGCTGCGTCCGTAGAACTGCCGCGCACTGTCGCAAAGCCGCTCGATGCCGAACAACTCGCCCGCCGCGTTTTCTGCCTCGGTCACACCATCCGTGTGCAGGATGATCATGTCGCCGCGGGCAAAGGCGACTTCGCGCGTGGCGACGAAACGCGAGATATCGGACTCCAGACCGATCGGCAAGCCCAGATCCAGGGTATCGATGCGCTCCACCTCTTGGCTGTTGCGAACGACGATCAGCTCCTCATGCTGCCCGGAAAGCGTCAGGCGGGCGCCATCGTAATCGAGGAATGCGAGGGAAAGATGCTTGTCGGTGTTGGTGCGCACGATGTTCTTGTAGATCGCCCGGTTCAAGCGGTTTAGGAACTGGTTGGGATCCATGTCGCCGGCTTCCTGCAAGGCACGGGCGACGGACTGGACCATCAGCATCAATACGCCGCTTTCAAGGCCGTGGCCGGTCACGTCGCCGATGCCGATCTTCAACCGTGCGCCATCGCGCAGGACATCGTAATAGTCGCCACCCACTTCGTCGGCGGGGCGCATATAGGCGGCAATTTCGAGTTCTGCGATCTCGTCGAGCTCGCCGGCTTTCGGCAGCACCATCATCTGGATTTGCCGGGCGACCGCCAACTCGGCGCCCAGGCGCAGGTTCTCGCTGCGCAATTGCTCATTCAGGGCGGAGATCTGCTGATTGGCCTCCTCGATCTGCTTCGTGCGTTCTTCGACGAGATGCTCGAGGTTCTCGGTGTGGAAGCTGATCTCTTCGGCCATCCGGTTGAAGGCCGTGCCGGCTTCGCCCACTTCGTCGCGCGTCGAGATCGGCACACGCACCGAGTAGTCCTTCGCCTGGATGCGCTTGGCGGCGCCGGCAAGCGCACTGACGCCGGCGGTCACGCGTTTGGAGATGCCGAATACCGCCGCCGTCACGAACAGCAAGGACGCAAGCAGCGCCAGGATCTGATAGGCGAGAATGCGGTTGGTCGCCTGCGAGATGCCGGCCTGGGCGGCAAACAGCGACGCATAGATTTCCCGCTCGGGAACCACGATGCCGAGCGACATCGTCTCCTTGCGCACCGGGCCGGACTTCCAGAAATTCTCCGGCAGCAGCTGCTTCAGGAGAACGAGATAGGGCACTTTCTCGCCGGCCTCGTCGAGCATGACGCGTTGGATCACACCGTCCTGCCCGAGCGGTAGTTGCGCAATGGCCGCCTGGGCACTCTTGCGCAGCGAGCGGTCGGCACCGGTCACGCCTTGTGTGCCGGTATCGCTTGACGTCTGCAGCCCGATCGTCTTTTCGCCGGCCGGATTGATGGCGAGCACATTGCCGTCCGACATTGCCAGGAAGCCAAAACCGCTTTCGGCGACCTTGACGTTCTGCACGACCTCGGCCAGCTGATCGAGCGTGATGTCGGCGCCGGCGGCGCCTGCCACGGCCTTGCGGTCGCGGGACCACAGCGGCTGGAAGAAGCTGACGATGAGCTTGCCGGTGATCGCGTCGGTATAGGGCGCCGTCTGGGTGATATCGCTCGACACCGGCCTGAGGTTCGGATCCTTCGCCCATTGCTCCCAGGATTCATAGATGCCAGGAAAGAAGAACGTCCAGAATTCCGCCTGATTGTGACCGGGATAAAGCCGATCGAAGGTCTGCGCCTGGTCCGTGTAGGGCGCGGTCCGGAAAATCGGCCGCTCCTTGGGGCCGATGTAGTACATCTGCAGTTTGGAGCGCCCGCTTTCCAGCAGACTCGGCGCAACGAGGTCGAGCACCGCGCTGTTCTCAATGTCGGCCTGGACATCAGGAAGCGGGTGGTGATCCGGCCCCAGGAGATATCCCCAGACGCTGACCACCGAGAGCGGACCCGGCAGGTTCTGTGCCCAGCCGCCCTTCTCATCGTAGACGACGGTGACAGCACCTGGTGCACCGCGGGCGAGGGCCTCGCCGACCTGCGACTTGCGAACCGGCCGATCGATCTGCGATTGCAGAACGCCTGCAAGCGTTCCGACGTCGGTGTGAACCTGGCCGAGAAGGAGGTTGACGCGGGCGGCGGTCGATTCCGCGTAGGACCGCATAAAGTCCTGGTTGGCCTTCTGCAGGCCTTGGCCGACTTCCGTTGCCGCATCCCGCGACAACCTCTGCACGTTCCAAAGGGCAAGGCCGCCGGTCACCAGCAGGTCGAACAGCACGGCGCCGCCGACAACGAGCACGAACTTGGCGCGGAAGGATCTCAAGCCAAAGCGGAAGCTTGGTGCACTGGAACCATTCATGTCGGCTTGCGCCCCGATGCGACCCAGATCGGCCAGCCGGCATAACCCTTGGGGTGCAACGCGGCAAAGATGTGGTCCCTGAAGCCCTGCCGGAAGCGTTCGATGAACTCCGGCGGATCACCGCGCCGGACAGCCATTTCGCCGGCATAGACGTTTTCCCAGGCCGCGATCACGTCGGCGAAGTCCTGCGGCTCTCCGTCATGGTTCGTGACCATGAACGATTCCACCAGGATATCGTCGAAACCCGCATCGGCGAGATAGCGCCGGCTCTTCGGTCCGAGTTCGACATCCATATCAAAGTGCCTGAATAGTTTGGCGACCTCGTTGTAAGTCCACTGGATGCTTTGAGCGCGGGGCTCGCCAAGGCAATGCGAGTTCTTTTCATTGGTGATGTAGACGCGGCCGCCGGGTTTGCAGATCCGGTAGAGTTCCTTCAGGAGCAGTTCCCGTTCGTTGAAAATCTGCAGCGAGTGGCGGCAGCTGACGAAATCGAACTGATTGTCCTCAAGCAGCATCTCCGAGGCATCGCCATAGGTGTATTCGATATCGGTGATGCCGAAGTTGGTCGCCACTTCCCGCGCATAGGCAAGGCTGGCCTTGGAATGATCGAGGGCGACGATCCGCGCCGGCTGAAACTCCTTCTGGACGAGAACGGCAAAGTCGCCGATGCCGCAGCAGACGTCGGCCATCGCAATGCCGGGCCGCAGCCCGTGCCGAGGCAGGATCGAACGCTCGTGGCGCCAGGTCATCTTCGTCTGGGTTCTGAGAATCGGGATGAAGCTGGTGTCCTCGACAAAGCTCTGTCCGGGATAGAATGTCGAATCGTAGACCTCGACGGTAATCTGCGGCTCGATTTCGTTGAGATGACCGAACATTCTGGTAGCCCAGCCGACGACGCTCGACGTCACGATCACCACGCGCAAGTCGGCGCGGGCGCGGCAGGCATCAAGGGCAACCCGCACGAAGGCATGGAATGCGGTGTTGTTCATCTGGATCAGGCGTTTCACGTCGACGTAGAGCACGCCGCGCACGCCGTCGATCGCCTCCTTGAGCATTGCGATGCTATCGGCGATCTCGTCGACCGACCGCGGCCGGATGACGCCGGCGAGCGAAAACACCTGGCTGTTGGCGTCGAACGCCGCCTTGAAGCTGGGGGAAAGGCCTGAGACGCTCAACTCACCAGCCCTTCCAGCGGCAGATCGACGATCAGCGTGACGGCGGGGGATGTGCTTTCCTCAATGCGGATGCTCGCGTCGAAATTGATGGCGAGATCGAGCAGGATGGATTCGCGACTGGGCGCCATGTCTGTCGATATCGAATCGAGATAGCGGGCATGCGCATCGCTGCGATCAACCTTCGACACGGCCTCGCGGTAGAACGGGACCTGTTCGGGTGGGCATGGAAAGGTGATTTGAACCCGCTCAATCGGGCCATGCCGGTAGATAGCCAGACCGATGTGACCACTGGCTGCGCCGCTGCGGAAGGAAACTTCAAGCAGTTCGTTGAGCGCCGACGAGAAGAAGTTCGAATGCCTTACCGGATCAGCCCTGTTGTGGCTGATCATCCGGGCCAGGTAGCTGGAGAGATGGTCGCAATGCTGCCACTCCGAAAGAAATGTTCCCATCTCCATTTCGAACTGGAGCAAGGGCTCAAAAATCGCTTCAGCTGGAACACTGTTACCGACGTCCATGCTTGCTTTGTCCTCCATCTGCGGAACTTTGCCACGGCCCACAGGCACTTTCTAGGCTGATTTATTAGGCATTCAAACTGGTGAGCGGCAATGCGGCCCTTGCGCCGGTGGCCGATCCGACAGCAGAGCTCCCCGCCGTGTTATGATATTTCCATCGTCGACGATTGGCGCAAGTAGCTGTCGATTGCGTTGGGCGGCATCGGAACACCAAGGAAATAGCCCTGCAATCGATCGCAGCCTTCGTGGTCCAGCCATAAGGCCTGCGCCCGCGTTTCGACGCCTTCCGCGGTCACTGCCATTCCCAGCCCGTGCGCGAGCGCGATTATCGAACGTACAATCACCTGGCTCTTCTCGTCGTTCTCCAGATCCTTGATGAAATAGCGGTCGATCTTGATCGTGTCGAACGGGAAGTTCTTGAGATAGCTCAGCGATGAATAGTAGGTGCCGAAATCGTCGAGCGAGATCTGAATGCCGAGTACGTTCAGCGTATTGAGCGTGTCGAGATTGTTGGTCGTCTTCTCAAGCAGAACCGATTCAGTGACTTCGAGTTCGAGCCGGTCCGCCCGCAATCCGACCATATCCAGCGTCTGCGACACGCGATCGGTGAAGCCGTCGTGCAGGAACTGCGCCGGAGACAGGTTGACCGCTACGGTAAAGTGCGATGGCCATTTGGTCGCTTCGCGGCAGGCCTGCTCAAGCACCCACTGGCCGATATCGCTCATCAGTCCATCGGCTTCGGCCATCGGCACGAAGACATTGGGCGGAATGATGCCCACCAAAGGATGACGCCACCGCACCAACGCCTCGAAACCGACAATGGTGAAAGGTGGCTTCACCAGAGGCTGATACTCGATGGAGAACTGGTTTTCCTGAAGCGCGGTGCGCAGGCTCCGGCGCAGCATTTCCCGTTGTTCCAGCACGATCAGCATTGAACGGCTGAAGGTTTTGGCGCGGCCGCGGCCCTCCTTCTTGGCCGCATAAAGGGCGATGTCGGCGGCTTTCATCAACTGTTCGCCCTCGTTGCCATCGGGCGGCGCAACGGCGATGCCAATGCTCGCACCGACGAACGCCGAAATGCCGTCGATTGTGAAAGGCTCCTTGAAGGCGTTGACCACAGCATTGGCCAGTCGCTCGGCTTCCATAGGCTGATCGGCGTCACGCTGAATGATCGCGAATTCGTCTCCGGCAAGCCGGTAAGCGACCTCCCCGTCGCGCAGCACCCCGCGGATGCGTTCGGCTGCCATCCTCAGTACCGCATCACCGGCACCGTGTCCGAGTGTATCGTTGATCGGTTTGAAGTCGTCGAGGTCGATCTGCATCAGCGCCGGCTTCTTTTCATGAACCGCCGGCAACACGCTTCGCAGATCATCACTGAACTGACGCCGATTGGGCAAACCAGTCAGGGCATCGTGCGTCGCCTGGTGAAGCAGCAGCGCACGCTCGTTTTCGCCCTGGCTCGCGGCTTCCCGGCGGACCGATGCCCCGTCCGTCTCGATGACGCCGATGCCATTTCCGGCGCGAAAGACAAGCAGTGTCCGCCGCGATCGACTGGGCGCATCGATGATTTCGATGCTGCGCGGAACGCCATTGGCAAGAACGGACTCGGCCATTGCCTTCGAGACTGGTTCCAACAATTCGGGGTAGACGTGCCAGAGCGTTGCATCGACCAGTTCAGCCACCTCGTAGCTTCGCTGAAGTGCGACCGAGGCCCCGACGAGATGAAGGGCCTCGTCATAAAGCGAGATGACTTCATCGGTATTGCCAAGGACGGCATCGTCCACGGACGATGCAGCAGACAACGTCGAGTCAGTGCCTGACATTCTAGCCTTTCCCTTTCCGTCGCGGTTTCAACTGGACCGCCTGCGGCCATCGATATGCTCGAGACGCTGGTGCTCGAAATACATGATCGTGCTCTATTTCAGTCGATCCTCATGCATAGCTATCGCGAAAAGTGTCGCGGTCAATGCTGCTCGCTTATGGTGCGACCGGACGCCGAAGCTCCGAGCGTCGAACTGGGTGTACAAGCACAGGGATCTTCTCTGTTCGGTTGCAATTCTGTAGCTCTTTCTATCACTTGCGGACGACGCAGGCAATTTTCGTGCGACTCGATGAGCATAGCGATATCTAGCGATCTGATGGCTTCGCTCAACGGTCATGGCTAAAATAGTGTTATCTTGCCAACAGCGCGGATCGTGAGCATTAACCATTTTTGGTTGGACCGGCAGGACGTTGCAATGGTTTTGCGCATCACGCAAACGCCTGGCAGCTCACGCGCTCGATCCGTTTCCACGCCAGACAGTGAAACGCTTAGGCCAAGCCCATAACTCCAGGTTATGCGGCTCTGCAATTTTTGTCGTCTGCCGAGCGGGCGTCGAATCGTTATGGTGTTCCACAAGAAAAGAACGGGAACGACTGTCGTTCGCCCCGCCGCGCACGACAATCATCAGACACATTCAGCGACAGGACGCGGCCTACCCGGCGCAGGGTCGATCCGTGCCTGCAGTGGAGCGAAATCGTCATGGATGGCGCTGTCTTGCACTTGGGGAGTGGCAAACCGACAATGACTGAGGACGATGCTCTGGCCGCCAACCGGATGCCTTCCGCAAAAGGCCAGGCGCGAAAGCCGCTTATCAAGCTCGACAAGCTGAGCAAACACTACGGTAACCACACGGTGCTCGACGGCATCGACCTTGAGGTGATGCCCGGCGAAGTGCTGGCGATCATCGGCCCGAGCGGCTCCGGCAAGAGCACGCTGCTGCGCTGCATCAACTACCTCGAGCCGCCGGATGGCGGTCATGTCACCATCGGCGACATCTCGCTCAACGCGGCCGCACCCGCCGGGCGATCGGAGCTTTCGACCTTGCGCCGCAGCGTCGGCATGGTCTTCCAATCCTTCAACCTCTTTCCGCACATGACCGTGCTGAGAAACGTCAGCCTGGCGCAGGAGCGCGTTCTCGGACGCAGCCGCAAGAGCGCCGACGAACGGTCGATGCAGTTGCTGAAGCGCGTCGGGCTGGCCGACAAGGCGGAGCAATATCCCGGCCGCTGTTCCGGCGGCCAGCAACAGCGCATCGCCATTGCGAGAGCGCTTGCGCTCGACCCTGAAGTCATGCTCTTCGACGAACCGACCTCGGCGCTTGACCCTGAACTCGGCCTCGAAGTCCTCGCCGTGATGCGGGAAGTGGCAGAAACAGGCATGACGATGATCGTCGTCACCCACGAAATGAGCTTTGCCGAGAATGTTTCCGACACGGTGATGATCATGGCCGATGGCAAGATCATCGAGAAGGGACCGTCTGCAGACGTCATGCGCAATCCGCAGCAGGAGCGTACGAAACGCTTCCTTCGGGCGGTGCACGACCGATGAGCGCGGCCGACATCTTCGCCATATTGCGCGGGCTTCCCTGGACCGTCGCCCTGACGCTCGGCGCCTTTCTGGCCGGCGCGGTGCTCGGAGTTCCACTGGTGGCGGCGCGGCAGAGCCGCATCCTGCCGCTGCGTTTCGTGGCCATGGTCTTCATCCAGATCGTGCGCGGCATTCCGCCGATCCTTTGGCTGTTCATCATCTTTTTCGGCTTGGGAATGAGCGTCTTCCCGATCAGCCCGTTCAACGCGGCCCTGGCCGGGCTCGGGCTAATCGCCGCTGCCAACATGGCTGAAATTTACCGTGGTGCGCTTGCCTCCATCCACTTTGGCCAATGGGAGGCGTCATCGGCGCTGAACCTTGGTCGCTGGTCCACACTGACGGACGTCGTCGCGCCTCAGGCCTTCCGCGTCGCCTTGCCTTCGGCCGCGAGTTACCTGATCGGCTTGATGAAGGAGACGGCCGTGGCTTCGACCATCGGCGTCAGCGAACTCGCTTTCCAAGGCAACCAACTGTCGCAGCTGACATTCCGCGGTCTCGAAGTCTTCGCTCTGGTCGGCATGTTCTACATCCTCCTGAGCCTGCCGGTCGCCTGGCTGTCGCGCGTCGCCGACAGCTATCTGCAAGCAAAGGTGGCCCGCTGATGTTGCCGAGCTACGACGAACTCTCCGCCTGGCTGCCCGATCTCCTGTCGGGGTTGTCGATCAGTCTGCAGGTCACGGTGCTCAGCCTCTTGATCGGCATTCCGTTCGGGCTGCTGCTTGCCCTTGGCGTCCTTGCCAAGAGCCGGCCGACGAAGATTCTCGCGCTGTTCCTGGTCGAGGTCGGCCGGGGCGCACCGGCGCTGGTGCTGCTCCAGTTCATCTATTTCGGCCTGCCGACATCAGGCCTGACGCTCGGGTCCTTCACTGCAGCCGTCATTGCACTTGCCTGGAACACCGGCGCCTATACCAGCGAGATCATTCGCGCCAGCCTGCAGTCGATCCCGCATGGCCAGCGCGAGGCCGCGGTCGCAATCGGTCTCAATCGACTGGATGCCTTGCGTTATGTCCTGCTGCCGCAGGGGCTGCGTGTCGCATTGCCGGCGCTGCTCGCCTTCTCGATCCTGATCTTCCAGGGCACGTCGCTGTGTTTCACCATCGCGCTGCCGGAACTCGTCAGCCGCGCTTATGAAATCGGCTCGAACACGTTCCGCTATTTCCCGGCGCTGGTTGCCGCCGGCGTCCTCTACGCTTCGATCTCCATCCCCGCCGCTCTCCTCGTCAGCCATGTCGAAAAGCGCGCCGGCTCCTATGCGCAACGCTGAACCAACACCACGAAAGGGCATTCAGGCATGACCATATTTGCGAGCAAAACCCGCCTTCTGCTGACCGGCATCGCCGGCGTCCTCGTATCGAGCCAGGTGGCGCTTGCGCAGGATTGCACCCCGAAGCACACCTTTGCCACCATAGAAGAGGGCACGCTGACGGTTGCCGTCACCACCTACGTTCCGCATTCCTACCTTGATGACGCCGGCAACATGAAGGGCATCGACGGCGATATCGCCGCGGAATTCGCCAAGCGCGAATGCCTGAAGGTGAAGGCGGTTGCCGTCGATCCGGCCGCTGCCATCCAGTACGTGCTTTCGGGCCAGGCCGATATCGCCACCGGCGACTGGTACCGCACCGCCGAGCGCGCCAAAGTCATGAACCTCTCGGCTCCGCTCTATACCGACCAGATGGCGATCTATTCCAAGGACGGCTTCGCCACTGTCGGTGACCTTGAAGACAAGCAGGTCGGCACGGTGCAGGGCTATCTCTGGGTCACCGACCTGAAGGCCATGCTCGGTTCCAAGCTGAAGCTCTATCCGAACTCGGTCAACATGCAGCAGGACCTGTTCTCCGGCCGCATCGATGTGGCCGTGGATGGCTACTCGACAGGCGTCGTCGCTGAAAAGAGCGGGGCGCTCAAGGACGTCAAGGTCAAGGTTGCTGCCTCCGACGATCGGGTGAGGGCGACCAAGGAAGCTGCGCAGGCAGCCTTCCCCTATTCCTTCAACGCCAAGGAACTGGGCGTCGCGCTGGATGCCGAGATCGAGGCGATGCATGCGGATGGCACCATCGTTAACGTCCTGAAGTCCTACGGCCTCGATGGCACGGCCGCCGAAACCGGCGCGCCGCGTCTGGTCCAGTAAGACCATCGACGGGAGCCGCACCAGGCTCCCGTTCCCCTCGGCGGGCGTGCCGATTTGAGAACAATTTGATATTGGAGACAAGACGATGACTGTCCACTCAGTCACGCGGAGGACGCAGTCCTGGTATGGAGAGTCGATCGGCATCCTGATCCTCGATGCGGCATATCCTTGCGTGCCCGGCAATGTCGGCAACGCCACAACTTATGACTTTCCCGTGCGCTTTCAGGAGGTGCGCGGCGCCTCTATCGATCGGTTGCTCAACCAACGGGATCCGGCCCTTCGCGATGTCTTCATCGAGGCGGCGGTCGAGTTGCGGAACCGGGGCGTCAAGGCGATCACCGGCGCCTGCGGTTTCATGGCGTATTTCCAGGAAGAGGTCGCAGCCGCCGTCGATATCCCGGTGTTCCTGTCGAGCCTGATGCAGATCCCGTTCATGCATGCGGTAGCCGGCGGCAGCGTCGGCATCATCACGGCCAATGCGGCGCGGCTGACGCCGCGGCATTTCGAGGCGAGCAACGTGCCGGGACATATCCCGCTCGCCATCGCCGGCATGGAAGGGCAGAAAGAGTTCCGCGAGGCCATTCTCGAAGAGAAAGGCACGCTCGACAGTGCTCAGATCGAACGAGAAGTCACCGAGGTCGCTCGCAAGCTCGTCGAGGATAACCCGGATGTTCGTTCCATTCTGCTCGAATGCAGCGACCTGCCGCCCTATGCTCATGCGGTGCAGGCGGCGACCGGTCGACCGGTCTTCGACTTCATAACCATGATCAACCATGTCCAGCAAGGCGTCGCCCGCAGGAGCTATCACGGTCGCATGTGACCGGGGCCGAGGGCAGGGCGCGCGACAAATCAGGAACTACCGATGTCCATGGACCACTATTACCTTCTCGGCCGCTCGGGCTTGCGGGTCAGCCGGCTCGCGCTCGGAACGATGACCTTCGGCAATGGCGGCATTCGCGGTATCGGCGGCTCCTGGGGATCGGACGAGGATGCCGCGCGCGCGATCTTCAACCGCTACCTCGAGGTCGGCGGCAACTTCATCGACACGGCCGATTCCTACGCGGCCGGTGTCAGCGAGGAACTGATCGGCAAATTCGTCGCTGAGGCTGGCATACGCGACCGGGTGGTGATCTCGACGAAATTTTCCAACAGCCTGGAGCCCGGCAATCCGAATGCCGGCGGAAACGGCCGCAAGAACCTGATGCGCGCCCTCGATGCTTCGCTGCGGCGGCTGAAGACGGATTACATTGACCTCTATCTGCTGCACACCTGGGACCGGATCACGCCTGCGGAAGAGGTCATGCGGACGTTCGACGATCTCGTGCGCGCCGGCAAGATCCGCTATGCCGGGCTTTCCGACGTGCCCGGTTGGTATGCGGCGCGCGCGCTGACCTGGGCGGAGGCCCATGCATTGACGCCGCCGATCTGCCTGCAGCTTCCTTATTCGCTGGCCGAGCGCAGTATCGAAAACGAATTCGTGCCGCTTGCCCAGGCACTCGGCCTCGGCATCACCGCCTGGAGCCCGCTCGCCATGGGGCTGCTCTCCGGCAAGTATCGCGCCGGCCAGCAGGTCGCGGGACGGCTTTCGCTCGACACATCCGGCAGCGGCCTCGGTCTCTTTACCGAGCGCAACATGCGCATCGTCGCGGCACTGGAAGCGGTGGCCGGCGAGACCGGCCGCAGCATGGCGCAAGTCGCGTTGAACTGGGTGGTGACGCAGCCCAGCGTCGGTGCCGCCATCATTGGCGCAAGCCGGATCGAACAACTCGACAACAATCTGGCCGCACTGGATTTTGCGATCCCCGCCGAATTGCGCCAGCAACTGCAGGCGGCAAGCGCGGTCGAGCCCGTCTACCCCTATTCGCTGTTTGCCGACGATTACCAGGCCGGCATCCTCAATGCCGGGGTCGCGGTTGGCGACAAGCCGCGCAGATACTACAGCGAGACCTTTCTGCCCAAGGTCACCGACTATGTATTCGGCCAGCCGAAATCCAAGAACTGAGCCGCAACAGCGCGCCATTCCGGCCAGCGCTATCACGAAAGGAAAGAGGCATGACCGTGATGCCCGCAAACCTGACACCAACAGGCACTGCTGCCTCGTTCGTCCTGACACTTGCCTGCGACGATCAGCCCGGTATCGTCGCGGCCGTGACGACCGAGCTTGCGGCGATCGGCGGCAACATCGTCGAAAGCAATCAGTTTCGCGACGTCGAGAGCAACTGCTTTTTCATGCGCATTGCTTTTACCGGTCCTGCCGGCATGTCGCGCGAGGGCGTCGAGCGGTCGTTGAAGCCGGCGATCGATCGCTTCGGCATGAGGGCCACGATTGCCGATGCGACAAGGCGCCCGAAGATCATCGTAATGGTCTCCAGGTTCGACCATGCGCTGCTGCATCTGCTCTACCAGATCCGCGTCGGCTGGCTGAATGCCGAGGTGGTCGCCATCGTTTCCAATCATGACGACAGTGCGAGAACCGCCGAACTCGGAGGCATTCCTTATCACAATTGGAAAGTGACGAAGGACAACAAGGCCGAACAGGAGCAGCGGTTGATCGACCTGGTGCGCGAGACCGAGGCCGACCTCGTCATTCTCGCCCGCTACATGCAGGTCCTCTCCGACAATCTGTCGAACCGGCTCTACGGCAGGATCATCAATATCCACCACTCGTTCCTGCCGTCCTTCAAGGGCGCCAAGCCCTATCACCAGGCCCATGCGCGTGGCGTCAAGCTGATCGGAGCGACCGCCCACTACGTCACGCCCGACCTCGACGAGGGCCCGATCATCGAGCAGGAGACGGAGCGCGTCAGCCATGCGATGAGCGCCGAGGATTTCGTCGCCACCGGCCGCGATATCGAAAGCCGGGTTCTCGCTCGGGCGGTGAAGATGCACCTGGAAAACCGCGTCATGCTCAACGGCCACAGGACGGTGGTCTTTACACAGTGACGGCGACGTTATCATTGTCATGATTGATGGAAGCTGCGGGAAAAGACCAAGCGATACCCCGCACGAAGGACTTGAACGATGCTGAACGACCCGCGCTCCCATGGACTTTGGGAAAAGACCGCCCCGCAACCGCCGATAACCAGTCCCCTTGCAGCCGACGCATCCGCCGATGTGGTGGTCGTCGGCGGCGGCTTCACCGGCATTTCGGCCGCTCTGCATCTGGCGGAAGCCGGCCGCCGGGTCATTGTTCTGGAAGGTGCCGAGATCGGCTTCGGCGGCGCAGGCCGCAATGTCGGCCTGATCAATGCCGGCATGTGGGTGATGCCTGACGATCTGCCGGGCGAACTCGGCGACGTCCACGGCGAGCGGCTGCTCGATCTGCTCGGCAACGGGCCGCGCGTGGTGATGGAACTAATCGACAAACATGCGATCGCGTGTGAACTGGAGCGCAACGGCACGCTGCACTGCGCCGTCGGCAAAGCCGGCCTGAAGGAAATCGAGGACCGCGCGTCGCAATGGCAAAAGCGCAGCGCGCCGGTCGAGCTTCTAAGCGCGGCCGAGACGGCCGCTCGGATCGGCACGACCGCCTACGCCGGCGCGCTTCTCGACAGACGGGCGGGGACCTTGCAGCCGCTTGCCTATGTCCGCGGCCTGGCGCACGCGGCCGTTCGTGCCGGCGTTGTGCTGCACACATCAAGCCGGGTCGTTTCCACCGAACGGGTCGGCAGCCGCTGGAAAGTGGCGACGGACAGTGCGTCGGTGACGGCGGACTGGATCATCGTCGCGACTGATGCCTATAGCACCGGTCCATGGGAGCGGGTGCGGACCGAACAGGTCTATCTTCCCTATTTCAATCTTGCGACGCGGCCGCTCGCACCTGACTTGCTTGCGAGCATTCTGCCCAATCGCGAGGGCGTATGGGACACGAAGGAGATCCTTTCCTCCTTCCGTATGGACAAGGCGGGAAGGCTGGTGTTCGGAAGTGTCGGCGCCTTGCGCAACGGCGGTGCGGCCGTCCACAAGGCCTGGGCCCGGCGTTCGCTTGCCCGGCTTTTCCCGCAACTGGGCAAGGTCGATTTCGAATGCGAATGGTACGGCCAGATCGGCATGACCACCAATGCACTGCCACGCTTTCACCGGTTCGCGCCGAATGTCGTCGGTTTCTCCGGCTACAACGGGCGCGGCATTGCGCCGGGAACGGTTTTCGGCCGTGTGCTGGCGCGCCACATCCTGGGGGAAATCGCCGAGGCGGAGCTGCCGTTGCCGATCAGCGACCCGAGCGACCCGCCGATGCGGCGTCTCAAGGAGGCCTATTACGAGGCCGGAGCCCAGGTCGCGCATTTCGTCGGCGAGCGCTTCTGATCAGCCGTCTCGCCGTCAATCCTCGGCGAAGATGTCGGCGTCGGCGTTCTGCTCCATCAGCCAGTCGCGAAAGATCTCGGTGCCCCGCTTCGGCGGGCGCTGGGCCGGCATGACGATGTGGATGCTTTGCCCCGAGTGATAGCTCGCCCGGATCGGGCAGACGAGTTTGCCGGCCTTCAGGTGGTCGTGCACCAGATGCTTCCAGCCGAGCGCAACCCCTTGGCCGAGCACGGCTGCCTCGATCGAATTCAGCGCATCGGTAAAGACGAAGTCCTGCGTCAGCTTGGCGGCCGAGACTTCATTGCGCTCGAGATATTCCCGCCAACCCACACGTGAGCGATGCCGCTCCTCGAAATGCAGGAGCGTGTGGTTGAGCAGGTCGGCCGGGGTCTCGATCGGCCCGTGTTCCTTCAGATAGGCGGGGCTGCAGACCGGCCACACTTCCTCGGTGACGAAATGCCAGGCGTGAATGCCTGGCCATTTGCCGGTCCCAAGCCTGGCGGAAAGGTCGATATCTTCCTCCAGCAGGTCCTGATCGTCGCGGCTGCTTTCGGCAATGCGCAAGGCGATATCCGGATACTGCGCCTTGAAGGCTTTCAGCCGAGGCAGAAGCCAGAGCTGCACGAAGGATGCGGAAAACGAGACGCGCACGATATCGCGCGAGTGCTTCTGCCGGAGCGACGAGATCACCATGTGCAAGTGATCGAAGGCTTCCTGCGTTTCCTTGTAGAGCCGCTTGCCCTCGGCCGTCAGCTCCAGCCGGGCGTGTTCGCGGCGGAAGAGTTTGAGGCCTGTCGCCTCTTCCAGCAGCCGGATTGTCTTGCTGACCGCCGGCTGGCTGACATTCAGCTCCTCCGCCGCACCGGTAAAGCTCTGCCGCCGGGCGGCGGCCTCGAAGACGAAGAGATAGTTGGCAGAGGGGACGAGCGAGCGAAGTCTATGCATAAACTGAGGTTATGTCCCCGGACAATTTTTAGCAAGATTACAAGCGCGTCGGCCGTTTGTAAGTTGCTGAAAATTCCACATAAGGGAACGACTTCATGCAAACTCATGCTCGGGCCGTTGTCATCGGCGGCGGTTGCGTCGGCGCAGCTATTCTCTACGGTCTGACGAAGCGCGGCTGGACCGACGTCGCGCTGCTCGAACGCACGCAACTGACGGCAGGTTCGACCTGGCATGCCGCCGGCCTCATTCCGTCTTATGCCCGCAGCATCAATATCGGCCGGATGATCGCCAAGACCATCGAGATCTACGAGGGTCTCGAAGCCGAAACCGGCCAGCATGTCGGCTGGCACAAATGCGGCCAACTGCGCATCGCCAATACCCGTGACCGTTTCGACGAGTACAAGAGCTACATGAGCGTCGCCGAGGTTCAAGGCATCCGCGCCGAGCTCGTGTCACCGGCAGAAGCCCGCGCGCTCTGGCCGCTGCTCGAAAACAACAAGGAGATGCTCGGCGCGCTCTACCATCCCGATGACGGTCACATCGCGCCGGCCGACGTCACCCAGGCGATGGCCAAGGGTGCACGTGATCGCGGCGCCAAGATCTATCTCAACACCGAGGTGCGCGGTTTCGAGCGCATGCCGAGCGGGGAGTGGAAGATCAAGACCAATCAGGGCGAGATCATCTGCGAACACATCATTTCGGCCACCGGCAACTATGCGCGCCAGACCGGCGCCATGCTGGGGCTCGAAATCCCGGCGATCCCAATCGTCCATCAATACTGGATCACTGATGCGGTCCCTGAAGTGATCGAGCGCAAGCGCCAGGGCCTGCCCGAGATGCCGATCCTGCGCGACGAGGGGTTTGAGGGCTACCTTCGCGAAGAGGGCGACGGCCTGATGTTCGGGCCCTACGAGAAGACCGAGCACCTGAAGCTGTTTGCCGAGAACGGCGTGCCGGAATGGTTCGGCGCCGACCTGCTTGAAGAGGATTTCGATTCGGTCGCCTGGAACTGGGAGCGGGCGATGGACCTCGTGCCGGCGCTCGGCCGTGTCGGCATCAAGGCAAATGTCCGCGGTCCCTTCCAGATGACCGCCGACGAGCTGCCGCTGGTGGGACCGGCCTGGGGGCTCGACAATGTCTGGATCGCCGAAGGCGTGCCCGGCGGCATCCTGTGGGGCGGGGCGATCGGCTACTACCTCTCCGAGCGCATCGTCGAAGGCGGCAACAGCCTCGACACCTCCGAGCTCGATCCGCGCCGCTTCGGCGACTACGCCAACAAGAACTGGACGCGCGAGAAGGTGCGCGAGGCCTGGGGCACCCATGCCGAGCAGCATTATCCCGGCCAGGACATGCCGGCCGCCCGCCCGCAAAAGACAGCGCCCTCCTATGATCGCCTGACTGAGAAAGGTGCCGTCTGGAGTGTTCTCAACGGCTGGGAAATGCCAAACTGGTTTGCGCCCGAGGGCGTGGAGGCCAAGGACCAGTACAGCTGGCGCTGGACCGAGAAGGGCAAATATGTCGGCGAGGAAGTCCACGCCGTGCGCAACGCCGTCGGCCTCGTCGAAATGACGCCGATGACCAAGTTCGAGGTCAGCGGCCCGGGCGCGAAAGCCTGGCTCGACGGCATTCTTGCCAATCGGCTGCCGAAAACCAGACGCGTCAACCTCAGTCATCATCTGACGCCGAAGGGCGGCGTGCAGGCCGAATATGTCGTCGCCCGTCTGGAAGACGGACTGTTCTACCTGATCTCGACGCCGCGGGCCGAGCGCTGGAATTTCGACGACCTGTCGAAGCTGCTTCCAAAGGACGGCAGCGTGCAGCTTCGCAACGTCACCAACGATCGCGGCTGCTTCACCATCGTCGGGCCGAAGGCGCGTGACGTGCTGCAGTCTCTGACCGAGATCGATCTCTCCAACGAGGCGTTCCCGTGGTTCGGCGTCCAGTCAGGCACGGTGGGGCTCGCCAGCGACGTCCGTCTGCTGCGCGTCAACTACGAGGGCGAGCTCGGCTGGGAGCTTTATCACCCGCTCTGCTACCAGCGACACCTGCTCGATGCGCTGCTTGCCGCCGGCGAGGCGCATGGCCTCCGGTTGATCGGTCTGCAGGCGCTGGAATCGCTTCGGCTCGAAAAGTCCTACCGCGCGATGTACCGCGATATGAACCCGGAGCTCAGCGCCTGGGAAAGCAGCCTCGATCGCTTCGTGCGCCTCGACAAGGGGGAATTCATCGGTCGCGATGCGCTGATAAAGGCTAAGGAAGAGGGCGTTGCCCGCCGCTCCGTTACCCTCGCGATCGATACCGACGGCGCAAGTTCGCTGATATACGAGGGCGTCTATCATCAGGGCAAGCTGGTCGGGCGCATCACCTCCGGCGGCTATGCCTACACGCTCGGCCATGATGTCGCGTTCGCATTGCTGCCGGTCGAACTCGGCGTTCCGGGAACGGAACTCAAGGTCCCGATCCTCGGCGAGAGGCGCAAGGCCCGCGTCATTGCTGAATCGCCTTACGATCCCGAAGCCAAGCGCGGCCGTATGTAACGGCCGTCAGCAGACAACGAAAATTGCCGGAAAGGGTTGGTCATGAAAATTCTCGTAACCGTTAAGCGGGTGGTTGACTACAACGTCAAGATCCGGGTGAAGGCGGACGGCTCGGGTGTCGAGCTGGCGAACGTGAAGATGTCGATGAACCCGTTCGACGAGATCTCGGTGGAAGAGGCGCTGCGGCTGAAGGAAGCCGGCAAGGCCGACGAGGTCGTCGTCGTGTCGGTCGGTCCGGCCAAGGCCGAAGAGACGCTGCGCACGGCGCTGGCCATGGGCGCCGACCGGGCGATCCTGGTCGAGACCGACGACCAGGTCGAGCCGCTGGCTGTCGCCAAGATCGTCAAGGGCGTGGCCGAAGCCGAACAGCCGGGGCTGATCATCGTCGGCAAGCAGGCGATCGACGATGACAGCAACCAGACCGGCCAGATGCTGTCGGCATTGCTCGGCTGGGCCCAGGGCACCTTTGCCTCCAAGGTTGAGATCGGTGACGGCAAGGCAACGGTGACGCGTGAAGTCGATGGCGGCCTGCAGACGATCGACATCAAGCTGCCGGCGGTGGTGACCACCGACCTGCGGCTGAACGAGCCGCGCTATGCCTCGCTGCCCAACATCATGAAGGCGAAGAAGAAGCCGCTCGACAAGAAGACACCCGCCGACTTCGGCGTCGACACGACGGCGCGGTTGAAGGTGCTGAAGACCGAGGAGCCGGAAGGCCGCAAGGCCGGCATCAAGGTCAAGTCGGTGGCCGAGCT